>NZ_JBVJFK010000006.1:209849-486015 GCF_055587885.1 Streptomyces sp. NPDC046349
CGTCCGAGGCGAAGGCCGAGGCCGCGAAGCCGTCGGCTGCGGCCGGGGATGCGGAGCCCGAGCGGGCGGACAGTGAGCGTACGGCCGTGTTCCGGGCGGCGAAGCCCGGTTCCGCCGGTGCGGGCAAGCCGTCGGCGGAGGCCGAGGAGCGCCCGGCCGCGTCCGGTTCTGTGGCCGGTGGGTCGAAGCCGTCGGCCGGGGCCGCCGAGGCCGCCTCCGGTGGGTCGGCGTCCGAGGCGAAGGCCGAGGCCGCGAAGCCGTCGGCTGCGGCCGGGGATGCGGAGCCCGAGCGGGCGGACAGTGAGCGTACGGCCGTGTTCCGGGCGGTGAAGCCGGGCTCCGCCGGTGCGGGCAAGTCGTCGGCGGAGGCCGAGGAGCGCCCGGCCGCGTCCGGTTCTGTGGCCGGCGGGTCGGCGTCCGCCCCGAAGCCGTCGGCTGCGGCCGACGAGCCCGTGGACAGTGAGCGTACGGCCGTGTTCCGGGCGGTGAAGCCCGGTTCCGCCGCGCCGGCGGCGGGCAAGCCGACAGGCGATTCCGGCCAGCGGTCGACTGCGCCGCGTGAGGCCGCTTCCGGTTCCGGTTCCGGCGAGGCGAAGCCTGGGGCCGTGGAGAAGCCGAAGCCGTCGGCTGCGGCAGGCGAGCCGGCGGACAGTGAGCGCACCGCCGTGTTCCGGGTGCCGAAGGTGGACGCGTTGAAGCCCGATGGCGGGCAGAAGTCGAAGCCCGCCGCCGTGAAGCCGGGCTCCGCTTCTCCTTCCGCTTCGGCCCAGGCGCCGGCCGCGGCCGCCGCCCCGGCCGAGGACAGCGAGCGCACCGCCGTCTTCCGCGCGCCGAAGCCGGCGGCGCCGGGGCCCGACGCCCCCGAGGCCAGCACCTTCGTGCCGCTGCGCACCGACGGTGACGTCACGACGGAGGCCAGGCCGAAGCCCCCGGTCCGGCCGACCCCGTCGGTCTCGGCGTCCGCCTCGACTGCCACCGAGCGCCTGGACCACGGCGACCGCAGCGAGCGGACCACCCAGCAGCCGCTGCCGCCCAAGCCGCCGCTCGACATGCTGGCGGACCTCACGAACAATCCGCCCCCGCCGCCGAGCCCGCTGCGCACCGCCGTCCGCCGGTTCAAGATCTACGCGCCGCTGGTCGTGCTCCTGGGGATCATCCTGGCCGTCGTGCAGCTCGTACGCCCGCTGCCCGAGCCGAAGCTCGTGATGACCGCGAAGTCCTCGTACACCTTCGAGGGCACGATGCCGCAGCTGCCCTGGCCCAGCGAGGGGCAGGCGTACATGGCGGCCGCGGGCCTCGGCACGCTCGGCCAGTCCGGCGAGCAGAAGCCGGTGCCGATCGCGAGCGTCACCAAGTCGATGACGGCCTACATCATCCTGCGCGACCACCCCATAAAAAAGGGTGAGCAGGGCGCGATGATCGACGTCGACAAGACGGCCGAGACCGAGGGCAAGAAGAACGACTCCGTCAACAACGAGTCCACCCTCGACACGGTGAAGGAGGGCGACAAGATCTCCGAGTACGACGCGATCGCCGCCCTCATGATCCCGTCGGCCAACAACATCGCGCGGCTCCTCGCGCGCTGGGACTCAGGTTCCCAGGAGGCGTTCGTCAAGAAGATGAACGACACCGCCAAGGAACTCGGCATGACCAACACCACGTACACGGACCCGTCGGGTCTGGACGCGACCACGGTCAGCACCGCCGAGGACCAGGTCAAGCTGGGCCTGAAGCTGGTCGAGATCGAGACGCTCCTCGACATCACCAAGAAGCCGAACTGGGTCGACCCGTCCGGCAAGAGCTGGCGCAACTGGAACGGCCTGACCGGATCCGGCGGAGCGCTCGGCATCAAGACCGGTACGACGACGAAGGCGGGCGGAAACCTCCTCTTCGCCGCGCAGAAGAAGATCGGCAACACCAACCAGCTGATCGTCGGTGCCGTCCTCGGCCAGCACAAGCCGTCGATCATCGACACCGTGCTCGCCGCGAGCAAGCAGCTGATGGTCGGGACCCAGAAGGCCCTCGAAGGCGCGACCGTCGTGAAGAAGGGCGACGTCGTGGGCTATGTCGACGACGGACTGGGCGGCCGGACGCCGGTCGTCGCCACCGCCGACGTGCAGGCGATCGGGTGGGCCTCACTGACCGTGACCGTGAAGCTCGCGGACGGCGGTGGCGCGATGCCGCAGACCGCGAAGGCCGGCACCGAGGTCGGCGTGCTGACCGTCGGCGAGGGTGCCAGCCAGGTCAAGGTGCCGGTGGCGCTGAAGAGCGACCTGGCCTCGCCCGGCATCGGCAGCAAGCTGACGCGCATCGGCTGACCGCCGTCCGCGTCCGTCCGCGTCCGTCCGCGGACGGCGCGGGTACGAGCGCTGATCCGGCGCCCCGGGCAACCCCGGGGCGCCGGTGCGCGTCTAGCGAATGTCCGCCCGGTCCCGCCGACCGGACGCGGCCAAGGGACCCGGGACGCCAGATGCGTGCCGGCGGGGATCCATGTTGGGGAGTGCGGCAGTGACCACCGCTGAGCAGCAGGGCCGGCCCAGGTCCGCCATCCCGTCGGCCGACGGTGACGGCGACGGCGACGGCCCGGGCCGTAGCGCCGTGCCGCCGCAGCAGGGGCCGCAGGGGCAGGCCCGGCGGCGCACACGCGCCCTCGACCCACTGCGCCAACACCCGGTGCTCGTCGCCACCCTGCTCGCCGCCGTCCTGCACGTCGTCTGGTTCTTCGCCTTCGCCAACAGCGGCGGCGACCTCGCCGCGCAGGACGCCTGGGCCGAGTTCGTGGGCCGGCATCCCGACTCGGCCTACAACCTCGCCTGGTACGGCGGCATGCACCCCGTCTCGTACAGCGTGGTCTCGCCGTACCTCATGCACATGCTCGGCGTGCGCACCACGATGATGATCGCGGGCACCGTCTCGGCCGGGCTGCTCGCCCTGATCCTGACCCGCTGCCGGGGGGCCGTACGCGAGCCGGTGTGGCCAGCCCTGGCCGGGGCGTACGGGCTGTTCTGCAACGCGCTCTCGGGGCGGGTCACCTTCGGGCTGGGCGCGATGTTCGCCCTCGGGGCGGTCGCCGCGGTCTTCTGCTGGCCCCGCAAATGGGCGCGGCGGCGCTGGGCCAAGGCCGCCGTGGCGGCCCCGCTGGCGGGGATCGCGACCGCCGCCAGCCCCGTCGCGGGCCTCTTCCTCGGGGTGATCGCGGCCGCGCTGTTCCTGAGCGGGCGGCGCCCGGGTGCGTACGCGCTGGGGCTGGCCCCGGTGGCCGTGGTGGGGCTGTCGGCCTGGCTCTTCCCGTTCTCCGGGACGCAGCCCATGAAGATCGGTTCGGCCGGGCTGCCGTTCCTGTTCGGGCTGCTGATCTTCTTCCTCGTACCGCGGCGCTGGAAGACGGTCCGGATCGCCTCCGCGGTCTACGCCCTCGGGGTCTTCCTGACCTGGGCCATCGACTCCCAGGTCGGATCGAACGTCACCAGGATGGTGATGCTGTTCGGCGGCGCCGTGCTGCTGGCGGCCCTCCCGTACGAGGTCCCGCGCTCGCGGCGCTGGTACGGGGTGCTGCTCGCCTTCATCGGGCTGAACGCCTGGATCACCACCAACAGCATCACGGACATCGTCCGCACCACCCCGGTCGCCGCCTGGAACCGGGAGCTCGCCCCGCTCGTGGACCAGCTCCAGAAGGCGGGCGCCGACCGCGGCCGGGTCGAGGTCGTCCCGGTCAGCAGCCACCGGGAGTCCTCCGCCTTCCCGTCCTACGTGAACCTCGCGCGCGGCTGGAACCGGCAGGCCGACCTGGAGCGCAACCCGCTCTTCTACGACGACACCCTCACCGCCGACAGCTACCGGGCATGGCTGGAGCGCTGGGCCGTGCACTACGTGGTGCTGCCGGCCGACAAACCCGACTCGGGCGGCGAGGACGAGGCGAAGCTGGTGCGCGCCGGGCTCCCGTACCTCCAGCAGGTGTGGGGCGACGCGAACTGGCAGCTCTTCAAGGTCGACGCGCCGACGAACCTGGTGACCGGGCCGGCGAGCGTCGTGCGGGCGGGCGCCGACCAGCTGGTCATCGACGCGAAGCAGGCCGGCCGGGTGCTGGTGCGGATCCCGCACTCGCCGTGGCTGGGGCTGGTGGATGGGGCGGGCAGGCCGGTGCCGCCGCCGCAGGAGACCGCCGAGTCGAAGGCGCGCGGGGCCGTGCCGAAGGAGTTCGCGAACACGGCCGGATGTCTGTTCAAGGCGCTCCCGGACAGCGAGGGCGACGTGTGGACGGAGCTGCTGGTTCCGGCGCCGGGGGAGTACCGGGTGGCGGCGAAGTACCAGCTGCCGCGGGGCACGCCCTGCCCGGAGGAGGTCGTCCGGTCGACGCCGGGCACTCCGCAGGGTTCGGCCTCGCCACCGGCGTCCGGCTCGACTCCTTGATTTCTTTACGCTCCGGTCCGGGTGCGTTGCTCCGTATATATGCATACGATCCCAGTAGTCCGATTGGGTGCTTCCTGAGGGAGTTGACGACGGGATGAACAAAGAGCAGAAGCGGGACGTCCGGGCGGCCATCGCCAAGGCGCAGGAGGCTTCGCAGCCGCCGCGCTCCCCGGGTCACGGCTTCGACGGTCCTGTACGGAGCAAGGTCAAGGGCGGACTGCACACGAAGGCCGCCCTCAAGCGGGCCGGCACTCCGCAGGGCGACCGCATCGGCGAACGCACCAGTGGCCTGAGCTGACCTACGGGGGAGGCATCGGTGGTGGCGCAGCCCTTCCGGCCCCGGCCGGGAGGGCTTCGAGCGTCCCGGGGGGCGATATGGCCGGATCTTGCGGGATCAGGCCGGATCCCGCCGCTCGCCCGCCCGGGCGGGCGCATTACCGTGACCTGACCATGAACGAAATGCAGCGCAGAGCGCGGCTGCGGCCGCGCCTGCGGCTGCCGGCCTGGACCTCGACCCTGACCTGGAAGGCCACGGTCTTCATCTCCCTGATGTGCTGCGGGCTCGCAGCGCTGCTCGGCTGCCTGGTGCACGGCGCCATGACCCGCCAGACCGTGGGCACGGCGCGCGAGAAGGCCCTCACCAAGCTGGAGCGGACCGTCCAGGCGTACGAGACCGGTGCGCGCCTGCCCCGGGGGGAGGGCATCGACCCCGCCGGCCTGCCACCCCGGCTGCACGCCCTGGCCCTCGGCGGGAAGCGCGGCACGGCGGTCGGCAGCTACCGGGGGCGGCCGGTGATGTGGGCGGCCGCGCCCGCCGAGGACGGCACCGCGATCGCCGTGTCCGTGGACTTCCGCGGCGCCGAGCGCACCATCGCCAACCTCGACCGGGCCATCCTCGGCTCCTCGGGCCTGGCCATCGGCGTCACCCTCCTCATCGGCGCGGTCGGCGTCACGCGGATCACCCGGCGCCTGCACGTGACCGCGCAGGTGGCCCGCCGGATCAGCGCCGGCGACCTGGATGCCCGGGTCGGCGACAAGGCCAGCACCAAGGACGAGGTGGCGGCGGTCTCCCGGGCCCTCGACACCATGGCCTCGTCCCTCCAGCGCAAGCTGGAGGCGGAGCAGCGGTTCACGGCGGACGTCGCCCACGAGCTCCGCACCCCGCTGACCGGCCTGAACGCGGCCGCCGAGCTCCTTCCGCCGGGCCGCCCGGCCGAGCTCGTACGGGACCGGGTGCAGGCGATGCGCTCGCTGACCGAGGACCTGCTGGAGATCTCCCGACTGGACACGCGCAGCGAACGCGTGGAGCTGGACTCGCACGACCTCGCCGACCTGGCGGCCCGCACGATCCGCGCGTCCGGCACCGACACGGCCCTGACCGTGGTCGCCTCCCCGAGGGTGGAGACGGACCGGCGCCGCCTGGAGCGGATCCTGGGCAACCTCGTGGCCAACGCGCACAGCCACGGCACCGCCCCCGTCACGGTCACGGTGGACGGGCCCACCGTGACGGTGACCGACGCGGGGCCGGGCTATCCGGAGTACCTGATCGAGGCCGGCCCGCAGCGGTTCCGTACGGAGGGCACGAGCAAGGGCCACGGGCTGGGCCTGACCATCGCAGTCGGCCAGGCGCGGGTCCTCGGCGCCACCCTCGCCTTCCGCAACCGGGAGGAGGGCGGCGCCGAGGCCCGCGTCACCCTCCCAGAGCCCGCAGTACCGGCAGCAACTGCTCCTCTTCCCGGTCGAGATGGGACTCCAACTCCCGGCTCATGCGCTCGACGCGGTCGCTGAAGCCTTCGCCGGAGCCTTCGCCGGGCGCGTCCAGGGCGCGCACCAGCTCCTCCTGGAGGCGCGCGATGACGGCGTGTTCCGCGCCGACGCGGCGGAAGAACTCCCCCATGTGCGGATGCTGTTGCTCCAGGTAGGGGAAGAGCCCCGCGTCCTCGCTGCGGTGGTGGAACTCCAGGGTGTGGCAGAAAGCCAGGCAGTGCTGGCGCAGTTGCAGCCCGAGCGAGGCCGCCCCGCCCTCCCGCAGGCCCTCCACCGAGAGCTCCCGTACGTGGGCGAGCTGCGCCCGCAGCCAGCCGTGCACGGCGAGCAGCTTGCCGGCGATCCCGCCCTCCGCGTCGGGGACCTCGTGCGTGCGCTGAAGGGCCACGACGGGTATCACCCGCGCGGTGCGCTCCTGGTACTCCCCGTAGCCGGGCTCCGCGCGGACGACCCGCGCGAACAGCTCGTCGCGCCGGGCGCCCACGGCGGGCACGGCGACGGCCTCGTACTCCTCGTTCCCGGTCTCGACCTGTACGAGGGGGCGGGCGAGGAGGTTGTGGTACCAGGCGGGGTGCCGGTCGGCCCCGGCGGCGGACGCGACGACGAGCGGCGTACCGCCGTCGCGCACGAAACCGAGGGGGACGGTGTGCGGCTTCCCGGACCTGGCGCCGGTGGTGGTGAGAAGGAGCAGTTCGGCCCCTTCGAAGGGCCCGCCGACCTTGCCGGCGTTGGCCCGGAACTCTTCGATGACACTCTGATTGAAAGATGACACGGAGTGTGAATTTCCTCACGGTGTGTGTGCGTGCGACGGCAGCGTTACAAACCGAGGGAGATCACCCGTAGCCGGTGGCGTATGTGCCCATGGGCCCGGTCCTTCACAAGCGGGTGCCTGCCCAACCACCGCCCGGCCCACATCTCAGTAGGCGGCGTCACGCGACACGGGCGCCATACAACCACAAAGCGAAGAGGACCCCCAGCCGTTTTGCGGCGGAAGGTCCTCGACTGTGCCCTCGGCAGGATTCGAACCTGCGACACCGGCTTTAGGAGAGCCGTGCTCTATCCCCTGAGCTACGAAGGCGGGGGCTTGTCGGAAACGTTGCCGGAAACCCCAGAGGGATCGCCCGAGCCGCTTCGGCAAGCGTGCTGGTCAGATGACGTGCGCCCGCCCGGGTGGAGCTGCCCTCGCGGACACTTTCCCCGGCACACGCCTGGTAGTCGTCTGACCGCTGACAGCCTAGCGGATCGTGCTGGGAGTGGTCGCATGGATTGCCGTGGGAGTGGGCCTGAGGTGAAGGCATCGTCGTGACCTGGGGTTTCTGAGCGTCTGGGGTGGTGGGTGGGGAGGCCGGGGGTGCTGCACGGGTGTGGGCAGGCTGCTGGAGCGTCCGTTCTGTTCCGCTTGCCATGGATGGGGCCTTAACGGAGCGACGGCCGCGCCCTGGGGTGGGCGCGGCCGTCGTGGGGTCGAGGGGTGTCAGGCGATGCGGAGGACCTGTTGGGCGTTGCTGCGGGCCTGGAGGTGGATCTGGTGGCTGGTGGCGTTCTGAGAGAGGGCGAAGCCGAGGACGAAGATCTTCTGGCGATCCACGCCGTAGGCGATCATGCGGCGATTCCAGAGGCTCTGGTCGAATTGGCTGTGTACGGACTCGGAGTCGGCACGGTAGGGGTAGAGGAGCTGGTGGGTGAGGCTGGCCTCGGGGATCTGCTGAAGGTATTCGGCTCGGTGGAAGCCGCGTTCGCTGTCGCTCTTGATGCGCTTGCCGGTGTCGACGCAGCGCAGGGTCCGGTCGGCAGGGGTGGTGGTGATGCCGACGGGGACGCGGTAGTCGTGGTCGCCGTGGCGGCAGGGGATCTTGAGGACGTGGTACCAGCGGCTCTTGGCGGCTCCGGCACGGTGCTCGAGCTTGGTGATGGGGAGGGGTTCGAGGATGCGGGTGCCGTCGTCGATGCGGATGCTCTCGGCGATGCGGCCTTGGTCGCACCAGAGCTCGTGACCGCTTCGGCAGGGGCTGATGCGTTCGTAGAAGACGGGGGCGACGGATCCGTGCTGCTTGTTGATGGCCAATAGGCCGGCCCGGGCGAGGGCGTCGCGGTGGACACCGCGGAAGGCTCCGTCGTAGACGACGCCCATGCAGTGGGGCAGTGCGTCCTTCAGCATGCGGAACTGGCGTACGGCGATGGCTGCTTCGTCTTCGTACTCGCCGCCGGCGACGTGGGCGAAGCTGAGGATGACGCGGGTCCAGTAGCCGGTGTCGCGGCCGGAGGCGAAGAACCACTTGGTGCCGCGTACCCGCCGCTTCTCCTTCTCTCCGTTCTCGTAGTAGATGCGGGCGGCCGGGTCGACGCGGTGGTTTCGGATCAGGCCGGTGTCCTCGTCCGCGATCTCCACGGCGCGCGCTTTGGAGGGCGCCTTGGGGACGGTGGCGTCGCCGACGAGGAGCTGCCGGCGTTCGGGGCGACTCCATACCTTGGGCGTGTCCGACGGGAACAGCCCTTGGCTCAGGGCTTGCTGGGCGGCATACCTGCGGAACGCTTCCTCGAGTGCGTCAGCGGCCGGTACGAGGAGGTTGTTCAGGGCGTCCTGGTACTGCCCGCGGGAAGGTGCGGTGAGGGGCAGGGCTGCCGCTGCCCTGCGGCCCAGGTGGCGGCGGATACTCGCCCGTACGCTGCGCCAGTCCTGGGGAGACGCGAGGAGTCCTGTGGTGGAACGCTTGGACTTCGTCACCGGGGTGAGGGCGGCCATGATCAGGTAGACGATGCCCGGGTACTCGCGGGGGCAGCCGACGACGTTCGGAGGGGGCAGGAGTTCCGCCATCTCGTAGAGGAGCGGGTAGTCGAGGCAGTCGCGGACGCGCTCCGCGATGCTGCGCTGGTCTTGGTCGGTCAGCTGGCGTTTGCGGTTCGGGCGTTCGGGCTGGGGCTTGGGGGTTCCGAAGACGTCGTCAGGCACGGGCCGGACCCCCGTCGGTGTAGGCGGGGTCGGTCTGCCAGTCATAGCCGACGATGGAGGCGGCCCTGTCCAGGGATCGGATCCCGAGCCTTCGGGCGGATTCCTCGATGCGGCCGGTCACTTCGAAGGTCTCGACGGCGGCACGGGTGGTGACGGAAGCCGGGGTGACGTCGGGTTCCCCGTCAAGGCCGATCCTGCGCAGCAGATCGCGGAGCGCGACACACGTGCGCGACTGCAGGGCCGGATCGGGTGCCGGGGTACAGGACACCGCTAGGCGCGCGGTGGTCTTGTCCGGGTGCTGAGCGAGGACGTGGCGGGCTCGATCGGCCAGTACGTGGCGGCTCCAGGCGTCCAGCCGGCACCAGCGGGGGTCGTATTTGCGCGCTCCGTGCATCCAGACGCGGCTGCGCGGCAGGTCGAGGTCGGCCACGACGCTGTGCCCGATCTCGCCGCTGTGCCCGCCGGCCAGGGCGAGGGCGGCCGCGGCTGCGTGCCGGGTCGGCCGGGCCGCGTATGCGGCGTGGTGGCGCAGCAGTACGGCCTCGTCTTCGGTGAGAGGGCGGGAACCTTCGTAGGTGCGGGCGGGCAGGACGATGTTGCGTGTCGGATCCTGGTCGCTCAGCCCGAGCTCGTGCAGTGTGCGGAAGGCGGTCCGCAAGACGCTTCGGCGGCCCCGGCGGGTAGCCACCGCCGAGTCCGAGACGTGGCCGTGGCGGCTTCGGCCCTTGGCGTTCACGAAGTCCTCGGCGATGCCATCGGTGACGTCCGAGAGAAGCAGTACGCCTCGTGCAGTGGCGTTCCGGCCGAACCTCTTGATGAGGAGACCGAACTTGTCGAAGGTCTGCTCGGACATCTCGTCGAGGGCGGTCATCTCCCGCCATGCGTCGATGATGAGGTCGATGGCATGGATGAGAGACAGGTCGCTTCCCATGATGACGGTCCTCCGGAGGGTCGGGGAGAGCAGTTCGACCCCTCCCCCGACCCTCTGACTGGGAAGATTCGAATGATTCATCGTGTTCCGTACTTGCACCATTACGGTGGGCATGTGTGATCTCCGCTGCAACCCGGCGTGGGCGAATGGATGAGGGCGCGCCGAAGAGACCCCGGGCAGGACGGCCCGGGGCGTCACTCGGTGCGGCGGGGCGAGCCGGCCTGGCTAGGCGCGGGTCGCGGGCCCTCGGAGTGAGCTCACGAGGGTCCCGTAAGCCCGCATGGCCGCTACGAAGGTGTCGTCTGGTAGCGCCATGGTCTCTTCGACGGAGCTGAGGAACAGGCCTGATGCCGGAGCGGCGGGGGTGGGGGCGGGTGTGGGGATGGAGCCCGGGAGGTTGACCAGTCCGTCCTTGGCGACGTGGACGATCAGGGCGTAGTCGAGCCAGTCCACCAGATAGAGCCCGCGTTCGGGCGCCGATGCGGGCAGCCCTTGGCCGAGCTCTTCGGCGAGTGTGGTCCTCTGCCGCGGCCCTTGTCGCAGGAGGCGCTTGGCGGCCTTGGTGAACCAGGCGGACTGCCAGTGGTCATGCAGGAAGAGGCGAGCGCGGGCGGAGTCCTCCGCTCGGAGCCGCGTCAGCTGAAAGCCGGCAGCGGTGACGGAAAGGGCTCCGTGGTGCGTCTCCAGCAGGCCGGCTTGACGAAGAAAGCCCTGCGAGGAGGAGATGTTGGAGGCGCTGAGCCCCACCTTGGTGGCGATCTCTGTGACCGGGATGGCCAGGCGGTCGTCGCCGCCCAGTTCGGCGACGGCGTCGACCACCTTCAGCTGTCGCAGGGTGGCCATTCCGCCGGTGGGCATGATGTTGCGGACTTTGTCTGCGGCACTCATCGAACACCCCCGTGGGGGTACTGGGGCGTCTGACTGCTGCTGGCATGTAGGGGCCAGTGGTGCATGAATGCGTCAGATGGCATGGTGTGGGCCCTCATTTATGATCAAGTGCTGAATGCACAAAATTCCCGAGGGCCGGGTGGGCCGCTACTCCATGGCCTAGCCTGGAGGCGGCGCGTGGGCCCTCAGCTGACGTGTCACGGCGTCGCCAGGGTCTTGACCACCCAGGCGGCGCCTTTTTCTGTTTGAAAGATGGCGATCTCTACGTGCGCGGCTCCTTGCTGACCAGTCGGTAGAGTCCGCGGCCGACAATGAGGACCTTCCCCTTGGCCCGCATGTGGCTGGCGCAGTTGGTGATCTGCCGAGGTGTCGCGTCCGGACGCTCCAGCTGGGCATGGGCGACGATCTTGGAGGTCGGTGTATCCAGGCCGTCCGCGAGCGCTTCGAGGACCAGATCTGTGAGGGACTTCTGCTCCGTGTCGACGCCGGAGGCCGGCCGCCCCGCCGCCTGATGTGGCACACCGGAATCGCGGGCGTCGGAGCCGGAGCTCTGCGGGTCCGCGGGATTCGGGCGTTCACCTGGATCCGTCGGTGGGTGTGAGGGCTGCTTCGCCCCCAAGAACTCCTCGGCCTGGCGAACCGTGTCGCTCACGGCCGACAGTCGTACGTCGGCCGCCAGGAAGGATCGCTCCGCTTCTTCGAAGCGACGTTGGAGGTCGGCCATCTCTTGTCGCACCTCGGCCAACACGCCGGTCGCGATGACCCATTTGGCGTGTTCCCCGGCCTGGATCTCGCGAAGGTGTTCAACGAGAGGGTGCGCGGACCCCGCTCCTGTTGTGGTCATGCTCCGCTCCCCTCGGATGATCCACCCACAAGCTAGCGAGCCTTCGCCCGCTCCGCAGGCAAATGCATAGATGCGAGCGTGCAGATTCTCTGGGGTTGGGTGCAACTCCGCTGTAAGTGAGTCGTGTTGGAGGCCATGCCTCTTATGACTTGCATGATGTCTCCGGTCTCGGTGCATCTGAGAACGCTTGCCGGAGTGGCGCATCGGGCGCGCGCAGTAGCCGAGCGGCGCGTGAGGGGCCGGGTGGTGTCGTCGCCCGCCACCACGGAGCGCTGCCGAAACCCTGGAATGTGCCGCACGGACGGCTCGTGGACCTTTACGCTGTTCCGTACTTGCAACACATGAGAGGTCTCCGTTGCGGGATCCGAGACAAGGGAAGGGTCGGCCCCATGGGTACGTGGGATGATCTCGGCATGCCCCGGAGCAGCAACGACAAGCAGCCGCGCGACTACGTCGTGGACGGCGCTTGGCCCAATGCCGCTCTCGCTCCTGATGCTCCGGTCAGTGCCTACTACGGCCAGTCCCTCTCCCGGAACCTCGCGCGGGCCATGTCCTCCACCGGGCATACGCTGCGCAGCCTCGCGGCAGCGACCGGCCTGACCCATTCGACGATCAGCAGGGTGCTCAACGGCAGGGTCATGCCGGACTCGGGCACGCTCGCCCGCTTGGAAGCGTCCTTCGGTTTCCAGATCTGGCCCGGGCCGGCGGCGCTGCCGCCCGCGCCGCCCGAGTCCTGAGATCGCCGACTACCCACCCGTTCGGTCCGCCCGGAGTGCATCGCGCTCCCGACGGGCCATTCTTTTCTTGTGGGTATGTATGCACCAGAGGTGCGGCGGCGTGTGGTGTATCTCGTGTGCTTCGACGACCTTCACCGGATGGGCCTTGTCCAGTACTCGCCGGGGCTCATGAGCCTCCCCATAGGCGCGTGTGCCCCGGGTGAGTCGTACAGAGCGGCTGCATGCCGACTCGCTGCCGGCTTGGCTTTCCGGTTCGGCGGCACGGTGGCCCGGCTGGATGGCGTGTCGCCCGGTGACGGCGCACATCGGAAGGCACGTCTGTTCACGATGCACGTCGAAGGCGGCCCCTGGCCATCACAGTTGTGGCTTCCGTGGCGCCAGGCGCTCGGGGAAGTGGCGCACCTCGGAATCCCGGAGTTCGAGCCGTTCCTGGAGGGCTACCTCGAAGGCTGGATCCCGGACGGCTGGATCACGCTCACCTCGGATCAGCGGAACTGACCGGGTGGGGCTTCCTCGCCGCTGATGCCACGGCGAGCACCGTCGCGAGCAACGAGGTGGCGACGAGGGCTGCGAAGAGCGGGGAGTACCCGCCGAACTGCGTGGCGACGGCGGCTCCGGCCCAGGGAGCGAGGGCTGCGGCGATGTGGGTGGGTGCGCCGAGAAGCCCTGAGAGGCGGCCGTAGTGCGTGGTGCCCCAGCGGTCGGTGACCGCGGTGGCCTGTAGGAGCGTGAGGTTGCCGCGGACGACTCCGGCGAGGATCGCGAGGGCGATCAGGAGCGGCATGGGGCCTGGGGTGAAGGCCAGTGATGCCGTGGTCGCACCGCCGAGGGCGATCAGGGTGGCGGTGCGGGTCGTGACCGAGGTGCGGGTCGCGAGGGCCGAGTAGAGGGTGCGGCCGAGGGTCTGGCCTGCCCCGCCGAGCCCCAGAGCCCAGGCGGCTTGCGTGGCTGTGGCTCCTCGTTCGGTGAGGAGCGGGATGAGGCCCATCACGACGGCGTACATGGCGAAGCCCGAGAGGGTGAAGGCCACGGCCAGCAGGATGAAGGGGCGGCTGCGGGGTATGGGTGTGGTGCCGTCAGTGGTGGGAGGTTGCGGCGGGGCGGCCGGCCAGGGGGCGCGCAGGGCCAGGGCGTGGGCGGGGATCGTGACGGCGGCGAGGATCACCGCGAGGACGGCGTACGTGGCGCGCCAGCTCAGGTGCTCCGCGATGACTGCCGTGAGCGGTGCGAAGACGGTGGAGGCGAGGCCGCCGGCGAGGGTGACGATGGTCAGGGCGCGGATGCGGTCCGGGCCCCACCAGCGGGTGAGGGCGGCGAAGGCGGGCGGGTAGAAGGTGGCGGCCATGGTCAAGCCGGCGAGCACCCAACCCAGTGTGAAGACGGCCAGGTTGGGGGCGGTCGCGATCACGAGGAGTGCGAGGGTGCCGAGGACGGAGCCCGCGGTCATCACCGCGCGCGGCCCTCGGCGGTCGAGGATGCGGCCGATGGGGATGCCAGCGACCGCCGAGACGAGGAGCGCGAGGGAGAAGGCGGCTGTCGCGGCGTTGACGGACCAGCCGGTGTCGGCCGTCAGGCGCGGGAGCAGGACGGGGAAGGCGTAGTAGACGATGCCCCAGCTGGTGATCTGTGTGGCGCACAGGGCAGGCAGGGCTGCGCGCGGCCGCGACCGGACCCCCGTCCCGGTAGCGGCCGCGTCGGCCTGGGTGTGTGGCACGGACGTCAGCAGCCGCCGGAGGAGGCCGGGGCGCCGATGGTGAGGGTGGCCGGGGCCGCGCAGCAGCCTCCGCCGCTGGTCTCCTCGGCTGCCTGGGGCTGGTCGAAGAGGCCGGCTCCGCCGCAGACTCCGGTCTCGGGGAGGGTCAACTCGACGCGTTCGGCGGCCTCATGGTCGCCCGCGAGGGCGGCGGCGATGGAGCGCACCTGCTCGTAACCGGTCATGGCGAGGAAGGCTGTGGAACGCCCGTAGCTCTTCATACCGACGAGGTAGACGTCCTTCTCCGGGTGGGAGAGCTCCTTCACGCCGTGCGGGTAAACCGTCCCGCAGGAGTGCTGGTTGGGGTCGATCAGCGGGGCCAGCTCGGTGGGCGCCTGGAGACGCTCATCGAGGCCGAGGCGCAGTTCGGAGACGAAGGAGAGGTCGGGGCGCAGGCCGGTGAGGACGATGACCTCGTCGACGGGCTCCAGGCGCTGGCCGTCCTCCGAGACCAGGACCACCCGGTCGCCGTCGCGCTCGATGGCGCCGGTGCGGAAGCCGGTGACGGCGTCGGCGTAGCCGTTGTCCACGGCGGCCTTGGCGGCGAGGCCGAGCGCGCCGCGGGCCGGCAGCTGGTCGGCGGCTCCGCCCCCGAAGGTCGAACCGCTGATACCGCGGCGCAGGATCCAGAGGGAGTGGGTGCCCGGCTCGTCCTTGGCGAGGTCGGCCAGATAGGCCAGCGCGGTGAAGGCGGAGGCGCCGGAGCCGATGACCGCGGTGCGCTTGCCCGCGTACCGGGCGCGGACGGCAGGGTCCCTCAGGTCCGGGACGCGGTAGGTGATGCGGTCGGCCGCGGCCTTCTCGCCGAGGGCTGCAAGTCCGCTGCCGCCGGCCGGGCCCGGGGTGGTCCACGTTCCGGAGGCGTCGATGACGGCTCGCGCCCGGACCCGCTGCTCGGCTCCGTCGGCGGTCTCGTAGTTGACGACGAAGGGCTGGGTGTCGCGGTCGGCGTCGACGATGCGGTCCCGTCCGGTACGGGAGACGCCGGTGACCCGGGCGCCGTAGCGGACCTGCTCGCCGAGGACGTTTGCGAGGGGCTGGAGGTAGAGCTCGGCCCAGTCGCCGCCGGACGGGTAGGTGGCCGGGTCGGGCTTGGCCCAGCCGGTGGGGGCGAGGAGCTTCTCGGCGGCCGGGTCGACGACCTCGCCCCAGGTGGAGAACAGCCGCACGTGCGCCCACTCGCGTACGGCGGCGCCGGCTGCGGGTCCGGCCTCCAGGACGAGGGGTTCGATGCCACGGTCGACGAGGTGGGCGGCGGCCGCGAGTCCGGCGGGTCCGGCTCCGATGACGACGACAGGCAGCTCGGTGGTGGCAGGCGCGTTCACGGCAGGCTCCTCATTTGTTTCGACATCCATCAATGCTTGCGCTTCCAGCATGACACCTGCTTCGATGAGCGTCAACATAGACATGCATCAAATTGAAGGTTTTTGTGGAGCACGTGGATGTCGCGGTCATAGGAGGCGGCCAGTCGGGCCTGGCGGCCGCGCAGGCACTCGCCCGGCGGGGTCGCACGCCGGTGGTCCTGGAAGCGTCGGATCGCGCGGCCGGATCCTGGCCGCGCTACTACGACAGCCTGACCCTGTTCTCCCCGGCCCGATTCAGCGCACTGTCGGGCATGCCGTTCGGCGGCGATCCGGACCGGTACCCGCACCGCGACGAGGTCGTCGCCTACCTGACCGCCTGCGCCGAGCGGCTCCAGGTCGACATCCGCACCGGCCGTCGGGTGGCCGCGGTCGCGGCGACCGGCGACGGCTTCACCGTCGAGCTGGAGGGTGGCGGGCGCCTCGCGACGCGCGCGGTCGTCGCGGCGACCGGCAGCTTCGGCCACCCCCTCCGTCCGGCGCTGCCGGGCCTGGAATCCTTCACCGGCCGGGTGCTCCACGCCGCCGAGTACCGAGCCCCGTCCTCCTTCGCCGAGCAGCGGGTCGTGGTGGTCGGGGCCGGCAACTCGGCGGTCCAGATCGCGGCCGAGCTCGCCCGGGTGAGCCGCACGACGCTGGCGACCCGGGCGCCGGTGAAGTTCGCCCGCCAGCACCTGCTGGGCCGGGACCTGCACTTCTGGCTGACCCGCACCGGGCTGGACGCCGCACCACTGGGACGCCTGCTGCGTACCCCGCCCGCCCAGCCCGTTCTCGACGACGGCCGCTACCGCGTCGCCCTGGACGCCGGCGCCCCGGACCGCCGCCCCATGTTCCTCGGCCTGGAGGGCGAGAAGATCACTTGGGGTGACGGATCGGTGGAAACGGTGGACGCCTTGATCCTGGCCACGGGCTACCGCCCTGACCTGCCCTACCTCGTCGGCCTCGACGGCACCCTGGACGCATCCGGCCGACCTCGCCACCAGGGCGGAGCCTCCCTCGCGTACCCCGGCCTGACCTTCGTGGGCCTGGAATGGCAGCGCAGTCTGTCCTCTAACTCTCTGCGTGGAGTGGGGCGCGATGCCGCGCGGGCGGCCCGCCGCCTGGCGGCCTGCCTGGGTCGTACCTGAGGGCCTCCGCCGATCTAGTTCGATGTGTGTCAACATAGACGCATGTCGAACGCGAAGGTTCTGCCGCTCCTGGACGCCGATCAAGCCGTCGTGCCGTGCTGCCCGCCGCTGACCGAGCGCGCCATCTCCGCGGGCGAGGCGGAAGTGGCGGCGAAGATGTTCAAGGCGTTGGGCGACCCCGTACGCCTGCGTCTGTTCTCCGCCGTCGCCTCCCATGAGGGCGGAGAGGCGTGCGTATGCGACATCTCCGATGTCGGGGTCTCCCAGCCGACCGTCTCCCACCACCTGAAGAAGCTGAAGGAAGCCGGGCTGCTGACCTCCCAACGACGTGGGACCTGGGTGTACTACCGCGTCGAGCCCTCCGTGCTCGCCGCCATGAGCGCCCTGCTGGCCGACGCGGCGAAGGCGGCCTGACCGGCATGCGCATCACCGCACTGCTGGCCGAGCACGCCGACGCGGCGCTGGCGATCTACCAGGCAGGGATCGACGAGGGCAACGCCACCTTCGAGACCACCGCCCCGACCTGGGACGCATTCGACGCCGCCAAACTGCCGGACCACCGCTTCGCCGCAGTGGACGAGGACGGCAAGCTCCTCGGTTGGGTCGCCGCGACCGCGGTCTCGGACCGTTGCGCCTACGCGGGCGTCGTCGAGCATTCCGTGTACGTCGACCCGGCCGCACGTGGCCGGGGAGTCGCCCGCGCCCTGCTCGAGGCACTGATCGCCTCGACCGAGGCGGCGGGCATCTGGACGATCCAGTCCGGAATCTTCCCGGAGAACACCGCCAGCCTCGTCCTGCACGAGCGCGCCGGTTTCCGGGTCATCGGCACCCGCGAACGGATCGGCCGCCATCAAGGCACCTGGCGCGACGTGGTCCTGCTGGAGCGCCGCAGTCCCGGCGCCATGTGAGAGCTCACGGACTGGCTGGCGCTGGAGGCTGTTCGGCTCGACCGTGATCGATTACGGCGCCCTCGTCTACGGTGCGGTTCCATGCGTCGCTGTAGATTTGCAGGTCCTCTGGTGACAGTGCCAGATCTCCGTCCACGCGCACTGTGGTGGTGTCCCAGGGACGGTGCCCGTCGTGGCGGGGCGTGAGCAGGACGCCGAGGGTCGATGATCCGTCCGTCCGGCCGGTGCGAGTGGTGACTTCATGGTGGCGAAGCTGCACGTAGGCGGTGAAGGCTGCCTGGGCTTCGGGATCGAATCGGGATGCGGCGCCAACGATGAGCTGGTGCGCCCTGTCCGCGTCGAGCAGGCGCCGGAAGCGCCACTTGCAGTGATCCTCGGGCACTTTCGGAACATCGCGGAGCATGTCCAATAGCAGATGACCCCACTCCGCCCTGGCTGATACAGGGAGCCGATCGAGGTCGGAGAGCACGGTGAAGCGGTTGAGTTCTGTCATCGGCTCGGCGAGCGGAGTGAGAGCGATGTCCTCGAGCATGATGCGAAGGACACGGTGGACGTTGGTGCCGTCGCTTCCGGCCGGGGCCTGCGGCAGCAGCGGGGCGGAGAACAGCGTGCCGCCGGCTCCCACCAACTCGGTGTCAATTTCGCCAGGAGACGCCTCAGCGTCCGCAGCAGCAAGTTCGTAGTAGCGCACCGGTTCATCGCCGAGGGGAACAGCTGGCTCGGCAGCTGCTCTGAAGAGGTAATCGAGTACCGCAGTGGTAGAACGCAACTGGTCGAAGAGGAAGTCCCAGTCACGGCGTGTGAGGGCGATGGCGGGTATACCGAGCGGCTGCCAGGTGACTATGGCGTTCTGGGGTACGTGCGGGTGATCAAGCAGGAACACCGCGATCCATTCAAACGCGTTGCCGTTTACTCGCAAGGTCCGGTCTCGGCCGTTGACCATGTCGGCAGGCAGCATGCGCAACTGCCGCACGGTGCCCTTGGCCTGACTCATGGCCTTGGCCGCCACCTTCTGAATCCAGACGATCTCCTGAGCGTCGGACTTGGGAGTGATGGTGCGTGCCTTGACCTGAACGACCGCACCGCGTTGACCCGCCAGAAGAAGCCTGTCGCCCAGCTCTCGCTGGCCTGACCCCTTGGCGGCATGGGCCACCTGCTGAAAAACGAAGTCGGGCAATCCCCACGCGGCTGCTGCCGTGTGGGTTGCCTCTTCAGCACCGGGACCGTGGTCGATGTGTGTGGGCAGGGGTAGGGCTGGCGGTACACGGCGTATGTAAGTGCCGTTGGGGGTGTCCACGATGAGCGTGAGTTCTTCGGGGGCATCGTTCTGCGTGGGAAGCCACATGTCGGAAGAAAGAGGTCTCGTCACACCGGCCATTAGACGCGAAATTCAGCCAGCCTGTCCTGATGTTTATGTTCCTCAGTGCAGGAGATCGGCGATCTCACGCGTTGCGTTGCGCGCCGTGCGGCCTACGCCGATGAGGGTGGCGGAGGCTGGACCGGTCCAGTCGCCGTAGCCGAGGAGGTGGATGCGCGGGTCCGCGATGGCGCGTGTGCCTTCGGTGGGGATACGGCCGCCCTCGGCGCGCAGGCCCAGTGGAGTCAGGTGCGAGAGGCTCGGGCGGAAGCCGGTGCACCAGATGATCGCGTCGCAGGGCCAGACGCTGCCGTCGGGCCACCGGGCTCCGCCGGCCGTCAGGCTGTCGAACATCCTGTGGTCCGGGATGAGCCCGGCGTCGCGAGCGGTGCGTACGGGAGGCACCGCGACGATGTCGCCCAGGTCGGAGATGCGGGGGCCGCCGGACTGGACGCGCTGGGTGGCAAGTTCGAACAGGGCGCGGCCGTCGATCTCGTCAGGTAGGTAGCGCGCCGGTCGCTGGGTGACCCAGCGCACCGTGGCGTGCGGGGCCAGGTCGGCCGCGATCTGGGCGCCGGAGTTGCCGCCACCCACGACGATCACGCGCTGACCGGCGTAGTCCCAGGGGCTGCGGTACTCCACGGTGTGGTGCTGACGGCCTTTGAAGTCCGACCGGCCGGGTACGGCGGGCATGAACGGCCGCCACCAGTTGCCGGTGGCGCTGATGACCGCCCGGGCGGTCCATGCCCCCGTGTCCGTCTCGACGCGCAAGAGTGGTGTGTCGTCGTGGACGGCCGTGACGCGGACGCCGCGCTCGATCGGGAGCTCGTACCGCTTCTCGTAGTCGGCGAGGTACTCCAGCACGTGCGCCACGTCCGGGAACGGCTTGCCTTCCTGCTGCGGCATGAGGCGCCCGGGCAGCGAGGAGTAGGCGGCCGGCGAGAACAGGTGCAGCGAGTCCCAGCCGTGCTGCCAGGCCCCGCCCGGAGTGGACTGGGCGTCGAGGACGGTGAAGTCGATGCCCGCCCGGCGCAGGTAGTAGCCGGCGGCGAGCCCTGCCTGGCCGCCGCCGATCACCACGACATCCGTGTGCCGGGTCATGCGGCGGGCTCGTGCTTTCCGCGCATGAAGATGACCGCGACCAGAGCCAGGCCCACGACTGCACCGGCCAGTTGCGCGCCGACGAACCCGGGCACCGAGGCGGGAGCGATGCCCGCGAAGGTGTCGGTGAAGGCGCGGCCGACGGTGACGGCAGGGTTGGCGAAGGAGGTCGAGGAGGTGAACCAGTACGCCGCGCCGATGTACGAGGCGACCGCGACGGGCGCGAAGCGCAGGCGGTCGGTCTTGGCCAGACCGAAGATCAGCAGGATCAGTCCGGCGGTGGCGACGACCTCGCCGAGGAGCAGGTTCCCTGCGGAGCGGTCGTGCGTGGACCACTTCACCAACGGCTCGCCGAACATCGCGTCCGCGAGGATCGCTCCCGCGATCGCGCCCGCGATCTGGGAGGGCACGTACACGGCGAGTTCGCGGGCAGTGACCCCGGCGCCGCCGCGGCGGGCGGTCCACCACTCGGCCAGGGTGACGGCCGGGTTGAAGTGAGCGCCGGACACCGGGCCGAGGAGGGCAATCAGTACGCCGAGGCCGAACACCGTGGCCGTGGAGTTGGCCAGCAGCTGCAGGCCTACGTCCTGCGTCAGCTCGGTGGCCTGGATGCCGGAGCCGACCACGACCGCCACGAGCGCGGCGGTGCCGACCAGCTCGGAAGCCGCCCGGGCGATGAGCGGGGTGCGGGGCGGCGTCGCGCCGGGCGCGGGCTGGGGCGCGTCGGCGGCTATGTCGGCCTCCGCTGCGGGTGAGGTGCCGACGGGCTCGGTGACGGACAAGGCAGGTTCTCCTCGGGCAGGTGAGGTCAAGAAGGCGCTACGGGTTACGGGCAGGACCGCTTGAGGTTTGCCTCGGCGGTGGCGCGTGCGGTCTCGGCGAGGCCGGCGAACTGACCGGCCAGCGACTCGATGACTTCTGGACGCAGCCGGTAGTAGGTGAACCTGCCGCACGGCTCGGTCTCCAGGACTCCGGCCTCGCGCAGCACCTTCAGGTGGTTGGAGAGGTTGGTCTGCTTGGCGCCCGTCTCCTCGATGAGGTGGGTGGAGCAGAGCGTTTCCTTGGCCAGGAGGTTCACGATCTGGAGCCTGAGCGGGTCGGCCAGAACCCGGAGCAGATCACTATCGACTGACATCAACATGTGCTGATACTGTCACATCATCCGGGGCTGATACC
Organism: Streptomyces sp. NPDC046349; assembly: GCF_055587885.1. NCBI lineage: Bacteria > Bacillati > Actinomycetota > Actinomycetes > Kitasatosporales > Streptomycetaceae > Streptomyces > Streptomyces sp. NPDC046349. Next base: position 231,160 of record NZ_JBVJFK010000006.1, read on the forward strand.
AGCCCGGACTGAGTCATTGATTGAAGGAAGAGACGATGTCCTCCACCCCGCTCGCATCCGTGCTGTTCGTCTGCATCCACAACGCAGGCCGATCCCAGATGGCCGCCGGATTCCTGCGCCACCTCGCGGGCGACCGGGTGGAGGTCCGCTCTGCCGGCTCCGTACCCGGAGACCAGGTCAACCCCTCCGCCGTCGCCGCGATGGCCGAGCTGGGGATCGACATCTCCGACCAGAAGCCGAAGGTCCTCACCCCCGAGGCCGCCCAGGCGTCCGACTACATCATCACGATGGGCTGCGGGGACGCCTGCCCGTACTTCCCCGGCAAGACCTACCTGGACTGGCAGCTCGAGGACCCGGCCGGCCAGGGCGTGGAGGCCGTCCGCCCCATCCGCGACGAGATCAAGGGCCTCATCGAAGGTCTCATCGCCGAGATCGACACCAAGAACGCGAAGAAGCAGGAGAGCTGACCGCATCATGACGAACGACGACGTACGCGAGGTCATCATCATCGGCTCCGGCCCGGCCGGTTACACCGCCGCGCTGTACACGGCCCGCGCACAGCTGAAGCCCCTGCTCTTCGGCAGCTCCATATTCGTCGGCGGCTCGCTCACCACGACGACCGAGGTCGAGAACTTCCCCGGCTTCCCCAGCGGCATCGACGGCCCGGACCTCATGGACAGCATGCGCGCCCAGGCGGAGAAGTTCGGCGCCGAGATGATCGACGACGACATCGTCTCCGTCGACCTCACCGGAGACATCAAGCTGCTGACGGACTCCGAGGGTACGGTCCACCGTGCGAAGGCCGTGATCATCGCGACCGGCTCCGGCTACCGCAAGCTCGGCCTGCCGAACGAGGACGCGCTCTCCGGCCGCGGGGTCTCCTGGTGCGCCACCTGCGACGGGTTCTTCTTCCGCGACCGCGACATCGTCGTGGTCGGCGGCGGCGACACCGCCATGGAAGAGGCCACCTTCCTCACCCGCTTCGCCCGCTCGGTCACCATCGTCCACCGCCGCTCCACCCTGCGCGCCTCCAAGGCCATGCAGGACCGGGCGTTCGCCGACGAGAAGATCTCCTTCGCGTTCGACAGCGAGGTCGCCGAGATCAAGGAGACCGGCGGCATGCTTTCCGGCGTCGTCCTGCGCGACGTGGTGACCGGCGAGACCCGCGACCTGGACGTGACGGGCCTGTTCGTCGCCATCGGCCACGACCCGCGTACGGAACTCTTCGCCGACCAGCTCGAACTGGACGCGGAGGGCTACCTCAAGACCCAGGCACCCACGACCCGGACGAGCATCCCCGGTGTCTTCGGTGCGGGCGACGTGGTGGACCACATCTACCGCCAGGCCATCACCGCGGCCGGCTCCGGATGCGCCGCAGCGCTGGACGCAGAGCGGTACCTGGCGGCCCTCGGCGACGCTGCCCCGGTCGGCGAAACCGAGCTCGTAGCGGCAGGCTGAGCGCCGAAGTCCGCTCCGTCGGCCGCGCCCGAGCCCACCGGCGCCTCGGCAGCGTAGGCAGGTGCGCCCGTGCGCCTGAGTAGCCTTACTCAGGCGCACGGGTCCCGCCGTTCCGATGCTGGCTGTCGGGCGAACGGGCGAAGTCGTGAGGCGGCGTCGGTCACGACTTGAAGTGTGGGTTTCCGCTGGCTACTTGACCGTGGTGGTCGGGCTGTTGGTCTGGGTGGGCGTGCTCGTCCGGACGGGGGACGCTGGATTCGCCGGCATCTGGCCGATGCTGGCCACCGCACCGCTCAGCCTCCTGGCCTTGGGGCTGATCGTGACCGATCACCGAGTCGCTCGGCGTGCCGGAGGTCACCCCGCCCGTCCACACGGGCCCCATGCCGCCCCAGCCCCCGCCCCTGCCCGGGGAGACGCCCGAGCCCGTGCCCGTGCCCGAGGGGCCGCCCCCGACCGACTCGGGAGTGCACGACCTGCCCGACGTCGAACTGTTCGACACGTGGCTGGGTTCGGGTTCTACGGTGTGATCCTGGCCTGCGCCATGGTCAACGCCACGGCGCTCTGGGCGCTGGTACGCGGCCTGACCGGTCTCCTCGCACGCCGTCGGCGGGACCCCGGACAGGCATGGCCAGTACTGAGGCGGAAGCGTTCGTCCCGGTGAAAGACCCCGGGCCCGGGCCGTCGTGATGGCGTCACGACGGGCCGGGCCCGGTTCTTCTTCCCTGCTGCGGATCTCGGCCCGCGCTGTGCTCAGACGCTCAAGCCACTGCCGAGGAGAGCGCCAGGGTTTCCGGCAGCTCCAGACGTACCGTGCGGTCACAGAGTCGCTCCACCTGCGCGGGATCGTGGGAGACGAGGAGGACCGTGCGGTTGCCGCGGAGGGCGGCCACCGACTCCTCGACCGTGTCCCGACTCCGCTCGTCCAGGGCGCTGGTGGGTTCGTCCAGCAGCAGGGCCGCCGGTTCCAGGGCCAGGGCACGGGCCAGGCAGAGCCGTTGGCGCTGCCCGTTGGAAAGTGCCTGAGCCGGGGAGTCCAGGCGGTTGCGGACCTCGTTCCACAGGCCCGCTTCCTTCAAGGCCTGCTCCACACGGTCATGCATGTCCGCCCGGGACGCACGGACCAGGTGCCGGAGGCCGAAGAGGGCGTTGTCCAGGATGCTGCCTCCGAAGACCACGGGCGTCTGCGGCACCAGGACGACCGTGCTGCGCAGGCCGGAGTCGCCCTTGCCGTAACGGACGGGCTGTCCCAGCACCTCCAGGTGGCCGTCGCGGGTGAGGCCGTGGGGCAGCAGGTCGACCAGGGCGCGCAGCACCGTGGACTTGCCGGCGCCGGAGGGGCCGCACAGGCCGGTGGTCGATCCGGCTGTCAGCTCGAAGGTGACCGGTCCCACCAGAGTCTTCTTGCCGTCGAGAACCCGCAGGTCGCGGACGGATATCACGTGGTCCATCGTGCTCCTTCGAAGCGGTTGCGCAGCGCCACCGCCAGGCTGAGAAGTACTGCGGTGATCAGGACCAGGACCAGAGCGCTGCCCCATGCCTGGGTGATCGCCTCCGGGGCACCCGAGTCCTGGGAAAGGGTGAAGATGTGCGTCGGCAGTGCCTGCACCGGGGAGTCGACGATCCCGCTCGGCAGGGCAGGTGCCCCGAAGAACACCGTGGCGGTGAAGATCAGAGGAGCCGTCTCGCCCGCCGCCCGGGCCAGGCCGAGAAGCAGGCCCGTGAGGGTGGCCGGCCAGGTGTACGGGATGACCACGGAGCGGATGTACTGCGCGCGGGTCAGGCCGAGTGCCAGGGCGCTCTCCGTGAGTTCGCCCGGCATGCTGCGGATGCGGCCCGCGGTGGTCAGGGCGATGACCGGCACGACCACGGGAACGAGCACGATGGCCCCGGCCAGCCAGGACCGGCCCCATCCCATGGCGGTGGAGAAGAGGACGTACCCGGCCAGGCCCAGCAGGATGGTCGGGGTTCCGCCGATGGTCACGGTGAGGGTCTCCAGCAGGCGTGCCGTCCTCGCAGAGGCCAGGGTGCCGATCAGAACACCCGCCCCGTAGCCGAGGGGCAGCGCGATCAGGGCCGTGGTGGCCATCAGCAGGAGGGTGCCGAGGATCTGGTCGCTCACACCGCCCCCGGCCGCGCCGGTGGAGGAGGTGAACCAGAAGGCCGGGTTGAGTGCGGAGTTGCCTCGCGTCACCAGAATGGCCAGCATCCCGACGAGCAGCGTTCCCGGCAGCAGCAGGGCTCCCAGTCGCAGCAGCGTCGCAAGCCGGTCCCGAGGAATGCGCATCCGGGCGGTGGCCCGGTGGGAGCGCAGCCCGCGCTTCACGGAACGGTCCGGGGAAGACCTGCGGGTGCCCCACACCGTGGCCGCGGCCACCAGGACGAGCAGGAGGATGCCCAGGGCGCACAGCGCGGCGAAGTAGGGACCGGATGTGCCCGCGAGCATCGGCTCCGGGCCGGCCAACTTGGTGGTCAGGGTCTGCCCGGGGCGTACCAGGGAGGAGAAGAAGCCCCCGAGCGACTCCGGAAGCCTTCCGTCGGCCCGTCCCACGACGAGGAAGACCGCGATCGCCTCGCCGAGTCCTCGGGCCAGACCGAGCAGGACACCGGCGCGCATGCCTGCCCGTGCCTGGGGCAGCACGGCCGACCGTACGACCTCACGACGGGTCAGACCGAGGGAGTAGGCGGCCTCCCGGTAGCGGCCGGGGACGGCGGACAGGGCGTCCACGCTGACGGCCACGATCGTCGGCATGATCATCACGGCAAGGACGATGCCGGCGGCGAGCAGGCTGTCGCCGCCCGGTACGTCACCCAGCCCCGAGACGAACGGCCGGATCACCATGATGCCGATGAGGCCGTAGACGATGGAGGGGACCGCCGCCAGCAGTTCGATGCTCAGCCGCAAGGGACGGGCGAAGCGCGGCGGCAGGTACTCCGACAGGGCGATGGCCGCGGACCAGCCGACCGGAACGGCCAGCACCAGCGCCAGGACACAGACGACGGCCGAACCGTAGATCATGGAGAGGGCACCGAAGGCCCCGTTCACCGGGCTCCACGCGCGGTCGCCGATCAGGGCGAGCCAGTCGACGTCACCGCTCGCGATGCCGGTGGCGAGGTATCCGATCAGCACCAGCAGGACGAGGGCCACCGAGGACATCCCGGTGTACACCCATCCCCAGACCCATCTCGCCCGGCCGGGGCGGCCGCCCTGGGCGGGCGGCCGGTTCACGGCGGTTCCGGGCGCCTTGAGAGGGCGCTCCAGAGTGACGCTCACCGTCAAAGCCCCATCTGCTGGCGGGTCAGGTAGCCGTGCACAGGGAGCAGCTTCTGGCCTTCGGGCGAGAGGACGTAGTCGATGTACTCCTTGACGGCGCCCTTCGGCTGACCATCGGTGATCATGAACAGCGGTCGGGTCATCGGGTACTTGTTGGACGCCACGTTCTCCGGGGTCGGAGCGACGCCCTCCAGGGCCACGGCCACCAGGTCGTCGTGGCCCTCGATGAAGCCGGTCGACAGCGGGGCGATGGAACCCTTGGTGGACTTCAGCTTGTTGCGGGTCTCCAGGTTGCCGCCGACGACGGCGTAGTTGTCGGACTGCGGCGGGAGCGGGGGCTTCTCCTTGCCGTAGACGAACTTGTCCAGCACCTCGCGGGTGCCGCGACCGGGCTCCTTGTCGTAGACGAAGACCTTCAGGTCCGGGCCGCCGACCTCGGACCAGTTGGTGATCTTCCCCTCGAAGAGGCCCTTCACCTGCTCCTTGGTGAGGCTCTTGACTCCGCCGTCGGCGACCTCCTTGGTGATGATGATGCCGACCGCGTCCGCACCGATCTGCGTCGGGACGAAGTCAGTGTTGGGGTAGGTCTTTCGGTCCTCGTCGGACATGGGCTTCGAGCTCAGCGCCACCTTGATCTGCTTCGAGCCGAGCTGGGAGATGCCGCCGGCCGAACCGCCCTGGGTGGCCACGGTGATCTTCAGGCCGCGGGCCTTGAGGGCCTCGGCGGCGTCCGATGCGACCGGTGCGACGGTGGTCGATCCGCTGGCCTGCAGTGCGGCCGAGTCGGCCTTGGCGGAGCCTGCGCAGCCCGTCAGCGCCGTCGCGAGGAGCAGCGCGGCGGAAGTGGCGAAGCCGATCTGCTTCCGCTTTCCGACGCGGAGTGACGGCGTCTGGTGGGGCTCAGTAGTCATGACAGACATGGCGGTGCCTTTGCTGGTGGACAGTGAGTTGACTGAGAGTTGAGGGCGGGTGAACAACCCTGACGATCAAGAGTCTGCTCATCGGCAGGCTTGCGGAGAAGGGGTTCCCGGTGGCATGAACTGCGCGCGGCACCCACCTGCCTTGCGTGGCCTCCGGAGCCCGATCCGGTTCGCTTAAACGGCAGGCAAATAATGGGTGAATAGGGTGATCCCGCGACGCCGGACGCTCTGCCGGCGGACGTAGGGTGATCCACATGTCCGCAGAACAGGTGACCGGCCGCCCCTCGGAACTCCTGCCCTTCCTCGACGACGATCCGACCTGTGAGCCGCACCTCGACGTGGATCCACTGCCCCGGGAACGGGCGGAAGCGCTCGCTCGGCATCTGAAGGGCACGGCCGATCCGACACGGCTTCAGATCCTCAGCGTCCTGCTGGCGGCCCCGGAGGGCGAGGCGTGCGTATGCGATCTGACGCCGCTTCTGGAACTGGCCCAGCCCACCATCAGCTACCACATGAAGATTCTTGTGGACGCGGGGCTGGTGAGCCGCAGAAAGCGCGGTACGTGGGCCTGGTACGCGGTCAGTCCCGAACGGCGTGCCGTACTCGATGCTCTGATCTGGGGCGACGAGGAGACAGCCGGGGGAACGCAGAAGCCCGGGCGGATCATGGTGGAGACATGACCCGCCCGGGGCGGTAGGAGTGTCAGGCCGCGACGGACGCGTGGGCGGCGACTTCGGCGGTGAACGCCCAGATCAGCGGGTGGATGTTGCCGGGGGCGGAGACCAGCTCCGGCTGGAAGAGCGTGCCGATGAAGAAGGGGTGCCCGGGGACCTCGGCGGCGCGCGGGGCGCCTTCGGTGTCCCAGCCGCTGAAGACGACGCCCGCCTCGGTGAGCCGCTCCACGAACTCCCCGTTCAGGCCGTACTTGCAGTGGTACGTCTCCGTGGTCTGCTCGGCGTTGTCGTAGACGGCCGCCAGTCGGCTGCCCTCCGTGAGGAGGAGCGGCGCCTGCTCACCCGCCAGGCAGCAGCTGAGCGGCACGATCAGCGGCGTCGGCGCCTCCGGGTCGTACTGCACGTCGTCGGCGTCCGTGAGCCCGACAACGGTGCGGGCGTACTCGATCAGCGCGTGCTGGAAGCCGCCGCAGGTCCCCAGGTAAGGGATGCCGGTCTCGCGGGCGAGGCGGATGACGGCGAGCACGCCGTCCTTGCTCTCGTACGGGGAGCCCGGGACGACCCAGATGCCGTGGAAGCCGGCCACGGACTCCGGACCGGTGATGGTCTCGGTGGGTACCCACTCCGTCTCGACGTCGAGCTCGCCGCGGAAGGCATCGAGCCGTGCGTGGGCCGGGGACTTGCCGTGGTCACCGATCAGCGCGATGCGCGGCCGGGGCCCGGTGGCGGTGGTCATGCGTGCTCCTGCTGTGTGTCGAGGATCCGTCCGAGCCGGACGAAGCCGTGGGGCGCGAGGCGGGCGACGAGACGGCCGCCCTGGTCCTCGGTGGTGGAGGCGCCGCCGAGGAAGAGAAGAGGGCCGTCACCCTGCGGAAGCTGGGCTTCAGGGAAGAACTCCTGGCTCTCACCAGTGGTGTTGCGGACGGTCAGCAGGTGAACGGTGCCGGCCGGGTTGGTGCGTAGATCGGCAAAGAGAGCCGGGCCGAGGTCCAGTTCGCGGACGGTGGCCTCGTCGGTGAGGGCGGTGGCGAAGGCGGCTCCGCCGGGCGTGGTGGGTGCAATGAGCTGGGCTGTGGTCACAGAAGGCTCCGGCCGGTCATGGCGGGGCCGCTCGGGCGGCCCAGCAGGTGAAGGACGGTGGGTGCGATGTCGGCGAGGCTGCCGCCATCGGCGAGCTGCTCCGGGAGGAGCTGTCCCGGGGCGGGGACGACGACGGCCGGTACGGGGTTGGTCGTGTGACCGCCGTACGGGAGCGGGGTGCCGTCGGGGCCGGGCTTGGACATGCGCTCGGCGTTGCCGTGGTCGCCGACGAGCAGGACCCAGCGCCCGGTGGCGGCCGCGGCGGCCAGGATTTTTTCGACCTCGCGGTCGGTGTGCTCGGCGGCCTTGACGGTGGCGTCGTGGTCGCCGGTGTGGCCGACCACGTCGATATTGGCCAGGTTGGCGACCACCAGTGCCACGTCGTCACGCCGGGCGGCGGCGGTGATGGCTTCGGTGACCTGCGCGAGGTTCATCTCGGGGCGGGCGACGTAGTCGGGGGCCGTGTCCGCGGTGATGCGGACGTGCTCCTCGACGTCCCGTCGGCGGTCGTCGCGGCCGTTGATGTAGTAGGTGACGTGCTCGAACTTCTCCTGTTCGGCGATGCGTACGGAACGCAGCCCGTGGGCTTCCAGTGCGTCGGCCAGGCCGCCGGAGGCGTCCGCCCGGCCGACCAGGGCGGGGATGGCCGCCCAGGTGTCGTACTGGGTCAGCGACAGGACCTCCACGTCCGCGTCCGTGAGGATCTTGACGAGGTCGTCAGCCAGCTGCTGGATGCGGTCGCTGCGGAAGTTGGCGAACAGGATCGTGTCGCCGTCGCGTACGGCGGCGAGCGGCTCGCCGCCGGCGTCGGTGAGGACGGTCGGAGTGATCCACACGTCCCCGTTCTCGGCTCCGGCCAGGACCTGGCCGTAGTCGCGGGCGGTGGCGCCCTTGCCGTCGGTGATGGCCTCGCTGACCTTGGCGGTCAGCTCCAGGTCGCCGCTCTTGTCGAGGCCGTAGCCACGGCCGGAGACGGTGGCCAGCGCTCCCACCCCGGTGGCGGCGAAGAACTCCTCGACGCGGGCCAGGTAGTGGCCGGCGGTGCGGTCGGCGACGTCCCGGCCGTCGGTGATGGCGTGCACCCACACGTGCTTCACACCGCGGGACGCCGCGATGGACAGGAGCTCGTGCAGGTGGTCGACGTGGGCGTGGATCATCCCGTCGGAGACCAGCCCGATCAGGTGCAGCGCGCCGCCCTTGGCCGTGAGCTGGTCGAGGGCTTGGGTCAGGCGCGGATTGTCGCGGAGCGCTCCGCTGTCGATCTGCCGCTGGACCAGGACGCTGTCGTAGTCGAGCGGGCGGCCGGCCCCGATGACCATGTGGCCGATCTCGGAGTTCCCGACGGTTCCGGGCAGCAGGCCGACGTGCTCGCCGGACGCTTCCACGAAGGTGGAGGGGTGCTTGGCGGCGATGGAGTCGAGGACGGGGGTGTGGGCGTTGGTGAGCGCGTTGCCGGGTCCGGGGGCGGCGTGGCCCCAGCCGTCGAGGACGAGCAGGATCCCGTTGGCAGGTCCGTCGCTGGTCACCGCAGGGTGTCCAGGGCGTTCCAGAAGGCGGGGAAGGACTTGGCAACACAGCCGGGGTCGTTGATGACGACGCCGGGGGTGCGCAGGCCCATGATCGCGAAGGTCATGGCGATGCGGTGGTCGTCGTAGGTGTCGATGACCGCGCCGTGCGGGGTGCCGCCGTGGATGGTCATGGCGTCGTCGTACTCGTCGACGGTGATGCCCATCTTGCGCAGCTCGGTGGTGACGGCCGCGATGCGGTCGCACTCCTTGACGCGCAGGCTGGCGATGTTGGTGATGTGGGTCTTGCCCGTGGCGAAGGCTGCGACGGCGGCGAGGGACGGGACGACGTCGGGCATGGCGTCCATGTCGACCTCGATGCCGTGCAGGTCGCCGCCCTTGACGGTGATCGAGTTCTCGGTGATCTCGACGTGGGCGCCCATCCGGCCCAGGACCTCTGCGAGGCCGACGTCGCCCTGGTGGGAGGTGGAGCCGATGCCGGGGATGGTGACCCGGCCGCCGAGGATCGCGGCCGCGGCGATGAAGTACGACAGGCCCGAGGCGTCCGGCTCGACGACGGCGTGGCCGCCCTTGAAGGACTGGCCGGCCGCGATCTTGAAGCGGCGGTAGCCGTCGCGCTCGACGGTGATGCCGTGCTCGGCGAGGGTGGCCAGCGTCATCTCGACGTACGGCTTGGAGACCAGTTCGTCGACGATCTCGATCTCGGTGTCCTGCTGGGCGAGGACCGAGCTGATCAGGATCGAGGACGTGTACTGGGAGGAGATGGCGCCGGAGATCTTCGTCTTGCCGCCGACGAAGTTGCCGCCGGTGACCTGGATCGGCGGGGAGCCGTTGCCGCGCACCGCGACCGCTTCGACGCCGAGGCCGGGGAGAGCGGCGAGCAGGTCGCCGAAGGGGCGCTCCTGCATACGGCTGTTGCCCGTGATGGTGGTGATGCCCTCGGCGAGGCCGGCCATCGAGACCAGGAAGCGCAGCGGGGTGCCGGCGCCGCCGACGAAGATGTCATCCTCGGGGGCGACCATCGGCTTGCCGGTCGGGGTGAGGGTGAAGCGGTAGTTTTCGTGGTCGACCTCGACGCTGACGTGCCCGAAGGAGGCGACGGCGTCGGCGAAGTAGATGGTGTCGTCGGAGACCAGGGCGCCGTCGATCACGCCGGTCTTGCCGTCGAGGGCGGCCAGGGCCGCGATGGCGATCTGCCGGTTCGTGTAGGACTTCGAGCCGAGGACCTTCACCTCGTGGTCGATCGAGGCGATCGTCTCGACGGTGAGCTGCTCGGCCTTCAGGCGCGGGTCGTTGATACCGCTCATGGGGTGAGACTCCTTGCAGTGAGGTGTGTGATCTGCATCACGCGAATGCGGGGCCCGAGCCGGGCAGGGCATCGGGAAGTTGAGGGGTGACCGCAATGCGCCATTGGGCCAGGGCCGGACTCGAATTCAGTGCGCGGCGGCAAATCTGGCCCGCTGCGGACAATGCGTCGGCGAGGCTGCCGGTGCGGTGGAAGAACGTCAGCTCGATGCGTCCCGAAGTCGTCTTCGCGTGGACGTGTTCGAGGTCGTCATCCGGCATTGCCGCCGCCCAGACGATGTCGGTGACCACGGCCGATTCCAGCTTGGTGGCCTCGGCTGCACTGGCCGCGACGAGCGTGGCGGTGGCCATGAACATGGGTCCTCCCGGCCGGGCGGTAAGTCCTGGTACGGACCACACGTGCTGGTCGGCTTTGGCTTGGGTGACGGCGCTGTAGAGCTCCGTGTGACGGCACTTGGGGCCGCAGCCGTGCCCGCCGGCGGGAGAAAAGCCCAGCGCGACCGCAGCGGCTCTGTTCATCAGGCGCAGGGCTTTCCGCGCAGCAGACATGGCTGTCCTCCGTGTGGTGGGGAATCGATTTCGCTCAGGTCAGGGGGCGTTCTCGACGCGCTGCGGATTCCGTTTCCGAGGACTTCCGCTGCCCTGTGATCACTAGTTTGCTGAGCATTCCGAGGGGGCGGAAGACTTTCCGACTGGCATGAAGCGCGACCGGCAGGCACCTGCCTGGGAACGGCTCGAATGCGCCATGCCGCCATGCCGAGCCGCATCGACCTGAGAAGCGATGATGATCAATCTTTGGACAACCCCTTGTCCGTGACCACTCTGGCCTGCAAACATCGGCGCCCGCCGATGTATTGACGGGTCGTCTCGATGATTGAGACGCCAAGCGGGGGGTCGCTGTGCTGGCGAGTTTGGGACTGGACACTGAAGCGGAGTCGGTCTACCGGCTGATGCTCACTCAGCAGGACTGGGGAGTGTCAGAGATTGCTGTGCACTTGGCCTGCCCTGAAGACTCCGTACGGAGCGCGCTGGACCGGCTGGCGGAGCTGAACCTGCTACGCCGTTCCATGCAGGCGCCCGGCGGCCTGCGGCCGGTCAGCCCGGACCTGGGGTTCCAGCTGCTGCTCCAGCGCCAGCAGGCCCATCTGCTCGCTCAGCAGCAGCAGTTCGCCGAGAGCCAGGCCGCCATCAGCAAGCTCCTTGACGAGTACTCGGAGCTGCGCACCGGCGAACGGCACGGTGTCGAGTACCTCCAGGGCATCGACGCCATCCAGACCCGCCTCGAAGAACTCGCGCACCGCTCGACCAGCGAGTGCCTGTCGTTCATGCCCGGCGGTGCGCAGTCCGCGGCGAGCCTCGACGCCAGCCGGCCGCTGGACGAGGACCTGATGCGCCGGGGGGTGAGGGTGCTGACCGTCTACCTGGACAGCGTCCGCAATGACACCCCGACGGTCGAATACGCGCAGTGGCTGCACGGCAACGGCGGTGAGGTGCGCACCGTACCGGCGCTGCCGCTGCGGATGGTCCTGTTCGACCGTGAGGTGGCCCTGCTGCCGGTGGACCCGACCAACACCAAGAAGGGCGCCGTCCAGCTCACCGGCCCCGGCGTGCTCACCGCCCTCGCGGCCCTGTTCGAGCAGGTGTGGGAGGGCGCGGCACCGATCGGATGCAGCCGCGGTCGCGACGAGGCGGGCCTCACCGCTCAGGAACGCGAACTGCTGCGCCAGCTCACGCAGGGGTCCACCGACGAGATCGCGGCGAAGAAGCTCGGCATCGGCCTGCGCACCGCGCGCCGCATGATGTCGGAAATAATGGCCCGCCTCGGCGCCCGAAGCCGCTTCGAGGCCGGCGTCCTGGCAAACAAGGCAGGCTGGACCGACTGATCCCCCTCTCCCTTCCCCTCCTCTCTTACGGCCGGTCCGAGGAACGCCCGCAGGCCCGGCGCGCATCGCGCACCGGGCCTGCTTCTGGGGGGAGAGAGATGTGGATCAGCGGTCAGCCGCAGCAGCCGCCCTCCGGCTGGAGGGGCTTGATCGGCTCGTAAGCGGAGCCGCCGAGCAGCTTGGCCTTCAGGCGGCCGATCGCCGTGCTCGGCTCCTCCTCCGCGCCGAGGCCCAACGCCTCGCGGCGGGCCTCGCCGTACGCGGCGTGGAGCTTGGCGACCTCGGGGCGAAGAGCGGTGTCCGTGACGAGGATCGCCGAGCGGAGCTGGTGCGGCTTGAAGCCGCGCAGCCGCTTGGCATCGTCCGCGCCGGGACCTGCCTCGATCGTGGTGACGCCTTCGGCGTACGCGTCGCGCAGGGGGCGATCCAGGACGATCTCGAAGTAGACGCCGCTGCGCTCGCCGAGGGCTTCGTAGTCGAAGCCGGCCCACTTCACGAACAGGCGCTTGCCCTGGCGGACGGTCACCGAGGCGGCGGCGACCTGGTCGTCCTTGTAGGCGAGGTAGGCCCGGACATCGGCGCCGCCGTCGACGAGAGCGCTGATCAGGGCGTGGATGTGGGTCACGTCCTCCCCACCGCTGTACTTCTGCCGGTTCTGGGTGATCAGCTCGGAGATCCGGCCGACCAGCGGGCGCAGCTCCTCGCGGTCCTTGCGCTCGATACGGGTGCCGGAGTTCGTGGCGCGGTCGCTGTCCTCCTTGACGCGGCGCCGCTTACGGGCCGGGAGGGAGGCGAGGTAGGCCTCATAGCTGTCGTGCTGGAGGCTGAGCAGGTTGTTCTCGCCATGGAAGGCGATGTCGCCGCCGTACGCCTGGAGGGCGAGCGCGAGCACCTCACTGTGCGGGCTGTCATGCAGCCACGGGGCGGTGATCGAGTGGACGCCTGCCTCGATCGCGGCCGGCACGATGCGGTCGATCAGGTCCGCCACCAGCAGCGGGTCCTCGACGGAGGCGGAAGCCTCGGAGCGGTAGCCAAGCGGGGAACCGAGGAGCAGAGCCGGGAAGAACGCCTCCTCACCCAGGGCCTCGACGGTGTCGGTGGCGCTGCAGCAGGACGTGGAGCAGCAAGATGAGGAGGAGGTGGCGGAGCAGCAGGCCACCGCGCCGGACTTGGGCTGCCAGCCGAGGTAGGTGCGCGGGTCGGCTTCTACGATCGGGTCGGCGTCGAAGAGGAAGCCGGGAAGGAAGGCGAGTTCGCCCTCGCCGCGGTCGGCGACCGTGTGCCAGGGCTTGGCGCCGGTCAGGCTGGTCTCGGTCGCCCTGAGCCAGTCGGGCAGTACGTAGGGCGCGGGGTCGGTGGCCTGCGGGACGCTGCCGCCGAGGGCCGCGACCGCGTCGTCGAGCGAGAGGCCGGTCCGTACGTCGGCCGGGTCCTCCTGCTCGGTGCTGCCGCAGCAGGAGACCGGTTCGGGCTCGGGCTTGGCGGGGCCGCAGCAGCCGGTGGCGGGGACGGGTTCCGGTTCGACCTTGGCCTCGGGGGTCCCGCAGCAGGAGGACTCTTCGGCCTCCACCTTCTCGGGGGTTTCGCAGCAGGAGTCTTCCAACACCACGAGCGCCGGGGCCGGCTCCTCAGTGGTGGCGCTGCAGCAGGTGGTGCTCATCTCTCGTACTCCTTGGATCGCAGGTGCGGTGCGTCTCGGATGAGGGGGTGAGGGGGTGAGGCGACGGGTTGTGGATCAGTCCCAGCCCGCACCGTCAGCGGTCGCGGGGGCGACGTCCCAGCCGGCGCCGTCGGTGCCCGTGGGGGCGACGTCCCAGCCGGCTCCGGCCACGGTGTTGCGGGCGGGAGCGTCGAGGGCGGCGGCGGAGCCGAGTCCGATGACGGTGACCAGGACGGTGGCGGCAAGGCTCATCGAGGTACGCGAAACAGACATGGCTCTCCCCAGGAAATGACTACGGATTTTTGGTGACCGGCGGCCCTTTGGCCGGTTCCGGTGTTCCCGGGGGTGGTCGCCCTCCCGGTGCTCATGAGTCTGTCCGAGGTCACCCAGGGTGTGGAAGAGATCACTGCTGGCAGGAAGCGCGCTAGGCACCCTCATGCCTAAACATGCCAACGGGCCGGTTGCCTGCGCGTGGCTTGAAGGCAACGGACCCTTGGCCGAAAGGAGTTGGAGGGCGCTTGGATCGCCTGCAGTTCAGGCGGGGAGCGGCTCCGGTGAGGGGTCCAGCGCCTGGCACAACACGGTCATGCTGCCGACCGCGATCCGGTAGTACGTCTGACGTCCACGCCGCTCCCGCTCCAGGAAGCCGGCCTCGAAGAGGACCTTCAAGTGGTGCGAGACCGTTGGCTGGGTCAACCCCAGCGGCTCGGTGAGATCGCAGGTGCACGCCTCGCCTCCCGGCTGGGTCCGGATCAGCCCGAGCAGGCGCAGCCGGGTGGAGTCCGCGACGACCTTCAACGCGGCCGCGAGGTCATCAGCCGCCTCCGGAGTGAGGGGGCCGGCGAGCACGGGGGAGCAGCAGAGCTCCGAGATGGGCGTAGGCATACCCGATCCAACGACAGCCATCTATGGATTGTTCCCGGAACGCATTGACACTCATCTATGAATCCGGCAGAGTTCAACCCATCGACAGCCGTCTATGAGTTGGAGCTCTCCGTGCTTGACACCGTCCTCGGCATCCTGGGTCAGACGGCCCAGGATGTCGGCCGCACCCTGGCCACGAACTGGCCGTTCCTGCTGATCAGCGTCCTCGTGGCGTCGGCCATCCCGGTGTACATCGGAGCGGAGCGGCTCTCGTCGTGGCTGCGCCGCAAGACGCTCTACGCGGTTCTCGGAGCCGTCGTCCTGGCGACGCTCACTCCGTTCTGCTCCTGCGGAACCACGGCAGTGGTCCTGGGCGCTCTCGCCTCATCGGTTCCCTGGGCCCCCGTCGTCACCTTCATGGTCGCCTCGCCGCTGACCAGCCCGGAAGAACTCGTACTCTCCATAGGCTTGTTCGGCGCCGACTTCGCCTTGACCTTCTTCGTGGCGGCGATCGTCATCGGCCTCTTCGCCGGCCTTGTGACCTGGCTGATCGAGAAGACGGGCTGGCTCGACGGCCAGGCCCGCCTGACCTCCACCGAGGCCGAGAAGAAGGCCGAGGAGAGCTGCTGCAGCGACGACGCACAGGACGACGTCTCGGGTGGGGGCGTCAGCGCCCCGGCCGGCGGCGGCAGTGGTGGCGGTCTGGCCCGTACGGCTCTGCTCAACCGGCCCATCGCTCCGGCCCCCGCGCCGGTCGAGGTCAGCCTGGTCAAGCGCTGGAAGCTCGACGAGTTCGGCCGTGAGCTCCGGATCACCAGCAAGCGCCTCGCGATCTACTTCCTGGCCTTCGCGACGCTGGGCTACCTGCTCATCAACTCGATCCCGACCGCCTTCCTCACGGACTACCTCGGCGGGGACAACCTCTTCGCCGTCCCGCTCGCCGCCCTGATCGGCATCCCCGTCTACCTCAACACCGACGGCTCGCTCCCCCTGGTGGCCACCCTGATGCAGGGCGGCATGGGCCCCGGCCCGGCTCTCGCCTTCCTGATGACCGGCGCGGGTACCAGCGTCGGCGCCATCAGCGGCATGCTCCTCATCGCCCGCTGGCGCGTGGTCGCCCTGGTCGTCGGCATCCTCTTCACCGGTGCGATCGTCCTCGGTTACACGGCCCCCATGTGGCTCTAAAGCTCCTGGCCTGAGCGCCAGCGCATCAGACGGCAACGGCCCGCCCCCTGCTCCGGGGCGGGCTGCAGCCGTATGTAGGGGCACATGGGGCGGGCCCCGCTCAGAGTGCTTGTGCCGCCGCCGGCTTCATTGCCGTCAGCAGGCCGATCAGTGAATCCAGTCGGTCCCAGCGCACCTGGTAGTACACCTCGTTCGCGCGCCGCTCGGAGGACAGGACCCCAGCTTCCCGCAGCTTCTTCAGGTGGTGACTGATGGTCGGGCCCGAAACCGAGAACTCGGCGGCGATCTCGCCCACGCACACCTCGCCGGTCGGGCAGCAGGCCACGATGCTCGCGATCCTCAGCCGCACCGGGTCGGCCAGCGCCTTGAACGCGGCCGCCAGATCGGTTGCCTCTACGGCAGTCATGGGCCCAGGGCAGCAGTCGGCGGATATTCCGGTGGGTGATGGCGTGATCATGCGCCCAATCTGACGGATCCGGCCCCCGCTCGTCCAGGTCCGCCCGGGAGACGGGATAACACGCTCCAATGTATTGACGGTCATCTATGGGTACTGGCATGCTCAAACGCATAGACACTCGCCTATGAATCGAGACTGTCATGCCGTCCATCCGTCGCTCCATCCGCAACTTCCGCCGCGCCCGCAACGCCGCCTTCGTCTCCGGAGTCCGCTTCTGCGACGGCTGCGCCGAAGTCAGCCACTCCGCGAGCCGCTACGCCGAGACCCGCCGCACCCAGGCGTCCACGCTCGCGCTCTACGGCCCGCGCGCCTGAAGCCCAGCGCCACCCGCACCTAATCCCACCCTGAGGAATGCCGTGAGCACTGCAACGTCCGCCCCCGCCCCCAAGGCGATCAGCCGAATCCGCCTGGCCCTGCGTGCGGCGCAGGTCCCGCCGTCCGCGACCGCCGCGCTGGACGCCCAGGCGAAGGCGCTGATCGCGCAGGGGGTGGACGTCATCAACCTCACCAGCGGTGAGCCGGCCTTCCCGACCGTCGAACCGGCCGCGCACGCTGCCCTCGACGCCATCGCCACCGACTTCACCCGCTATACCCCCGCCGCCGGCATCCCGGAACTCCGCGCGGCCACCGCGAAGTTCCTGGGCCGGCATGGGGCGGCGTACGAGGCCGGGCAGGTGGTCATCACAGCCGGCGCCAAGCAGGCCCTGCACTACGCCTTCACCGCCCTGGTCGAACCCGGCGACGAGATCCTGATCCCCGCGCCCTACTGGGTCAGCTACCCCCACCTCGCCGCCCTGGCCGGAGGCACCCTCGTACCCGTCCAGCCCGCTCAGGGCTCGGGACTGAAGGTGACCGCTGACCAGCTGCGCGCCGCCGTCACCGACCGGACCCGGGTCCTGCTGCTCAACAACCCGGCCAACCCCTCCGGCGTCGTCTACGACCGGACCGAACTGGCAGCTCTCGTCCAGGTGGCGATCGACCACGACCTGGCCATCATCAGCGACGAGATCTGCGACCACTGGGTCTTCGGCGACGCCGAACACGTCTCGGTCGCCGCCCTGGGCCCGGAGGCCGCGGAGCGCACCCTCACCGTCGGCGGCGTCTCGAAGACCTTCGCCATGACCGGCTGGCGCATCGGCTGGGTCGCCGCCCCCACCCCGGTGGCCCAGGCCATCACGGCGATCCAGAGCCACACCGCCTCCGCGCCGTCCTCCATCTCCCAGAAGGCTGCCCTCGGCGCCCTGACCGCAGACCTCACCACCGAGCTGGAACGCCGGCTACTGGAGCTGGACGACCGCCGCCTGACTACCATCAAGGCCCTCGCGGACATCCCCGGCATCGAGGTCGACGGCAACCCGACCGGGGCGTTCTTCCTCCTCGCCGATGTCTCCGGCACCTACGGCCTGACGCTGGCGGGCCAGACCATCACCTCCGCCGAGGTCTTCGCGGAACTCCTCCTCACGGAGGCCAACGTCGCGGTCGTCCCCGGCGCCGACTTCGCGGCCCCGAACCACGTCCGCATCTCCTACACGGTTCCGCCGGACCGCCTGGCGGAGGCGCTGACCCGCGTCGCGGACTTCGTGGCGAGACTCGGCAAGGGCTGCGCGTAGGCCCGGGTCAGGGCCAGGGAGTGTCTTCGACCTCGCCTGCCATGCCGCGAATCCTCGACAGGTTCTGATGTGGTCCGCGATAGCCCAGCGACTCGAGGACCAGCAGGGACAGGTAGTGCCGAGTGAGCAGCCACGCCTCTGTGACGAGGCCGGGTATCCGGTAAAGCTCCTTCTGGTCCTCCTCTGGGTGGACCATGTAGTTGCGGATCTTCGTCACCACAGAGGGGCCGTCCCACACCTGTCCAGTGCGTCGCTGCATTTCGTCGGCGAAGGCCGCCATGGCCGGCAGATGGTTGCAGTCTATGGAGACTGCGACGTTGATCTCCCGGAGGACCTTTCGCAGCTTTTCGTGAGCCGGCCACAGGCGGGTGTTCTTGTACTCCGCGCGGGTGAGGATGCCGCGGACGAACAGCCTCTGCCACATGGCGTGCTCGAGCCCGGCAGCGGCGATCATCACGCGCTGCTCCACGAATCCCTGGTCGCGGATGGCTGTGATCGCGTAGCTGATCTGCAGTCTCAGCGACTCCCTGCCCGCGGGATCGGCAATCCCCGGGAGGAGTCCGTCAAGAAACGTGCCGAGTGCGTCAACGTCCCAGGAGTCCCACCAGCCGGAAGAGTGTCTCCGCGCCGGATCGCAGTGCAGGGCTCCCCAGGACTCCCAGACGACCTGTCCGTCACACCCTAGGCCGACTGGGAGAAGCGGAGCGGTCCAGCGACCAAGCGAGAACGACATACCGAGGTGTAGGGCTGTGAGGAGGTGGGCAGCCTCAGCGGCGGTGAACTGCAGCCCGTCCGCACGGCTGATCTCCATCACGTGCGTCATCGCGTAGAGCCGGGTCTTGAGGAGTTCTTCCCAGACAGTGCGGTGGTCAGGGCGCACGTCCAGCACGATCTTCCAGCCGCCGACCTCGTGAGACCAGCGACCCCGGTCCCAGTACCGATCCGCACCCTCGATCCGATCGGTCAGGTGATGCTGCCCCCTGAACCGGGGCAGGTTGAACCAGTGCGCCACGATCCGGGCGAGAGGAGCCTCGCTATCTCCGAGGGTGGCTCCATTGATCCAGCCCTGTCGAAGTTCCGGACCCAGGCGTGCACTTCGGCCTCGCCATGAGGCCGTTGGAGTCGCAGGATGGCCGTGTCACGGGTGTACGGATGCGAGTGCGGCTTGGGAGTGACGCTCCAGTCGAGGCTGAGGATTGGCGAACACTGAAGACTGACCTCCCCCGGCACCTCGGTGTCCTGCACACCACCGATCTCACCGTGATGCAGACCGACCGGTTCGCCAACGTTATTGAAGGGGTGGAACGACTTGATCGGCGGAAGAGCAGAATCCCAAGGCGAATCGGACATGGCGCCCCTGTCTGAGGTTGGAGCCACCCGTTGAGCGATACCTGCGGGCCGTCGGTGAGGAAGGAGAGCAAGGCGCTACGGGTCGTGGAGACAAACTGGCCGAGCAGATCACCGGCGTCTACCCATCGGACCTGGGGGTTTCGCGGGTTTCCCGGGTTTCCGGTCCATGCGTGGGTTGCGAAGGCGACGATGAGAAAGCCGTCGAGAGCTTCGATTCCCAGGCGCCGTAGCTGATTTGGGTGACCCGATCCAGGCCCAGCGCTTCAGTTCCTGCGACGACCACGGCCAGAAGTACGTTCGGCCGACGGCGGCAGGCCCGACCGTCGCCACTGCCTGGCGCCCCTATCGATCACGGAACCCAACGGGCCTTTGGATCGCTGGGTCCAGGCCCTCTGCTCCGGTATATCGTCATGGCCTACGTGCCGGCGGAACGGGATCCCCGCCTGCCACCTGCAAGGCTGTAATGACGCAGGTTGGTTCTGCGCTCAGCTGCGGCGCAGGTCGTACGTCGCATCAAGGGGGTGGCGGGAATGCATCTTCCCGATATCAACTTCACCCGCCTCCGCACCCTGGGTGCCGGCGGCCAGAGGGACGGGTTCGAGCAGTTCATCTGCGAACTGGCGGCGGAGGACTCGCCGCATCCTGACGCCACCTTCGTCAGCCTCAACGGCTCCGGAGGAGACGGCGGCGTCGAGTGCTTCTGGACACTGCCTGACGGTAGCGAGGTCGGCTGGCAGGCCAAGTTCTGGGTGGATCAGGACGACGTGGACGAGAAGCAGCTCAGCAAATCCGTGACAGCTGCGCTGAAGACCCATCCACGTCTCGTGCAGTACACGATCGCCATTCCCGTGGATCCGACGGGTCCCACAGCGCGCAAGGGCAAGTCCTTGCAGCAGAAGGTCTATGGAGAAGGAGGTTGGTTGAGCCACTGGCGGAAGGAGGCCGCACAGCTGGGCGTGCCGGTCAAGTTCCAGGTCGAGTGGTACACCCACCTCGTCACGCGGCTGCGGAAGATCGATCAGTCAGGCGCCCGAACTCGCTATTGGTTCGACGCAGATGTCCTTCCGGAGAACTGGTGGCACAACCGCCGGGACGAGGCGGTCCGGGCTGCGCGTCCTCGGTACGTTCCGGAGCTCACCGTGGACGTGCCAGCCCGAGACGCCATCGCCGCACTGTGCGGAGATCCGGAGTGGCATGCGGCGTTGGATAGTCAGGTCTCTCGGCTTTGGCAGCTGACTGATCAGGTCCGTGATGCAGAGAGCAGCGGAGGTATCCAGCCTGTCGACCTGAGTAGCGTTCGCGATGGGGTCAACAAGGTGGCCAGCGCGCTGCAGAAGTGGCGGGAAGAGCCCTCCGGCGATTCCCGCGCTGTTCTGGACAGCACGCTTCAGAATGCTCACGCCACAGTGTCCGACGCCGAGCAAGCCGAAAGCGCGGCGCTGACTGCTGAACATGGTCCCGACTGGGACTCGCCCACGTGGCGACAGCACCAGGCCGAGTACATGGTGAGATTCCCCGCAGCGCGGGTGGACGGATTGCGGAGCCTCGAAAAAGGTCTCCAGGAGCTGATCTCGTCCATGACCGGCCCGTTCGAACGATTGCCCGGGGCACATTCGATGCTCCTGTCCGGTGATGCCGGCCGCGGCAAGACGTTCGTCACGCTCGATGCCGTTGTTCGGCGTTTGTCCCACGGTCGTCCCAGTCTGTTCGTCCACGGCCGTTGGTTCCGCCAAGGCGATCTCCTGGCGCAGCTTCGTGAGCGCTTGCAACTGCCGACCGACCTCACAGGTGAGGATGCTCTTGCACTGCTGGACCAAGTAGGGCGAACTTCGGGCAGTCCGGTGCTGCTCGTTGTCGATGCGTTGAACGAAACCCGCCCTCGAACCCTGTGGCGAGACGAGCTGGACCATCTGGTCGCCGTCATCAGCCGCTTCGAGAACCTGCGCGTCGTATTCACCTTGCGGTCTCATTACGCTGAACAGATCGTCCCCTCGGGACTGGACATGCCGACCTTCGTCCACCGCGGTTTCCAGGGCGTCGAGTTCGAGGCTGTGACGGAGTACGCCGACTACTACGGCCTGGAGCCCCCGACCGCCCCGCCAATCCACGGCGAGTTCGACAACCCCCTCTTTCTGCGACTGCTGTGCGACGCGCTGAAGCGGGGCTCCCAGCTCGCTCTGGATCAGGCATCGATGGGCATCGATGAACTCGTCCGCCTCCTGCTCGATGCGGCGAACGAGCGGATCAGTGACCAACTCGACGCCCCTCGCGCCGACCGGATCGTTCATGGGGCCATGTACGCATTCGCCGGTGCGGTCGGTGCAACGCCAACCGCCTGGCTGACACGTCCGGATGCTTCAGCGCTCCTCCGCGGGCTCTGGCCAGACCCCACCGTCCAGAATTCGCTGCTCGAGGCACTGATCGGCGAGGGGCTGCTCGCCGAGGACATCGATCCTCTTGACTCCACCAACGGCGGCCACATCGTCGTTGTCGCGTTCGAACGCCTCGGCCACCACCTGGTGGTATCCCAAGCCCTCAGGGACATGGATACCCCGGAAGCCGTAGGCGAGGCACTGCTGAACGGGAATCTCAGGCAGCTCCTTGGCCTGGATTCGGCACCGGATGCTGGCCTACTCGAGGCCATGTCCGTCGCCCTCAGCCACCAGTTCGGTGTCGAACTCACTGACTTCCGGGGCGCTTGCGGCGACAACGCCGCGTTGACCGCAGTCATCGCGGGCTTGCCGTGGCGCTCCGTAGCGAACCTCACCCACGAGACTCGCGCATGTGTCGTCCAGGCCCTGCGCTCCGAGGCCGTCTCCCACGAGGCGATGGACATGCTCTTCCGCCTCGCCCCGCGCCCCGACCACCCATTGAACGCCGGTTTCCTTCACGATCTGCTGTCCCCAGCCCCGATGGCGAAACGAGATGCCTTCGTCATCCCTTGGCTCCACTACACCCACGAGAGCCAGGGCGCTGTGGACCGGCTGATCACATGGGGCCGCGATAAGGACATCGAAGCCGTCGGTCGGCAAACCTGCCAGCTGTGGGTCACCGCTCTCCTGTGGTGCACGGGCTGCTCGGACCGGCGTGTCCGGGACGGCGCTACCCTCGCGGCAGCCCGGCTCCTCACACGCCATCCCGACCAAGCCCCCGGTGTGCTAGCGAAGTTCCTAGCCATCGACGACGAATGGATCAAAGAGCGAGCCTGCTACGCCGCCTACGCGGCACTCCTGCGGGGTGGTAGCAGCAGCGACTGGACAAGCTCCGCGGAAGCGGTATGGAATGCGGTCTTCGCTGGTCAGCAAGTCGTGAACGCTGCCCTGCGCGACGAGGCAAGGAGCATCATTAGCGGGGCAGCCGACCGAGGTGTTCTGCCGGAACTAATCGACCAGTCGTGTACCGAGCCCCCTTACGAAACTTCGTGGCCAATCGAGTGGCCAAGCTCCGATGACGTAGAGGCGTACAAAGGTGCCCACTACCCGAAGCTTCACTTCAGCTGCATCCATGACGACTTCTTCAGGTATCAAGTCGAACACGCGTTCCAGGGCTTTCCCGATATCGAGCCGGAGGCGGCGGCTCGCCATATTCTTCATGAGGCCGTTGGTCTCGGTTACGCGCCGCACCTGCACGCCGCATTCGACAGGCACGTGCTTGATAGGTACGGCGCCGGGCGTAGCAAGCCCAAGTGGATCGAGCGAATTGGTAAGAAGTACCAGTGGATCGCCCTGTCCCGCCTCGTCGGGCAGGTCAGTGACCACGCCTCGCGAACCGTCAGCAAATGGGATCCTCCTGCGCCAGCTACGCCGCACCCGCAGTCGGACGGTCTGCGCCAGATGGACCCAACCATGTGCGAGCCGTCAGCCACCCTGCAGGCAGTCAGGCCTGGCGTTCCCGTGTACGACTGGGCACGCTTTGTCGATTCCGTTGCTGAGCAGTGGGTTGCCGATGACAGTGACTTCCCCGATGTACCAGTCGACTTCTCCGCCTCCGACACGAGGCAGCGCGTCGTACTCACGGGCAGTTACGAGTGGAAGCCCCCGCAGGCAGCTGACGGCAACCGCCCGAGTATCTGGACCCGTATCACTGCTCTAATCGTTGCCACCAGTGACCTGGACGCCCTGCTGGAGGATCTGAAGGGTAGAAACCTTGCTGGGCACGACCTGTTCAGGGGGCCGATCTTTCTGAAGGGATTCGTCGGCGAGTACCCGCATGGTCTGCACTACGCCAGCGACGCCCACACGATGAACCACGAATACCGGCAGCCGTTTGCGGTGCCCACTGAACGGGCGTCGTACGAGATCCTGGGTGAGTACGAGTACGCGGGCACCATGGAGACGATTTCACTGGACGCGCCAGCGCCAGCGATCTTTGGACCGTCTCCGGGCTCGCTACGGTGGGACGGGCAGGCGAACTGGACCGATGCAGGTGGATGCAAGGTCGCCTCGGTGCGCAAGGTCACCAGTGGCGGACAGGACGAGCTGGTCATGGACCGCGAGTGGCTCGACGACTGGCTGCGCACCGCCGGTATGACGCTGGTGTGGGCCGAAACGAGCGGAAAGGACGTCTACACCGGAAACCTCGACTATTCGCCCGGCCGGTTGCTCCGTACGCGCGTACGTTTTCGCTACGCCGGCGCCGGTCAGCTCGATCCCGTTCACGAACGTGTGCCGCCGCGCACTAGGTGACGGTATCGATCAACTCCGCGGCGCCGTGAAACGGTCCACGCCGTCACCAGCCATCCAGCGACACCTGTCGCCCCTTGTTGAGGTAGTGCTGGAGGGCACTGGCGGTAGTGTCGACGAAGGCTTCGGGAATGGTGTCGGCGTCGACCCAGCGGACCTGCGAGTGCTTTCCGGGTTCGCGGTTTTCGGGTTCGCCAGTCCATTCGTGGGCGGCGAAGACGACGGTGAGGAAGCCGTTGGGGGCTTCGACGCCCCAGGCGCCGTGGATGATGTGGGCGACCTTGAGGGACTCGGGCTTCACGGTGAGGCCGGTCTCCTCGTAGAGCTCGCGGACTGCGGTTTCGGTGATGGGCTCGCCCGGTTCGTTCTTGCCGACGGGGAGGTCCCAGAGTCCCGGGGCGAACTTGGCGTTCTTGCTGCGCTGGAGGAGCACGACTCGGTTGGTGGCCTTGTCGTGGACGATGACGGCCGCGACCAGCAGGGTCATCGATTCGAGCGCCGGCTTGAGGGCTTGGGAGCGGTCGTCGGTCTGCTGGGCCACGGTGTTCCCTTCGTCGGGCGGGTTGTTGGGCATGTTAGGCGAGGGCCTCGCGGGCGCGGCGGGCGAGATCGGCGGCGCCGGGGACGCGGCGGCGCTGGTAGACCGCGAGGGTGGAGCGGATCGAAGTGATGGCCTTGCGGGTGCGGTCGGATGTCATGCCTTCCATGAGGACGAGGGCCTGGGTCCAGGCGGCGACGGCTTCGTCGGCGCGGGCCTGGGCGGCGAGGCTGTCGCCGAGGTCGGCGTGGGTGAGGGCGTGGACGCGCTTGTACTTCTCCGGGTCCCAGCGGGTGAGGGCGTCGCGGTGTTGTTGCTCGGTGCCGATGTGATCAGCGAGGTCGGTCAGGGTGCGTGCGGTATGGCTGGCCACGGTGCCGGCTGCTGGGCCGCTGACGCGAGAGAAGCTGGGTTGGGGCCCGTCCTCGCGTAGGAGGGCGTCTTCGGCGGCGAGGAGGGCGCGTACGGCCGAGGGGTTCTCGCCGACGGCTGCGTAGGCGCGGGCGTGGGTGATGTGGAGGAGGGCTTCGGTCTGGCCGTCGACGTGGCCGAGGCCGCGTCGCAGGGCGCCTTCGACGAGGTCGACGCAGTGGTGGGGTTGTTTGAGGCTGAGAGCCTGGTGGGCGAGGGCGCGCATCATCCAGGCGGCGTGGCCGTGGGGGTCGGCTTCGCAGGCGAGCTGGTAGCCGACCTGGTAGTAGCGCTGGGCGGCGCCTTTGTGGCCGAGGTCGTGGTGTTTCCAGCCGGCGAGGTAGGCGAGTTCGGCGACGGCACCGAAGGCGGCCCGGCGTAAGGGTTCCGAGGGGAACCGTCCGCGCAGCATGGGGGCTGCGGTGTCGGCGAGGTAGGCAGTGACGGTGGTCAGGCCGTGGCCGCCGCCGAGGCGTTCGTCGGCGGCGCTGAAGGCTGCGGTGATCTGCCGTACGACGTCGATGTCGTCGCTACCGACGAGGGAGCGGGCCGTGCGGGCGCGGAGCATGCGGGAGGTGGCTTCGTGGTCGTGCAAGAGCGGCATGGCTACGCCGGCCGTGGTGAAGGCGGCAATGGCGAGGAAGCGGCGGCGCTCGACATCCGCGCGGCCGAGGTCCGTGACCGTGGTGACCGGGTCGGTGTCCGGCGAGGACTCCGTATCGGGTGAGTGGAGGCCGATCTCGGTCTGGGTGACGACACGACCCAGCCGACGGGAGAGGGCTTCGGCGAGGTACGGGCCTGCCTGGCCGGAGGGCGTGCGGGTGCCGTTCGCCCAGTGGGAGATTGCCGATTTGTTGGTCTGGAGCAGCTCGCCGTTCTCGGCGGCGATGCGGCGTACGTCCTTGGCGAGTGCCTCGTACGTGCACCCGGCAGAGCTGATCGTTTCGCGCAGGCGGGAGTTGGGGTTGGTCGGCGCTGGCACGATCTCCTCCGCTCCGGAGCTGTAAACCGCGTATACCGCTTGGCCTCGGTCACACCGTACCCACTCTGCGTAGTGGACGGTTCACTTATCGACAGCCGCCCACTCTCGGGCCGGGCGGCCCCAAGTTCCGTACGCCCCACCGGGCTCGGGCATTCCTATGCCCCGGCCCGGCCGATCAGAGACGGAGAACCGGTGACCACCATCGACACCGCGACCATCACGGTCGAGCTGCCCGACGCCTTCGACCCGCGCTGGAGCCGCCTGCCCGGCATTCACGTGGACGGCCGGCACATCACCATCGACCCGGCCGAGTACTTCTTCCGCTTCGAGTCCAACACCTGGCTCGTCGCCGACTGGGAGCTGGTCAAGGCCCAGCTCCTCGACGTGGACGAGACGACGGAGAGCGCGGTCGAGCAGCTCGCGCTCGACTTCATCAAGAACCACGGCGAGTCCACGTCGGATGCCGCCCGCGTGCTGGCTACCGCGTACGGGGTCTACTCGCACCTGTTCCGCGAGGAGCACCTGGCCGGCCTCGGCCTGCCGCAGATCACCGCCGAGCACCTGCGCATGCTGCGCGAGGCGGCCACGCTGATGGCGCTCAACAAGGTGGAGCTGGACGGGCACATCTCCAACGTCGGCCCGTGCTGGTTCTTCCCCGCCGCCACCTCCGTCGTCTTCGACCTGGACGACGAGACGGGCGGAATGCTGGACGAGGTCTACCACGGCGGCTGGTTCAACGAGCACCGCCGGATCGAGTCCATCAAGGCCCACGCCGCGCTCGGCGGCCGGCTCGTGCACGGCTGCCAGTCGGTGCCGGACCAGTCCGGCGGAGTCGTCGCGCCATACGGTGCCTCGATGGCGAACTTCCGTGACGACCTGGCCGAGTTCAAGGCGGGCTGGATCGAGCAGGTCTACGCCCACCGCGTGACCGCGGCCGAGTAACCCCCAACCCCCGTACGGCTCCGAGGCGGGCTGACCCGCCCGCCCGCCCCGGAGCACACCAGCCCCTGGAGACCCCCATGGACCAGAGCCTGACCGCCGCCCTGCTGGACGACCTGTGCACTCTCGTCGGCAAGCCCATCCCCGAACGTGCCGAGATCCGCGTCTGGGGCATGTCCGGAGTCGAACGCGTCACCTTCCCCGACGGCACCACGGCCGTCTTCAAGTACGCCAAGGAGCCCTTCGACCGCGAGGCCCAGGCCCTGCGGGTGGCACACCAGCGCGGGCTGCCCGTCCCCGAGCTCCACGCCATCGCCATGCAGGACAAGTGGCTCGGGATGCTCATGGACGACCTCGGCACCCCCGTACGGGATGCCGACGACCTCGATGGCGCCGCCGCCGCCGTGATGCTCCACACCGCCCGCCCGGCCGGAGGCCTGCCCCTCCTCGACGGCGCAGGCCTCGCGGCCCTGCCCGGCCGAGCCCTCGATCACCTCCAGAGGCTGCGGAAGTCCGACCGGTGGACGGACTGCGACGACATCGAGACCGCTCTGGGGAAGATCTCCGCATCGGCTGAGGCCCGCGCCCAGGGGGCGACGCTCGACCCGTTCGGCTGGGTCCACTCCGAGTTCCACCCCACGAGCGTCCACATCGGGGAGAACTGCTGGCACCTCCTCGACTTCGCCCGCGCCTTCACCGGCCCCGGCCTGATCGACCTCGCCTCGTACCACGGCACCACCGAGGCGCCGAGCCCCATCCGACTGCGGGTGTTCCTGGAGCAGTACGTCACGGCAGGAGGCCACGAAGACGCTCTCGCTGCCCGGGGCGGCCTGCCTGCCGAGGCATGGGCCCTGGGCTGGCACCGCATGTGGGCCGTGGAGTGGTTCATGGAGCAGGCGATCCGCTGGATCAACGACCCCGCCAAGGACCCCGCGTACATCCCCGTCGTCCGCCGCCACCTGAACGACGTGGTCCAACTCCTGGAGGTCTAGGTGCTCGCCCAGGTCTCCCCCTGGTACGCCCACGCTGCCCAGCGGATAGCCGCTAGCCCCGCCCACGCGCTCACCGCACCGGCCCGGATGGAATGGAGCACCCACGCGGGCCTCGGCCCCGGAGCTGAGATTCTGGGACGGGACCTGCGCGGCAAGCGCCTCCTGGAGCTGGGCTGCGGCCCCGGCCACAACGTCGCCCACCTCGCCAAGCACCATCAGGCCCGTGTCACCGGCGTAGACCTGGTCGGACTCCAGATACGCCGTGCCCGCTCCCACTACGGGCACATCGACGGCGCCGCGTACGCCGCCGGCCACGCCCTGCACCACCTCCAGGCCACCGGCCAGACCTTCGACGCGATCTACTCCGTCTTCGGCGCGGTCGGCCTCGTCGCCCCCGAGCTCCTGCTCGCCGCGATCTCCCGCCACCTCAAGCCGGGCGGTGTCCTGGCCTTCTCCATCCCGCACCCGGCACGGGCCGGAAGACATCCATCCACGGACGACCGCCCGCGCGAGGACTACGTCACCATGCCCGACCACACCCGACTGCCCGTCGCGCGATGGGAGTTCGATGCCCGCCGCTGGGGCGCACACCTCGCCCGCACCGGCCTGCGCACCACCTCGGCACTGGAGCTCTGCCACCCTCGCCGCGACCCGTGGCCCACCACTCTCCTGATCACCGCCCGCAAACGCTGACCCCGGAGGCACTGATGACCCTGCCCTACCTGCTTCTGGACATTGACGGCGTCCTCATACCGTTCCCGGCCGCAGACGGCACCACCCCGCCCACCCACGTCCGCCACACCGTCCTGCCCACTGGCCGGCACCCCGACGACCCCGTCCCCATCTGGCTCGACCCCAGCCATGGCCCACTGCTCACCGAGTTCTTAGCCAGCGACCTCGTCACCCCGGTGTGGTGCACGAGCTGGCGCAAGGACGCCACCACGATCATCGGGCCACTCCTGGGCCTGCCGGACTTCCCCTACCTCGACCTCCCCCGCCCACAGATCACCACCAGCCATCCCGACGGCTACCTGTGGAAGCGCGACCACGTCGACGCGTGGCTCGGCAGAGCACCTGTCGTCTGGATCGACGACGACTTCACCGCTCTCGATCACGCCTGGGCCGCCGAACGCACCGCCCGCGGCCACTCCACCCTCCTCGTTCAGCCCGATCCGTACGTCGGACTCCGGTCGCAGCACGTCGCGGCTGCCGCGAGTTGGGCGGCATGCAGGGTGTTGTCTGAGGTGCATGAATCCGTGAACTCCCCTTCAGGGCGCGGACGATAGGGGCAATCTTATAAATCTGACGCCGCGTCTGCGGTAGCCTTCTTATAACTTCTTCCGTCGCTCACCGGAGGCTCCATGGCCATGTCCCTCGTCGCGCCCGTTCCCGATGAAATCCGAGCCAAGCTGGCGGCTCTCGGAACGAAGTGGGAGTACCTGCACCCGGCCCTGTATGCCGGTGAAGCGGCGCGACGGACGGCCACCCCCAACCACCCGGCGAACACAGCCGGGACCCGGGCGTACCAGGAGCACGTGCGGCTCCTTCGGGAGGAACACATCCGGCACGAGGGGTGGAAGCGGCTCCTGCACGACCATCTCGAAACCGTCTGCAACCCGCAGAAGACGCTCGCGATCGGCACGATGGTCGGGGACTCGGCCACGGGCATACAGACCCTTCATCCCACCAACCTCCACAAGCGGGGTGCCGCCACCGAGCGAGCGGCCGAGGCGAACTTGCAGCCCGGCCTCTTCCCCACCCCCGTCGGGCCGCATGAGGCCGTCCTCGACGCGGATGAGGCACGGGCGCTGAAGACCTGGTTCCTCGTCTCCTACCGGGTGGAGATCGAGGACGCTGTGCGGATCCACAGTGAGCTGTCGCTGCCAGTCCAGGTCGAGCGCGGATTCGTGGAGAAGTGGGCCCGGCGGATACCGCTGCCCGTCATCAAGATGGACGGAATCGAACGACCTGACGAAGATGGACCCGACGAGATCGACATCCCCGTCGAGTTTCGCTGAGGCCCGTCCTGTGGGGTGGCCGCGATACTGGCCGCCCCACCCGCACCACCCAGATCCTGAGGCAGTCCCACCATGGTCACCCCGTCCCGCATCACGCTGGCCCGCAAGCGCAGGGGCCTGACGCTCGCGGAGCTTTCCGAGCTCGCGGGAGTCTCCCTGCAGAGCCTGTCCAACTACGAGACGGGCCGGACCACGCCGCGCCGCACCACCGTGGGTCGCCTCGCCGAGGCCCTCGACTTCCCCGAGCACTTCTTCGAAGGCCCGGAGGTTGACGAACTCCCGGTGGAAGGGATCTCGTGGAGGGCACGAAGCAAGACCTCGGCCCGCACACTGGATGCCGCCCGCGCCGCCGGCACGCTCGCAGCCCTGCTGTACGACTGGATCGACGAGCGCTTCCGGCTGCCGGCGGCCGACATCCCCTCCCTGGGAAAGCCCGATCCGGAGACCGCGGCCGAGATGGTCCGCACTCGCTGGGGCCTGGGCAGCGCGCCGGCACCCAACATGGTCCATCTTCTTGAAGCGCACGGTGTCCGGGTGTTCTCCCTCGCGCCCGAGTACGCCGAAGTCGATGCCTTCGCGCTTTGGCGGGGGCGAAATCCCTTCGTCTTCCTGAACACGATGAAGTCCGTCGAGCGCGGCCGCTTCGACGCGGCGCACGAGCTCGGCCATCTCGTCATGCACGGCAGCGACCGCGAGTGCTCCGGACCCGAGGCAGAGCGGCAGGCGAACGACTTCGCCAGCGCTTTCCTCATGCCCTCAGCGAGCGTGATCGGCCACATGCCGGCCGGAGCCCATGTCGACCAGATCCTCAAGGGCAAGACGATCTGGAAGGTCTCCGCGATGGCGCTGACCTACCGGATGCACGATCTCGGACTCCTCACCGACTGGCAGTACCGTTCCGTCTGCACCGAGCTCAGTACGCGGGGCTACCGCAAGGCCGAACCCGAGGGTATGAAGAAGCGGGAGACCTCCCAGGTCCTGACCAAGGTCTTCCAGGGGCTGAGGTCCACCGGCGTGAAGCCGGCCGCGGTAGCCGCCGAGCTGGGTCTCACCTCGGACGAGATGAACAAGATGCTCTTCGGACTCACCATCACGATGGTCGACGGCGGTGGTCAGCGTTCCGCCACAGAGTCGCGGCGGGCCTTGTCGCTGGTTCCCTGACCGGCGGCATCGGAGTTCATCGCTGCTCCAGGGGGCGTCTGACGGGTGCCGCAGCAGTGAATTCCGGTGCTGCGGGATCCCGGCCTCGCCGTGGAGTGCCAGGAGGCCTTTGACCTGCAGTGATGGGCTGAACGTTCCAGGAATGGCCGACGGGCGTTTCGTGGGCCTTCACAGAGAGGCCTCTGACCTGCGGTTCTAGGGTTTCCCTCAAGCCCCACGAAGGCGCGAAGGCGAAAGGCGGGGCCTGGGGCGGAGACCGCCCCGTGACCGTTGACAGCCTAGCGGATCAGCCTGCCGGTGGTCGCCCCGATTCCCGTGCCGTTGGGCGGGTCCTGTGACCTGCGGTCGGTCAGCGGGCGGGGCCGGGCACCGGGCGTCGGATATCGTCCCTGCGGTGAAGCTCATACCCAAACTCACCCGGCGGACGTCCGACGCGTCCGATGCGCAGCGGGCCGCCACGCCGGGTGCCCGGCTCGGCTGGCTGGACGCGCTGCGCGGCATCGCCGCCCTGATCGTGGCACTTCACCACTTCGACGTGCTGCGGATGCTTCCCTTCGGGGGCGCGGTCTGGCGGAACTTCGACATGGGCCTGTTCGGGGTCATGCTCTTCTTCATCGTCAGCGGCTACATCATCCCCGCCTCGCTGGAACGGCGGGGGGATGTGCGTGCCTTCTGGATCGGCCGGATCTTCCGGATCTACCCGGCTCTGATCGCCGCGTTCGTCCTGTCGATGCTGATGCTGCCGGCCGGGGACGGCTCGATCGCGCTGCTGCGCACCGGGGACGACCTGGCCTCGCTGGTCGCGAACGGCCTGATGCTGCAGGACCTCCTGGGCGTGATCAACGGCATGAACGTCACCTGGACGCTCTGCTACGAGATGGTCTTCTACTTCCTCGTCACCGCCCTGTTCACCCGCGGCCTGCACCGGCACAGCGCGCCGATCGCGGTGGGCCTGGCCGGCGTGGCGCTGGTGACCGGTACGGCCGTCGGAACCCAGCTGCTGAACGCGGAAATCGGTTCGACCCGCACGCTCCTGCTGATCGTCACGCCGATCGTCCTCGTGGGCCTCGCCGGCGTGCTCAGCGGCAACCGCACGCTGACCGGGGCGGGCGCCCTGCTGCTCGGCGGCGTCGGCCTGGTCCTGGTCACGCTCAACAGCCGGGCCCCCGCCTTCGAGACCTGGATGATCTTCTCGACGATGTTCGCCGGCACGGTCGTCTACCGGGCGCAGCACGGGCAGCTCGGCCGCGTTCCGGCCCTGCTCGCCTGCGGGTTCGTCGTCGTCGCGGGTGTGCTGGTCGGACGGCTCTACAACCATGGCAAGGTCCTCGACCTGACGTGGTCCTCCGGCTGGAAGGCCTGGTCGGTCGCCTACCTGGCGGCGTGGGTGCTCTTCGCCGTCGGCTTCCTCCTGCGCAAGCGCCGGTTCCCGAAGGTGCTGACCTGGCTCGGCGCGATCAGCTTCTCCGTGTACCTGCTGCACATCCCGCTGCTGCGCACCATCGAACCGCTGCTGGGCATTCCGCCGCAGCCGTCCTCGACGCTCGGCCGGATCGCCTGGACGGCGATCTTCCTCGGCGTCGTCGTCGCCGTCAGCCACCTGATGTACCAGCTGGTCGAGATGCCGATGCAGCGCCTGGGCCGGCGCGTGCAGAAGGCGGCGGACCGCCGCCGTCCGGCGGCCGTGCCCGCGACCGTGCCCGCGGCTGCCGCTCCGTCCCCGGCCGGCGCCGAGTCCGAGCCCGTGCTGTCCGGGCCCCGGCGGGACTGAGCCGGCTCGGATACGAGATCCCGCCCCGACCCCGTGAAGGGGGCCGGGGCGGAGTCGTTACCGGAGTCAGCCGAAGGGGCCGCGGCGGGCCAGCGGGGGGATGGTGATCGGCACGGCGATCTCGTCCTCCGCGGCGCCGCTGTCCTGGCGCAGTGCCGACATGACCATCAGCTGCGGGTCCTGGAGCAGCAGCCGCGCGCCGGCGGAGATCACCCTGCTGGAGCTGCGCCCGCCGCTGCCCGGGTGACGGATCGTGCCCCGGGACCAGCCTGTGCGGCTGTTCCCGGGGCACGGCCGCGGGGCCCCGGACGGGCCCGGCGGATCAGTCCTTCTCGTAGAAGCCGAACATGTCCACCACGAGGTGCGTGCGCTCCCAGCCGCGGTTCCAGAAGTCGATGACGCCGGTCGTGCCGGTGCTCGCCTGGACCAGGTTCGGGACGGTCTCGCCCTTCGTCCAGTTCAGGTTGGAGGAGTTCGGCGGAGTCGGGTTGGGCGCGGTCCCGCTCTCGCGCTGGGCCCAGGTGTACGGGTCCGGGGCGACCGTGAGGTGCCCGCTGCCCTGGGTGTCGGTGACCGTGGTGTTCAGGACGAACGCCGTGACCGTCGGATTGCCGTCCGCGAGCGGCAGCCAGCGGAAGTCCTGCCCGTCGACCGGGAAGTCGTAGTCGCGCGAGTCGTGCAGACGCGTCGGCGGCGTCGGGATGTAGGACGCCTTGCTGCCGGGGCTGTAGTAGCCGACGACGTCCACGATGACGTCGGCCGGGTCCCAGGCGCCGTTGCGGATGTTGATCCTGCCGTCGGGACCCACCGGGACGATCACCGAGTTCGCGATGGTCTGACCGGCCTTGAAGTTCACGTTCGACGTGTCCGGTGCCGGCTGCCCGGTCGGGAACACGGTCAGGTGCCCCGCGCCGCGGGGGGCCGTGACGGTGACGTTGAGGGCCACCGCGGTGACCCCGCTCGCCGGGACCGCGCCGTTGCCGGCGACCTGGAGTCCGAACGTGCTCTGCCCGGCGACCTGGCCCCAGGTGCCCTGGCCGGTGCGGCTGTCGGCGATGCGGAACGGGTCCAGCGAGGTGTAGCCGCCGGCGGTACCGGAGGGGCTGAAGTAGCCGGTGACGTCCGCGAGCAGGTCGACGTCGCCGTAACTGCGATTGACGAGCTCGACGTAGCCGTCCGCACCGACCCGCACGATCGTCATGTTCGGCACGGTCTGGCCCGCGACGAAGTTGACGTTCGAGGTGGTCGGCTGCTCCGTGCCCGACGGGTAGGCGGTGATGTGGCCGCCGGAACGGGGGCTGACGACGGTGACGTTGAGCGCCACGGCGGTCGCGTCGGCCGGGATGCCGCTGTTGCCGCCGACCTTCACGCGGGCCACGCCGTACGGGGTGACCGGGCGGTTGGTGCCGCCGATTCCGGACCGGGTGTCGAGCAGCCGGGTCGGTGCGTGCGGGGTGAACTTCGAGCCGAGCGACTGCACGTCCACGCTGTTGGTGGCCGTCACGTTGTTGTCCTGGTCGGTCAGCGTGACCGTGACCTTGTGCTTGCCCACCTCGGCGAAGGTGTGCTTCGAGGTCAGGAGCTTCGCCCCGGTGACGTGCTCGGTGTCGGTCTTCCCGTCGCCCCAGTCGATGTCGACCCTGAGGGGGGCGTCGGCGCTGGTGGTGATCCGGGACGCCAGGCTGAAGCCGCGCCCCGACGTGGCCGATGCCCGCAGGTCGACGGCGAGGCCGGCGTTGCCCTGCGCGGCCCCCGCGGCCTGCGGAGCGGCCGCCTTGCCGGACCCGGACGTGCGGACCGTACGTTCCGCCGGGCTGTGGAAGACGGCGGACTTCGCCGCGGCGGCCTTGGCGGAACCCATGGCCGCGGCCGCGCTCCCCTGGCGCTGCGCGGGCTGGTCTGCGGCCTGGGCCGCGGTCGGCACGAAGCCGATGGCCGCCGCTACGACGGCAGCCGAAATCATGACGCGGTGACGCTGCACCGGTCCCCCCTTTTTATTGAACCAGTTCAGAAAGTGAAGCGCGCTCAGGGTATGCGTACAGCTCGGTCGAAACGAACGCATTTCCGAAAGGCGCGAACATCTTGTCGATGGGGACGACGGGGCGTGCGTGGCGGTTGCACCGGATGTGATCGAGTTCCGCGGGCGGCGATCCCCGAAAGTCATATGAGCGCGGTCGGCCCGCTGCATAGGCTGACCATCGGTCAACCCGGATCCGGGTCAGGGTCCATGGAGCGAGGAGAAACACTGATGGTCGGGTCCCGCGTCCTAGCCTTCGGGCACTATCAGCCGTCGAAGGTGCTGACCAACGCCGATCTGGAGCAGATGGTCGACACCAGCGACGAGTGGATCCAGAGCCGGGTCGGGATCAAGACCCGCCGGGTGGCCGCCGAGGACGAGTCGGTTTCGGACATGGCGGCGAAGGCCGCCGCGAACGCTCTCGCCAACGCCGGTCTGTCCGGAGAGGACATAGATTTCGTCATCGTGGCCACCTGCACGGCGCAGGACCGTTCCCCCAACACGGCGGCCCGTGTCGCCGCGGCCGTGGGCGCACAGGCTCCGGCCGCGATCGACGTGAACACGGCCTGTTCCGGCTTCCCGCACGCGATGGCCCTGGCGGACCAGAGCATCCGTACCGGCTCCGCCACGAAGGCCCTGGTCATCGGCGTGGAGAAGCTGACGGACTTCGCCGACTGGACCGACCGCACCACATGCGTGCTCATCGGCGACGGGGCCGGGGCGGCCGTCGTGGCCGCCTCCGAGGAGTCGCGGATCAGCCCGGTCGTGTGGGGATCCGTACCCGAGATGGGGCACGCCGTGCGCATCGAGGCGCCGTCCCACACCTTCTCCCAGGAGGGCCAGTCGGTGTACCGCTGGGCGACCACAGCCCTGCCGAAGGTCGCGCTCCAGGTGTGCGAGCGGGCCGGAGTCAAGCCCGAGGACCTGGGCGGCGTCGTCCTGCACCAGGCCAACCTGCGGATCATCGAGCCGCTGGCCCGCAAGATCGGCGCGGTCAACGCCGTCGTCGCCAAGGACGTCGTGGAATCCGGCAACACCTCGGCGGCCAGCATCCCGCTCGCGCTCTCCAAGCTCATCGAGCGGGGCGAGATCGAGAAGGGGGCGCCCGTGCTGCTCTTCGCCTTCGGCGGCGGCCTGTCCTACGCCGGCCAGATCATCCACTGCCCGTGACCGGGACGGACGACGTGAGCGAGATCAAGTCCTCTTCCACCGCCCCCTGGTGGCCGCAGCTGCGGCTTCAGCCGGCTGCCGCGCCCAGGCGGCGCCTGCTGGTCTTCCCGCACTCCGGCGCCGGGCCCAACACCCTCTTCCCCCTCGTCGAACCACTGCCCGACGACGTCGAGGTGCTCGGGCTCTCGCTGCCGGGCAGGGAGCGCCGCTTCGGCGAGACCCCCGGCTGCCGCCTCGACGAGGTGATGGACTCCGTGACCGCCGAGGTGCTCGGCCGGGACCCGCTGCCCACCGTCGTCTTCGGCCACAGCCTCGGAGCGCTCCTCGCCGCCCGCGCGGCGCAACTCCTCGGCCCGCACTGCCGGGCCGCCGTCGTCAGCGGCCAGGTACCCGGCCGGACCCGGCGCCGGGCGCACGCCACCAGCAGCGAGGAGGACGCCGTCCGGCTGCTGCGGGAGGGCGGAGGCACCCCGGAGTGGGTCCTGCACGACCCGGAGATGCTCGCCCACGTCACGCGCGTCCTGCGCGCCGACATCGACCTCAGCAGGGAGGCCGCCGTCGGCTTCGAGGACGTACGGCTCGACGTGCCCCTCCACGTCATCGGAGGTACGGCCGATCCGCTGGTCCCGCACGAGCCGCTGGACGGCTGGGCCGACCACACGACCGGATCCTGCCGGGTCCGCCGCTTCGACGGCGACCACTTCTTCCTCCTCGCCGACGCCCACCGAGGCGCGGTCGTGGACATCCTGCGTGCGGCCCTCGCGCACTGACCGCGTGCCGGCCGGCACAGGGCAAGGAGCCGGGGCCGCGCCGGGCGGCCCCGGCTGCGGAGCTACGGGCGGATGATGCGGACCTGGTAGCTGCCGTCGCGCAGCTCGCCCACCACCGAGACGCTGATGCCGGCCTTCTCGTCGGTGAAGGTCTCGCCCGGCCGGAACGGCGCGTCCGACAGTTCGGCGTGCACGTTGGGCCGGCGGGTGCAGCCGCCGCTCGCGTCCGAGCTGTCCGACACGGTCACGGGACCGTGCCCGGTGTCCACGTCGGAGTCCACTTTGTAGATGAGGACGCCGGGCCTGCAGACGGCCTCGTCGTTGCCGGCCCGCGTCCGCACCTCGACGGCGTAGCCGACGCTCTCCGACAGCGGGACGAACGCCAGCTTCATGCCGCCCTCCACCGCCAGCGGGGTCAGCACGTGGTCGCTGGTGCCGGACTTCGACGCGCAGGAGATCTGCGTGCTGTCCAGCCAGCCCAGCTTCCACTTGTGCCAGCCCATCAGATCGTTGTTGGCACCCCAGTCCTCGCTCATGATGTCCCAGTGCCCGACGGTGTTCCCGCCGTCGGAGGTGTAGAGGTCGGGCAGCCCGAAGACATGGCCGTTCTCGTGGGGTAGCACGCGGTAGCCGGTCTCGCGGTAGGTCCCGGAGCCGTCGTCCTGCCGGCTGTAGACGAAGGACGTGTTGGACAGGGGCACCCCGTCGGCCATCGGCGCCTCGCCGTTCCCCGAGAAGGTCACCGACAGGACGGTGTCCAGGGCGGACGGCCCGGCGTTCGGCGTGACCAGGATGTTGATCAGGTCGTACCGGCTGAAGTCCACCTCGGAGTCGGCGGCCTTCGCGATGTGCTCGACGAGCTGCCGGTAGCCCGGCTCGTACGAGGAGCCGCGCTCGATCCCGTACGCCGCGAAGGGCATCGGCATCCGCAGCCAGGTCCTTATCGGAGCCTCGGCCCGGTAGGCCAGCCGGCCGTAGGAACTGGTGCGGAACCAGTCGGAGGTCTGCGGGAAGAACTCCGCCATCCGGTCCAGGGCCGTGCCCTCACCCTTGGCGTCGGGGAAGTCGATCATCAGGTTCAGCGCCCGTACCTCTCCCGTCGAGCGCGAGTACCCGGGCGGGGTCGGCATGCCCTCGGACATCTGCACGCCCATCGTCCCGGCGATCCGGCACGGCGCGAGCGCGGATTCGACGGTCGTGCCCACCGGCCCGGCGGCGGACTGGCCGCGGCCCGGTATGCCCGTGCTCGCCGTCGCCGTGACGCCGATCGCCAGCGCGGTCAGTCCGATGTACGCGCCGGTGAGGCGTGGTCTGCGTATCCGGGGGCGGGTCTGCGTCATGGAGATCGCCTTCGGGTCCGCGGCAGCCGGCCCTGTCCGGTCTGCGCCCTGTGCGATTCACCCTCCGTCGGGCGCGCCGCGCCCGCGCGTCGGGAGAGGCCAAACGGTGACGGCCCGCGCTCGACGGCGTGACCCGGCTCACACGTGCGAGTGAAATAACCGGGGATCAGTTCCCCGTTTGTACGTGAGTCCCGCCAAACGGGGACCGGCTCCCCGTTTGGGCGAGCCGGCGGGTACGTCCCGAATTGCTCGCCACCGTCCAAAGGGAGGCCCGGAATGAAGCGCCCCACCACGATCGCCGCGGCGGCCCCGCCCGTCCCGCGCACGCGGGCCGACGCCGTCCGCAACCGCGAGCGGATCCTGGCGGCGGCCCGCGAGGCCTTCGTAGAGTTCGGCTCGGCGGCCCCCTTCGACGAGGTCGCCCGCCGTGCGGGCATCGGAAACGCCACCCTCTACCGGCACTTCCCCGACCGCGACACCCTCGTCCACCACGTCGTGCTCTTCACGACGGAGCGGGTCACGGCCTCGGCCCGGTCCTCGCTGGCCGAGGAGGCCGACGCCTTCGCCGCACTGTGCCGGTTCACGCACACCGCCGCCGACGAGCGGATCGGCGCCCTGTGCCCGATGCTCGCCGACGGCTTCGACCGCGACCACCCCGAACTCCTTGCGGCGCGCACCGCCTTGGCGGAGGCCGTCGAGACCCTCCTGGCCGCCGGGCAGGAGGCCGGACTGGTCCGGGCGGACATCGGCGTCGGCGACCTGATGGTCGCCCTCTCCCAGCTCAGCCGCCCCCTGCCGGGCACCGCCTGCTTCGACACCGACCGCTTCGCCCACCGCCATCTCCAGCTCTTCCTCGACGGGCTGCGGGCCCCGGCCCGCTCCGAACTGCCCGGCTCCGCAGCAACTTTGGAAGACCTGACGCTGAAAACCGCCTGAAAACCACGCTGAAAACCATGTGATACCGCCAAAAGCTCAGAGCTTACGCAACAGCCTTTCCCGGTCATTCCGCACAGTGAAGTGGGTACCCCCATGCCGAAAACAGCCGCGACACTCCCGTCGGCTGCCGATCCCAGTCGCTGGAAGGCGCTCGTCTTCATAGCCCTGGCCCAGCTGATGGTCGTCCTCGACGCGACCATCGTGAACATCGCCCTCCCCTCCGCCCAGACCGACCTCGGCATCTCCGACGGCAACCGCCAGTGGGTCATCACCGCTTACGCGCTGGCCTTCGGCGGACTGCTCCTCTTCGGCGGCCGCATCGCCGACAAGTGGGGCCGCAAGAACGCCTTCGTCGTCGGCCTCGTCGGCTTCGCCCTGGCCTCCGCGCTCGGCGGCGCCGCGAACGGCGAGGCCATGATGCTCGGCGCCCGCGCCCTCCAGGGTGCCTTCGGCGCGCTCCTCGCACCGGCGGCCCTCTCCCTGCTCGCGGTGATGTTCACCGACGCCAAGGAGCGCGCCAAGGCCTTCGGCATCTACGGCGCGATCGCGGGCGGCGGCGGCGCCGTCGGCCTGATCCTCGGCGGCTTCCTCACCGAGTACCTCGACTGGCGCTGGACCTTCTTCGTCAACATCCCCTTCGCGATCGTCGCGGCCGTGGGTGCCTGGATGGTCATCCGCGAGCCCGCCGGCTCCCGCAACCGCGCCCCGCTGGACATCCCCGGGGTGGTCCTGTCCACCACCGGTCTCGTGGCCCTGGTGTACGGCTTCACCCGCGCCGAGTCGGCCGGCTGGTCGGACGCGGTCACCGTGGCCATGTTCATCGCCTCGGGGGCCCTGCTGGCGGCGTTCGTCCTCGTCGAATCCATGGTGAAGTCCCCGCTGCTGCCCCTGCGCGTGCTGCTGGAGCGCAACCGCGGGGGCGTCTACCTCTCGCTCGGCCTGGCCGTCATCGCGATGTTCGGCCTGTTCCTCTTCCTCACCTATTACCTCCAGGTCGTCAAGGGCTTCTCGCCCGTCAGGACCGGCTTCGCGTTTCTGCCGATGATCGCGGGCATGATCCTGGGCTCCACCCAGATCGGCGCCCGCCTGATGACCCGCGTCGCACCGCGCCTGCTGATGGGCCCGGGCTTCCTGGTCGCCGCCGTCGGCATGCTGCTGCTGACCCAGCTGGAGGTCGGATCGTCGTACCCGGCACTGATCCTGCCGGCGCAGCTGCTGCTCGGCCTCGGCATGGGCACGGCCTTCATGCCGGCCATGTCCCTGTCCACCCACGGCGTGGACCCGGCCGACGCCGGTGTCGCCTCCGCCATGGTCAACACCTCGCAGCAGGTCGGCGGCGCCATCGGCACGGCGCTGCTGAACACCATCGCGGCATCGGCGACCACCGCGTACCTGGCCGACCACGCGGCAGAGGCCGCCGCCGGCGGTGTCGCGGCCCGGATGGTGCAGGCGCAGGCCATGGTCGAGGGCTACGCCTCCGCCATCTGGTGGGCGGTGGGCATCCTGGCCGCCAGCGCGGCCATCGCCCTGGCGCTGATCAACACCGGCCGCCCGGGTGCGGGCGACCCGGCGGCCTCCGGCTCCGGGTCCGCCGAGGACGCCGTGATCAAGGTCCCGGTGATCGCCCACTGACCCGGGCCCCGCGCCGGCGGGAATGACTGGGCACCCCACTTGGTTCAAACTTGAACCAAGTGGGGTGTGTCTTTTTCGAGGCAGCCCCGTACGACGACGGAGGAGCGCCCTCATGACCCCGGCCCCCGCACCCCAGGACCCGACGGGCGCGACCCCGCAGGCGGCGCGCATGCCGGCGCTGTACCTCAGCCACGGGGCGCCGCCGCTCGCCGACGACCCGGTCTGGCCGGGCGAACTGGCCGCCTGGTCGGCGGACCTGCCCCGCCCCACGGCGATACTCATGGTCTCCGCCCACTGGGAGGAGGCCCCCCTGGCCCTCGGCGCCACCGAACGGGCCCCGCTCGTCCACGACTTCTGGGGCTTCCCCGAGCACTACTACCGGGTCCGTTACGACGCCCCGGGCGCCCCCGCGCTCGCGGCCTCGGTCCGGGCGCTGCTCGGGGCCCCGGGCACCCCCGTCCAGGACATCCCGGACCGCGGCCTGGACCACGGCGCGTACGTCCCGCTGGTCGAGATGTTCCCGGAGGCCGACATACCGGTCCTCCAGATGTCCCTGCCGACGCTGGACCCGCGCCGCCTGATGGACATCGGCCGCAAGCTGGCACCCCTGCGCGACGAGGGCGTCCTCGTCGTCGGCAGCGGCTTCTTCACCCACAACCTGGCCGCACTGCGCCACACGGGCCCGGGCGTCCCCGCCTGGTCCGCGGAGTTCGACGCGTGGGGCCGGGAGGCGCTGGCCGCCGGCGACGTCGACTCGCTGCTCGACTTCGAGGCCAAGTCCCCGTCCGGCCGCCTGGCCCACCCCCGTACGGAACACTTCGCCCCGCTCTTCGTCACCCTCGGCGCGGCCGACGCCACCGGCGACCTCACGGCTCGCCGCGACCCGGTGTCCGGCTTCTGGATGGGCCTCTCGAAGCGCTCCCTCCAGTTCGGCTAGGAGGTTCCCTTCCAGGCCGCGGTGATCGACTCGTCGATGGCGCATCCCTCGGCGGGTCCCGCGTATGGCCCCCGGCGACGCCCTGGGACGCAGAGGCCGCGTCCCATGCCGAAGAAATATGCCCGGTCCTCACCCGAACGGGTGACCAGGCAACCGGAAGCCCGTGGGGGCCGTCTTCGGGGGTGGGAGTGCAGCCGGGGCGGCGCCGTTCCGAGTGAACGCGGTGGCGCCGAGCGTGACGGCCGTCTCACGGACACGAGTCCTCGGGCGACGTCGGGCGGGGCGCTTTTCGTGGTCTGACCTGCACATCTTCGCGATCGTGCGACATTCGTCCCGCTCTCGCGGGCGGGGCAGGATACTGCAAGATCTCGAAAAAGAGGGACCGGCGTGGGAATTCTGTCCCGATTCCAGTCGTTGTTTCCTTCGGAAGCGGGCACTCGGGAGAGTGTCCGAGGACGCACCACCGCACCACGGTGGCCGTCCGGAAGCCGCACCGCGACCGAACTCATCGCAAGGGAGCACGCATGGCAACCCGCGCCGTCGCCCGCCGTCAGTCCACGAGCAGCGCACGCGCTGTGGGCGGGGAGATCGCAGACCGCGACCTGGTCGGCATGTACCTGGACGAGATCGCGCGCACCCCGCTCCTCGACGCCGCAAGGGAAGTGGAGCTCTCCCAGATCATCGAGGCCGGTGTATACGCCCAGCAGATCCTCGACGGCGCGATAGAGCGCGACGGGGACAAGCCCACCGGCGAGGAGCTGGAGGCGCTGGCCGCCGAAGGGGAGCGGGCCAAGGAAGTCTTCATCCGCTCCAACCTCCGCCTCGTCGTCGCCGTCGCCCGGCGCTATCCGCGCAGCGGCCTGCCCCTCCTCGACCTGATCCAGGAGGGCAACGCCGGCCTGGTCCGCGCCGTGGAGAAGTTCGACTACACCAAGGGCTTCAAGTTCTCCACGTACGCCACGTGGTGGATCCGGCAGGCCATCACCCGCTCCATCGCCGACCAGTCCCGCACCATCCGCCTCCCCGTCCACCTGGTCGAGGAGCTCGGCCGGATCCGCCGGGTCCAGCGCGAGTTCAACCGCGAGAACGGCCGCGACCCGGAGCACGCCGAGATCGCCGCCGAGCTGGACTCGACGGAGAAGCGCGTCGGCGACGTACTGGACTGGGCGCGCGACCCGGTCAGCCTGAACATGTCGGTGGACGACGAGGGCGACACGCAGTTCGGTGACCTCCTGGAGGACACCTCGGCGATCTCCCCCGAGCAGTCCGTGCTCTCGCTGCTGCGCAGCGAGGAGCTGGAGGACCTGCTCGGCAAGCTCGACCAGCGCACCGCGTCGATCATCAAGATGCGCTACGGGATCGACGACGGCCGCGAGCGGACCCTGACCGAGGTCGGCAAGCAGCACGGTCTGACCCGCGAGCGGATCCGCCAGATCGAGAAGCACGCCCTGCTGGAACTGAAGCGGATGGCGCGCGACACCGGCTTCGACGCCGTGGCCTAGGTCGTCTGCTCCGGTCCTGCGGGCCCGGCCGCCCGGCACCGCACCTCGCCCCGCCGCCGAGCCCCCTTACGAGCCCCGGTGCCTATCCCCCCCAGGCGCCGGGGCTCTCCCTGTCCGGGGCCGGGTCGAGGCCGGCCGCGGACGCGGTCCGGCAGGTCTCG
The DNA here is from genome assembly GCF_055587885.1 of Streptomyces sp. NPDC046349. NCBI lineage: Bacteria > Bacillati > Actinomycetota > Actinomycetes > Kitasatosporales > Streptomycetaceae > Streptomyces > Streptomyces sp. NPDC046349. Next base: position 274,362 of record NZ_JBVJFK010000006.1, read on the forward strand.
GGCAGCGCGCTCCGTCCCCCTCAGGTGCCTGGCGGCCGCTGCCCGTCGGCCGCCCCGAAGGAAGCGGCTCCGCTCAGGCGCGCCCCCAGCATCCGAGCCGCCTCCGCCAAGGGGCCCGGCCCTCGCACCGTGAAGGCCAGCCCCGTCAGGGCCAGCCGGGCCGCCAGCCACTCCGGCGCGTCCCGGCTCTCGAACCGGACCACGGTCGGGCTCGCCCCGCCCGGCACGGCGGCCGCCCGCAGCCACTCCGGCAGCTCGGCCGCTCCCGCCTCGAAAGCGACCTCCACCGGGTACGTCCGCGAGCCGTGCGCGCCGAGCCCCCGCCGTACGAACTCCTCCGCGTCCATCGGCAGCTCCCGCGGCGCGAACCGGGCCCCGGTCGCGAAGGCCTCGGCCACCCGGTCCACCCGGAAGGTCCGCCAGTCCTCCCGCTCCATGTCGTAGGCCACCAGATACCACCGGCTGCCCGTGCTGACCAGCCGGTAGGGCTCCACCAGCCGCCGGGACTCGGCCCCGTCGCGCGCCCGGTAGGCGAACCGGAGCCGCTCCGGCCCGGCCACGGCCGCCGCCATCGTCGTCAGCGTCCGCGGGTCCACGCTGGCGCCGTCGCCCCGCGTGAGCGCGATCGTGGCCGACTGGAGCGTGCCCACCCGGTGCCGCAGCCGCGACGGCAGCACCTGCTCCAGCTTTGCCAGGGCGCGTACGGAGGCCTCCTCCACGCCCTCGATCGCGTGCCCGGCCCCTGCCCGCAGCCCCACCGCGATCGCCACGGCCTCCTCGTCGTCGAGCAGCAGCGGCGGCATCGCCGCGCCCGCCACCAGCCGGTAGCCGCCTTCGGCCCCGAGGGTGGCCTCGACGGGGTAGCCGAGCTCCCGCAGTCGCTCGATGTCGCGTCGGATGGTCCGCGAGCTGACCCGCAGTCGCTCCGCCAGCTCGCTGCCGGGCCATTCGCGAGGGGTCTGCAGGAGGGACAGCAGGGAGAGCAGCCGTGCCGGTGTGTCGGTCATGGCACCAGGTTGCCAGCGAAATAGGACACTAACTGACCTACATCCCGTCTAGGTTTCTCCTCATGACCACCGAGACGCCCAAGAAATCGCCCGAAAGAGAGAACGGGCCCGCACAAGAAGAGCGGAACGACGAAGCCCACGACGCACCGAGCTCACCCCCCGACCGCCGCCGCTGGCTGGCGCTCGCCATCGTGATGACCGCGGCCTTCATGGACCTGGTCGACGTCACGATCGTCAACATCGCGATACCCACCCTGCGCCAGAACTTCGGCGCCTCCACCAGCGCGATCCAGTGGATCACCGCCGGCTACGCGCTCGCGTTCGCCGCAGGGCTCATCACCGGCGGCCGTCTCGGTGACATCTACGGACGCAAGCGCCTCTTCCTCATCGGCATAGCGGGCTTCACGGTCGCCTCGCTGCTCTGCGGCATCGCGGCCGATCCGGGCATGCTGGTCGCCTCCCGCATCCTCCAGGGCGGCATGGCCGCCATGATGGTGCCGCAGGTGCTGGCCATCATCCACGTGACCTTCCCGCCGCAGGAGCGTGGCAAGGTCTTCGGGATGTTCGGCGCGATCGTGGGCCTCGGTGCCGTCTCCGGCCCCATGCTCGGCGCGCTGCTCACGGAGTGGAACCTCTTCGGTCTCGAGTGGCGCCCGATCTTCCTGATCAACCTGCCCGTCGGCATCGCCGGCGTGATCCTGGGCCGCAAGTTCATCAGCGAGTCCAAGGCCCCGCAGGCCCTGCGGCTGGACCTGGTCGGCGTCGTCCTCGCGACCCTCGCCCTCGTCATGCTGATCTTCCCGCTCACCCAGGGCCGCGAGAACGGCTGGCCGCTGTGGGGTTTCGTCTGCATGATCGCGTCGCCGTTCGTCTTCGCCGCGTTCATCGCGTACGAGAAGTACAAGATCAAGAAGGACGGCTCCCCGCTCGTCGAGCTCTCGCTCTTCAAGGTCAAGAGCTTCGCCGGCGGTATCGCGGTCCAGCTGACCTTCGGTATCGCGACCGGCATCTTCTTCCTGGTCTGGACCCTCTACATGCAGATGGGCCTCGGCTGGAGCGCCCTGCGGGCCGGCACCACCGGCATCCCCTTCTCCATCGCCGTCTCCGTGGCGGCCGGCCTCTCGGTGGAGAAGCTCGTGCCGCGCTTCGGCCGCAAGGTGCTCCAGGCGGGCGCCCTGGTCATGGCCGCGGGCCTGGTCCTCTACATCTGGGAGTCCGAGCACTACGGCATGGAGATCGCCTCCTGGCAGATGGCCGCCCCGCTGATCCTCATGGGCATCGGCATGGGCCTGATCGTCGCCCCGCTCAACGACACCACGCTGTCCGAGGTGCCGCGCCGGGACGCGGGTTCGGCCTCCGGGCTGATCAACACCACCGGCCAGATGGGCAACGCGCTGGGCCTCGCCCTGACCTCCGTCGTCTTCTTCGGGCTGATCGAGGACGACATGGTCTTCGGCCCGCCCTACGTCGAGGCCTTCCGCGGCGCGCTCTGGTGGGTCGTGGGCGTGCTGGTCGTGATCTCCGCGGTGATGTTCATGCTGCCGCGCAAGGCGATCCCGATGGAGGAGCGCGAAGGCGCCGCCGAGCACGCGGCGAACACCCCCGAGAAGGTGCCCGCCCTCTAGGCACGGCCTCGGTCTTCGCTCCGGACATGCCCGCCCTTCCTGGGCGGGCATGTCCGCTTTCCCTTGTTCCCATCCCCAAAGGTGCGGACGGGAGACGGGCTCAGCCGACCCGGGCGCGCAGCTCCATCGCCCCGCGCGCGACGGCCTCGCTCTCGTACACCTCGCACATGTGCCGCCCGTCGGGCGTCGCCGTGTGCTCGACCTCCCACAGGCTCAGTTCGGTCCCGTCCAGCAGCACGAAGGCGTGCTCGTAGAGATTGAAGCCCGCGTCCCGTCCGTTCGGCAGGGCCTGCCGCGTCCCGAACGCCTGGGTGATCTGGTGCGCGTACGCCGCGCGCAGCAGCGCGGCCACCCGCTCGCCGGGCCGGTCCGGATTCTCCGCGCGGCGCAGCACCCGGCGCGCGTGGTCGGCGGAATCCTGCACCACGTACTCCCGATGCCGGGGCACCGGAGCCGCGGAGGCCAACAGCGCACCGAGCGCCGAGGCGTCGTCGTACGGATCCTCCTCGCCCGCGAGCGGCACCGGATCGGGGACCGCCCCCGCGGCGGACTCCCCGAACAGCCGGGCCACCGCCAGGCAGGTCTCCGCCTTGCTCGCGAAGATCTCGTGCCGCACGGCGCGGTCGCCCTCCGGCCGGTACGACAGCTCCCACAGCGAGGCCGAACCGCCGTCGGCCAGCAGGTAGGTGTGCCGGTGCGTCTCCCGCCAGACGCCGGCCGCCGGGTTGTGGTGGGTGGTGTGGAGCGAAGAGCTGTGGGCGAGCGCCGTACCGAGGCGCTCGACCAACCTGTCGGGCAGGTCGAAGGAGTTGAGGGCGCGGCCGAGGAGTCGGTCGAGGTGCGCCCCGGTTGTCTCGTACGGATCGCTCAAGGTGGGTCTCCAGGCCGTCGCAGCTTGTCACTTCGCGGAAGCTCAACGTAACCCCTGGCTCTGACATCACGTCCGGGGTTCGGTAAAACGTCCGGGAAGCATCGGAGGTTCCCGCCACACCTTCAGGTCAACTTGCGTGCGAATGCGCATGGTTGGGTCCGCTCTGGGTGGAGACGGGGGAATATGGGCCACATGGCAACGAATACAGTGGGCGTCCCGCGCCAGCAGGGGCGGGCCCGCAGCACAGACGCAGGCGAACGGGACGCCGTACCAAGGGGCCTGGCCTGGCTGCTGGCCGTCACCGGCGCGGCCGGCGTGCTGGCCTCATGGGTGATCACCCTCGACAAGTTCCTCCTGCTGGAGGACCCGAACTTCAAGCCCGCGTGCAGCCTCAACCCGGTGGTCTCCTGCGGCAGCGTGATGCAGAGCGAGCAGGCGCAGGCCTTCGGCTTCCCCAATCCCATGCTGGGACTGGTCGCCTACGCCGTCGTGGTCTGCGTCGGCGCGGGCGCCCTGGCGGGCCCCCGCTACCGTGGCTGGTTCTGGCTCGGACTGAACGCCGGCACGCTCTTCGGCGTCGGCTTCTGCAGCTGGCTCATGGTCCAGTCGCTCTACGAGATCAACGCGCTCTGCCTGTGGTGCTGCCTGGCCTGGGTGGCGACCCTGCTGATGTTCTGGGCGGTCACCGCGCACAACGTCCGTACGCGGGCGCTCCCGGCCCCCGGTCCGCTGCGGACCTTCGTCAGCGAGTTCGGCTGGGCCCCGCCCGCCCTGCACATCGGGGTGATCGGGATGCTTGTCCTCACCCGGTGGTGGGACTTCTGGACCGGCTGACCGCCGCGTGCGCGGCACGTGCGAGGGCCCCGGCAGCTGGACGCTGCCGGGGCCCTGTCGCAACACTTCCGCGGGCCCGTCGGCCCGGACCCTCGCGCGGGGCGGGGGGAGCGGAAATCAGCTGCCGACGGAGGCGTTGCCGGACAGGACCGGGATGTTGTCCAGGATGTGGGAGAGCGGCTCGTCGCCCTTGGCCTGGGTGGAGTTCTCGGTGCACTGCTGGTTCTGCGGGTTGGACAGGACGTTGATGTCCTGGACGCCGATGTTGAGCGCGGCGATCAGCGACTGGGCGTTGACCTTCGCCGGCAGGCCGATGCAGGGCTTGTTCAGGGAGCCCTGGACCAGGCTGAGCTGCGGGCTCTGGTCGCCGTGGGTCTTCTGGTTGCCGTAGATCTGCTGGGCACCGTTGCCGTTGACGGTGTTGACCCCGTTGTCGTTGCCGATGGCCATGGCCGGGGCAGCGGCAGCAGCGCCCGCGCCGACGGCAACGGCGGTAACCGCGGCGGCGGTCATGAACTTCTTGAACATCTTGATCCTTTTGTCGCACGAGTGCCCGCTGATGGAGCGCCCTGATCAACTGCCCGGCCGGGGGTTGGTTCCGCTGCTTCACTCAAACGGCCCGCGCGTCCCGATGTTTTACCCAGCCCGGGTGAGCCGCCTGCGGACAGGTGCGCGAAGCCCGTACGCGGCCCCCATCGCCCGGCTTCCTGTTGCGCTCCGTACGGGGTGTTCCCACGGTGAGTCAAGGAGCGGTCCGGTCCGGGCCGCTCCCGTGTCCCCGTGTCCCCCCGCGAAGGAACCCCCATGCACCGCACGAAGCCGTCCCGCGCCCGCCTCCTCGTCCCCTCGGCGCTCGCCGTCGTCATACTGACCGGCGCGGCGGCACCCGCGAGCGCTCTCGACTCCGGGCCCGATGCGGTGTCCACCAAGGCGGCCCCGTCGGGCCCGATCGACGACCTCGTGAACGGGCTCCTCGAGCAGATCAAGGCCCTGCTGCCGGCGGGCGTCACCCTGCCGGAGATCAAGATCCCGGACATCGAGCTTCCCGAGATCAAGCTGCCGGAGATCAACCTGCCGAGCATTCCGGGGGTGCAGCTCCCCGAGATCCCCGGGGTCGAGCTCCCGCAGGTGCCGCTCACCCCGCCGGCGCTGCCCGATCCGGCGGCGCCGGTCGAACTCGTGCCGGAGATCCCCGACGTGGAGATCCCCGACGTCCAGCTGCCCGCCCTCCCGTAACGGGACCGGAACGGCAACACGGTGACGGCGATTGAGCCGAACAGGTCTGTTCGTGCGCGAAGCCGTGTCGTCTGGGAGTGTGGACCGTTTCGCTCGGTGTGAGCCCCGGAGCGGGGCGGAACGTCGAACAGAAGGTGCACTTCCCATGAACTCTGCCAAGAAGGCCGCCCTGGTCCTGGCCACCGCTGGTCTCGCCGCGGCCGGTGCCGCCGGCTCCGCCGTCGCCGACTCGTCGGCCGAGGGCGCGGCCGTGGGTTCCCCCGGCGTCCTCTCCGGCAACCTGCTCCAGGTCCCGGTGCACGTCCCGGTCAACGTCTGCGGCAACACCGTGAACGTGATCGCCCTGCTGAACCCGGCGTTCGGCAACGTCTGCGTCAACGACTGACGTAGGTCGCAGCAACTGACAGTGGGCGCCCCGGCCTTGCCGGTGGCGCCCACAGTCCTGTCGGCAGGTGGGGGAGGCGGACCCGCCGGATCCGGTGCTGTGACCGGAAGGATTCAGCCCTTGCCGCCGTTGAGCTGTACGCCGCCCAGCATCGGCGATGCCTGGGTGGCGCCGTTCGCGAGGCCGAGGACGGTGCCGGGGACGTCGTTGCGGACCTTGTTGACCTTCTGGGCGGTGCCCACGACCTTGTTGACGGTGTCGCCCTGCTCGGCCAGGCCGTTGCCCACCGTCTGCGGAAGGTTCTCGGTGACGGGGGCGACGGCGTCCAGTGTCTGGGTCACCCCGCCGGTCAGGCTCATGGGGGGCATCGCGGCCGCCGGCTCGGCGGCGAACGCGGTACCGGAGGCGCCGAGGGCGGCGACGGAGCCGACGACGACAGCGGCGACCTTCGTGAGCTTCATTATCGAAATCCTCTTCTTTCGTGGACAGAGGCGTGGGCGGCGACCGGCGCGCCCCTTTCGCCATGCGTAACGATTCCCGGGCGCCCTGGAAACGCGAAAGCGCGAGCGAAAGCGCGAGTACATGACAGCGGCCGGAGAATCCGACGAGGGATTCTCCGGCCGACATGTCTTCCGATTACCGGTATTGCCGGTCAGGCGGCGCGCGAGCGCCGGTACAGAATGGCGCCGCCCAGGATCAGCGCCGAGGCGAGGGCCGCTGCGGCCGCGGGCTGACCCGCGCCGGTTTCGGCCAGCTGAGGCGTACCCGCCTGTGCGGGGGCCGGAGCGGGCGCGGGGACCGGGGCGGGCGCGGCCCCGGGGGCGGACTCCGGCGCCGGTGCGGGGGCCGGCGGTACGTGGAGGGAGGTGTCGCCGCCGGGGGCGGCCGGCGGCTGGTCCGCCGGCGGCGCGGCCTCGGGGACCGGGGCGGGCGCCGGGCGTTCCACGCGGTGGCTGCCGTGCGGCGGCGCGGGCGGCGCCTCCTCCTCGACCACGGGGGCCGGGCCCGGCGCGGGGGCGGGCAGTGTGTGCGGGGCCTCTTCGGCCGGCGGCTGCGGGGCGGGCAGCGGCTTGGGGGCCTCCGCGGCCGACGGCTGCGGGGCGGGTGCCGGCGCGGGGAGCGGTACGGGCTGCTCCGCGGGCGGCGCCGGAGCCTCCTGGACCGGCTGCGGGGCGGGCAGCGGGGCCGGGTGGTCCTCCACCGGCTCCGGCTTCGGGTGCGGGTGCTCGGGTGCGGGCGGCGCGTGGTGTGCCGGCGGATGCGGTGCGGGGTGGTCGTCGCACTCCTCCTCCCGGGCCTCCTGCCCGCCGGGACTGCCGTAGCCGTCCTCGTGACGGGGCTCCTCGTGGCGCGGCTTGGCGTGGCGGGGACCCTCCTTCCGGGGGGCCTCCGGCCGGGCCTGATCCGGACGGGCCTGATCCGGCGGTGCCGTCTCCGGTTGCGGAACCTGCTGCCGCGGCACCTCGTACGGCCGCGTCTCCTGGCGCTGTTCCGGGACCGCGTGGCGGCCGGCGCGCTCGTCGAGGTAGCGCTCGAAGGCCTCGGCCTGTTCGGGGCTCAGGTAGCGCTCGTAGTCGCGGCCCGCGCCGGTGTGCGATCCGCCGCCGGTGGCGCAGGTGTTCCCCATGGCGGGGTTGAGGGCCGCACCGCCGTCCACGCTGTTGCCGCACACGTTCGGGGAGAACGTGATGGGTACCGAGACGCTGTTGCCGGCCAGCACCCCCGGCGAATGCGAGGCCTCGGCCGTGGCACCGGTGTGCGCGTAGGCCGCCCCGGTCGCGATCGACAACAGGCTCGACGCGGCTGCCGCCGTGAGCATGCCCTTGCCCAGTACCTGTCGGCTCAGTACCTGTCGCATGGGTCCTTCCCTGTCTACCGGCAGGCGCCGGTGGTGAATCGAAGGTGGCCTCGGAGTGCACCGCCGTGCACTCCGAGGCCACCTTCGAGGAGGTCTGCCCTTGCGGGCGCACGCGCTGCGTCAGGCGTTGACGCAGGTGTTGCCGAACGCGGGGTTCAGCAGCCCGACGATGTTGACGCTGTTGCCGCAGATGTTGACGGGGATGTTGACCGGAATCTGGGCGACATTGCCGGAGGCGACACCGGGGGAGCCCGCGGCCGTGCCGGCGGCGACCGAGTCGGCCATGGCGGGGGAGGCGGCACCGGCGGCCATCAGAGCGCCGGCGGCCAGCACCACTGCCTTCTTGTACGTCATTTTCTTTTCGATCCTTCCCACAGAGGCGTATCCGCTGCAGAATCAACAACGAGCAGTCGGGGCAAAAGAAACCGCGCCTTTTCGGCGATCCTCCGGAAATTCACCCCGACGCCCGGTGTAATTCCGGCGGCCGATCGGACGGTGATTTGCGCCGCGAATTCCGGAGGGCGGATCCGTCCGACATGCGGCGAGGCCGCCGCGACCCGAAGGTGCGGCGGCCTCGCGGGCGCGGGGTGCGATCAGCTGCCGGCGGAGGCGTTGCCGGAGAGGATCGGGATGTTGCTGAGGATGTGCGAGAGAGCCTCGTCGCCCTTGGCCTGGGTGGAGTTCTCGGTGCACTGCTGGTTCTGCGGGCTGGACAGGACCGGGATGTCCTGGACGCCGACGTTGACCAGGGCCAGCACGGACTGGACGTTGGCCTTCGCGGGCAGCGCGATGCAGGGCTTGTTGAAGGAGCCCTGGATGAGCGCCATCTGCGGGCTCATGTTGCCGTAGGTGGCCTGGTTGCCGTAGATCTGCGCGGAGTTGTTGCCGTTGACGGTGTTGATGCCGTTGTCGTTGCCGACCGCCATCGCCTGCGGGGCCATCGCGGCACCCATGCCCACGACCGAGGCGGCAACCGCGGCCGAGGCCATCATCTTCTTGATCATTGTCGTCCCTTTTTTGCAGGATTGCCCGGTAGCGGAGCACCCGGATCAACGGCGGCGACCCGGCTCGGGTTGCGCGGCTTCACTCGGATGCAGCCGTTTCGGGCGGCGTGATTGACGCTCAGGCGTTCACGCACGTGTTGCCGAACGCGGGGTTCAGCGCGCCGGCGAGGTTCGCGGTCAGGCCGCAGACGTTCACGGGTACGTGGACCGGGATCTGGCCCAGGTTGCCGCTCGCCACACCGGGGGAGCCGGCCGCGAGGCCCTCGGCCGTCGCACCGCCCCCGCCGTGTGCGGAGGCGAGGCCCGCGCCGCCCATCAGCACGGCGACACCCGCGGCGGCGATGGTGGTGACGCGCACCAGCCTCTTCTTCATCTGCGTATTTCCTTTCGGTTCGAACAATGGTGCAGCTCATAACGACCCGCCCGTTGCCAGGGTGCGTGCTATCGCCCAAAAGGCCGTACGAGCGAGTCCGGCGTGATTTCCAGCCCGATTTCTGACAAAGTGCACTCCTGTTTTGTCCCCTTGATCGAAAATTGGAGACAGGTCATGGGTTCCTCCGGCAGAATCCTCGGCGCGCTCGGCCTGCTGTCCTGCCTCGCACTTTCCGTGAACACTCCCTCGGCGGCCGCCGCGGCACCCGCGCCCAAGGAGCTGCCCCGCGTCCCGTTCACCCAGCGCTACCAGGCCGTGCAGCACGGCGGGCTGGTCCGCGCCTCCAACTCGGGCATCAGCTGCCGCAAGGAGGAGTCCCCGCAGGCGGAGCCGTGCGTCGAGGTCAAGCGGGGCGCGGCGGGGGTCAACGGCGAGTACGAGATGTTCTACAGCGAGGTCGACAAGGACCCGGACACCTACAACTCCACCCGGGCCGAACTCAAGGTCCCGCAGGGCGCGAAGGTCTCGTACGCCAGGCTCTACTGGGGCGGGAACCTGCGGGTGGGCGAGCAGAAGCCGCCGGAGGACAACGGCCGGGTGCTGGTCGCCGAGCCGGGCGGGGAGTACAAGGAGGTCCTCGCGGACACGGTGATGGGCCACCGCACGGACGCGGGCAGCGACGCCTATCAGGCCTCCGCGGACGTGACCCCGCTGGTCCGCAAGGGCGGCGCGGGGATGTGGACGGTCTCCCAGCTGAACATCGCCATGGGCCACTCCGAGGTCGGCGCCTGGGGCGGCTGGACGCTCGTGGTCGCCTACGAGCACCCGCAGGAGCCGCTGCGCCGGATCTCCCTCTGGGACGGCTTCGAGTCGCTCGCCGCCCGGGCGGGCGACGGAACGGTCGGGATCGAGGGCCTGGACGCGCCGGCCGGCTCGGCGGGCCGGGTGGGCGTGGTCGCGTACGACGGGGACCGGGGCACTCTCGGGGACTCACTCACCGTGACGGCCGACAGTGGCCGCCGGGTGAGCCTCAGCGACGGCGAAAACCCTTTCAACGACGTCATGAATTCCACGATCACGGAATTCGGCGGCCAATCCTTCGTGCGACAGCCGGATCATATGAATAATCTCGGATATGACGCGGACGTGTTCGACCTGAGTCCCGCCCTGTCCGGTGGTGCCCGCAGCCTGAACTTCAGGTTCACGGGCGAAAGTCAGGGTCATTTCCTCGGTGTGCTCTTCGTTCAGACAGACGCGCGCCGCTGAACGCAGGAGACCACTCCACGTGCTCACGCACTCCCGGGCGGCACAGCCCACGACCGTCCTCCACCTCGTGCAACCCGTCGACGGCGGTGTGGCCAGGGTCGTCACCGACCTCGTCCGCGCCCAGACCGCGGAGGGCCTCCGCGCCGTCGTCGGCTGCCCGCCCGGCGGCACGCTCGGCGACGCGGCCCGGTCCGCCGGGGCCGAGGTGTTCACCTGGCGGGCCGGCCGGGCCCCCGGCCCGGGGCTGCCCGCCGAACTGGCCGGCGCCCGCGGGCTGCTGCGACGCGTCCGGCCCGACCTGCTGCACGCCCACAGCGCCAAGGCCGGACTGGCCGGACGGCTCGCCGCGCGCGGGACGCTGCCCACCGTCTTCCAGCCCCACGCCTGGTCCTTCGACGCCGTCGGCGGAGCCACCGCCGCGCTCGCCCTGCGCTGGGAGAGGTACGGCGCCCGCTGGGCCGACCGGGTGCTCTGCGTCAGCGAGGCCGAGCGCCGCGCGGGCGAGAGCGAGGGCATCACCGCCCGCTGGACGGTGATCCGCAACGGCGTGGACCTCGACCACTTCCGGCCCGGCGCACCGGACCCGGCCCAGGACCGGGCCGAGTCCCGCGCGGCGCTGCCGCTGCCCCGTTCCTTCGCGGCCGGCGGGCCGCTCGCCGTCTGCGTCGGCCGGATCTGCGCCCAGAAAGGCCAGGACATCCTGCTGGAGGCCTGGCCGGAGGTGCTCGCGACCGTCCCCACGGCCCGCCTCGCCCTCGTCGGGGACGGCCCCGACACCGAACGGCTGCGCCGCACCGCGGCGCTGTCCGGCACCAGCGTGCACTTCGCCGGCGCCGCTGCCGACATCCGACCGTGGCTTCGGGCCGCCGATCTCGTTGTACTGCCGTCGCGGTGGGAAGGCATGGCGCTCGCCCCGCTCGAAGCCATGGCCTGCGGCCGGCCGGTCCTGGTCTCCGACGTCAGCGGTGCCCGGGAGAGCCTGCCGCCCGGCCGGGGACGCCTGTGCCTGGTGCCGCCGGAGGACCCTCCGGCCCTGGCCAGAGCCCTGGGACGGCTGCTCTCCGAGCCGCGGCTCCTCGCCGAACTGGGGGAGCAGGCCCGGCAGCACGCCCGGACCGACTTCGACGTGCGGCGGACCACGGACGCGGTCAGCGGCCTGTACCACGAACTGCTGGGCAGGCCCCGGCCCTTGAACCAGGAGCGCATCAGCCGATGACGATGGACAGCGCACCCGCCCGGCACACCGGGCAGGGCGGCACAGGGCCCGGCAGCAGCGCCTTCGCGCCCGCGCCCGCAGCAGCCCGCCGTTCCGCGACCGCCATCCACCCGCCGCGCGGGCCCCGGGTCGACCGGGCCCGGTCCGCCGTACGCCCGCAGCGCGTCCGCCGCCGCAGCCGGGTGCTCCCCCTGCTCACCGCCGACGCACTGGCCGCCGTGGTCACCGCGGCCACCCTGCCCGGACCGGTGCTGCCCGGCCCGGCGGCCGCGCCGGCCGTCGCCGCGCTGCCCGCCCTGCTCGTCGTCCTGCACGCGCATGCCGGCCTGTACCGGCCGCGGCTCGCCCCCTCCGCCCTCTTCGAACTGCCCGCGCTGGTGGGGCGCTCCACCGTCCTGTGGTGCGCGGCCGCCGCCGTCGCGGCCGCCTTCGACCCCGCGCGCGCCATGGGGTGGAGCGCACTGCTCACCGCGGTGTGCCTGCAAGCCGTACTGGTCTGCGCGGGCCGGGGCGTCGCCAACCAGCTGCACCGCCGCGCCGCCGTACGCCGGCCCGCCTCCGCCCTCGTGGTCGGACCCGGCGCGGGGGCGAGCGCGGTGGCCGCCGCCCTCCACGGCCGCCCCGAGTTCGGCCTGCGCCCGGTCGGGCTCGCCGACACCGGGACCCCCGCCGACGGGGACACCGGGGCCCTCCCGGTCCTGTCCACCCCCGAGGACATCCGGCGCGCAGTCATCCAGAACTCCGTCCGCCACGCGGTGTTCACCCGCCCGCCCGAGGCCGACGAGCGCACCGCCTCCCTGGTCCGGCTCTTCCACGACCACGGCTGCCGGCTGTGGCTGGCGGACCCGGCCGGCACCGCCAAGATCACCGGGATGCGGCTGGCCCACCCCGCCGACCAGCTGTGGGGATACGCCGTGCAGCCGCTGCTGCCGCGCCCGGCCCGGCCGCTGGAGCGCTGGGCCAAGCGGGCCATCGACTCGGCGCTCGCCCTGGTGGCCCTGGTGGCCGCCGCACCCGTGATGCTGCTCTGCGCGGCGGCCGTACGCCTCTGGGACGGACCGGGGGTGATTTTCCGTCAGGAACGGGTCGGCCTGTACGGGCGCCCCTTCACCCTGCTGAAGTTCCGCACGCTGCGCGCCGACGCGCACGAGTCCGCCACCCGCTGGACCGTCGCCGGGGACTGCCGGATGAGCACGGTCGGCTCCTTCCTGCGCAAGTCCTCCCTCGACGAACTGCCCCAGCTGTGGAACGTCGTACGGGGCGACATGAGCCTGGTCGGCCCCCGCCCCGAACGGCCCTTCTTCGTCGCGAAGTTCTCCACCGTGCACCCGGGCTACGAGGCCCGTCACCGGATGCCCGTCGGCATCACCGGCCTCGCCCAGATCAACGGCCTGCGGGGGGACACCTCCATCGAGGACCGGGCGCGCTTCGACAACCACTACATCGACACCTGGTCGCTGTGGCAGGACCTGTGGATCCTCGCCCGCACCGCGGCCTCCTTCTTCCGCTTCCGGCTGGGAGGCAGCTGATGAGCCTCGCCGCCCCAGGGCACTGGGCCCGGCCGGACGTGCCGGGCACACTGCGCCGGCACTGGCCGCTGCTGCCGCTCGCCGCGACCGTGCTGTTCCTGCTCGCCCCGCTCCCGGCCGGGGACGCGACCGCCTCCGGCAAGGTCGGCCCCGCCGACGCCGCCTCGCTGCTGCTGGTCCTCGTCTGCGCCGTGCAGGCACTGCGCGGCCGGGTGAGGGCGCTGACCCCGCTCGGCGTCCTCGTGCTCGGTGCGCCGGCCGCCGGCCTCGCGGTGGCGACGGTGACCGCCGGGGACCCGTACGCCGCTCTGCCGGGCTTCGTCCGCTACCTCCAGGTCTTCGTGCTGGTCCCGGCGGCCGTGGTGCTGCTGGTGCGCGACGCGCGGGAGTTCCGGCTGGCCGCGGGCTGCTTCGTGGTCCTCGCCCTGGTGCAGGGCGCGGTGGGGGTCGTGCAGTATGCGACCCACACCGGCGCCTCCTACCAGGGCGAGGACGTCCGGGCCGTGGGCACCTTCGGCCCCGGCGACGTCATGGGCATGGCCACGGTCGTCGCCTACGGCCTGATCGTCGCGACCGCGGCCGCCCTCGCCCCCGGCCTGCCCGCACGCCTGCGCCGGATCGCCGCGGGCTGCGCCCTGGTGCTCGTCCTGCCACTGGTGCTGTCGTTCAGCCGCGGCGCGTGGATCGCCACCTTCGGCGCGGCCCTGCTCGTGATGGCGCTGGCCGGGATCCGGCGGGCGCTCACCGTGCTCGCCGCGCTGGCCGCAGCCGGGGTGGTCCTGGTGGGCGGGCTCGGCGTCGGCTCCGAGATGGTCGGTGAGCGGCTGACCTCCATCACCCAGGTCTCCAGCGCCCCCGACCAGTCGGTGACCGACCGCTACACGATGTGGGCCGCCGCCGAGTCGATGTGGCGCGAGCGGCCGGCGGCGGGCGTGGGACTCAAGGGCTTCCCGGCCCACCGCGACGGCCACGCCTCGCTCGGGCTCTCCTCCGGCAGCGACACCGCCGGTGCGGGCCAGGCATACATCCGCCAGCCGCTGCTCTCCCCGCACAACATGTACCTGCTGATCCTGAGCGAGCAGGGACTGATCGGACTGGTCGCGCTGGCGGGCGGCTGGGCGGCCCTGCTGGTGGCGGGACTGCGGCGGCTCGCCTCCGGTGCCGGGACGCGGATGCGGGACTGCGGGCTCATCGCGACGGGGCTGCTCGTGTGGCAGCTGACCGACTTCCTCTACGCGGACATCGGCGGCCCGTCCACCGTCCTGACGGGCGTGATCGTCGGCCTGGCGGCCTGGTGGGCGCTGCCCTCCCCCGGCGGCGCGGATCCGCTGCGCGGTGCCGTCACCGGACCCGGGGCCGTCCCGGGCCCGGCGAAGGCCCGGGGGAGGGCGCCCGGAAGCACCGGCGGCGCCATCGGCGCCGGCACCGGTGCACCGGGCCCCGTCCCCGAGAGTTCGAGCGGCCGGTGACGGACACCACGCCCTGGCGGCCCGCCTCCGGCCCTCCGGCCGGGGCGGGCCACACCCGCGTCCCGGCCGCACCCGCCCCTGCCCTGCCGTTCGGTGAACCACCGGCGCGGGAGAACCCGTGCGGCTCTGCCGGGTACCTGCCGAACGCGCCCGCGGACGGGGCGCCCGGCGGCCAGCCGGGCCCGGGGGCCGGCACGGCGGTTCCGGCGGCCTCCGGACGGTCGGGCCGCACCGGCCGCGGGGCGACACCGGATCGGGCGGCGCCGGTACCGGGCGCTGCGCGGTGCGGCGGCGGAGTCCGGCCGCCCCGCGGTGCGGCCGCACCGCTTCCGGCGGACCCGGGGTTCGTCGCCGGAAGCCTGCCGGGCGGCGCCCCCGCCGTGCGGGCGCCGCTGTTCGGCGCCGCCGGGTATCCCGGCGGCGCCCCGGCGGGTCTCGGCGTGCGGGTGGCGGCGCGCACCACGAGCGCACCCGCCGGCGGCGAGCGCCGGGTGGGGGAGCCGGCCGTGTCCGCGGCTCCCGGCGGGAGCCGGCCCGGTGCGGCCCGGCGCCGCGGCGGATCCACCGCCGCCCCCGACGGGAGCCGGTTCGGACGTGCCCGCCGGGGCGGCCCCGCCGCCCCTGCCGCTCCCGCCGGACCCGGCGGGAGCCGACCTGCCGAGCCCGCCGCAGGCGCAGGGGCGCCCCTCGGGCGGTTCCTGGCCAAGGCCGCCGCCGTGACCGCCGGGCTCACCGCCGCCGGGGCCCTGTTCGGGCTGGTGCGCGACCAGACCATCGCGCACCTCTTCGGCGCCGGGCACGACAGCGACGCCTTCCTCATCGCCTGGACCGTCCCGGAAATGGCCTCGACGCTGCTGATCGAGGACGCCATGGCGCTGCTGATGGTCCCGGCCTTCAGCCACGCCCTGGCCCGGCGGGCCGCCGCCCGGGCCGGGCTGACCCGCAGGGAGGCCCGCACGCAGGACCCCGTACGGCTGCTGGTCGGGGCGACCCTGCCGCGGCTCGTCGTGTTCCTGGCCCTCGTAGCCGCCGTCCTCGTCGCGGCCGCGCCGGCCGTCGTCGCCGTGCTCGCGCCCGGCCTGCCCGACCCCGCACTGGCCGTCGAGTGCACCCGCCTGACCGCGCTGACCGTGCTCTCCTTCGGAATCGCCGGCTACTTCAGTGCCGCACTGCGCGCGCACCGCTCCTTCCTGCCACCCGCCGCGATCTACGTCTCCTACAACGTCGGCATCATCGGCACGATGGTGACCCTCCACACCCTGTGGGGTGTGCGGGCCGCCGCCGCGGGCGTCGCCGTCGGCGGACTGCTGATGGCGCTCGTCCAGCTCCCCGCCTTCGTCCGCAACGTGGGCTTCGGCCCGCCCCGGGCCAAACGGGCCGCCGCCCCGCGCAGCCAGCGCGACCGCGACCGCCCCACCCTCATCGCCTTCGGGGTCATCGCCCCCGTCATCCTCTTCGCCGTCTTCCGCCAGTCGCAGGTGCTCGTCGAACGGTTCCTGGCCGCCTCGCTCCCGTCCGGGGCCATCTCCCACCTCAACTACGCGCAGAAGGTCGCGCAGATGCCGATGGTGCTGTCGCTGATGATCTGCACCGTCACCTTCCCCGTCGTCGCCCAGGCCATGGCCGGTGGCGAGCGGGAGAAGGCCCGCCGCCGTGTGGAGCGGGACCTGGCACTGGCCTCGCTCGCCGTCCTGATGGGCACCGCACTCGTCATCGGCTACGCCCCCCAGATCATCCAGGTCCTCTTCGAACGGGGCGCCTTCACCCACGACGACACCCGCGCCACCGCCTCCGTCATGCGGGTCTACGGACTCGGGCTGCTCGGCCACTGCCTCGTCGGGGCACTGTCCCGGCCCTTCTTCTCGACCGCCCGGCCCACCTGGTTCCCGGCGCTCGCGATGGGTGCCGGACTGCTCGTCAACATCGTGGCCGGAGCCTTCGCCGTCCGCTGGTGGGGCACCTACGGGATCGCCGCCGCCAACGCCGCCGGCATCTCCACCGCCGCAGCCCTGCTGCTCACCGGAATCGGCCCGCGGATCATCGCCATCCACGTCCGCCGGGTCGCCGTCAGCATCGGACGGCTCGCGGTGGCCGCCGTCGCCGCCTGTGCCACCGGCTGGATCGCCGGCCCGATGATCCCCGATCCGCTGCTCAGCGCCGGACTCGGCTGCCTGCTCGTCCCGGCCATGTTCGGCGCCACCGGCATGGCCATACGCGCCCTCGAAGTCACCGCCCTGCCCGGTCAGATCTCCCAGTTCACGCAGAGGTTCCGCAATGCCCGCTGACACCGACACGGCCCCCGCCGTGGTGGTCCCCGCCCGCCGGACCGCATCGCCGTGGGTCCTGATGTACCACTCGGTCGCCGAGTTCACCGACCCCGCCGAGGACCCCTACGGGATCACCGTCACTCCGCACGCGCTGGAGGCGCAGCTGCTGTGGCTGCGCTCCCGGGGCCTGCGCGGGGTGTCGGTCGGCGAACTGCTGCGGGCCCGGGCCGCCGGACGCGGAGCCGGGCTCGTCGGACTCACCTTCGACGACGGCTACACCGACTTCCTGACCCACGCGCTGCCGCTGCTCCAGCGCCACGACTGCACCGCCACCCTGTTCGTGCTGCCCGGACGCCTCGGCGTGGACAACGTGTGGGACCCGCTGGGACCGCGCAAGTCCCTGCTCACCGCCGAGGGAGTCCGCGAAGTCGCCGCCGCCGGACAGGAGATCGGCTCGCACGGCCTGCTCCACCAGGACCTCACCGCCACCGCCGACGACGTGCTCCAGCAGGAACTGCGCGGCAGCCGGGATCTGTTGCGCGAGCTGACCGGAACCCTGCCCGAGGGCTTCTGCTACCCCTACGGACACCTCGACGCCCGGGTCGTCGACGCGACACGCGCGGCAGGCTACGGATACGCCTGCGCCATCGCCCCCGGGCGGCTCGCCGGCCCGCACGCCCTGCCGCGCACGCACGTCAGCCAGGCCGACGCCGGCACCCGGCTGCGGGTCAAGCAGCTGCGCCACCGGGTCCGCGAGCTGCGGCGGGCGGTGCACCGGTGAAGCCGATCGAGGTGGTCAAGGCCCTGCACGTCATCACCGGCCTCGGCGTCGGCGGCGCCGAGCAGCAACTGCGGCTGCTGCTGCGGCACATGCCGATGCGCTGCGACGTGCTGACGTTGACCAACCCCGGGCCGGTGGCCGAGGGGCTGCGCGCCGACGGCGTACGGGTCGTGCACCTGGGGATGCGCGGCAACCGGGACCTGGGGGCGCTGCCGCGGCTCGCTCGGTTCATCCGCCGGGGCCGGTACGACCTCGTGCACACGCACCTGTACCGGGCCTGCGTGTACGGGCGGATCGCGGCCAGGCTCGCGGGCACCGGGGCGACCGTCGCCACCGAGCACTCCCTCGGCGAGGGCGAGATCGAGGGCCGCCCCCTCTCGGGCGGGGTCCGTGCCCTCTACCTCGCCAGCGAGCGCCTGGGTGCGGCGACCGTGGCCGTGTCGGACACCGTCGCCGCCCGGCTGGAGGGATGGGGGGTGCCGGCCGAGCGGATCCACGTCGTACCCAACGGGATCGAAGCCGTCCGCTTCCGTTTCGACGAGGGCGTCCGCCGGGCCGCGCGGGCCCGCACCGGGCTGCCCGAGCGGGCCTTCGTGGTCGGCGGGGTCGGCCGGCTCGTCCCGGGCAAACGGTTCGACGTGCTGGTGCGGGCCGTGGCCGCGCTGCCGGGCGCGCACCTGCTGCTGGCCGGGGACGGCCCGGAGCGGGCAAGGCTGCGCCGGCTGGCCGCCGAGTCGGGCGCCCAGAGCCGCATCCACCTGCTGGGCGAGCGGGACCCGCTGGGCGACAGCACGGACGGCCGCACCCCCGGCATCCCGGCCCTGCTGGCCGCCATGGACGTCTTCGTCTCGCCGTCGCGGGAGGAGGCCTTCGGGCTCGCGGTCGTCGAGGCGCTGTCCGCCGGACTTCCGGTCCTGCACGTGACCTGTCCGGCCATCGACGACCTGCCCGCCGCGGAGGCCCCCGGAGCCCGCCGCATCGGCACCGGCACGGAGGAACTGGTCGCCGCGCTTCGCGGCCACATGGAGGCGGGCGTACGCCGACTGCCCCCGCCGCCGGTCGTGCGCCGCTACGACATCGGCCGCAGCGCGAGCCGGCTGCTGGACGTGTACGACCTGGCCCTCTCGGCCGCACCGGGTGCGACGGCCCGGGGCTCCGCGCCGGGCCCGCGGGCGCCGGGCCCCGTCGCGGCCCCCGCACCGGACCCGTCCGCCGCTGCGGCGCCGGACCCCGCGCCGCGCCCGGCGGCGGGACTCACGGTGCCCTGCCCCGGCTCGCCCCGGCAGACGCCGGGCGCCCGTGGCTGATCCCCACCCCCGAAGGGGTCCCGGCCGGGACCCGACGGAACCCACCTCCCTCCAGGAAGCGAGCACGACCATGGCCGACACCGCAGCGAAGAAGTCAGAGAGGTCGGAGAACCCCGAGAAGAAGCCGGAGCGCAAGGGCGACCACCGGTCCGGGAAGAGGCCCAGGCGGCGCTCCCGGCCCCCCGTGTGGTGGCCGCTGCCCGCCTGCGCCGTGCTGGGGCTGGCCGCAGGCGGCGCGTACGGCGTGCTCAAGGCCCCCGAGTACGCCGCGACCAGCTATGTCGTCGCCGTTCCCGACGACACCACCGAGCCCGCCACCGCCCTCGGCTTCGCCCAGGCGTACGCCCGTATCGCCACCAGCAGTTCCACCCTCGCCTACGCGCAGCCCCGCGCGGGCATCACCGCGCGGCAGCTGCGGACCCAGGTACGGGCCGAGACCTCCCCCGAGTCCCCGATGATCGCCATCACCGGCACCTCCCAGAGCCCCGCCGAGGCCGCCGACATCGCGAACGCCGTCGCCGACGCCCTGTCGCTGAGCAGCAACCAGGCCGCCAAGAACACCGGCGTCCAACTCCTCCTCTTCAACCAGGCCGTTGCCCCCACCGACCCCGCCTCCCCCTCCGCCGCCATCAGCGGTGCCGTGGGCCTGTGCGCCGGCGGGCTGCTGGGCGGCCTGTGGCTGCTCGCCCGGCCCGGCCGCGCCCGGCGCCCCGAGGAGGGTGTGGCCGCGCCCGCGGCCGCTCCGGTCGCGGAGCACGTGGCCGAGGAGTACGCCACCCTTCCCGCGCAGGGTGAGCCGGCCTCGGCCAAGGAGAAGGAGTCCGTGCGATGAGTTCGGGCTCCGCCGGGGCCCTGTCGGTGACACTGTGCCGCGACCCCCGGCAGTTCGCCGCGCTGGAGGAGCCGTGGAACCGGCTCGTCCGCGCCTGTCCCACCGCCACCCCTTTCCAGAGCCACGCCTGGCTGCACTCCTGGTGGCTGTCGTACGGGAAGGACGGCCGGCTCCGGATCGTCCTCGTCCGGCGCGGCGGGGAACTGGTCGGCGCGGCCGCCCTGATGCTCGTGCACCGGCCGCTTCCGCTGCTGGTGCCCCTCGGCGGCCCGATCACCGACTACTTCGACGTGCTCGTGGCCGCGGAACACGCCGCCCAGGTCGTCCCGGCGCTGGCCCACGGGCTGCATCGGGCGGCCCGCGGCGCGGTGGTCGACCTGCGGGAGGTCCGCCCGGGGGCCGCCGCCGAGGAGCTGTACCGGCAGTGGCCCGGCATCGGCAGCAGGCTCGCCGACTCCACATGCATGGAGCTGCCGACCCTGCCGTTCGACGAACTGGTCAAGCGGATGCCTTCCTCCGGCGCCCAGCGGGTGCGGGCGAAACTGCGCAAGACCGACGCTGCCGGGATCGAGGAGCACGAGGCCACCGAGCAGGAAGTGCCGGGCGCGGTGAGGAACCTGCTGCGGCTGCACGAGAAGCAGTGGCGCGGCCGCGGGGTGACCCCGGAGCACCTGCGTCCCCGCTTCGCCGAGCACCTCACCCGGGCCACCCGCCGGATGGTGCGGGCGGGGGAGGGACGGCTGACGGAGTTCCGACTGGACGGGAAGGTGGTGGCGGCCAACGTCACCCTGCTGTCGGCCGGCCTCAGCGGCGGCTACCTCTACGGGGCGGACCCGGACCTGCGGGCGCGCAAGGTGGACGTGGCGACGCTGCTGCTGCGCCACGAGGCCCGGCGGGCGCTGGCGGAGGGCCGGCCGGTGGTCAGCTTCCTGCGGGGCAGTGAGCCGTACAAGAACCACTGGCGGCCCCGGACGGTCGTCAACCAGCGCTTTCTGATGGCCACGAGCGCGCTCGCGCCCCTGCTGCGGCTGCACGAGTCACAGGTGACGGGGCGGGAGCGGGCGGTGGACGCGCTGCGCGAGGCGCTGCCGGCCGCCAGGGACTGGCGGGCGCGGCTCAACGAACTGCGGGTGCGATGACGCGTCCGGGGCCCTCCATTCCGATCGGGCCGGATCAGGGAGCGGCGTCCGGTGCCGCGCACCGCAGGGCGGAGGAGGAAGTCCCCGCGGAGCATCGGCGACCGGCGACGACGCGGCGGGGCGCGGCACCGGACGCCCCGGGCCCGGCAACATCCGGAAGCGAGGTCCTAGAAGGGCCAGAAGCCGGAGTCGTCGCCCAGGTCGAGCTTGATGCAGACCGACTGCTTGCCGACGAGCTTGGACAGCCACTCGCCGAAGTTGATCGGTACGCACCACTGCCTGCTGTTGAGGGGCGGCTGCTGCGGCTGCGGCAGGGGCTTGGCCGGTGTGGGCTCGGGCCTGGGTACGGCCGGGTCCGGCGTGACGGGCGCCGTCACCACGGGCGAGGGGGTCACGGGCGAGGGCTTCGGCACTTCGGGGCTGGGGGTGACGGGCTCGGGGACCTCGGGGCTCGGCTCCAGCGGGCTGGAGCTGGGGCTCGGGCTCGGGCTGACGGGTGCCGGGACCTCGGGGCTCGGGCTGACGGGGGACGGCACGAGCGGGCTCGGGGCCACCGGAGTCGGCACCTCGGGGCTCGGGGGGACCGGGCTGGGGGCGACGGGGCTCGTTTCCACCGGCGAGGGCTCGGTGACCTGCGGCGTGGGGGCCTGCGGGGTCGGGACCTGCGGCGTGGGGACTTGCGGAGTGGGAACCTGCGGCGTGGGAACGGCCGGTGTGGGGACCTGCGGCGTGGGAACGGCCGGTGTGGGGACCTGCGGCGTGGGAACGGCCGGCGTGGGCGCGACCGGAGTGGGCACCACGGGGGTCGGCACCACAGGAGTCGGCACCACGGGCGTCGGCACGACCGGCGTCGGGACCACCGGGCCGGGCGCCTCGGGGGTCAGCGCGTCCCGGAACACCTTCGTGGACTCGGGGTTCTGCTTGCACTGCCACACGCCGTGCGGACAGTAGTCGGTGATGGTGTGGTAGAGCGGCTTGTGCTGCGCGATCCACTGCAGCATGCGCCGCACGTACTCCGGGTTGTCGCCGCGCCGGAACAGGCCCCACTCCGGGTAGGAGATCGCTTTGCGGTGTGCCCGCGCGAAGTCGACGTGCTGCTGGAGCCCGTACGGCTGGGAGATCTGGTCGTCGAAGGTCTGTCCGGGCCCCTGGTCGTAGGAATCCATCCCGACGATGTCGACGTAGTCGTCGCCCGGGTAGCACTTCGTCCAGCCGATCGCGTCCGTGCCCCGGTTCGGGGCGAAGTCGAACTTGAACTTCTGACCGGGCACGGCGCGCATCACGCTGACGATGCGCCGCCAGTACACCTTCCAGTTCGCCGGATCGGGGCGGCAGCGGTGGGTGTAGGTGACGCCGTTCATCTCCCAGCCGAGCACGATCACGGTGTCCGGCACGCCCAGCGACACGAGCCGTTCGGCCAGCCTGCGGAAGTGCTCGTCGTACTGGCCCTGCGCGCCCGCCCGGATCAGCCGGGCCACCTGCCGGTCGGGCACCCCCTCCTCGTTGCGCGCCTGCATGGGCACGTTGAGGACGAACATCCGGTCGGCGTCGGCGAGGCGCCACCGCGCCCAGTCCTCCAGGAAGGAGACCCGGCCTTCGATGCCGGCCCACTGGTCGCCGGGGAGATAGGTGTGGCCGACCCGGATCTCCCTGCCGCCGAGCCAGCGCGAGAGGTGCGGGATGCGGGCCACCCCGCCGGGGCCGTAGTCGAGATAGGCACCCATGGCGGCGGCGGAGTCCTCGGTCCGGTTCTCGTCCGGCGCGGCGAGGGCGGCCCCGGTGGCGAGCAGTCCGGCCGTGACCGTACCGATGCAGGTGCTCGCCAGTCGGCGGCGTGGTGTGGGCATGGCGTCTCCCGAGCTTTCCTGAATCGGTGTGCTTGCCCAAGACGTTAGGCATCAGATCCGACGAATGGCCTGTTCGGTGCCTGCCGCGTAGGCCATTAGCAGCTGCACACCACCCCCGCTTGGTCCGACTAGGTGAAAGACACCGTTGCCATGCACGCGTTCGCCAACCATGTGCCCGCCGTTGTGCTCAGACTCGACCGCAATCCGTTCCACCACGGAACCCTCGGCGCCGTCAGATCCCTTGGCCGCAAGGGCGTGGAGGTCCATGCCGTCGTCGAAGCCGGGGGAGGTCCCATGGGGCGTTCGCGGTACCTGCGCGCCGTGCATCCCGGTCCGGCCGGCGGGCTGGACCCGGAGGCGCCCCAGGCCCTGCTGGAGTGTCTGGCCGGGGTCTCGGAGCTGATCGGCCGCCCGGCCGTGCTCATCGCGATGGACGACCTGAGCGCCATCGCCGTGGCCCGGGTCGCCCCGATGCTCCGCGAGCGTTTCCGGATCCCCCACCAGCCCGACAACCTGCCCGCCCGGGTGGCCGACAAGGCCGAGCTGTCGCGGCTCTGCGCACGGTGGGACGTCCCGCACCCGGAGACCGTGGTCCCGGCGAGCGGGGCCGAGGCGGCGGAGGCGGCCTGGCGGCTGGGCCTGCCGGTGGTGGCCAAGTGGAGCCGGCCCTGGCTGCTGCCCGCCCGGGCGGACGGCCTGCGCAGCACCACGCTCGTGCGCACCACCGCCGAGGCGCGCCGGCTGTACGAGCGCTCCGCGGAGGCGGGGAGCCGGCTGCTGCTCCAGCGGTTCCTGCCGGCGGGTCCGGACACCGACTGGTTCTTCCACGGCGCCTTCACCCGCGGCGGGCGCCCGCTGCTCGCCGGCTCGGGCCGCAAGGAGCTGTCCTGGCCGGTGCGCACCGGGCTGACGGCGGTGGGGCGCTGGCTGCCGGACCCGGCCGTGGAGGAGGCGTCGCTGCGGCTCGCCGAACGCCTCGGCTACCAGGGGATCCTGGATCTGGACTTCCGCCGGGACGAGCGCGGGGTCTTCCGGCTGGTGGACTTCAACCCCCGCCCGGGCGCGCAGTTCAGGCTGTTCGCGGACACCACTGGACTGGACGTGGTCCAGGCGATGTACCTGGATCTGACGGGCCAACCGGTGCCGCAGCCCTCGGGCGGCGCGGGCCGCGTCTTCGTCGCGGAGAACTACGCGCTGCTGGCGGCGGTGCGGGGCCGTTCGCTGCCGTGCCGCCGCCCGGCGGCCGACACCGCGCCCCCGAAGCCGGGACCGGCGGGGGAGCGGGGTCGGGGTGCCGAGCGGGGGCAGGTCGAGGCCGCCTGGTTCGCGTCGGACGACCTCCGGCCGTTCCTGGCCATGCTCGCGGCGTTCCTGGGACGCGGCGCGGCCAAGGGGGTACGGGTCCTGCGCGGTGTCCCGGCGCAGGGCCGCCGCACCGCGCGCGCGGTCGTCCGTGCGCCCCGGCAGCGCGGGCGGGAGCGGCCGGGCGTGACCTCCGAGGCCTCCCGCCCCCTCCCGCCGGAGGCTTCGGCCGAGCCGGACGAACTGGTGACCCGTTGAGGGGGCCCGGACCGG
Organism: Streptomyces sp. NPDC046349; assembly: GCF_055587885.1. Classification (NCBI taxonomy): domain Bacteria; kingdom Bacillati; phylum Actinomycetota; class Actinomycetes; order Kitasatosporales; family Streptomycetaceae; genus Streptomyces; species Streptomyces sp. NPDC046349. The sequence goes on from NZ_JBVJFK010000006.1 coordinate 298,783, forward strand.
CCGGGGCCGGGCAGGTAACCATGGTGCCGAAGGAGCGGGCGTGACGCGGATCGACGACCTCGTGGTGATCGGCGCGGGCCCGTACGGGCTGTCGATCGCCGCCCACGCGGCCGGCGCGGGCCTGGGGGTACGGCTGCTGGGGCGGCCCATGGCCTCGTGGCGCGACCACATGCCCGAGGGCATGTACCTGAAGTCGGAGCCCTGGTCCTCCAACCTGTCCGCGCCGGACGGGCGGCACACGCTGGCCGAGTACTGCGCCTCCCTCGGAACTGTCGCGGAACACGGCACTCCGCTGCCCATCGGCACGTTCAGCGCGTACGGGATGTGGTTCGCCCGGCACGCCGGGCCGCAGGTGGAGGAGGTGACCGTCACGGAGGTGACCCCGCAGGGCGACGGCTTCCTCGTCCGCACCGCCGAGGGGCCGCCCCTGCTCGCCCGGACGGTCGCCGTCGCGGTCGGGGTGATGCCCTTCACCCAGTACCCCGAGGCGCTGAGGGACCTCCCGCCCACCCACTGTTCGCACAGCAGCGGCCACCGGGACCTGTCCGGCTTCGCAGGCCGCGAGGTCGCCGTGCTCGGGGCCGGGCAGGCGGCCCTGGAGACAGCCGCCCTGCTGGCCGAGCAGGGCGCCAGGCCCTGCCTGGTGGCCAGGCGCTCCCGGCTGAACTGGAACACCGTCCCGCAGCCGTTGAGCCGGCCCCCGCTGCGCGCCCTGCGCGACCCGCACAGCGGCCTCGGCACGGGCTGGCGCAGCTGGGCATGGTCGGAGCTGCCCTGGGCGGTGCGCCGGCTGCCCGCGCACACCCGGGAACGGATCGCGGCGACCGCGCTGGGACCGGCCGGCGCCTGGTGGCTGCGGGACCGCTTCGAGCGGCGCGTGCCGGCGCTGCTCGGGCACCGGTTGCACCGGGCGGTGGCGGCGGGCGAGCGGACTCGTCTCGGGCTGACCACACCCGCGGGTGAATCGGTGGTCCTGGACGTCGCCCACGTCATCGCGGCCACCGGCTTCGCCCCCGATCTCGCCCGGCTCGGCATGCTCGACGCGGGGCTGCGCGCCGCGCTGAGGACGGTGGGCAAGGGCAGGGCCCCGGAACTGGGCCCCGGCTTCGAGTCCTCGTGGCCCGGACTGTTCTTCGCGGGCCTGCTGGCGGCTCCCTCATTCGGCCCTTCCATGCGATTCGTGCACGGCGCGGGCTTCACGGCGGGGAGACTGGTGAGAGGAGTCCGCAAGCGCCTCGGTGCCGGGGGTCCGCGGCCGGGCTCCTCCGGTGCCGCCCGGCTTGTCCGGGCTGCTTCCCCCGGGCCCGGCCCGGGGGCACCCCCAGGGCATCCGAAGACGCACCTGCGGCGAGATCCGCGGTGAGAAGGGGTCCGTGATGAGCACGGAGCGAGCGCAGGGCCGCGGCTGGGTACGCATTCCCGCCAGCCGCGGCGAACAGTCCGCCACGACCGCCGGGCACGACCGGCCCGCGTACCCAGGACCGCACGCCGGCCCGTACACGGGTCCGTACGCGACGGCCGCCGCCACCGACCCGGCCACGATCTACCTCTCCGTCGTCCAGCGCTGGCGGGAAGCCGGGCGCACCCTTCCGGGCCATCCCGACGAGGAATGGGAGCGGCTGATCTCCCAGCCGTGCTGGCCCGGCCGTTAGGGGGTGCGGACGGTGGCAGCTGCGGAGCGCGACCAACCCGGGCCGGACCGGCGGACCCCCGTGACCGACGCCGGGGAGCGGCTCGCGCTGAACGGCATGGGCAGCTTCGAGTGGGACCTGGGCACGGGGACGGTGGCGCTGGACGCGGCCGCCATGGCCGTGTTCGACCTGGAGCCCGAGGAGTACGACGGCACCGCGGAGGGCGCCGCGCTGCGCGTGCGGCCCGAGGACGCGGCCCGGCTGCGCGACACCATCGCCGGAGTCCTGGCGGAGGGCGGGGAGACGTTCGGCGCGTACTTCACGGTGCACCGGCGCGACGGCCGCGACCAGTGGACGCACACCACGGGCCGGGTGGTGCGGGACGCCGTGGGGCAGGCGCTGCACATCGCCGGGATCGTCCGGGACGCGGCGGCGGAGCTGGCCCACGCGACGCTGCTGCGCAAGCTGGAGGCGGCGCGCGCCCAGCAGACGACGATCGTGCAGCGGACCACCGAGGCCCTGTCGCGGGCCGTGACGGTCGACGACGTCACGGCCGCGCTGACCGGCGCGGGCGCGCTGGAGCGGCTCGGGGCGGACGGCCTGGCCCTGGGGCTGGTCGAGGGCGGCACGATGAAGATCATCGCACTGAGCGGGGAGTCGCTGGAGATCCTCAGTGAGCGCCGGTTCACTCGGATGGACGGCTCGCTGCCGCTCTCGCACGCCGTGCTGACCAGGCAGGCACGTTTCGTCACCTCGCTCGCCGAACTCGGCGGCGAGTTCCCGCTCCTCGCGGACTACCTGAACCGCATCCGCTTCGACGCCGCCGCCTACCTGCCGCTGATCGCCCAGGCCAAGGCCATCGGCGGGCTGGTCCTCTTCTACCGGCACCGCGAGGAGTTCAGCCCGGAGGAGCGCAACCTGTGCCTGGGCCTGGCGGGCATCGTGGCCCAGTCACTCCAGCGGGCCCTCCTCTTCGACCAGGAGCGGGAGTTCGCGACGGGCCTGCAGGCGGCCATGCTGCCGCGCCGGATCCCGGAGATCTCCGGCGGGGAGATCGCGGTCCGCTACCACGCCGCGTGGAGCGGGCGGGAGGTCGGCGGGGACTGGTACGACGTGATCGCGCTGCCCCGCAGCCGGGTCGGCATCGTGGTGGGCGACGTACAGGGCCACGACACGCACGCGGCGGCCATCATGGGCCAGCTGCGGATCGCGCTGCGGGCGTACGCGGGGGAGGGCCACCCGCCCTCCACCGTGCTGGCCCGGGCCTCGCGCTTCCTCGCCGAGCTGGACACCGAGCGCTTCGCGACCTGCATGTACGCGCAGGTGGATCTGGAGACGGGCGGCGTACGCGCGGTCCGCGCGGGCCACCTCGGACCGCTGATCCGCCACACGGACGGGCGAACGGGCTGGCCCAACGTGCGGGGAGGCCTGCCCCTGGGGCTGGCCTCGGCCTTCGAGCAGGAGGAGTTCCCCGAGACCCAGCTCGACCTGGTCCCCGGCGAGACGCTCGTGCTGTGCACCGACGGCCTCGTGGAGGAGCCCGGTACGACCATCACCGCGGGCATGGACGCCCTCGCCCACGCGGTGCGCAGCGGCCCCCAGGGCGCCGGGGCGCTCGCCGACCACCTCTCGGACCGGCTGTGGGAGCGCTGGGGCTCCGGGGACGACGTGGCGCTGCTGGTGCTGCGCAGGGCTCCCGACCCCGGCACCCACCGGGCGCCGCGCATCCACCAGTACATCCACCAGGCGGACCCGGAGGGCCTCTCGGAGGCCCGCTATGCGCTGCGGCAGGCCCTGCGCGACTGGGGTGTGCCGGAGCTCGCCGACGACGTGGAGGTGGCGGCCGGGGAGCTGCTGGTCAACGCCCTGCTGCACACCGACGGCGGGGCGGTGCTGACCATGGAGGTGCTGCCGGAGCCGGTGCGGCGGATCCGGTTGTGGGTCAAGGACCGCTCCAGCGTGTGGCCGCGCCGGCGCAGCCCGGGCGAGGCGGCCACCACGGGGCGCGGGCTGCTGCTGGTGGACGCCCTGGCCACGCACTGGGGAGTGGAGTCCCGGGGTGACGGCAAGGCCGTGTGGTGTGAGTTCGACGTCGGCGGCGGACCCCGCGGCGCGGGGTGACCGCCCGGACACGCCGAGTTGTGGCCGACAGGGGTCGGGGTGATGATGCCGACCATGGAAAGGAACGAGCTGTGCGCAGGCTGAGCAAGGGTGCCGTGACGGGCATCCTCGCCGCCCTCCTGCTGGCCGCCGGAGTGCCGACGGTCGTGAACCGGACGACGGGACGGCCGCACGCCGACCCCGGGTGCCAGGCGGTGGCCTTCATGTCGATGACCGGCGTCGCGCCCGAGTGCCGGTCCCGGTAGCGGCGGCTACCGGGAAGCGCCGCGGCCGCGCACGGGTTCAGTGCCTGTGGACCTCGACGTCCTGCCTGTCCTGGGCGACCGTGGCGACCGACCTGGGCATCAGGCCCGAGAGGCGGATCTCCTGGAGTTCCGCGGTGACCACCGCGTGGCCCGGGCGCACGTCCACCCAGCGGCCCGGGGCCGTGGCCACCCACCGGCGCTCCTTGCCGTCGCAGACGGGCTGCTCCGCGCCGATGCTCAGCCGGCCGCCGCCGTGCTCGACGGTCGCCTTGATCTGCATCGCCCCCGCGGGTGACGCCTGCTCACAGTGGTAGGACCCGGAAAGGGTGACGGTTCCGTCGCCCGCGACGTACGCGTCGTGGTGCACGGAAATACCTTGATTGAAAACGGTGGCGCCGGCCGGGGCGCAGAACAGCGTGGTGGCGGCCAGTGCGGAGAAGGCCGCGAGGGCCATTCGGCGCGGGGAGATGCGCATTCTTCCTCCAGAGGATGCGGACGGCGGTATTCCGCCGGAACGCATTGTGCTGGCAGGTAGCCGTACGCACTCGCTCCCCGCACTCGTGTCGGTGTGTGCAATTGCCTGCCCGGGCGCGTGAAACTGGCCGCAATACGTCCCCGAAGGGATCTTGCATGCGCCAGCCCGCCCTCCCCGTCCTCGCCCTCCTCCCGCTGCTGCTGTTCGGCGGCTCCGCCTGCCAGAGCGTTCCCGGGGGAGCCGCCCTCGCCCCGGCCGTGGTGCCGGCCGTCCCGGTGGACGACGGTGCTCCGGGGGGCGAGGCGGGTCCCGGCCGGCCGGGCGCGAAGGACGCCCATGTGGGTGACGCCGTACGGGTGCACGGCACGCAGGTCGGCCGTCACCTGGAAGTGCTGCTCGGCGCGTACGTGGACCCCGCGATCAGCGCCGACAAGAACTTCGCCCCGCCCGCCGGCCGGCGCTGGGTCGCTGCCTCGATGTCCTTCGTCAACGTCGGCGGCGCCTCGTACGGGGCGCTCGGACGCATGTGGGCGCACGACGGCGCGGGGCAGCGCCACGCGGTGGTGCCCACGGGTGAGCTCACGACCGGCAAACCGATCGTCTTCGATTCCCTGGAGGTCGGTGAGCGGGCAGAGGGGTGGGTGGTGTTCGAAATCCCGGAAAACGCTCGCATTGTGCGGCTCGAATACCAGGACGCGAACATCAGGGCGAATACCGGAGAGGGATTCTGGGCCGTCTAGCCCGCCCGGGTGAAAGGCCGTGAAAGGCCCGTGCCCGGGACCACTAGGGTGCGGCGCATGACTTCTACTCAAGCCGAAATCGACCGGTCCCAGCTCGGCACCCTTTCGGTGCTCGCCTGGATCGGCGACCCCTCCGAGGCGCACGACATCCCGTACCTCCTCGCCTACACCCTGGGCGACGGCCCGGGTGGCCGGGAGGCCGGCGAGGCGGCGGCCCGCGGGCTGCTGGAGGAGATCGGCCTGCCCATCGGCGACGTCGTCATGGACGGCACCCGCAACCCGGCCGGCTTCCCGGTGCAGATCCTGCTGGAGGGCAATCAGATCGCGCTCACCCTGCCCGGGATGAACGCGCAGTGCACCGCCCCCGACGAGTGGGTCGCCGCGGCGGACGAGAGCGGGCAGGCGTACTTCCTCTTCGCGACGCGGGCCTGGCCCGAGGCGGTCCCCGGGCGGCCGGTCGACGCGAAGACCCTCCAGGCCTTCGCGGGCGACGAGGAAGTCCTCACCACCAGCGCTCACTGCGTGCTGTCCGTGCGGCGCCTGCAGAAGTAGCCGCTCGCGGGCGCCCGCCCCACCCGCTCCGGCCGCCGGGCTCCCAGCCCGCCCGGTGGCCGGCCCCCGCGGGGCCTCGGCCCATGGCCTGCGCCCAGGCCTCTGCTCGGGGCCCTTCGCCCAGGGCCTTCCCTCAGGGCTGCTCGAAGGTGAACCTGAGCGAGCGGACCCGGTTGTCGAAGTTCGAGCCCGCCAGGTCAGGCAGGCCCACCGCGCGCAGCCCGACCGGCCGGGTCAGCAGCTCGCGGAAGAGTGCCTTCATCTCCACCCTGGCCAGGTGGGCTCCCAGGCAGAAGTGCGGTCCGCCGCCGCCGAAGCCCAGGTGCGGATTGGGCGAGCGCGTGATGACGAAGGCGTCGGGATCGGGGAAGACCGACTCGTCGCGGTTGGCGGAGGCGTAGTACAGGACGACCTTCTCGCCGGGCCGGAAGGTGCGGCCGCCCATGGTGTGCTCGGCGACCACGGTCCTGCGGAACTGGATGATCGGCGTCGAGTGCCGGATCATCTCGTCCACGGCGCCGTCCGCGTACTTCTCGAAGTCCGACAGCAGCAGGTCCCGCTGGTCGGGGTGGTCGGTCAGCAGGGTCAGCCCGTGGGTGATGGCGTTGCGGGTGGTCTCCACTCCGGCGACCATCAAGAGGGAGAAGAAGGCGCCGAGTTGGCGGGCCCCCAGGGCCTGGCCGTCGACGTTGGCACAAACCAGCGCCGAGATCAGGTCATCGGTGGGGTTCTTGCGGCGCTCCCGGCCGATGCCCGCCACCATCCGCTGCATCCGGGCGAGGGCGCGCAGCCCGCGGCCGGGCATCCGCAGCCGGGAGGCCAGGCCGCGCTCCACGCCGATGTTCTCCGAGGCGTGGTCGACCCGGTCGGCGATCTCGGCGCGGAAGCGCTCCGGGATGCCCATCATGTTGCAGATGACCTCCAGCGGCAGCCGGGAGGCCACCGCCGAGACGAACTCGTCCGGCCGGTCGGCCAGTACGTCGTCCACGATGCGGGCGGCCACGGCGTGGACGTCGGCCTCGGCGGCGGCCAGCAGCCGCGGGGTGAAGGCCCGCTGGACGATCTTGCGGAGCTGGGCGTGGTCCGGGCCGTCGAGGTTGACCATCGAGTCGCCGAACAGGGCGCGGACCCAGCGGGCCGGCTCGGGGGTGGTGACGCCGGGGGCGCTGGCGAAGACCTTGGGCAGCCGACTGGCCTCCTGCACGTGGGCGTGCCGGACGAGGGCCCAGTGTCCGGCCCCCTCGGGTACGTACACCGGGCCCTCGGCGGCGCGCAGGCGGGCGAAGACGGCGAGCCGGTGGGCGGGCGGCTGCTGCCAGAAGCCCGGCTCGGCCAACTCCCTGCCGGGGTCGGTGCCGTGGCGTTGCGCCGGGAGTGTCATGGCCGTGGCCTCCAGTCGGTGCGGTTCGTCCTGCTCGTCTGCGCTGGAGAACGGCGGCGGGGGTGCGGGAGTGACGGTTCGGCGGGTCCGGCCGGGCAGCCCGTGCACCGGCTGTGCCCGGCCACACCGCCCGTCGCCCCGGCCGCTACGGGGCCTCGACGCCCCGCCGTTCGGCGAGGACCACGCCGACGGTGACCGTGGCCACCGCGACGAGCCCCGCGTAGAGCACGGCGTAGGCGCCCGTCCAGGTGCAGGCGAGGGTGAGCACGGCGGCGGCCGGCAGCACCAGCTGCTGGGCGAGGCCGCGCTTGAAGTGGCGCGCGTGCAGCAGCCACACCATGAAGAGGAAGGCCGCGGCCGGGACCATGACGGAGGCGTTCGCAGAGAGCTGCGAGATGTGCGCCTTGCCGACCGCGTGCTCGACCGCCACCTCGATGCCCGCACCGATCGCCGCACCGGACGCGAAGACCAGCAGGTGGCCGTAGCCCCACGGGATGGCTTCCCGGTTGGAGGTCAGGTGCTGGTGCATGGGTACGGCGAAGTAGATCCACCACGCGGCGAACACGATCAGCAGCCCGCCCCCGGCGATGGGGAGCAGCAGGCCGAGCGCCTCCTGCTCGTCGAGTGCGGACTTCACCGCCACCGTGCTCGCCGCGATGGTCTCGCCGAGCACGATGATGGTGAACAGCCCGTACCGCTCGACGATGTGGTGGGCGTGCCATGGCGTCCGGTGCCCGCGCTCGGCGATCACCGGGACCATGAGTTCGGCCGCCACCAGCACCAGGAACAGCCAGCGCTTGGCCTCGTCGGGCGCGAAGAGCAGTCCCACCCAGCCGGCCTGGCAGATCACCAGCCCGGCCGCGTACTTCAGGGCCGCGGTGCGGGCGGCGCCGCTCTCCCCGGCTGCGGCCCGCAGCCACTGCGCGGTCAGCGCGACGCGCATGATGATGTAGCCGACGACGGCGATCGTCCAGTCGTTCTCGTCGAAGGCCTCGCTCACCCCCGCCGCGTAGACGAGGACGCCCGCGATCTGGACGAGCGTCGCGATCCGGTAGGGCACGTCGTCGCAGTCGTAGGCGGAGGCGAACCAGGTGAAGTTCATCCAGGCCCACCACACGCCGAAGAAGACGAAGAAGTAGCCGATCACCCCGGTACCGGGATGGCCCTCCGCGAGCGCGTGCACGAGCCGGGCGCCGGCCTGCGCGACCGCGACGACGAAACAGAGGTCGAAGAACAGCTCCAGCGGGGTCGATGCGCGGTGGTCCTCGTCCCGGCTGCGGGCGGTCATGGGGGTGTAGGCCATACCGGCCAGGAGACCAGGGGCCTGACGCGCCGCAGCTCAGGCGCGCTGCCCCGGATGCCGCTGTGCCCCGGGCGGACGACGCGGCCCGTACGGCCCTGACGCGCCGGGCCAACGCACTGCGGTCGGCGGGACCTTGTGTCGTCGCCCGCGGCGCCTTCTCCTCTGCCGCGGGACGGTGCCCGGACCGTACGGCGGATCCTTTGCGGGACAGGCCGGGTGCCACGGCCGGCTTCTGGCGCGCGGAAGGGGCGGCGTACCCCGACGGTGTCGGGGTACGCCGCCCCTCGTGCGGCGGGCGCGGCTACTTCGGGTCCTGGCCGAACTTCGAGGCCGACCAGCGGTAGCCGAGTACCGCGAGACCCACGCACCAGGCGATCGCGATCCAGCCGTTGTTGCCGATCTCGGTGCCGAGGAGGAGGCCGCGGAGGGTCTCGATGGCGGGGGTGAAGGGCTGGTATCGGGCGATCGGCTGGAACCAGCCCGGCATCGCCTCGATCGGGGTGAACGCGCTGGAGATCAGCGGGAGGAGGATCAGCGGCATCGCACTGTTGCTGGCGGCCTCGGCGTTCGGGCTGGCCATGCCCATGCCGACCGCGATCCAGGTGAGCGCCAGGGCGAAGAGGGCGAGGAGGCCGAAGGCCGCGAGCCATTCCAGGGCGGTGGCGTCCGCGGAGCGGAAGCCGATGGCCACGGCGACGGCGCCGACGAGGACCACGCTGGCGACCGACTGCAGCACGCTGCCCACGACGTGCCCGATGAGCACGGAGCCCCGGTGGATCGCCATCGTGCGGAAACGGGCGACGATCCCCTCGGACATGTCGGTGGCGACGGACACCGCGGCCCCGATGACGGTGGAGCCGATGGTCATCAGCAGGATGCCCGGGACGACGTAGGCGATGTACTCGGAGCGGTCGGCTCCACCGCCTCCCATGCCCGCGCTCATCACGTCGCCGAAGATGTAGACGAAGAGCAGCAGCAGCATGACCGGGGTGAGCAGCAGGTTCAGGGTCAGGGACGGATAGCGCCGGGCGTGCAGGAGGTTGCGGCGCAGCATCGTCGAGCAGTCGCGGACGGCGAGCGAGAGGGAGCTCATCGGACGTTCTCCTTGGGCTGGTGGGGGATGGCGGCGCCGCCGGTGAGGGCGAAGAAGACGTCGTCGAGGTCAGGGGTGTGCACGGTCAGCTCGTCGGCCTCGATTCCGGCGCGGTCCAGCCGGTCGAGCACGGAACGCAGGTCGTGCTGGCTGCCGTCGCAGGGGACTTGCAGGGCCAGGGCCTCGTCGTCGCGGGTGGTTCCGGGCAGGGCGAGGGCGGCCGACCGGTAGGCGGCCGGGTCGGTGAAGCGGAGCCTGACGTGCCCGCCCGGGACGAGCCGCTTCAGCTCGCCGGCGCTGCCCTCCGCGGCGATCCTTCCGTCGTGGAGCACGGCGATGCGGTCGGCGAGCTGATCGGCCTCCTCGAGGTACTGGGTGGTGAGGAAGACGGTGACGCCGCCGGTGACGAGCTCGCGGATGATCTGCCACATGGTGTGGCGGCTGCGGGGGTCGAGCCCGGTGGTCGGTTCGTCGAGGAAGATGACGCGCGGGCCGCCGACCAGGGTCATGGCGATGTCGAGGCGGCGCTTCATGCCGCCCGAGTAGGTGGCGGCGGGCTTCCTCGCGGCCTCCATCAGGTCGAAGCGCTCCAGCAGTTCGCCGGTGACGCGGCGTCCTTCCCTCCGGGACAGGTGGTGCAGGTCCGCCATGAGGAGCATGTTCTCCTCGCCGGTGATCAGCCCGTCGACGGCGGAGAACTGGCCGGTGACGCCGATCGCGGCGCGCACGGCCTGCGGGTCGGCGGCCAGGTCGTGGCCGGCCACGCGCAGTTCGCCGGCGTCGGCGGTGACCAGGGTGGAGAGGATTTTGACGGCGGTGGTCTTGCCGGCCCCGTTCGGGCCGAGCAGGGAGAAGACCGTCCCGGCCGGTACGGCCAGGTCGATGCCGTCGAGGACCGTCTTGTCGCCGTAGGACTTGCGCAGCCCGCGGGCTGCGATGGCCGGGGTGGTCATGGTGGGGGCTCCTTCGGGGGCTGCGGGTCAGAGGCTGTGGGGCAGAGGCTGTGGGTCAGAGGCTGCGCGCGGTGATGTCGCCGTAGGCGGTGGTCGCGTGGATGGCGAGGTCCGTGCCGCCGCCGGCGTTCTTGAGGGCGTTGCGGACGCGGCCGTAGGAGGTGCCGGCATCGAGGGTGGCGTCGGTGCCGCGGGCCGCACCGATGGAGATGTCACCCGCCTGCGTCCGCAGGACGACCGTGCCGTGGACGGCCTCGGTGACGTGCAGATCGCCCTTCTGGGTGCTGATCTCCGCAGGGCCGCCGAGGCGGCCGACGGTGATGTCGCCGGCCTGGAGGGTGAGGCGGGCGCTCGCGGTCTCGTCGAGCTTGACCTCGCCGTGCGCGCTGTCGAGGGTGACGTCGCCGAGCCGTCCCACGCCGCGGATCTCGGCGCTGGCGGTCCTGGCCTCGACGTGGGAGCCGGCGGGGAGCTGGAGGGTCACCTCGACGGCTCCGGAAGCTCCGAGGAGCCGGTTCTTCGGCTCCGCGGCCGTGATCCGCAGGACGCCGTCGCCGTACTGGACCGTGATCTGCTCCGCGGCCTTCACATCGCGCCCCTTGGCGACGTCGGCCGGGAGGATCTCGACGGTGGTGTCGGCGCGGTCGGCGGCGATGAACCGGATGCGTCCGGCGGGAACGTCGAGCACGGCGGCGATCGGGGCGGCGGTGGCGAACTTCTGCATGGTGCTTCTCCTTCTGCGTCAGCGGCGCCCTTGCGGCCCGCTGTTTCCGATGAAGGAAAAGCTACGTTGCATTCGCACTCTCATCAACTTATTCGTTGCGTGATATTGCCGTTAGTGCAGGTCAAGATGGGGAAATCATTGCAACGGTCTCGCGGTTAAAGCAATGGCAGGGCTCCCTTCGTTGCAATGGTATGGGGATGAACGCTATGATGGAGACCTCACAGGCGACAGAAGGAGACCGCGATGCCGGGAGGCAGGCTCACTCAGCAGGAACGCCAGCAGATCGCCTTGGGGGTGGCCGACGGCCTTGCCTACGCCGAGATCGCCAGGCGCCTGGACCGTCCGACCTCCACGGTCACCCGCGAGGTCATGCGCAACGGCGGCCCCACCGGCTATCGCGCGGACCAGGCCCACCGCGCCACCGAGCGCCGCGCCCGCCGGCGCCGGCCCGCCGAGCCCCGGGGTGCGGACCCGGCCGCCCTGCCGCACGGCCGCGACCCCGAGGCCGTGGCCGAGTACGAAGAGCAGTTCACCGCCGTGATGATGCAGTCGGGCCTGTCCAACAAGATGACAGCCCGGGTGATGGTCTGCCTCCTCACCGCCGATTCCGGCAGCATGACCGCCGCCGAGCTCGTCCGGCGCCTCCAGGTCAGCCCGGCGTCCATCTCCAAGTCGATCGCCTTCCTGGAGGGGCAGGCCCTCGTCCGCCGGGAGCGTGACGAGGGCCGCCGGGAGCGCTACGTCATCGACGAGAACCTCTGGTACCAGTCGATGGTCGCCAGCGTCCGCTCCCTCAACCAGCAGGTCGACATCGCGCGCCAGGGCGCTGGTGTCCTCGGTCCCGGCACCCCGGCCGCCGTCCGCCTGGAGAACGTCGCCCGCTTCCTGGACTTCGTCGCCGAAAGCCTCGCCCGCGCCGCCGAGCAGGCCCGCGACGTCCTCCATGTGAAGGCGCAAACCCCCTCGGACGAGGCCGGCGGCCGGAGCTGACCGAGGTTTCGTGAGTGCACCCCCACCTACGGAAAGGGCTTTCGGCCTCGACGGAGCCCGCGACTGCATCCAGCGGAACTGCACGCCCTACGGTGGTGACGATTCCTTCCTCGCCGGTCCCGCCGACCGCACCACCGGCTGCCCTGCCGTGAGCCGGGAATGGCCACGTGGCAGGCACTGGGAGGGACTTCACCCTTCACGCCACCCCCTCGCCCCCGCCCCCCACTCCGGGGCTGCCAGGAGTCGCCGAGGCCGCGGCACCCCAGCCGGCGTCTCCGGAGACGGGAGGCCGAGGGGCAGGTGCTGAGGGCCAGGGGTCGATGCGCCGGAGGCCCCGAAGCGGTCCAGGACGGCGGCGGGCGCCGTCACCGGCGCCATCGCCGCCTACGGTTCTTCTTCATCCCGGCGATGTCCGCGGCGACGGCCGTCACCAGCGCGCTGTGGCTGTCCATCGGCTTCTGCGCCACGTGCCTGACCGGGTGCGGGTGGTGCTCCGCCCGCAAGGGAGCCGAGGCGCCCCGCTGAGCGGAGCCGCCACCTGGGCCGGCCGTACCCTGGAGGCATGAGCAGCACCCCCGCCTCCGACCCGCAGCCCCCGCGCCCCGCCCCCGCGGCCCGGCCGCCCCGGCCGAAACCGCGGATCGACTTCGACGACCCGCTGGACCAGCAGTCGTCGGACGACACCGACCGGGGCTGGGGCGAGCGGCCGTCCACCGGAGGAAGCGCGGCCGACCTGGCACGCTTCCTCGACGAGAAGCCCCCGCACCACATCTGACCGGCCGGGACGGCCGGCGCGGTCAGAAGCCGTCGCGAGATCCCCCCTGGCCGCCGACACCGCCGCCGCCCGCACGCTGCGCGACCAGGTGGTCCCGGATCTCCTTGAGGACCTCCAGCTCGGTGATCTCGACGGTCTCCTGGACCCCCTCGCGGGCCTTGCGGCGGTCCTCCTGGCGCGCCAGGTACTTCGCCATCGGCAGCACCATCAGGAAGTAGACGACAGCCGCGGTGATCACGAAGGTCAGCGTGGCGTTCAGCACGGACCCCCAGAGGATCTCGACACCGGTCGGCTGACCGTCGGGGCCGACTTGGCACGGGGCCTTCAGGCAGGACTTGTAGCCGTCCAGGCTCTTCGTGCCCACCGCGCCCACCACCGGGCTGATGATCCCCTTGACCACGGAGTTCACGATGTTCGTGAACGCGGCGCCGATCACCACGGCCACCGCGAGGTCGACCACGTTGCCGCGCATCAGGAAGGCCTTGAAGCCCGCCAGCACGCTTTCCTTCTTCTTCTCGCCCATCATTGAGTCCTTCTTCACGGGAGCCAAACACGGAGCCAACGGTTCCGAAAGCTACGGCAGTCCGGGAGAGGTGTGTCCAATCGGCCGTCACTTTGAGGTGAACCGACTGATCGTGCGTACGAGTCAGCACAACGTCACCGCCAACCGCGCCGTCGCGCCCGCAGCCACCAGGTCACGCGCGGTGTCCCTCGGCACCGACAGGACGACCAGCGCCCCACCGTCCCCAACACCCCCGTCTGAAGCGGGGACTTCGGCGACCCGCGCTCCCGCCGCCACCACCCGCGGCTGCTGCGCCCGCTCCGCCGCCACCACGTCGACCCGGTCACCGGGTCGCAGCAGCCGCACCGTCGCGGCGTCCGCGATGCGCACCGGCGCCGAGACCATCCGCACCGCCGGCGGCGGCGGTTTCACCACCGGCGGCGGCGCGCCCCGGGAGGCCTGAGCCTCGGTCCCTCCCACGGCCACCGCCGCCGCGACGACGGCCAGAGCTGCCGAGGCGGCCCGCCGCCGACGCCGCACCGCCCGGCGCAGCCGCCCCGACCCCCGTCCCACGCGCAGCGGCGGGAACGGCGGGACGGGCCGCGACGGCGGACACGTGGAGGAGGTCGGCGAGGAGGACGAAGACGAGGTGGGAGGGGAGGACGAAGACGAGGGCGAAGGGGCCGCGGAAGTACGGGACATGACGAGCACCACCAAACGGAGTGAGTTCCTGTGCCCGGACCCGCCGCCCGGACACACCCCACGATCCGGCCTCCCCCCGCATCCCGCTCATGCCTGTGGACGGTCCCCAGCCTGTGGAAAACCCCATCACCCACCCGAGTGAGAAGCCCCTGTCCCCAGCGCCTCCCGGGCTGCCTCCCGGACTAGGCGCAGCGCGGCCACCGGGTCCGCCGCCCGCGCCACCGACCGGCCCACCACGACGTGCGAGGCCCCCGCTGCGAAGGCCGCCGCAGGTGTCCCCGGCCGGGCGTGCCCGCCCGCGCCTCCCTGCCCCCGCGCGCCTTCCCGGCCGTCCGCCCCGCCCTCCGCAGGCACCGCTGCCCCCGGTTGTGCGCCCGGCGGCACCGGCGGCATGCCGGGCGTCACGTCCGGCACCACCAGCGTCACGCCCGGCGTCACGATCAACGGCTCCGGCCCCAACAGCGTGCGCAGCGGCCCCGCCTCCTGCGGCGATGCGACGACCCCGTCGCACCCCGCACCCATCGCCAGCCGGGCCAGCCGCAGCGCCTGCTCCTCGGGGCCCGCCCCGACACCGACGGCGGCGAGGTCGCTCGCGGTCATGCTGGTCACCACGGTCAGCGCGAGCACCCGCAGCCGCGGGAAGTCCCGCGCCGCCTCCACCGCCGCCGCCATGATCCCCGTACCGCCCATGGCGTGCACCGTGACCATCGACGCGCCCAGCGCGCCGGCGGCCCGCACGGCGCCCGCGACCGAGTTCGGGATCTCGAAGAGCTTCAGGTCGAGGAAGACCTCGTGCCCCCGCGCGACCAGGTCCCGTGCGAGTCCCGGTCCCGCTGCGGTCAACAGCTCAAGGCCGATCTTGTAGGAGCCGCAGGAGTCGCCGAGGCGCTCCACGAGCGCTTCGGCGGACCGGCGGTCGGCGAAGTCGAGGGCGACGACGACCCTGTCGCCGCAGTCGGGGAAGTCGTTGTCCATGCCGTCATTCTCGGTGGGCGTCACCGCTTCGCCGGCACCTGGCAGGAATTCGAGAAACCCTGACCGGTCAAGCCGAAGGCGCTGTTCACGCGCGGGCGCCGGTTCTCCAGCGCGACGACCGCCGTCAGTTCGACGAAGGCCGCCCTTCCGAGCCGTGCGTTCAGCGCCGCGGCCAGCTCGTCGGCCGGCGGACGTACGAGAACAGCACGCGCGGGTTGTGCCCGTAGGCCTGGCCGGGGCCCATCACCGGGGAGGACAGGACAGCCGCCCCGGACGTGACAGCCCGGGGCGCGGCCCGGGCCGCGCCCTGCGGACTACGGGAGCGTGATGCCCAGGTCCCAGCCGTCCAGGGCGTGCGTGCACAGGCAGTCGCGGGTTGCGGTGGCGGGCAGCGCCGCCACCGCGTCGAAGAGGACCTCGCGCAGGCGGCCGACGTTCTCGCCGAACACCTTCAGCACCTCCGTGTGGGAGACGCCCTCACCGGTCTCGGCGCCCGCGTCCAGGTCCGTGACCAGTGCCATCGAGGTGTAGCAGAGCCCCAGCTCGCGGGCCAGGATCGCCTCCGGGTGACCCGTCATGCCGATCACCGACCAGCCCGCCGAGGCGTACCATCGGGACTCGGCACGCGTCGAGAAGCGCGGCCCCTCGACGACGACCATGGTGCCGCCGTCCACCGGCTCCCAGTCCCGCCCGCGGGCCGCGGCCACCGCCGCGGACCGGCCCACCGGGCAGTACGGGTCGGCGAAGGTGGTGTGCACGACGTTCGGAACCGAGCCGTCCGGCAGCGCCACCCCGTCGAAGAAGGTCTGTACGCGGCTCTGCGTACGGTCGACCAGCTGGTCGGGAACGAGCAGCGTGCCCGGCCCGTATTCAGGTCGCAGGCCGCCGACCGCACACGGGCCGAGCACCTGGCGGACACCCACCGAGCGCAGCGCCCAGAGGTTCGCCCGGTAGTTGATCTTGTGCGGCGGGACCGTGTGGCTGCGCCCGTGCCGGGGCAGGAAGGCCACCGAGCGGCCGGCCAGCTCGCCCATGTAGAGGGAGTCGCTGGGAGGCCCGTAGGGGGTCTCCACCTGGATCTCGGAGACGTCCTCCAGGAAGGAGTAGAAGCCCGAGCCGCCGATGACACCGATCTCTGCGTTCACCATGCCGCTCACCCTAACGGGGCATGCCTGAGGCCCCGCTGCCCGGTGGGGGCGTGCGGGGCCTCGGGGAAGAGCGGTCAGGCGGCCGACGTGGTGCTGCTGCTCGTGCTCGACGACGTCGAGGAGGACGAAGCGGCGGGAGCGGCTGCGGCGGTCGACGTCGAGGACGACGTCGAACTCGACGCGGGCTTCGATGCAGGGGTGCTGCTCGACGAGGCGCCACGGCTGTCGTTCCGGTAGAAACCGGAGCCCTTGAAGACGATGCCCACGGCGGAGAACACCTTCTTCAGGCGTCCGTCGCAGTTCGGGCACACGGTCAGCGCGTCATCGGTGAACTTCTGCACGGCCTCAAGGCCCTCACCGCACTCGGTGCACTGGTACTGGTAGGTCGGCACGAATTTCCTCCTGGCACTCTGACTCAATGAGTGCTAACGACGCTCCATGGTGACGTATTCCGGCGGATCAGTCCACCGTCACCGGCACGCGGTGACCCATCCCACGCTCGTTCACCCGGTTACGGGGCGTCGGTGAGGGCGTGGCCGCAGCCGTGGCCCCGGTGCGCGGCGCCACCTCGGTGCGGGCGGCGGCCTCGGCGCCGGGCGCGGACGCGTTCACGATCCGGCTCGGGGCCTTGGGGGCCAGCTTCGCGCGCAGCGCCAGCAGGGTGGCCAGCGCCAGAGCAGTGGCCGCCATCGGCACCATGAAGCCGTAACTTGACCCGTGTGCGTCGGTCAGGCGGCCCGCCAGGATCACCGCGAGGGCCTGCCCGAAGGCGATCGAGCCGGTCAGCCAGGTGAAGGCCTCGGTCCGGGCGTTCGCGGGGATCAGCTGCTCGACCATCGTGTAGCCGGTGATCAGGGCCGGGGCGATGAACAGCCCGACGACCAGGCCGAGCGCACCGAGCAGGATCATCGAGTTCGCGGCCCACAGGACGGACGCGGCGGCGGTGAGGCCGACGTAGCCCAGGATCAGCCGGCGGCGCGGGCCGATCTTCCACGCGACGGCGCCCATGGCGATGCCCGCGATCATGTTGCCGGCCGCGAAGACGCCGTAGAGCAGGCCGTTGGCGCCGGGGTTGCCGATCTCGTTGGAGAAGGCGGCGAGGGAGACCTGCATGCCGCCGAAGACGGCGCCGATCCCGAGGAAGGCGAAGATCAGGACGCGCAGGCCCGGGTGGGACAGGGCGAAGGCGCGCTTCTCCCCGGTGGCCGCCGGGGCGTGCGTCCTGGGCTGGGAGGCGCGGCGGGCCGCGAAGAGCAGACCGCCGAGCAGCGTCAGCGTGGCCTCGGTGACCAGGCCGGCCGCCGGGTGGACGCCGGTGCACAGCGCGGTCGCCAGGACCGGGCCGACGACGAAGGTGAACTCGTCGGTGACGGACTCGAAGGCGGCGGCCGTCGGCAGCAGCGGCGAGCCCTCCAGCCTGGCGGCCCAGCGCGCCCGGACCATCGGTCCGACCTGCGGCACGGAGGCGCCGGTGGGCACGGCGGCCAGCGCCAGCGCCCAGACGGGGGCGCCGGCCAGCGCGAGGGCGGCCAGGCCGCTCACGGCTGCGGCGTGCGCGAGGACCACCGGTACGAGTACGGCGCTCTGGCCGAACCGGTCGGTGAAGATCCCCATCAACGGGGCGGAGAGGGCCATCGAGATGCCGGTGACGGCGGCGACGATGCCGGCGCTGCCGTAGGAACCGGTGGTGTGCTGGACCAGCAGCAGGATGCTGATGGTCAGCATGCCGAAGGGGAGCCGGGCTGCGAAGCCGGGGAGTACGAAGCCGAGGGCGCCGGGTGTGCGCAGGAGCTGCCCGTAGCCGGGGCGGGCGGACTTGTCGGTCGTGACCGCGGATGTCACGGCCTTGCCTTTCCGCTGCCTGGTAGAACTCCCCGTCTGCGGACGGTGCCGTGCTTTGTGAGCGGTCGCACCCGTACGTGTTGGGAGCCCCGAGAGCTGTCCTCTTGCGCAGAACCGAGTGATACCTGGGCGCCCACTGCGGGAGGGTGCCACGGCCGCTTTGCGGTCGCGCCAGCTCTGCGTCAGGCAGAGTTGGTTCGATCTGTTGTGCCTTCATCGTACAGGGGAAGTCGATACCACGCCCTGTGATTGCGCCGACAAGCCGTCCCGCCACCTGCGATTAACGGGAACTTCGCAGATGAATGCCCCTCTATATCCAGAAAATAGAGGTCAGATCGCTCTTAATCCGGCCGAATTAGAACGCCGCTCTAATGGGATGTGTGGCCGTTCCCGGTTCCCAGCCAGCCCGCCAGCTTGCCGCCCCGGGCCACCGCCCGCAGCCGCGCCTCCGCCGCATCCCGGACCGGGTCCGTGGCCACCACCAGCAGCTCGTCCCCGCGCCGCAGCACGGTCGACGGCGCCGGTACGAAGCTCTTGGAGTCCCGGACGACCAGCGTGACCGAGGCTCCCGGCGGCAGCCGCAGCTCGCTCACCTCGACGCCGTGCATCCGCGAGGCCGGCGGGATGGCGAAGGACAGCAGGTGCCCGCGCAGCTTCTCCAGCGGCGCCGACTCGATGCCGAGGTCGGAGGCGGTCTCCATGCCCCGCCCGAGGTCCAGCTTGCGCGCCAGCCAGGGCAGGGTCGGCCCCTGCACCAGCGTGTAGACGACGACCAGCACGAAGACGATGTTGAAGACGCGGTCGCTGCCCTCGATCCCGGACACCATCGGGATCGTCGCCAGGATGATGGGCACGGCGCCGCGCAGGCCCGCCCACGACATCAGGACCTGCTCCTGCCAGGGGATCCGGAAGGGCAGCAGGCTGACGAAGACCTCCAGGGGGCGCGCCACCATCGTCAGCACCAGGCCGATGACGACGGCGGGCCAGAAGTCGCGGACCAGCTCGTGCGGCGTGACCAGCAGGCCCAGCAGTACGAACATGCCGATCTGGGCGATCCAGCCGAGCCCGTCCGCGAAGCCGCGCGTGGCCGGCCAGTGCGGGAGCTTGGCGTTGCCCAGCACCATCGCCGCCAGGTACACCGCGAGGAAGCCGGAGCCGTGCGCCATCGCGCCGGCCGCATACGCCACGATCGCGATGGCCATCACGGCGATCGGGTAGAGGCCGGAGGCGGGCAGGGCCACGTGCCGCAGGCCGTAGGCGCCGAGGAAGCCGACGGCCAGGCCGATCGCGGCGCCGATCGCCAGCTCCAGGGCGATCTTGCCGAGCAGGACGTACCAGTCGTCCACCGGGCCGACCGTGGAGAAGGCCACCACCAGGATCACGACGGGTGCGTCGTTGAAGCCGGACTCGGCCTCCAGGACACCCGTGATCCGGGCCGGCAGCGGTACCTTGCGCAGCACGGAGAAGACGGCCGCGGCGTCGGTCGAGGAGACGACCGCGCCGATCAGCAGCGCCTGGCGCCATTCGAGTCCGACGAGGTAGTGCGCCCCCGCCGCCGTCACGCCCACACTGATCGCCACGCCCACCAGGGACAGCATGATCGCGGCCGGCAGGGCCGGCCTGATCTCTTTCCACTTGGTGCCCAGACCGCCCTCGGCGAGGATCACGACGAGGGCCGCGTAGCCGATGA
Organism: Streptomyces sp. NPDC046349; assembly: GCF_055587885.1. Taxonomy (NCBI): domain Bacteria; kingdom Bacillati; phylum Actinomycetota; class Actinomycetes; order Kitasatosporales; family Streptomycetaceae; genus Streptomyces; species Streptomyces sp. NPDC046349. Next base: position 318,625 of record NZ_JBVJFK010000006.1, read on the forward strand.
CCTGGGTCAGCTCGGCATTGTCGAAAACGACGTTCCCGATGCCGTCCTGGCCGATGGCGACGCCTATGCCGAGGTAGATGAGCAGGCTGGGCAGGCCGCTGCGCGAGGAGACCCGTACCGCGGCCACGGCGACGAGCAGTACGAGCGAGCAGACCAGCAGGAGCTCATTGAGCGTGTGGACAGTCAGCGGGCGGCCCTCCTCAATGCGCCCGGCGGATCGATCCTCCCGGCGACAAGTTCGGCAAGTAGTTCGTTACCTTACCTAATCTTTGACGCGCCCTTTACGCGATAACCACATTGTGAAACGGCTGTTCGCCCCTGTCCTCGGGACCGTGGGACCCGTTGTAGATCCATTCCGGACCGCCTCCCGGACCGTCCCGGGATACAGGCCCTCCACACGGCCTCCACCCCTGGCGGATCAACGGAGTCGGTCCTGCGCCTATGGTTGCTCCCAGCACTCCCAGGACCACCCTGCCCCTCTAAGGACAGCGATGCCCGCCAACGAAACCGCTCCTCCCGCCAAGAAGAAGGGACGACGCGCCCGTCTGATCGCGCTCGTACTGGTCCTGGGTCTCGTCGCGGGCCTCGGCTACGGGGCGTACTGGAGCGTGGACAGCGTGCGCGCCTCCTTCCCCCAGACGACCGGCTCCCTCGACGTGCCCGGCCTGAAGGGGGCGGTCGAGGTGAAGCGCGATGCCAACGGCATTCCCCAGCTCTACGCGGACAGCGACGACGACCTCTTCCGCGCGCAGGGCTTCGTGCACGCGCAGGACCGCTTCTGGGAGATGGACGTACGCCGCCACATGACCGCGGGGCGGCTCTCGGAGATGTTCGGCGCCGGCCAGGTCGAGACCGACGCCTTCCTGCGGACGCTGGGCTGGCGCCAGGTCGCGCAGGAGGAGTACGACACCAAGCTCTCCGCCGAGACGAAGAAGAACCTGCAGGCCTACGCCGACGGGGTCAACGCGTACCTGAAGGGGAAGTCCGGCAAGACCCTCTCCGTCGAGCACGCCGCCCTCAAGCTCAGCGACGGCTACCAGCCCGAGCAGTGGTCGCCGGTGGACTCGGTGGCCTGGCTCAAGGCGATGGCCTGGGACCTGCGCGGCAACATGCAGGACGAGATCGACCGCGCGCTGATGGCGAGCAAGCTCTCGCAGGCGCAGATCGCCGAGCTCTACCCGCCGTACCCGTTCGACCGGAACAAGCCGATCGTCGAGGGCGGCAAGGTCGACGGCGGCAAGTACACCCCCCAGGGCCAGAGCGGGAACTCCGGCTCCGGCTCGGGCAGCGGCTCCGGTTCCGGCTCCGGCTCCGGCGGCAGCGTCGCCAACCAGGCCTCCACCGCCCAGGGCGCCGGCAGCACCACCGGCCTCGCCGGCAACGCCACCGCCCAGGGCGCGGCCGTCGGCCTGCGCACCCAGCTGAGCGCCCTCGCCGACACCCTGGAGGAGGTCCCGGCGATACTCGGCCCCAACGGCAGCGGCATCGGATCGAACTCCTGGGTCATCTCCGGCAAGTACACGACCACCGGCAAGCCGCTGCTCGCCAACGACCCGCACCTGTCGCCGCAACTGCCCTCGGTCTGGTACCAGATGGGCCTGCACTGCCGCGCCGTCTCGGCCCAGTGCAAGTACGACGTGGCCGGCTACACCTTCTCCGGCATGCCCGGCGTGGTCATCGGCCACAACGCCGACATCGCCTGGGGCATGACCAACCTCGGCGCCGACGTCACCGACCTCTACCTCGAGCAGATCAAGCCCGAGGGCTACGTCTACGACAACCGCGTGCTTCCCTTCACCTCCCGCGAAGAGATCATCAAGATCGCGGGCGGCACCAGCAAGAAGATCACCGTCCGCACCACCAACAACGGTCCGCTCGTCTCCGACCGCAGCGAGGAGCTCGCCACGGTCGGCACCCGCGCCCCCGTCGACAGCTCCGCGCCCGACCGCGGTGACGGTTACGCCATCGCCCTGCGCTGGACCGCGCTGGACCCGGGCAAGAGCATGGACGCGGTCTTCAAGCTCAACCAGGCCAAGAACTTCGACGACTTCCGCAAGGCGGCCGCCGACTTCGAGGTGCCCTCCCAGAACCTGATCTACGCCGACAGCAAGGGCGCCAACGGCAACATCGGCTACCAGGCCCCGGGCCGCATCCCGGTCCGCGGCCAGGGCGACGGCCGGATGCCGGCCCCCGGCTGGGACTCCAAGTACGCCTGGAAGGGCGGCCGGGACGGCAACGCCGGCTACATCCCGCAGAACGAGCTGCCCTGGGACCAGAACCCCTCGCGCGGCTACATCGTCACCGCCAACCAGGCCGTCGCGGAGAACGGCACCGGCGCGGGCAAGTACCCGCACCTGCTGACCACCGACTGGGGCTACGGAGCCCGCAGCCAGCGGATCAACGACCTCATCGAGGCGAAGATCAAGGACGGCGGGAAGATCTCGACCGACGACATGCGGACCATGCAGATGGACAACAGCAGCGAGATCGCCGCGCTGCTCACCCCGATGCTGTCGAAGATCCAGGTGTCGGACCCGGGCGTGCGCGCCGCGCAGAAGCTGCTGGACGGCTGGAACTACACGCAGGAGTCCGACTCGGCGGCCGCCGCCTACTTCAACGCGGTCTGGCGCAACATCCTCAAGCTGGCCTTCGGCGACAAGATGCCCAAGGAGCTGCGGATCGAGGACAGCTGCATGAACGTCCTGGGCAACGGCAGCGGCCCGGCCGACGACCTCGCCAAGACCGTTCGCGAATGCGGCACCCGCGACGCCGACTCGGCGCAGCCCGACGGCGGCGACCGCTGGTTCGAGGTCGTCCGCCGCCTGGTCAAGGACGAGAAGTCGCAGTGGTGGAGCGCACCCGCCAAGGGCCTGAACAAGCCGGCCGCCACCACCCGCGACGAACTGTTCGCGCGGGCCATGGCGGACGCCCGCTGGGAGCTGACCGCCAAGCTCGGCAAGGACCAGTCCACCTGGAGCTGGGGCCGGCTGCACCAGCTGAACCTGAAGAACCAGACGATCGGCACCGAGGGCCCCGGCTTCATGCAGTGGCTCCTCAACCGCGGCCCGTGGAACGTGGGCGGCGGCGAGGCGACCGTCAACGCCACCGGCTGGAACGCCTCCAGCGGCTATGGGGTCACCTGGGTGCCGTCCATGCGGATGGTCGTCAACCTCAACGACCTCGACAAGTCCCGGTGGATCAACCTCACGGGTGCCTCGGGCCACGCGTACAACTCCCACTACACGGACCAGACGCAGATGTGGGCCAAGGGCGAACTGCTGGAGTGGCCCTTCGGCAAGGACGCCGTCGAGAAGGCCACCGTCGACACCCTGACCCTCAAGCCGGCCGGGTCGTGAGCCGGGTCACGAGCTGAAGCGGCGCACCCCCGACGGGGTGGCCACCGCCTGAACGGGGTGGTCGTGCGGTTCCTCCGGGACCCGCGCGACCACCTCGTCGTCGTAGAGGAGCACGACCAGCGCCGGATGCGCCCCGGCCCGCTCCAGCCGCTCCAGCACCCGGTCGTAACTGCCCCCGCCGCGCCCGAGCCGCATGCCGCGGCCGTCCACCGCGAGCCCGGGCAGCAGCACCGCGTCGGCCCCCGTCACCGCGTCCGGACCGAGCGCGGGGCCGGACGGCTCCAACAGCCGCATCCTGCCCGGGTGGGCGGCCTCGGCGAGGCTGCCGGGACCTTCGTACGCCGCCCAGTCGAGGTCGTCGTCGGGCATCAGGAGAGGGAGCAGCACCCGTTTGCCGGCTGCGCGCAGGGCGTCGAGGAGCCCACGGGTGCCGGGCTCGCCGCCGACCGAGACGTACGCCGCCACCGTGCGCGCACCGGCCAGTTCGGGAAGTTCGAGGGCGGTGACGGCGAGCGCCTCGGCCGCCGTGCGGCGGGCTTCGGGGGACAAGGCGCGACGGGCCGCGAGGAGTTCCCGGCGCAGCTCGGACTTCGCGGACGCGGTGGGCGTGTTCTCTGCCACGAGAATCAAATTTCCTTCGAATCAGGGCATATATGGACCTACCAACCTCGATCTCGTCGGGTGTTCGGCAGGACCCACTATCGTTCTGGCCATGACTATGTTGCACCCCGTGATCAAGAAGGCCGTCATTCCGGCCGCTGGCCTCGGTACCCGCTTCCTTCCGGCGACCAAGGCGACCCCGAAGGAAATGCTCCCGGTTGTGGACAAGCCGGCCATTCAGTACGTGGTCGAGGAGGCCGTGGCGGCCGGGCTCGACGACGTCCTCATGATCACTGGGCGTAACAAGCGAGCCTTGGAAGACCACTTCGACCGCAACTACGAGCTGGAGTCGGCCCTCATCGCCAAGGGCGACGACGACCGCCTGAAGAAGGTCCAGGAATCCAGCGACCTCGCGACCATGCACTACGTCCGCCAGGGCGACCCGAGGGGCCTGGGCCACGCGGTGCTGTGCGCCGAGCCGCACGTCGGCCGCGAGCCCTTCGCCGTCCTCCTCGGCGACGACCTGATCGACCCGCGCGACCCGCTGCTGCGTCAGATGGCGGACATCCACGCCCGCACCGGCGGCACCGTCATCGCCCTGATGGAGGTCGACCCGGCCAGCGTCCACCTCTACGGCTGCGCCGCCGTCGAGGCCACCGACGAGCAGGACGTCGTCCGCGTCACCGGCCTCGTCGAGAAGCCGGAGCCCCAGGACGCCCCCAGCAACTACGCGGTCATCGGACGCTACGTCCTCAACCCCGCGATCTTCGACATACTGCGGGAGACCGAGCCGGGCCGCGGTGGGGAGATCCAGCTCACCGACGCCCTGCAGAAGCTGGCCGCCGACGAGAGCGTGGGCGGTCCGGTGCACGGCGTGGTCTTCCGGGGCCGTCGCTACGACACCGGGGACCGCGGCGACTACCTGCGGGCCATCGTCCGCCTCGCGTGCGAGCGGGAGGACCTGGGCCCCGAGTTCCGCACCTGGCTTCACCGTTACGTCACGGAGGAGATGTAGGACCTTGAGCAGTTCCGCACCGCAGGACACCGGCCACCGTCTGTGGTCCGTGGACGAGCACCTCGCGGACGTCCTCGGGGCCGTCCGGCCGCTGGAGCCGATCGAGCTCCAGCTGCTGGACGCCCAGGGCTGTGTCCTCGTCGAGGACGTCACCGTGCCCGTCGCCCTTCCGCCCTTCGACAACAGCTCGATGGACGGCTACGCCGTCCGCACGGCCGACGTCCAGGGTGCGAGCGAGGAGTTTCCCGCGGTGCTGACGGTCGTCGGGGACGTCGCGGCGGGCAGCGGTGAGCTGCCCACCGTGGGCCCCGGCGAGGCCGCCCGGATCATGACCGGGGCCCCGCTGCCGCCCGGTGCGGAAGCCGTCGTACCCGTGGAGTGGACCGACGGCGGCACGGGAGGCGGTGCCGCAGCCGGGATGACCCCGGCCAGCGCCGCCCCCGAGCGGGCGGGCGGCGAGGTGCGCGTGCACCGCGCGGCCGAGGCGCGGGCGCACGTACGCGCCCGAGGCAGCGACGTCCAGGCGGGCGACCTCGCCCTCGCGGCCGGGACCGTCCTCGGCCCGCCCCAGATCGCCCTGCTGGCCGCCATCGGGCGCGGCACCGTGCGGGTGCGCCCGCGCCCCCGCGTGGTGGTCCTGTCCACCGGCAGCGAGCTGGTCCAGCCCGGCGAGCCGCTCACCGCAGGCACGATCTACGACTCCAACAGCTTCGCGCTGGCGGCGGCCGCGCGGGACGCCGGAGCCATCGCCTACCGGGTCGGCGCCGTCGCGGACGACGCCGACACCCTGCGCTCCACCATCGAGGACCAGCTGATCCGGGCCGACCTGCTGGTCACCACGGGCGGGGTCAGCGTCGGCGCCTACGACGTGGTCAAGGAGGCGCTCTCCTCGGTCGGCTCGGCAGCATCGTCCGGTTCCGCCGGCCCCGGCGAGGACGACGTGGACGTGGACGCGACCCGGATCGACTTCCGCAAGCTCGCCATGCAGCCCGGCAAGCCGCAGGGCTTCGGCACGATCGGCCCCGACCACACCCCGCTGCTGGCGCTGCCCGGCAACCCGGTCTCCTCGTACGTCTCCTTCGAGCTCTTCGTGCGCCCTGCGATCCGCGCCCTGATGGGGCTGCCGGAGTCCGAGGTGCGCCGGCCCAGCGTGCGTGCCGTGCTGAAGGCCGACAAGGCACTGGGATCCCCGGCCGGCCGGCGCCAGTTCCTGCGCGGCGCGTACGACGCCGAGAGCGGCACGGTCAGCCCGGTCGGCGGATCGGGCTCCCACCTGATCGCCGCACTGGCGCACGCCGACTCGCTGATCGTCGTACCGGAAGACGTCACCTCGGTGGAACCCGGTACCGAGCTGGAAGTGGTCCTGCTCGGCTGATCCGCGGCGTCCGCTCCCGCGCTCCCGGACCCGTTCCCCCGGCGCGCCCCTCCGGCGGCGCGTGCGGGTAGCGTGTGTCGCACCACACAGGCCCCCGGGGGCCCAGAGCGGAGCGGCACAGCAATGAGTACCGAGAGCAGGCTCACCCACATCGACGAGGCCGGTGCGGCCCGGATGGTCGACGTCTCCGCGAAGGACGTCACCACCCGGACGGCGCGCGCAAGTGGACGCGTACTCGTCTCCCCCCGGGTGATCGAGCTGCTGCGCGGCGAGGGTGTGCCCAAGGGGGACGCCCTCGCCACCGCGCGCATCGCCGGGATCATGGGGGCGAAGAAGACCCCGGACCTGATCCCGCTGTGCCACCCGCTGGCCGTCTCGGGCGTGAAGGTCGACCTGTCGGTCGCCGACGACGCCGTGGAGATCCTCGCCACCGTGAAGACGACCGACCGTACGGGCGTCGAGATGGAGGCGCTGACCGCCGTCGCGGTCGCCGGGCTCACCGTGATCGACATGGTGAAGGCGGTCGACAAGGGCGCCGTCATCACGGACGTCCGGGTGGAGGAGAAGACCGGCGGCAAGTCCGGCGACTGGGCCCGCTCGTGAACGCCCCGCGCGGCGGGGAGGTCCGCAGCCACCACGCGGCGGCGCCGCCGGAGGAGGCCGCTACGGCCCCGGGCGGGTCCCTCGGCAGGGCACTCGTCGTCACGGCCTCCAACCGGGCCTCGCAGGGCGTGTACGCCGACAAGGGCGGCCCGCTGCTGGCCGAGGCGCTGGAGAAGCTCGGCTTCGCGGTGGACGGCCCGCGGGTCGTCCCGGACGGCGATCCTGTCGAGGAGGCGCTGCGCGAGGGCGTGGCCGCCGCGTACGACGTCATCCTGACCACGGGCGGCACCGGGATCTCGCCGACCGACCGCACCCCGGACGCCACCGCCCGGGTGCTGGACTACGAGGTTCCGGGCATCCCGCAGGCCATCCGCGCCGAGGGCCTGGCGAAGGTGCCGACCGCGGCCCTGTCCCGGGGCCTGGCGGGCGTCGCGGGACGCACCCTGATCGTCAATCTGCCCGGTTCCACGGGCGGGGTGCGCGACGGCCTCGCCGTCCTGTCCCGCATCCTGCCGCACGCGGTGGACCAGATCCGGGGCGGCGACCACCCCAGACCGGCGGGACCCACCGGGAGCGCGAGCTGAACGGCCCCACCTGGCCGGTGGTCCTGACCGACGGCGATGTCACGCTCCGGCCGATAAAACTGCGCGACCAGAAGGACTGGCGCGAGGTCAACCGGCGCAACCGCGACTGGCTCCGGCCGTGGGAGGCGACCATTCCGCCGCCCGCGCCGTGGGGGCCGGTGGTCCAGCGGCCCACGTACCGCCAGATGGTCCGTCACCTGCGCGCGGAGGCGAACGCGGGCCGGATGCTCCCCTTCGTCATCGAGTACCAGGGGCGGCTGGTCGGCCAGCTGACGGTCGCCGGGATCACCTGGGGCTCCATGTGCGCGGCGCACGTCGGCTACTGGGTGGACCGCGACGTGGCCGGGCGCGGCGTGATGCCGACGGCGGTCGCGTTGGCGATCGACCACTGCTTCCGGAAGGTGGGCCTGCACCGGATCGAGGTGTGCATCCGCCCCGAGAACGGGCCGAGCCGGCGGGTCGTGGAGAAGCTGGGCCTGCGTGAGGAGGGACTGCGTCCGCGCTACCTCCACATCGACGGCGCCTGGCGCGACCACCTCGTGTACGCGATCACGGCGGAGGAGGTGCCGGAGGGGTTGCTGCGCCGCTGGCACCGCACGCGCCACTCGCAGTCCCCGCCGAAATAGGGGGTCCGCGGGCCTCCGCCCGCCCGGATAAACGAATATCTGTTCGAATTAATGGCCCGAGGTAACCGATTCGCCCATAACCTGATCCGAAGAATCACAAAAAAAGTCCGTGATATCAGCGAGATCGCGCGACACACCGGCCCAATTGGCCGATCCCCTCGCCCGCGCCCCTCTACGGTGTGAGGTGTGAGCAGCAGCGGCCTCATCTACGCAGTCATTGTCGGGGCCTGGGCCGCCTACTTGGTGCCCATGTGGCTCCGGAGGCAGGACGAGCTGAACGAGGCCCGTCCGACGGAACGCTTCTCCACCGCCATTCGGCTGCTTTCCGGCCGGGCGGGAATGGAGCGCCGTTACGCCAAGGGGCTGCGTGAGCGCGGTGACGAGGAGGCGGAGCCCCACGCGGACCCGGACGCCGCGACGGAGACGGTCAATTCCGTCGACGCCGACGCCCGGGCCCTCGGCGTGTCCCCGACCAGGGCGGAGCCGCGAGCGGCGGCCGCCGAGCGGGAGCAGCGCGCGGAGCGGGCCCGGCGCGAACAGCGCCTCCAGGTCCTCGCGCGCCGGCGGCGCACCACCGCACTGCTCTTCCTGGTCTTCACCGCCGGCGCCGTCGTCGCGGCGGTGGGAGGCCTGCGCTACCTGTGGGCGCCCGCCGTGCCCGCCCTCCTGCTGAGTGCGTACATCGCCCACCTGCGGGTCCAGGAGCGGCGGCGCTACGCGTTCACCATGGACCGGCGGCGCGCCGAGGCTGCCGCACGGCAGCTGCGCGAGAACCGCCCGCGCCGCCGCCATCCCGAAGAGGGCGCGGCCGCCGCGGGCGAACCGGATCCTGCCCCACCGGTCTCCCCCCAGGAGGCCGGCCGGCGCGCGCTGGTCGAGCAGACCGACCACGCCGAGTGGGTGGACCAGCAGCGCGAGCGCGAACGCGGCCCCGCCCGCGGTGACAGTTGGGAGCCGGTCCCGGTCCCGCTGCCGACGTACGTGACGGCCCCCGTCGCCCCCCGCGCCACGGGCCCCGTGGCCCCGGACGCCTGGAGCGCGACCCGCTCCAGCACGGCCGAGCCGACGGAACCCCGCCTGCGCGCCCAGCCCGCGGTCCCCGCCCCGGCCCCCGCCGAGGACGACGCGCAGGACCGGACCGCCCAGCGCCCCCGCGGTCAGGGGCGCGGCCGCACCCCGCTGTTCGACCAGTACGAGAGCGATGACCGCCCGCGCGCCGCGAACGAGTGATCGGTGACCTGCGCGGACCCTCGCGGGAACGCGTTTTGGAGCACCGGCGCAGGGGTGCTACTGTTTCACACGTCGCAAGGGCCTGTGGCGCAGTCTGGTAGCGCACCTCGTTCGCATCGAGGGGGTCTGGGGTTCAAATCCCCACAGGTCCACAGACGACAGTTCTTGAGTAGCTCTCAGGAATCGTCACGAGATCCCGTTCCGCCGGAAGGCGGGGCGGGATCTCGGCGTTTGTGGGTGCGTTCGAGGTGCTGTCCGCATGCGGGCGGGTCCTCGATCGGCTGCTCGGCCTGCGGGAGGGGTCCCCCCCCGGGTTCGTCGCCTCCGGGGCCCGCACGCGAGTCACTGCAGACGCCTGACGGGTCCGGGCTCGGCGTGCAGTCGGGCCGGGGCCGCCCAGCCCCGCTCGCTCCGGGCCGGAGCATCCCGGACCCGCGGCAACCGCGTCCGACGCGTCGGCCCCGACGGCAGGGGAGGCGCCGGGCCGTCTCGCCGCCGTCTCGGCCCTGAGCCCGCGCCGACGGGAACGCCGGACGGCCGACGGTGCAGGTTCGGCGGGCGGCGTGTTGCCCCCTGTGCGGAAGAAACCTTTCTTGATGCCTGTGACCCCGCTCGGATGCGCGAAATTCCGAGTAGCGGAGAAATGGGGAAACGATACTTCCCTTTGTGTGGCGTGCCGAATTCCCGCGATGCGCGCCCAGCGTAATTATATCGAATTCAACAATTGACCCGGGCGACCAACTCCCCGGCGGGTAGGGACTCCTGGAAGGGGGCCGCCGGCCGCCTGTGTCGATGATTCACATGCGCCGCGGCCTACCGCATACTTCTCGGCGACTACCGAACCCGGTCGTCGGTAATTCCTGTTCGGAGCGCAGTGGAGGAATCATGGTCCTGACCGAGAACGGTGTGACGGCTGAGCAAGTCATTGCAGCGCCGACTTACCTGGCGGATATTCGATTCTTCTTCCGGCCCCAGGACGTGGCGCACATGGCCGCCAAGGGGATCGAACTCGGCACGTACGACGGACTGAAGAGCAACGCGCTCTCGGTGCACGCGCAGACGGCGCCGCCCAACTCGCTGATGCCCCCGGACGCGGAGGGAAAGTGGAGCGCGGCGCGTTCCCAGACGTTCCGCAACTGGATCGTCAACGGATTCCCCCTCGGTACGGCCACGCCCGCCGAGCCGCCGACGGACGGGCCCGTCCCCACCCGGCTGCGCAAGGACGTGACGACGCTGAGCGAAGACGAGTTCGAGCTGCTGGCCACAGCGTTCAGGGGCCTCATGGACCGCGACCCGGAAGCTCCGGACAGCTACTTCGCCCTGGCCGGGCACCACGGCCTGCCGAACAGCTGGTGCTTGCACCATCAGGACCGCTACAACCCCTGGCATCGCGAGTACCTGCGCGTGTTCGAGGACGCCCTGCGCTCCGTCCCGGGCTGCGAGGAGGTGACGATCCCCTACTGGGACATCTCGACGGCGCTACCGGAGCGGCTGCAGCAGCCGCCGTTCGCCGAGTACGTGCTCCCGGCCGATCCCGGCGCCGCCGTGACGCCGCCCGTGACCGGCTTCTTCCCGTACACCACCGAGCGCTTCCCGGCCGCCGACATCGCACGGAACGTCAGGGACTACGAGGTCCTGGAGGACATCGAGACGTCGCTGACCCAGTCGCTGTGGGGCGCGTACAACGTGAACGGCTACCAGGACTTCTCGATCCAGGCGCACGACAGCGGCCACGGATCGATCGGGCCCACGATGCAGACCCCCGAAGTCGCTTCCTACGACCCGGTGTTCTGGTTCTTCCACTGCAATCTCGACCGACTTTGGCTGAGCTGGCAGACGCGGATTTCCGCGACCACGCTGACCGGATTCCGATCCACGCTGGGGGAGAACACCGACTGGCTGACGACGCCGTTCAACGCGCTGCCTCCGTACAGCACCACCGCGGACCAGACGATCGAAACCGAAGTCTCCTACGATCGGCTGGAACTCCTCAGTCCCGTGGAGGGGCCGCTGGAGAATCTTTCCGGAAGTATCGACGTCGCCCACGGATTTGCGTTCCGCAGTGCCAGTCCGGTCTCCGTTCGGGTCAAAGGGATTCACCGCCTCAACATTCCCGGATCGTTCGTCGTCAATCTGCTGGCCGATGGCGAGCCGGTCGCGAAGCGTTTCTTCTTCCAGCCGATCAATCCGCCGGGCTGCGCCAATTGCGTGGAGCACGGGATCGTCAACATCGACTTCAGGATGCCGCAGGAGCGTCTTCTCGACCGGACACTGTCCGTCCGCATCGATGTGCCCGGGCATGCCGGGGAGATCGGCGCGGCCTTCCCGCTCGCACGGGCCGGCAATCCCACGATCAACGCGCGGCTGCTGGTGGAGGAGGCGTAGGCGGGCGGGCGCAGGGGCCGCCCGGACCGCGGATCCCGCCCTTGCGGCCCTGCGGGGCGGCGGTTGGGCGAAGATGCGTTCATGGCGATCGGTTGTGGACGGGACGGCGGGACGGCCCAGGCCTGGAAGGCCGTCGGCGGCGCACCGGAGCTCGTGGAACGGGTCCGGTTCGCGGGAACCGGCGATCTCGGCGAGGGGCCGCTCCCGGTCGGGGAGTTGGCGCGCGCCACCGTCGCGGTCTGCGGACTGGCGGCGGCGGAGCTCGCCGCGGTGCGGGCCGCAGGCACGACGGGGCACCCCGGTCCCCTCGTGGTGCACGAGGGGGCGGTGGCGACGGCCTTCGTCAGCGAACGCCATCTGAGGATCGCGGGTCGGCCCGCGGTGACGTTCGCTCCGCTGTCCGGCTTCTGGCGGGCCGCGGACGGCTGGGTCCGCACGCACGCCAACTACCCGCACCACGAGGCCGCGCTCGTAGGCGCGCTGGGGCTGCCCTCCCCGACGCCGGAGGCACTGCGCGCCGCCGTCGCCGCACGGACGGCCGTCGAGGTACAGGAACTCGTGTACGGGGCCGGCGGTCTCGCCGTCGCCGTGGCACGGCGGTACGGGGAACCGCAGCCGCTGGTGGAGACCGTACGCACGACGGGGAAACGGGGACGGGTGCTCGGCGAGGCCCCGCCGGGTCGGCCCGTCACGGGGGTGCGGGTGTTGGACCTGACGCGCGTCATTGCCGGGCCCGTCGCCACGCGCACGCTCGGCCTGCTGGGCGCGGACGTGCTGCGGATCGACCCGCCGGCGCTGCCTGAGGCGGACGACGCGTACGCGGACACCGGCTTCGGGAAGCGGTCGGCGCTGCTGGACCTGGGGCGGGCCGCAAACCGTGCGGTCTTCGAGGGGCTGCTGGCCGAGGCCGACGTGGTGGTGACCGGCTACCGGCCGGGGGCGCTGGAGCGCTATGGGCTCGGGGCGCGGGACCTGCTGGAGCGGCGGCCGGGCCTGGTGGTGGCGGAGCTGTGTGCGTGGGGGTGGCGGGCGCCGCAGCCGTGGGCCGGGCGGCGGGGCTTCGACTCGCTGGTGCAGGCGGGCTACGGCATCGCCGCCGCGTGCGCGGGTCCGGACGGGACCCCCGGAGTGCTGCCGGCGCAGGCACTGGACCACGGGACGGGCTACCTGGTGGCGGCCGGTGTGATGCGGGCCTTGGCCGAGGGCGGCGGGCGGGGCCTGCGGTTCTCCCTGGCCGGGACGGGGTCGTGGCTGGTCCGCGGGCTGGCCGGGGCTCGGGCCGACGACGGTGCAGGGGCTCGGGCCGACGACGGTGCCGTGGCTCGGGGTCACGATGGTGCCGGGGCTCGGGCCGAGGACGGTGCCGGGGCTCGGGCCGAGGACGGTGCCGGGGCTCGGGTCCAGACCGGGGCCGGGGCTCGGGGGTATGAGGCGGAGCCGTGGCTCCGGGAGACCGGGTCGGGGTACGGGGCGCTGCGGCACGCCGCCAGCCCCCTCGGGGAATGGGCCGGGGGCCCGTCCCGGTGGGGGACGGACCGGCCCGTCTGGCTCCCGCGGTAGCGCGGCAGCGGCGCCGATGCCGCCCGGCCCGGCGCCGACCCGTGACCCCGCGCCTCAGACGCCGGCGGGGCTGGAGACCGGCGCCCCAAGGGGCTTGGCCATGCAGCGGCTGGAGTCGTAGAAGCGGTAGAAGCCGAACTTCGACGAGGGGATGTAGCCCTCGGACAGGTAGAGGGCGATCGCCTCCGGCTGCCGGTCGCCCGTTTCGAGGACCATCCGCAGGCGGCCGGCCGCGCGGGCGTCCGCCTCCAGGGCCGCGAGGATGCGGCGCGCCAGGCCCAGGCCGCGCGCCTCCGGCACGACGTACATCCGCTTGAGCTCGGCGTCGCCGTCCGAGTAGCCCTCGTCGTTCTGTTCCTGGGCGCGCCAGCCTCCGGTCGCCACCGGGGCGCCGGTCGTGTCGTACGCCACTATGTAAAGGCCCCTCGGCGGGGCGAACATCGCCGGGTCCAGGAAGGTGGCGTCGCCCTCGCCCTGGTACCGCTCCTTGTATTCGAGCTGTACCCGGTCGTTGAGTTCGACCGCGTCCGGGTGGTCGTACGGCACGGTGCGGAGCTCGATCCCATGAGACATCCGAACATCGTACGGAACCATCCCGCTATGGTGCTGGGATGCTCACTGTGACCTCCGTGAATGTGAATGGGATTCGGGCCGCCGCCAAGAAGGGCTTCGGGGCATGGCTCGCGGGATCCGACGCCGATGTGATCTGTCTGCAGGAGGTACGGGCCGAGGAGGCGCAGATCCCGGACGAGGCGCGCTCTCCCGAGGGCTGGCACACCGTCTTCGCGCCGGCCGCCGTGAGGGGCCGGGCCGGGGTCGCGCTGTACACGCGGCGCGCGCCGGAGCGGGTGCGGGTCGGGTTCGGCAGTGAGGAATTCGACACCGCCGGCCGGTATCTGGAGATCGACCTGCCCGGTGTGACCGTGGCCAGCCTCTACCTGCCGTCGGGCGAGGCGGGCACGGAGAAGCAGGACGAGAAGTACCGGTTCATGGGGGAGTTCCTGACCTACCTGGCGGAGCTGAAGGTGCGGGCCGCCGCCGACGGCCGCGAGGTCGTGGTCTGCGGCGACTGGAACATCTGCCACCAGGAGGCCGACCTCAAGAACTGGAGGACCAATCGCAAGAACGCCGGCTTCCTCCCCGAGGAGCGCGAGTGGCTGGGCAAGGTCTACACGGAGGCCGGCTACGTCGACGTGGTGCGCGAGCTGCACCCCGACACCGAGGGCCCGTACTCCTGGTGGTCCTACCGCGGCCGCGCCTTCGACAACGACGCCGGCTGGCGGATCGACCTCCAGGTGGCGACCCCGGGGCTGGCCGCGAAGGCCGTGAAGGCCTACGTCGAGCGGGCCGAGACGCACCCCGAGCGCTGGTCCGACCACGCGCCCGTGACCGTCGTCTACGAACTCGGCGTCTGACCGGAGGGCGGGGCGGTGGACGCCAGGAGGCGGTCCATCGCCATCGTCAGCTCGGCCTCGACCACGCTCTTGGCGAGCGGACGCAGCCGGGTGAGCGCCTCCGCTGAGATGTGGTCCGAGATCAGCTCGGTGAACAGCAGCGCCATCGCGTCAGCGTGCTCGCGGACACGGCGCCCCGTCTCCAGGACCGCGGCCAGCGGCACCCCTTCGCGGACCAGCGCCGAGGAGACGTCCAGCAGGCGGCGGCTGACGTGGACGATCGCGTCGCCGTCGACGGCGAGGTAGCCGAGGTCGAGGGAGGCCGCCAGGTTCTCCGGGGTGACCTCGCCCTCGAAGTAGTCGGCCAGTTCCTCCGGGGTGAGCCGGACGGGGGTCTCCTCCGACCAGCCGATGCCGAGCAGCTCACCGAGCTGGCCGACGTCGCGGCCGTTCTCGAAGGCCGCGGTCAGCTCGGCGATGCCGCCGAGGGTGTGGCCGCGTTCCAGCAGGCCGGCGATGGTGCGCAGCCGGGCCAGGTGGTGATCGTCGTACCAGGCGATGCGGCCCTCGCGGCGGGGCGGCGGCAGCAGTTTGCGCTCACGGTAGAAGCGCAGGGTGCGCACCGGTATGCCGGCCGCTTCGGCCAGCTCCTCGGTGCGGTACTCGCGCACCGGCTTCGCTTGCATCTCATCCTTCGCCACAGACGCAGCCTATGGCGTACCAGCGGTAACTTTCCGGGTCCGCCCCCTACCCATGAGTACGGAGCTGCTCTACCCTCCCGATTGTGCCAGTGATTGCTGGCAGTGTTTCGATGTTGTGTGCGTTGCGGCGTTGCGTGGCTGGAACTGCGGATGAGGCGGAAGGCGGCGGGCATGGGCGGCATGGGCGGGCGCGAGGAGCGCGAGCACGTACGGGTGGCGGTGATCGGGTCCGGGTTCGGCGGACTGGGAGCCGCCGTGCGGCTGCGGCGCGAGGGGATCACGGACTTCGTCGTACTGGAACGGGCCGCCTCGGTCGGCGGAACCTGGCGGGACAACAGCTATCCGGGATGCGCCTGCGACGTCCCGTCGCACCTGTACTCCTTCTCCTTCGCGCCGAACCCGGACTGGCCGCGGACCTTCTCCGGGCAGCCCGCCATCCGGGAGTACCTGGAGCACGTCGCGGACACCTTCGGGCTGCGCCGCCACATCCGGCTCGACGCCGAGGTCCTGATGATGCGCTGGGACGCGGACGAGCTGCGCTGGGAGATCGAGACCGCGCAGGGCGAGCTCACCGCCGACGTGGTGGTCTCGGCGACCGGGCCGCTGTCGGAGCCGAAGCTGCCGGAGGTGCCGGGACTCGCCGGTTTCCCCGGCAAGGTCTTCCACTCCGCGCGCTGGGACCACGAATACGACCTGGCCGGCAAGCGCGTCGCCATGATCGGTACGGGCGCCTCCGCGATCCAGATCGTGCCGGCCATCGCCCCCGACGTGGAGCGCCTGACGCTCTTCCAGCGGACCCCGCCGTGGGTGATGCCGCGCACCGACCGGGCGATCTCGGCGGTGGAGCGCTGGCTGCACCGGCAGCTCCCCTTCACCCGCGCCGCGCGCCGGGGGCTGCTGTGGGGCATCCGGGAGCTGCAGGTCAGTGCCTTCACCAAGCGGCCGAACCAGCTCGGGCTCGTCGAGGCGCTCGCGAAGGCCAACATGGCCCGGGCGATCAAGGACCCGGAGCTGCGCGCCAAGTTGACGCCCTCCTACCGGATCGGCTGCAAGCGGATCCTGCTCTCCAGCGACTACTACCCGGCGCTGGCACGGCCCAATGTGGACCTGGTGGCCTCCGGGCTGAAGGAGGTCCGGGGCTCGGTCCTGGTCGCGGCCGACGGGACCGAGACCGAGGTCGACGCGATCGTCTTCGGCACGGGGTTCCACGTCACGGACATGCCGATCGCCGACCGGGTGGTGGGCGCGGAGGGCAGGACCCTCGCCGACCAGTGGAAGGACGGGATGCAGTCGCTGCGCGGGGCGACCGCGGCCGGCTTCCCCAACTGGATGACGATCATCGGCCCGAACACCGGGCTCGGAAACAGCTCGATGATCCTCATGATCGAGTCGCAGCTGAACTACATGGCCGACTACCTGCGGCAGCTGGGCATGCTGGGTGGGAAGGTCGCGCTCGCCGCGCGCCCCTCCGCCGTGAACAAGTGGAACCGGCACGTACAGGCCCGGATGGAGCGGACGGTCTGGAACACCGGGGGCTGCACCAGCTGGTACCTGGACGCGAACGGCCGCAACACGACGGTCTGGCCCGGCACGACCGGGGAGTTCCGCCGGGAGACGCGCGGCGTCGACCTCGCGGAGTACGAGGTCGTCCGGGCGAGGGGACGGGCGCCGGTGGCCGTCGCGGCCGCCACCGCGCCGTCGCCGGCGGCGCCCCCGGATCCCCGCGCCTCGGTCGCGGGAGGGGCCGGGGCGGGCGCGCCCGCCGAGGGTGCCGCATGAGCCGGCTCACGCACGTCACCTCCGGCCCCTACGCCCCGCCCGCCGCCCGCCGCGAACTCGTCGCCGTCTCCGCCGACGGGGCCCGCCTGCACGTCGAGGTGCACGGGGACGAGGGCGCGCCGACCGTGGTGCTGGCCCACGGCTGGACCTGTTCCACGGCGTTCTGGGCCGCGCAGATACGGGCCCTGTCCGCCACCCACCGGGTCGTCGCCTACGACCAGCGCGGACACGGGCGCAGCCCCGCCGCCCGCGAGCACAGCACGACCGCGCTCGCCGACGACCTCGTGGCCGTGCTCGGCGCCGCTCTCGCCCCGGGCGAGCGCGCGGTCGTCGCCGGGCACTCCATGGGCGGCATGACGATCATGGCGGCCGCGGCCCGGCCGGAGTTCGCCGAGCACGCCGCGGCCGCACTGCTGTGCAGCACCGGCAGCTCCCGGCTGGTCGAGCGGGCCACGGTGCTGCCGGGGCGCGCCGGGCGGGTGCGGACGCGTATCACCGGCGCGGTCCTGGGATCGCGCGCCCCGCTCGGGCCGGTCACGCCCGTCGCCCGCACCGTCCTCAAGTACGCCACCATGGCCCCCGGCTCCGCGCCCGACCGGGTCGAGGCGTGCGCCCGTATCGTCCACGCCTGCCCGACCGGGGTGCGGCACGCCTGGTCCCAGGTGCTGGCCGGGCTGGACCTCGACGCCGACGTGGCGCGGCTGACCGTCCCCACCGCCGTGATCGGCGGCACCGCCGACCGGCTCACTCCGATCGTCCACGCACGCGGGCTCGCGGCGGCGCTGCCGAACTGCGTGGGCCTCACCGAGCTCACCGGCGTGGGGCACATGACCCCCGTCGAGGCTCCCGAAGCCGTCACCCGTGCCGTGAGCGAGCTGACTGCGCGTCATCTCGACGATCTCGACACCACCGAGAAGGAGAAGACACCGTGAGTGCTCGCAGGAGTCTGGAAGGCCAGGTCGCCGTCGTCACCGGGGCCGCCCGCGGGGTCGGCGAGCTGCTCGCCCGCAAGCTGTCGGCCCGCGGCGCGCGGATCGCCCTCGTCGGCCTGGAGCCGGAGGCCCTCAAGGAGGTCTCCGAGCGCCTGCACGCCGACAGCGAGCACTGGTACGCCGACGTCACCGACCACGAGGCGATGGCACGCGTGGCACAGGAGGTCAAGGAGCGCTTCGGGAAGGTCGACATCGTCGTCGCCAACGCGGGCGTCGCCGCGGGCGGCCCGTTCGCCCACTCCGACCCCGACGCCTGGCGCCGGGTGATCGAGGTGAACCTGATCGGAGGCGCCGTCACCGCCCGGGCCTTCCTGCCCGTGCTGACGGAGAGCCGCGGCTACTTCCTGCAGATCGCCTCGCTCGCCGCCATCACCCCGGCGCCGATGATGACCGCCTACTGCGCCTCCAAGTCCGGCGTCGAGGCCTTCGCCCACTGCCTGCGCGCCGAGGTGGGGTACAAGGGAGTGGGCGTCGGGGTGGGCTACCTCTCGTGGACCGACACGGACATGGTGCGCGGCGCCGACCAGGACGAGGTCATGCGGGAGTTGCGCCAACGGCTGCCGTGGCCGTCGAACCGCACCTACCCGCTGGGGCCCGCCGTCGACCGGATCGTCGCGGGCATCGAGCGGCGTTCGCCGCACGTGTACGCGCAGTGGTGGCTGCGCGGGATGCAGGGGATGCGCGGCTACCTGCCCGGCATCATCGCCACGGTCGGGCAGCGCGAGATGAAGCGCTTCGAGCCCCGGCTGTCCGGCGTCTCCAGGGGCCTCGTCGGGGCGGGCGGCGCCGCGGACGAGCAGGAGCGCGCGCGGAGCCGCTGACCGGGGCGCCCGTGCGGGGCGCGGCCGCACCGGCGGTCGCGCCCCTTCTCTTCCGGCCGCCGCCCCGCCGCCCCGCCGCCGCTCACTCCCTGGGCGGCAGCTTCGGACGGCGCCGATCCGGTACGTCCGTGTATCCGGGCGGCATCGCGGCCGGGTCCTGTTCGAGCAGCTCCAGCGCCAGGTGCACGGCGTCGTCCATCTGGGCGTGCCGGCCCTCCGCCCAGTCGAGCGGGGTACGCAGGATCTCGAAGTCCGGCTCCACGCCGTGGTTCTCCACCGACCAGCCGTACTCGGGGAACCAGGCGGCGTTCATCGGCACCGTGATCACCGTGCCGTCGCCGAGGGTGTGCCGGCCGGTCATCCCGACCACCCCGCCCCAGGTGCGCTGGCCCACCACCGGTCCCAGGCCCAGCAGTTTGAAGGCCGCCGTGATCATGTCGCCGTCCGAGGAGGTCGCCTCGTCGGCCAGCGCCACGATCGGGCCGCGGGGTGCGTTGGAGGCGTAGCTGACGGGCTGGGCGTCGCGTGTCAGGTCCCAGCCGAGGATGGAGCGGGTGAGCTTCTCCACCACCAGCTCGCTGATGTGGCCGCCGGCGTTGCCGCGTACGTCCACGATCAGCGCGGGCCGGGACATCTCCATGCGCAGGTCGCGGTTGAACTGCGCCCAGCCCGAGCCGCCCATGTCCGGGATGTGGAGGTAGCCGCACCGGCCGCCGCTCAGCTCCCGGACGACCTGCCGGCGCTTGGACACCCAGTCCTGGTAGCGCAGCGGCCTCTCGTCGATCAGCGGGACGACGGCGACCCGGCGGGGGCGGCCCGAGCCCTCCGCCGGCTGGAAGGTCAGTTCGACCGTGGTGCCGCCCGCTCCCGCCAGCAGCGGGTAGGGGCCGGCGACCGGGTCCACCGGCCGGCCGTCCACGTGGGTGAGCACCGCGCCCTCCCGGATGCCGGTTCCGGCGAGCGGGGAGCGGGCCTTGGAGTCGGAGGACTCGCCGGGCAGGATCTTGCTGACCACCCACGTCCCGTCCCGGGGGACCAGGTTGGCGCCGAGCAGGCCGATGGCCCGCTGGTAGTGCGGGGGTCCCTCGTTGCGGCGGGCGGGGGAGACGTAGGCGTGGGAGGTGCCGAGTTCGCCGAGGACCTCGCGCAGCAGGTCGGCGAACTCGTCGGGGGAGGCGACCCGTTCGACCAGGGGGCGGTACTGGCGCAGTACGCCGTCCCAGTCGATGCCGCACATGTTCGGCTCCCAGAAGTAGGCGCGGATGATCCGCCCGGCCTCCTCGAAGGACTGGCGCCACTCGGCCGCCGGGTCCACCTCGTGCAGGATGCGCCGCAGGTCCAGGTAGACCGTCGAGTCGCTGTCGCCCGACTCGGTGGCCGGGACCGCGCGCAGGTCGCCGTCGTCGTTGATCACGAGTCGGGTGCCGTCGCCGCTGACCGCGAACCAGTCCAGCCCCGAGGCCAGTTCACTCTTGCGGGCCTTGGTCAGGTCGAAGTGCTCCAGTGTGGGCCGGCCGCTGATGTCGTTGGGGTTGGCGAAGGTCTCGCCGAGCGCGCCCGAGATCGGCCAGCGCAGCCAGACCAGTCCGCCGCCGTGCACCGGGTACAGGGCGGAGTACTTGGACGCACTCACCGGGAACGGGGTGACCCGGCTCTCCAGCCCCTCCACCTCCACGGTGACGGCGCCGCCTTCGCCCGAGTTGTCCGACTCGCCCTCGACCGGGTCCAGGCCGCCCGCCGCGGGCCGCCCCTCGGCCGAGAGTGCGAACGGCGAGGGCGTCGCGGAGGACAGCGGCACCAGGTACGGGCGGCAGCCGAGCGGGAAGGACAGGTCGCCGGTGTGCACGTCGTAGACCGGGTCGAAACCGCGCCAGGACAGGAACGCCAGATAGCGCCCGTCCCGCGTGAAGACCGGGTTCTCGTCCGCGAAGCGGCCGTTGGTGACGTCGACGACGGTGCGCGCGCCGGGCCCGGAGATGCGGGCCATCTTGATCTGTCGCAGCGAGCGCCCGATGCCGGGATGCGACCAGGTCAGCCAGACCCCGTCGGGGGAGAAGGCCAGGTCGGTGACGGGACCGTTGATGGACCGGATCAGCTCGGTGACCTCGCCGTCGGACTCCTCCGACGCGTCGACGAGCAGCAGCCGCCCGTCGTTCGAGGCGATGGCGAGGCGCTCGCCGTCGGGGTCCGCGAGCAGTTCGGTCACGCGTCCCAGAGCACCCGAGGCCAGCCGGCGCGGCTGCCGCTCCCCCGAGGCCCGGGGCAGGTAGGCGATCTCGATCGCGTCCTCGCCCTCGGCGTCGGTGACGTAGGCGACCTGTCCGCCGCTGCCGAGCATCTCAGGCAGCCGCACCCGCACGCCGGGGGTGTCGGCGATGGTCCGGGCCGGCCCGTCGCGGTGGGTCAGCCAGTACAGGCTGCCGCGCACCACGACCGCGCTGGCCCGCCCGGTGGCGTCCACGGAAAGGGAGTCGACGTGGCTGGCGGCCGGCACCTGGTAGGTGCGCCGGCCCGCGCGCGGGCCCCCGAGGCGGACCTGGAGCTTGCGCGGGACGGCGTCGGGGGACAGGGACTCGACGAGCCAGAGGTCCCCGGCGCACTGGTAGACGACCCGTGAGCCGTCGCTGGAGGCGTGCCGGGCGTAGAACTCGTCGTGGTCGGTGTGGCGGCGCAGGTCGGTGCCGTCGGGGAGGCAGGAGTAGAGGTTGCCGATGCCCTCGTGGTCGGAGAGGAAGGCGATCCGGCCGCCCACGAACATAGCGGCGTCCAGGTGCCCTTCGAGGCCCTCCAGGAGCTGTCGCCCGTGCAGCCAGAGCCGGCCCATGGCGCCGCCCCGGTAGCGCTTCCACGCGGCGGGCTCGTGCGGGGGCTTGCCGGTGAGCAGCAGGCTGCGGTGCTCGCCGTCGATGTCGGCGACCTGGATGTCGGAGACGGGCCCCCAGGGCAGTCGCCCGCCCGGACTGCCGTCGGTGGGCAGTTTGTAGGCCCAGGAGAAGTAGGAGAACGGCTGCTCGTGCGAGGAGACGGCGAGGATGTTGCCGTCCGGGTCCCAGCCGCAGACGCGGGTGTCGGTGGCGCCCCAGTGGCTCAGCTGGCGTGCGGGGCCGCCGTCGACGGGCGCCAGGTGGATCTCGGGGTCGAGGCTGCGCCAGGTGGTGAAGGCGATGTGCCGGCCGTCGGGGGAGAAGCGGGGGTGGCCCACCCGGGTCCGGTCGACGGTGACCCGCCAGGCGCGCCCGGGGGTGTGGCCGTCGGGGACCAGCGGGGCGACCCAGAGGTCGTCCTCGGTGGCGAAGCACAGGAGGTCGTCGTGCAGGTGCGGGAAACGGAGGTACGCGACGTCGTGACTCACCCCCCAATGCTTTCCGTGTCAGGGGGCCCCGGCAACTCGTACTGGTGATCCACGCCACCCCCCTCAGCGAAACGGAACGGTTTCGTTTCGCTTGTGGGAGGGGTATCGTGTGAAGCGTACGGAACAGTTTCGTTCGGATGGAGGCCCGGAGATGACCGAGGCGATGGCGGCCCGGCGCAGCCGGATCACCCCCGAACGGCAGGCCGAACTGCACGAGGCGGTCCTCGACCTCCTGCGTGACGTCGGCTACGAGGCGCTGACCATGGACGCGGTCGCCGCCCGTACGAAATCCAGCAAGGCCACCCTCTACCGCCAGTGGGGGAGCAAGCCGGAGCTGGTCGCCAAGGCCCTGCGGTGTACGCAGCCCGTCTCGCTGCGCGAGATCGACACGGGCAGCCTGCGCGGGGACTTCGCGCTCATGGTGGAGCACTCGGACGACGCGCAGATGGCCAAGGACACCGCGCTGATGCGGGGCCTGGCCCATGCCGTCCACGAGAGCCCGGAGCTGCACAAGGCGCTTCGGGACCTGTTGGTCGACCCGGAGATCACCGGGCTGCAGGTGATGCTGCAGCGCGCGGTGGACCGGGGCGAGATCGCCCCGGGGTGCCCTGCCCTGGAGTTCGTACCGCACATGCTGATCGGGGCGTTCATCGCGCTCCCGCTGATCGAGGACCGGCCGGTCGACCGGGCGTTCCTCGGCGACTTCATCGACGCCGTGGTCTTCCCCGCCCTCGGCGTCTGAACCTCCCCGGTCCAGTCCCAGTCCCGTCCCCAGTCCACGGCAACGATGCCGCCCTGCTGCTCCTGACACGCCGCTCTCGTCGTCGGGCCGGCTCCCCACGCCCTGATCCCTGCGGATCCATCCCACGACCTGAACGGGAGAACCACCGACGTGGCCACCTTCCTCTACCGACTCGGCCGGGGCGCCTTCAGGCGCCGCGGCCTCGTCGCCCTCCTCTGGGTGGCGCTGCTGTTCGCCGCCGGATTCGGCGCCGCCACCGCAGCCGCCCCGACCTCCGGATCGTTCTCGATACCCGGCACGGAGGCCCAGAAGGCCTTCGACCTGCTGGACAAGAAGTTCCCCGGCATGGCCGCCGACGGCGCCACCGCGCGCATCGTCGTCAAGGCCCCGGCGGGCGCGAAGGTCACCGACCCCGGCCCCAAGGCCGAGGTCGAGAAGATCGTCAACGGGCTGAAGACCGGTCCGGGCGCGGAGCAGGTCGCCTCCGTGGCCAACCCGTACGAGGTGCAGGCGGTCAGCCAGGACGGCTCCACCACTTACGTCAGCGTCAAGTACGACGTCAGCGGGATGGAGCTGAAGGACGCCACCCGCGACGCGCTCAAGGAGTCCGGCGAGGACGCCAAGGCCGCGGGCCTGAACGTCCAGATCGGCGGTGACGCACTGATGGTGGCCCCCGAGACCGGCTCCGGCGAGATCATCGGCATCCTCGTCGCCGCGATCGTCCTCGTGATCACCTTCGGCTCGCTGGTCGCGGCCGGCCTGCCGCTGCTGACCGCGATCATCGGCGTGGGCATCGGCGTCTCCTCCATCACCGCGCTCGCCAACGTGCTGGACCTCGGCAACACCACCGCCACCCTCGCCACGATGATCGGCCTCGCGGTCGGCATCGACTACGCCCTCTTCATCGTCTCCCGCTACCGCGCGGAGCTCGCCGAGGGCCGCGACCGCGACGAGGCGGCGGGCCGGGCCACCGGAACCGCCGGCTCCGCCGTCGTGTTCGCCGGTCTGACCGTGGTCATCGCCCTCGTGGGCCTGGCCGTCGTCAACATCCCGATGCTGACCAAGATGGGCGTCGCGGCGGCGGGCACCGTGGTCATCGCCGTGCTCGTCGCGCTGACCCTGGTCCCGGCCATCCTCGGCTTCGCGGGCAAGAAGGTCCTGCCGGCGGGCGAGAAGAGCAAGCTGTTCGGCAAGGGCAGGCCCGCCTCCGAGAAGAAGGCCAACGGCGGCACCCGTTGGGCCCGCTTCGTCCTGCGCCGCCCCGTCATGGTGCTGCTGGCCGGTGTGATCGGCCTCGGCGTCATCGCCGTCCCGGCGGGCAAGCTGGAGATGGGGCTGCCGGACGACGGCGCCCAGCCGGTCTCCACCACCCAGCGCCAGGCGTACGACCTGCTCTCGGAGGGGTTCGGCCCGGGCTTCAACGGCCCCCTGATGGTGGTCGTCGACGGCGACAAGGCCCTCGCGGACTCCACCGTCGACAGGATCAAGGGCCTGGAGGGCGTCGCCGCGGTCACCCCGCCGACCCCCAACGAGGCCGGTGACACCTCGGTGATCACCGTCGTCCCGAAGGACCGCCCCTCCTCCACCCAGACCGAGGACCTGGTCCACGAGATCCGTGACGCCAGCGGCGACGACGTCCTCGTCACCGGCGCCACCGCGATGAACATCGACTTCTCGCAGAAGATGAACGACGCGCTGCTGCCCTACCTGGCACTCGTCGTCGGCCTCGCCTTCCTGCTGCTGATGATCGTCTTCCGCTCGATCCTGGTCCCGCTCAAGGCTGCCCTCGGCTTCCTGCTGTCGGTCGTCGCGGCCCTCGGCGCGGTCGTCGCCGTCTTCCAGTGGGGCTGGCTCGGCTCGATCTTCGGGGTGGAGCAGACCGGTCCGATCATGTCGATGATGCCGATCTTCATGGTCGGCGTGGTCTTCGGCCTGGCCATGGACTACGAGGTCTTCCTCGTCACCCGCATGCGCGAGGCGTACGTCCACGGCGAGCGCCCGGGCCAGGCGGTCGTGACCGGCTTCCAGTACAGCGCGCGGGTCGTCGTCGCCGCAGCCGTCATCATGATCGCGGTGTTCGCCGGCTTCATCGGGGCCAGCGAGCAGATGGTCAAGATGATCGGCTTCGGCCTGGCCGTCGCGGTCTTCTTCGACGCCTTCGTGGTCCGCATGGCCATCGTCCCGGCGGTACTCGCGCTGCTCGGCCACAAGGCCTGGTGGCTGCCCAAGTGGCTGGACCGGCTGCTGCCGAACGTGGACGTGGAGGGCGAGAGCCTGCGCAAGCACCTCGCCACCGAGTCCGCGGAGCGTGACGGTCCGGACAAGGACCGCGAGCTGGTCAACGCCTGACCGGCGCGCTGCGCACGGCCCGGCCCCGTCCCCCGACCACGGGGGACGGGGCCGGGCCCCGTTGCGCCTAGCGGGTGGTGGCGGCGGTGGTGGCGGCGTAGGTGCGCCGGAGGAAGCGGCGCAGCGCGGCGATGTCGAACTGGACCACCGCGACGCCCTCGGGGGAGTGGAACTCCACGACCGCCTGGACGCGGCCGCAGGGCCACACGCGCACGTCCCCCGTCCCCGTCGGCGCCTGGAGGCCTGCCTCCAGCAGGGCTCGGGGGAAGACCCACTCGTTGTCGGTGCCCTCGGGGGAGAGTTCGGCGGGGAAGACGATCCGCACGGCCAGCGGCTCGGCGGGCACGAAGCGCAGAGCGACGGGGATCGCCCGGTAGAGGGGGTCGTCCGTGATCACACGGGCGCGGACGCGCTCTTCGACGGGGGCCGCGGTCGCGGTCGCTGGGGGATTCTCGGCGGTGGCTGACATCGACCAGACTCCTCGAATCGGAACATATGAGTCCGCTTGCCCTCCAGCCTCGCACATTCCCACGAAAACGCGCGCCGCTATTTGTGATGCACTCGCTCTTGCCAACGGTTTGCAACTGGGCACTATTCTTGAACGGTTAAAGGCCGTATAAGAAGCGGAGCCCACTCCATGCATGTGCCCGACGGATTCATCAACGCACCCGTCTCGGTGGCCGCCGGAGTGGCGGCGGCCGCGGCGGTCGCGGTCAGCCTCCGCGGCGCCCGCCGCGAACTCGACGAGCGGACCGCGCCGCTCGCCGGGCTCGTCGCCGCCTTCATCTTCGCCGTGCAGATGCTGAACTTCCCGGTCGCCGCCGGGACCAGCGGCCACCTGATGGGCGGCGCGCTCGCGGCGATACTCGTCGGCCCCTACACCGGCGTGCTGTGCGTGTCCGTCGTCCTGCTCATGCAGGGCATCCTCTTCGCCGACGGAGGCCTGACCGCCCTCGGCGTGAACATCACCGTCATGGGCGTCGTCACCGTCGTCACCGCGCACCTGCTCTTCCGCGGCCTGCTCCGCGTCCTGCCGCCCACCCGCCGCTCTGTGACCGCGGCCGGCTTCGTGGCCGCCCTGATCTCGGTGCCCGCCGCGGCCGCCGCCTTCACCGCCGTCTACGCCGTCGGCGGCACCACCGACGTGCCCCTCGGCAAGGTGCTCACCGCCATGGTCGGCGTGCACCTCCTCATCGGCATCGGTGAGGCCCTCATCACGGCGGCGACCGTCGGCGCCGTGATCGCCGTACGCCCCGACCTGGTGCACGGGGCCCGCGGACTGGTCGCGCCGCTGAAGCTGCGCGTCGACGGCGTGCTCGTCGACGCGCCCGCTCCCGCCGCCCCGGCCGCCGTCCCCGCCGCCCCCGGCGGCCCGACGAAGAAGGTATGGGTGACCGGCCTGGTCACCGCCCTGGTCCTGGCCGGGTTCGTCTCCTTCTACGCCTCCGCCGACCCCGACGGCCTGGAGAAGGTCGCCGCCGACAAGGGCATCGACGAGAAGGTCGAGGAGCACGCCGCCGCCGGTTCGCCCCTCGCCGACTACAGCGTCGAGGACGTCGACGACGCCCGCCTGTCCGGCGGCCTCGCCGGAGTCATCGGCGTCGGCGTCACCGTCGCCGCGGGCACCGGCATCTTCTGGGCCGTGCGCCGCCGCACGTCGGACGAGCCGACCGCCGCCTCCACCTCCGCCCCGGTCGCCTGACATGGGTGCCGGCCACGCCCACAGGCTCCACCGCCCTGGCAGCTCGCCGGTCCACGCCCTGCCCCCGCACTGCAAGCTCGCCGCGACCTTCGGCTTCGTCGTGGTCGTCGTGTCCACACCGCGGGAGGCGGTGTGGGCCTTCGGCCTGTACGCACTGCTCCTCGCCGGGGTCGCGGCCGTGGCCCGGATCCCGGCCGGCTTCCTGCTGCGCAGGCTGCTGATCGAGATACCCTTCGTCGCCTTCGCCGCGCTCATGCCCTTCGTGGCGGAGGGCGAGCGGGTCGAGGTCCTCGGCATGTCGCTCAGCGTCTCGGGCCTCTGGGGCGCCTGGAACGTCCTCGCCAAAGGAACCCTCGGCGTGGCCGCGTCCGTCCTGCTCGCCTCGACCACCGAGCTGCGGGCCCTCCTGCTGGGCCTCCAGCGGCTCAAGCTGCCGCCGCTGCTCGTGCAGATCGCCTCCTTCATGATCCGCTACGGCGACGTGATCGCCGACGAGCTGCGCCGGATGTCCATCGCCCGCCGCTCGCGCGGCTTCGAAGCGAGCGGAATCCGGCACTGGGGGGTGCTCGCCAAGACGGCCGGCGCGCTGTTCATCCGCTCCTACGAACGCGGCGAGCGGGTCTACCTGGCGATGGTCAGCCGCGGCTACGCCGGCTCCATGCCGGTCATCGACGAGGTCGCGGCCACCCGGGGCCAGTGGGCGTACGCGGCCGTGCTCCCCGTGACGGCCCTCGCCGTCTGTCTGATGGGATGGACCCTGTGAACAGCACCCCCCCGCCCGCCCCGTCGTCCGCCACCCCGCCGGCTCCGTCGCTCGAAGTCGCCGGGCTCGCGTACGCCTATCCGGACGGCCACCAGGCCCTGTACGGCGTCGACCTGACCGTCGGGCGCGGCGAGCGCGTCGCCCTGCTCGGCCCCAACGGCGCCGGCAAGACCACCCTCGTGCTGCACCTCAACGGCATCCTCACCGGCGGTGTCGGCTCGGTGGCCGTGGCCGGGCTCCCGGTGCAGAAGAGGAACCTGGCCGAGATCCGGCGCCGGGTGGGAATCGTCTTCCAGGACCCCGACGACCAGCTGTTCATGCCGACCGTGCGGGAGGACGTGGCCTTCGGGCCCGCGGCCGCCGGCATGCGGGGCGCGGAACTGGAGGAGCGGGTCGCAGCCGCTCTGGAGCAGGTCGGCATGGCCGGATTCGCCGACCGGCCGCCGCACCACCTCTCCTTCGGGCAGCGCCGCCGGGTCGCCGTGGCGACCGTACTGGCCATGCGGCCGGAGATCCTGGTCCTGGACGAGCCCTCCTCCAACCTGGACCCGGCCTCCCGCCGCGAACTCGCCGACA
Organism: Streptomyces sp. NPDC046349; assembly: GCF_055587885.1. NCBI lineage: Bacteria > Bacillati > Actinomycetota > Actinomycetes > Kitasatosporales > Streptomycetaceae > Streptomyces > Streptomyces sp. NPDC046349. Next base: position 347,130 of record NZ_JBVJFK010000006.1, read on the forward strand.
TCCTGCGCTCGCTCGACGTGACCGTGCTGATGGTGACGCACGACCTGCCGTACGCGCTGGAACTGTGCCCGCGCGCGGTGGTCCTCAGCGAAGGGGTCATCGCGGCCGACGGCCGCACGCAGGACCTGCTGTGCGACGAGCAGCTGATGCGGGCCCACCGGCTGGAACTCCCCTTCGGCTTCGACCCGCGATCGGTATCGGTGGCATAAGCACCGGTCCGCGTTTGTTGGACCGCACGTGGACATCCAGGGTGTGGTGGCGGAGGGCTTCGAGCCCGTCCGGGACGCGTTCGTACGCAACTTCGAAGTGCTCGGGGACCGGGGCGCGGCCGTCGCCGTCTACCGGGACGGCCGCAAGGTCGTCGACCTGTGGGGCGGTACCAGGGACGCCGACGGCACCGAGCCGTGGACCGAGGACACCGCGCAGATCGTCCGCTCCGCCACCAAAGGCGTGGCCGCCGCGGTCCCGCTGCTGCTGCACCAGCGCGGGCTACTCGACCTGGACGCCCCGGTCGGCGCGTACTGGCCGGAGTTCAAGGCCGGCGGCAAGGAGAAGATCCTCGTACGGGACGTGCTCGCGCACCGGGCGGGCGTCCCGGCCCTGGACCGGGGACTGACCGCTGCCGAGGCCGCGGACGGGGTGTCCGGGCCGCGCGCGGTCGCCGCGCAGCACCCCTTCTGGGAGCCCGGCGCCGGACACGGCTACCACGCCCAGACCTACAGCTGGCTGCTGTCCGAGCTGGTGCTCCGGGTGACCGGACGCACGCTGGGCTCCGTCCTGGCGGAGGACATCGCCGAGCCGCTGGGCCTGGACTTCTGGATCGGCCTGCCCGACGCCGAGGCCGGCCGGGTGGGCCGATCGGCACCCGTCGATCCGCCGGAGAGCGCGGGCATGCTGAGGACCCGCCCGCGCAGAAACGTTTCCGAGGCGTACGCCGACCCCGGCTCCCTCACCCGCCGCGCCTTCGCCGCCATCGATCCGCTGCCCGACGAGAACGCCGCCGCGTACCGGGCCGCCGAGCTCCCCGCCTCCAACGGCATCGGTACGGCCCGCGCCCTGGCCCGCTTCTACGGGGCCACCATCGGCGTGGTCGAGGACGGCGCGCGGATCTTCACCCCGGCCACCACCGGCCTCGCCGCCCGCGAACACTCCGCGGGCCCGGACCGGGTGCTCGTCGTCAACACCCGCTTCGGCGCCGGCTACATGCTGCACGGCCCGGCCTCGCCCCTGCTCTCGCCCGCCTCCTTCGGCCACCCCGGCCGCGGCGGCTCCCTGGCCTTCGCGGACCCGGACGCCGGCATCGGCTTCGGCTACGTCACCAACGCCCTGGCCAAGTCGGTCACCGCCGACCCACGGGCCCAGGCCCTGGTGAGGGCACTGAAGTCAGCCCTCTGAGGGGCGCGTGGGCCGCTCGCGCACGTCGGCCACGGTGGCCTCCGCGTGCCGGTCGAGCCCGCCCATCGGGAACACCGTGGGCGGGGCCTCGGGGCCCCGCCTTCGGGCCGGCCCGCTGGCGGGGTACCGCCCACCGCGGGCCGGATGGCGTCGGCGGGTCCGCCGGGGTCCGCCACCGCGGCCGGGTGTCGCCGGCGGGGCGGCCGGGGTCCGGCGTTCAGCCTGCGTTCAGCACCTGGGCGACGATCGGGCCGGCGGCCTCGCCGCCGTGGCCGCCGCCCTCGACCATCGCGGCCGCGGCCACGTCGCCGCTGAAGCCGGTGAACCAGCTGTCCGGGCTGTCCCCGGCGCCGCCGACCTCCGCCGAGCCGGTCTTCGCACCCTTGTCCGAGCCGCGGACCGGGGCCATGGCCTCGCGTGCGGTGCCGCTGGTCGCCGTCAGCTTCATCATGGAGACCAACTGCTGCTGCACGGAGGACTTCATCCGGCGCTGGGCCGTGGCGATCGTCCGGCCGTCCAGCTCCGGCGAGACGAGCAGCGGCTGGCGGAACACGCCGGTGCGGGCGGTCGCGGTGATGGAGGCGACGTTCAGCGGGTTCATGGTGATCTGGCCCTGCCCGATGTACGCGGCGGCCGCCGACGCGCCCGTCGCCGGCGGGACCTTGCCGTCGGTGGACCTGATGCCCGTCTTCCAGTCCAGGCCGATGCCGAAGACCTCCGTAGCCTCGTCGGGCAGGGCGGAGTCGTCGTCGACGGGCTTGATCTGCTTGATGAAGGCGGTGTTGCAGGACCGGGCGAAGGAGGTCGAGAAGTTCGTGCCGGCCGGCAGGTCGAAGTTCTTCAGGTTGTGGAAGGCCCGGCCGCCCCAGGACACCTCCTTCGGGCACTCCGCCGGCTTGTCGGCCGCGACCAGGCCGCGGTCCAGCAGCATCGCCCCGGTCACGATCTTCATCGTGGAGCCGGGCGCCCGGTTGCCCTGCATCGCTGCGTTGAAGCCGTCCTTGCGGTGGTTCGCGACGGCCAGGATGTGACCGTTGCTCGGCCTGACCGCGACCACCGAGGCCTCCGGGAACCTGGCGACCGCCTGCTCGGCCGCCGCCTGCACCTTCGCGTCCAGGTAGGTCTTGAGGGTGCTCGGCTCGCCCTCGACGAGGGTCAGCAGCGTCCGCTTCGGCGCCTCCTTCACGGCCGGCTCGATCCACACCTCGGCCCCGGCCCTGCCGCCCGCCTTGCTGCCGTAGTTCTGGCGCAGCTCGTCGAGGACCTGCCGCAGTGAGGGGAACTTCTCCGCCGTCAGCTCCTCGCCGTTGCGGTCCACCGCCTTGACGGGAGGGCTCGCGGGGGCGCCGGCGCGCAGCTTCTCGTCCTTCTGCAGCTGCGGGTGGATCACCGAGGGCTGCCAGTCGACCAGCGGCTTGCCGCTGGTCAGCCCGCGTACGACGGTCAGCTGCGAGTCGTAGGCGAGCGACTGGGTGGTGCCCTCGTAGGTGATCTCCGCCTCGACCTTGAAGGGCACCGTGTCGCCGCTCGCCGGGCCGGGGGTGATCACGGCCTTGGAGACGTACGCCTTGCTCCTGAACTCCCCGACCGCGGTCTGTGCGGCGGCGGCGTTGTTGGTCAGGTCGGCCGCCGCCCGATCGTCCCCGGACGCCCAGGCCGCCAGGAAGGCCTTGGCGGTCTTGGCCGCCTCCTTCTCGCCGACCGGTCCGCTGCCCTTGCCGGACTGGACGGTGGTGTCCGGGTCCGACCCGTCGCCGCTCTCCCCGACCAGCGAATACACCCCGTACACGGTTCCGCCGACCATTGCCAGGAACACACCGCCGATGACGGCGCCCTTTGCTGCCCCGTTCACTCTTCGTCCTCCCCCGTGACCTCGGCTCCTGAACGCGTTCAAAGAGCCCTTGGCTCCGACCTTACTCTGCGGAGTCGTTCGGTGTGCAGTTGTTACCGGACCGGAATATCCTGCGGACCGCCGGCCGGCAGCGCGCCGTAAACCGCTTGGGCCCGGCCGGACCGACCCCTAGGGTGCGCACGTGGAGCTCACCTACCGGCGGTTCGACGCCCCGAAGGCCTCCGAGGTCGAAGCCCTGGTCGCCTTCCTCACCGCGGACACCTGGCCGTTCCACGGCGCGGCCGCGGTCGACGCGCCCCAGGCCCGGCGCTGGGTGGCGGACGGCCGCTTCGACGGCCACGGCACCAGGACCTTCTGGATCACCGACGGCGGCGACGCCCTCGGGCTCATCCGCCTCATGGACCTCGGCGACAGCACGCCGGTCTTCGACCTGCGCATTCGCACCCGCTACCGGGGCCGGGGCGTCGGCGGCCACGCCCTGACCTGGCTCACGGCCTACCTGTTCGCCGAGTTCCCGGAGATCCGGCGGATCGAGGGCACCACGCGCCAGGACAACGCGGCGATGCGCCGCACCTTCCGGCGGTGCGGCTACGCCAAGGAGGCCCACTACCGCGACGGATGGCCCGCCGCCGACGGCAGCGCGGTCCACGACGCCGTCGGCTACGCGATCCTGCGGCGGGACTGGCTCACCGGTACGACCACGGCCCCCGCCTGGGACGACGAGCCCTCCTGAGCCGAGTCAACGGTCAACCGGCCGAAGTGCACGCGCCGGGGCGGTGTTCTAGCGTCGGAAGGGCGAGGGCGAGAGATGCGTCGAGCCGCGCGCCCGCCCCCGGAGTCCCCGCTCCGCGCCGCCGCCCCCGCCCGTGGTCCGGCGCATCCGCGGATCGCGTGACCGACCCAGAGAGCAGGTGCATCCGCATGCGTCCGTCGGCTCGTATCCCCAGCATCCTCGTCGGCCTGGCCCTCGCCGTCGGCAGCGCCGTCGTCGCGGCGCCGTCCGCCCAGGCGGACGTGAAGGCCTGCGAGCAGGACGTCGCCCAGCACGCCCCGAAGGCCGTGGACGGCGCCGCGGAAGCCTGCTACGAGGGGCAGATCGGCAACCGGACCAGCTGCGTCTCGAGCCTCGTCGCGGTCGGCGCGAGCAAGGACGCGGCGAACTCGGCCTGCGAAGCCTCCCGCTGACCTCTGAGGGCCGTCGGCCCGGGCTTCAAATCCTCGGCCAGCTCCAGGGCCTGCGGGAAGCCGTCGTATTCGGCGGGGCGCCGATCCGACAGCCGGGACAGCTGCCGCTCCAGGTACGGCCTTCCGGTCCTCGGCGCAGCGGGTGCTGATCTGGTGCGACCACGGCGTCCGGCCGGTCTCGTTCGGCGGCCGCATGAAAGTGATCGTGGAGGAAGCCGGCTGTGCCGGGTTGCAAGCGTCGCCCGGGCCGTCCGTGGACCGGTCGAGGGGCGGCCCAGGACGGCCGGCGGCCACCCTCAACGACTGCGACGGGCCCGGCACCTGTTGGTGCCGGGCCCGTCGTTTCGCCTGCTAGACCCAGGTGTCCAGCCACATGCGGCCGCGCCAGGAGTCCATGGGGAGGGTCTGGCCCGTGTAGATCGGCCAGAAGTAGATGAAGTTCCACACGATCAGGAGCACCAGCACGCCCGCGCCGATCGCGCCCAGGGCCCTGCGGCGTTCCGAGGAGCCCGCCGGGCCCAGTAGGGCGCCGATCATCATCGCCACCGCCAGGCACAGGTAGGGAACGAAGACCACCGCGTAGAAGTAGAAGATCGTCCGCTCCTGGTAGTTGAACCAGGGCAGCAGGCCCGCGCCCAGCGCGCACGCGATCGCGCCCGCCCGCCAGTCGCGGCGGAAGAACCACCGCCACAGCACGTACAGCAGTGCGAAGCAGCCCGCCCACCACAGCAGCGGCGTGCCCAGGGCCAAGACCTCGCGGGCGCACTTGCCGGCCGCCGTCGCCGGGCAGCCGTCGGCGCCGGGCTCCGGGGACTCGTAGAAGTACGACACGGGCCGGCCCAGCACCAGCCAGCTCCACGGATTGGACTCGTAGGTGTGCCCCGAGGTCAGGCCGACGTGGAAGCTGTAGACCTCGGTCTCGTAGTGCCACAGACTGCGCACCCACTCCGGCAGGAACGACAGCGAGCTGTTCTGGTCGTTCTTGGCCGCCCAGTCACGCAGGTAGCCGCCCTTGCCGTCGGCCGGGCTGAAGATCCAGCCCGACCAGGAGGCCACGTAAGTCACGATCGCCACCGGCACCGTCGAGACGAAGGCGGGCAGCGCGTCGCGCCGCAGCATCGCCGCGTACGGGGCGCCCGCGCCCGCGGTGCGTCGCGCGGCCGCGTCCCACAGCACCGTGAGGATGCCGAAGAAGGCCAGGACGACGAAGCCGTTCCACTTCGTGCCGGCGGCCAACCCCAGGCAGACCCCGGCCAGGATCCGGTACGGGCGCCAGCCCAGCCGCAGCGTCTCGGCGATCCTCGCGTCGGGCCGGGTGCGGCCCTCCTCGTCCACCGGCAGCGCGTCCGCGAGGCGGGCCCTGGTCCGGTCGCGGTCGATGAGCAGCGCCCCGAACGCGGCGAGCACGAAGAACATCAGTACCAGGTCGAGCAGCGCGGTGCGGCTCATCACCAAATGCAGGCCGTCCACCGCCAGCAGCGCGCCCGCCAGGCAGCCCAGGAACGTCGAGCGGAAGAGGCGCCGCCCGATGCGGCACAGCATCAGCACCGACAGGGTGCCGAGCACGGCGGTCATGAACCGCCAGCCGAAGGGGGTGAGGCCGAACATCCACTCGCCGAGCCCGATCACCCACTTGCCGACCGGCGGGTGCACCACATAGCCCGGGTCCACCGGCAGGGCGACCCCGTCCGGGTTGGCGAGGATCGACTTGTCGATGTCCTTGGGCCAGTTCGCCTCGTAGCCCTGCTTGATCGTGGCCCAGGCGTCCTTGGCGTAGTACGTCTCGTCGAATATCACCGCCTTCGGGCTGCCCAGGTGCACGAACCGCAGCACGCCCGCGACCAGCGCCACCAGCAGCGGCCCGAACCACGACATGATGCGCTGCCAGGTCCCCCACACCTGCGGTGGGAGCCCGAAGGTCATCCACAGCTGCCGGGACGGCTTCGTGTACGGGGGCACCAGGCGGGTGCGGACGTCCACGCGCGGCGCCGCGCCGGCTGCCGGCGCGTAGCCGAAACCGCGCAGGCGGCGCAGCCAGGTGGGCGGCTCTTCTGCGCCGCCCGCCGTTGCCGAGGGCAGGGCCCCCGCGGGGCTGGGCGGCGGCGTCGCGGTACTGGTCACCGGCACATCGTAGGGAAGAGATCTGTGTGTGCCCCAGTGGCGTGGGTGACAAGCCGCGGGACTGAGAGGATGGGCGGGTGACAACTGACCAGCCCCGCGTTGCCGAGCCCACCTCCACCGCCGGCGTTCTCGTTCTCGCCGGCACCCCCATCGGGGATCTCGCCGACGCCCCGCCGCGCCTGGCCGCGGAGCTGGAGCGGGCCGACGTCGTCGCCGCCGAGGACACCCGGCGGCTGCGCCGGCTGACCCAGGGGCTCGGCGTGCACACCACCGGGCGCGTCGTGTCGTACTTCGAGGGCAACGAGTCGGCCCGCACCCCTGAACTGGTCGAGGCCCTGGCCGGCGGGGCGCGCGTGCTCCTGGTGACCGACGCCGGCATGCCGTCCGTCTCCGACCCCGGCTACCGGCTGGTCGCCGCCGCCGTGGAGAAGGACATCAAGGTCACCGCGGTTCCCGGGCCGTCCGCCGTGCTCACCGCTCTCGCTCTGTCCGGGCTGCCCGTGGACCGGTTCTGCTTCGAGGGCTTCCTGCCGCGCAAGGCGGGCGAGCGCCTCGGCCGGCTGCGCGAGGTCGAGGGCGAGCGACGCACGCTCGTCTACTTCGAGGCCCCCCACCGGCTCGACGACACCCTGGCGGCCATGGCCGAGGTCTTCGGCGCCGAGCGGCGGGCCGCGGTCTGCCGCGAACTGACGAAGACCTACGAGGAGGTCAAGCGCGGCGGCCTCGGCGAGCTCGCCGCCTGGGCCGCCGAAGGGGTGCGCGGGGAGATCACCGTCGTGGTGGAGGGCGCCCCCGCGGCCGGCCCCGGCGACGTGGACGACGAGGAGCTCGTACGCCGCGTACGGGTGCGCGAGGAGGCGGGGGAGCGCCGCAAGGAGGCCATCGCAGCCGTCGCCGCCGAGGCCGGAGTACCCAAGCGCGACGTCTTCGACGCGGTCGTGGCGGCAAAGAACGCGGCACAGAAGGCGCCATGAACCGGTAAAGGGCTAACCTGAGAAGGCAAAGCTCAGACCGTGCGCCGGGCGCTTTGGGCATGACTCGCCCAAAGGCCGTCCAACACTGGACAGGACCTGATGCGCTCCCGCCCGAAGAGGCGTCCACTGGCAGAGGCCCCAGTGGAACAAGAGGAGCTGGCATGAGTGAGATCGCAGACACCCCGGTACCGGTCCGGGACGCCTCGGCATCCGCACGTTTCCCCGGCCCCGACGTGCGGACCGTGCAGGAGGCGTACTCCTTCGCGTGCATGCGCTGCGGGTACGGCTGGGAGCAGGAGTACCGGATCGAGCACCACGTCGACGGCCGCGGCGAGCCGTTCATCATGTACACGGTCGGCGGAGAGCGGGTGCCCTCCCCACTGTCCAACCCGACCTGCATGAACTGCGGCGGCCACGTCGTGCGCATCATGCGGGCGGGGCAGGTCTCCTCGGTGCTCGGGATGATCGACCACCTCTACCACCACCGCATCGCCCCCGGGATCGCCGGGCCGGTGCCCGCGGGGGCGAACGTCCCGCGTGCCCCGAAGCCCCACCGGGCCGCCGGACACCACGACGCCCCCGGACCCGTCGCCATCAGCGAGGCCGAGAAGCGCGGGGGCCTGCTCTCCCGGCTGAAGGGGTTCTTCCGCCGGTCATAGGATCGGCCCATGAGCCCTTCCACCGCCTCCAAGGACGCACCGCCGCCGCTGCCCGAACCCCTACGGGTGGCGGTGGCGGACTCGCACACCCACCTGGACATGCAGTCGGGGACGGTCGAGGAGGGCCTCGCCAAGGCCGCCTCGGTCGGCGTGACCACCGTGGTCCAGGTCGGCTGCGACGTGAAGGGCTCCCGGTGGGCCGCCGAGACCGCGGCCGCGTACGACAACGTCCACGCGGCCGTCGCCCTGCACCCCAACGAAGCGCCGCGCATCGTCCACGGCGACCCGGACGGCTGGTCCCGCCAGGGTGCCCGCTCCGGCGGCGGCGAGGCCGCCCTCGACGAGGCCCTCGCCGAGATCGAGGCACTGGCCGCCCTCGGCCACGTGAAGGCGGTCGGCGAGACCGGCCTGGACCACTTCCGCACCGGGCCGGAAGGCATGGCCGCGCAGGAGCGCTCCTTCCGCGCCCACATCGAGATCGCCAAACGGCAGGGCAAGGCACTCGTCATCCACGACCGGGACGCCCACGCCGACGTGCTGCGCGTGCTGCGCGAGGAGGGCGCCCCCGAGCGGACCGTCTTCCACTGCTACTCCGGGGACGCCGACATGGCCCGCGAGTGCGCCGCCGCCGGCTACTACATGTCCTTCGCCGGAACCGTCACCTTCAAGAACGCCGCGCCGCTGCGCGAGGCGCTGGCAGTGGCCCCCCTGGAGCTGGTCCTCGTCGAGACGGACGCGCCCTACCTGACCCCCGCGCCGTACCGCGGCCGGCCCAACGCGCCGTACCTCATTCCGCTGACGGTGCGCGCCATGGCCGCGGTCCGCGGGATCGACGAGGACGCGATGGCCACCGCGCTGGCGGCCAACACCGCCCGGGCCTTCGGCTACTGACGGCCAGCCCCCGGCGACACGAAGAGTAGTCGTACGACTTTGTTCCGTGACGTCTCCTCCGCTAGGGTGCCGTGCCCCAACCAGCGGGTGCCGGACCACCAGGGGAGCGAGCCGTCGTGAGCGATACGCAGGGCAGTCACCGCCGGGGCGCTCCCGTCCCGGAGGCGTACGGGGGCGAAGCCCCCGCCTGGCCCGCCTGGCCGACCTGGCCCGCCTGGCCCGCCGACGAGGGGCCGGCCGCCGACGGGGCCGTCGGCGCCGGCCTCCCCGGTCCCGGGTCCGCCGGCTCGGGGTCCGCCGGCTCCGGGCCGCGGGATCCCGGCCTGCTCGACCCGGGCCTGCTCGACCCGGGCCCGGTCGATTCGGGTCTGCTCCACCCCGGCCTGCTCGAGCCGGGCCCGGTCGATCCGGGGCCCTCGTCGTGGGACACCGAGCCCGCCGTCCCCCTGCCCGCCCCGCGGCCCGAGGACCGGCGGGCCGGACGCCGCCGGCGCCCCGCACACCCCGCCGCCCGCACCGACGTGGGGGACGCAGCGGACACGGCCCCGGACGGCCGACGGCCCGACCCGGCCCCCGCCCCGGGGACGGGCCGCCGCCGCGCCCCCGTACCGACCCCCACCCTCCTCGATGCCGGCGTGCCGGCCCCCGGCCGACGGGCCCGCGGCCGTACCGCCGTCGAGGAGCCCCCTCCGGGCACCGGCCGGCGCCGCGGGCCCGCCGAACCGGCCCTCCCCCTCCCCGTCCCCGCACCCGCCGGGACGGGGCACGGCCGCCGCCGCGCCGCGAACCCGGTGCTGCTCGGTCCCGCCGCCCCCGGTGGCAACTGGCGGCGGATCGTGCCGCAGGCCCTGGTCGTCGCCTTCCTCGCCGGCGGCACGACCGCGTTCGTCGCCGCCGACAAATCGGTACGCCTCACCGTGGACGGAGTCCCCCGGGAACTGCACACCTTCGCGGGCGACGTCGAGGAGCTGCTCGCCGCGGAAGGACTCGACGTCGGCCCCCACGACCTCGTCGCCCCCGCCCCGGGCGAACCCCTCGACGACGGCGAGGAGATCGTCGTCCGCTACGGCCGCCCGCTGCGCCTGACCCTCGACGGACAGCGGCGGCAGGTGTGGACCACCGCCCGCACCGTCGACGGCGCGCTGCGCCAGCTCGGCGTCCGAGCCGAGGGCGCCTACCTCTCCGCCCCGCGCACCGCGCCCGTACCGCGCGCCGGTCTGACCCTCAGCGTCCGCACCGAGCGCAGCGTCACCTTCATGGCCGACGGCCGCGAGCGCACCATCCGCACCAACGCCGCCACCGTCCAGGAGGCCCTCGACCAGGCCGGCATCACCCTGCGCGGCCAGGACACCACCTCCGTGCCGCCCACCGCCTTCCCGCGCGACGGCCAGACCGTCACCGTGCTCCGCATCACCGGCACCCGAGAGGTCCGCGAGGAGCGCATCCCCTTCGTGACCGAGAAGGTCAAGGACGGCGGGCTCTTCGCCGGAACCGAGGTCGTCGAACGCGTCGGCCGGCCCGGGGCGCGCAGGGTCACCTACAGCCTGCGCACCGTCAACGGGGTCCGGATGAGGCCGCGCGCCATCGCCGACGAGGTCGTGCGCGAGCCCGTCACCCAGCTGGTCAGGGTCGGCACCAGGCCGCTGCCGAGCTCGGTGTCCGGCGCGGACGGCCTCAACTGGGCGGCCCTCGCCCAGTGCGAGTCCGGCGGCCGGCCCTCGGCCACCGACGCCTCGGGCACGTACGGCGGCCTGTACCAGTTCGACGTCCGCACCTGGCAGGGCCTCGGCGGCACCGGCCGGCCCCAGGACGCCCCGGCCGCGGAACAGACCTACCGGGCGAAGAAGCTCTACGTGCAGCGGGGGGCGAGCCCGTGGCCGCACTGCGGCCGCAGGCTCACGTCGTAGTCGGGACCACTCGGCCGATCTGAGACGCTTTACCGGTGAGCACCGCAGAGCAGCAGCCCGATAACCCCGCGCCCAGTACCCCCGACGCCCTCCTCGGCCCCGCCGACGTCAGGGAACTCGCCGCCGCCCTCGGCGTACGCCCGACGAAGCAGAAGGGGCAGAACTTCGTCATCGACGCCAACACGGTGCGCCGGATCGTGCGCACCGCCGAGGTCCGCCCGGACGACGTGGTCGTCGAGGTCGGGCCCGGTCTGGGCTCGCTGACGCTCGCGCTGCTGGAGGCCGCGGACCGGGTCGTCGCCGTAGAGATCGACGACATCCTGGCGGCCGCCCTGCCCGCCACCATCGAGGCCCGCATGCCCGCGAAGAAGGACCGCTTCGCGCTGGTCCACTCCGACGCGATGCTGGTCACCGAGCTGCCGGGCCCGCCGCCGACCGCGCTGGTCGCCAACCTCCCGTACAACGTGGCCGTGCCCGTCCTGCTGACCATGCTCGACCGCTTCCCGAGCATCGAGCGGACCCTCGTGATGGTCCAGGCCGAGGTCGCCGACCGGCTCGCCGCCGAGCCCGGCAACAAGGTCTACGGCGTGCCCTCCGTCAAGGCCAACTGGTACGCGCACGTCAAGCGCGCCGGAGCGATCGGGCGGAAGGTCTTCTGGCCCGCGCCCAACGTCGACTCCGGGCTCGTCTCCCTCGTGCGCCGCACCGAGCCGGTCAAGACCAGTGCCACGAAGGAAGAGGTCTTCGCGGTCGTCGACGCGGCGTTCGCGCAGCGCCGCAAGACCCTGCGCGCCGCGCTGTCCGGCTGGGCCGGCTCGGCGGCCGGCGCCGAGGCCGCGCTGGTCGCCGCGGGCGTCTCCCCGCAGGCCCGCGGAGAGTCCCTGACCGTGGAGGAGTTCGCCGCGATCGCCGAGCACAAGCCCGCCCCGGAGAGGCCCGCCCTGTGAGCACGCGCCCCGAGAGCACGCGCACGACGCCCGTCACCGTACGGGTCCCCGCGAAGGTCAACGTCCAGCTGGCGGTGGGCGCGGCCCGCCCCGACGGCTTCCACGGCCTGGCCAACGTCTTCCTCGCCGTCTCCCTCTTCGACGAGGTGACGGCGACCCCGGCCGACGCGCTCACGGTGACCTGCGAGGGCCCGGACGCCGACAAGGTCCCGCTGGACCGCACCAACCTCGCGGCGCGGGCCGCCGAGATCCTCGCCGCCCGGCGCGGCCGGGACCCCCTGGTCCACCTGCACATCGCCAAGCACATCCCGGTCGCGGGCGGCATGGCCGGAGGCAGCGCCGACGGCGCGGCGGCCCTGCTCGCCTGCGACACCCTGTGGGGCCTGAACACCCCGCGCGAGGAACTCCTCGACATCTGCGCGGAGCTCGGCAGCGACGTCCCCTTCAGCCTCGTCGGCGGCGCCGCGCTCGGCACCGGCCGAGGCGAGGTCCTCACCCCGGTGCCCGCCGGCTCCTTCCACTGGGTGTTCGCGGTGGCCGACGGCGGCCTGTCCACCCCGGCCGTCTTCCGCGAGTTCGACCGCCTCACCGCCGGCGTGGCGGTCCCCGAGCCGCAGGCCTCCCCGGCCCTCCTCGCCGCCCTCGCCTCCGGCGACCCGGACGCGCTGGCCGCCACCCTGGCCAACGACCTCCAGCCGGCCGCCCTCTCGCTGCGGCCCTCGCTGCGGGAGACGCTGGACGCGGGCGTCGGCGCAGGCGCCCTGGCCGCCCTGGTCTCCGGCTCGGGCCCCACCACCGCCTTCCTCGTCGCGGACGAGGAAGCCGCCGCCAAGGTCGCCGCCGCCCTGGACGCCTCGGGTACCTGCCGCGCCACCCACACGGCCTCGTCCCCCGCCCCGGGAGCCACGGTTCTGCCGCCATCCTGACCCCGTGCGGCCCGGGGCGGAGCCGCGGACACCCGGTTCCCGCCTACTCAGGCCGGAACTGAGTATCCGCACCCTGTCCGCGGGGGCGGGGCGGCGGACACCGTAGGGCCATGACAGTCAGTGCACGCGACATGGCCGCCGCCACCCCCGCCGACCGCGACCGGTACGTCGACCTGCTGCGCGTCGCCTCGCTCGGCACCGTCATCGCCGGGCACTGGCTGATGGCCGCGGTCAGCAGCGACGGCATAGGGAACCTCCTCGCCCTCGTGCCCGCACTCCAGGTGCTCACTTGGGGGCTGCAGATCATGCCCGTCTTCTTCTTCGTCGGCGGCTTCTCGCACGCCCTCTCCTACCGCTCCCTGGCCCGCCGCCACGACGGCCCCGTCTACGCCGCCTTCCTGCGGGCCCGGCTGCGCCGACTGCTGCGCCCCACCCTCGCCTTCTTCCTGGTGTGGGCCGCCGTCGCGCTCGCCGTGCAGCTCGCCGGCCGCGGCGACGGGACACTGAGCGCCGCCGCCCTGCGCCTGGTCACCCAGCCGCTGTGGTTCATCGGGATCTACCTGGCCATGGTCGCCTTCACCCCGCCGCTGCTGAAGCTGCACGAACGCCACGGCTGGGCGGCCTTCGCCGCGCTCGCCGGCGCCGCCGCGCTGGTCGACGTACTGCGCTTCGCGCTCGGCGTCCCCCACGTGGAGTTCCTGAACTTCGCCCTCGTCTGGCTCGCCGTCCACCAGCTCGGCTTCCTGCGCGCCGACGGGCGCATCCGCCGGCCCGCCGTCCTCGCCGCCACCGGCCTCGCCGGGGCCGCGCTGCTGGTCGCCTGCGGCCCGTACCCGCTGTCCATGGTCGGGATGCCCGGAGAGAAGGTCTCCAACATGGCCCCGCCCACCCTGGCCCTCCTCTGCCACGGTCTGTGGCTCGTCGGCGCCGTGCAGCTCGCCGCCCGGCCCGTCGGCGCCTGGCTGGAGCGCCCCCGCGTGTGGCGCACGGTCGTCACCGCCAACGGCGTCGCCATGACCGCCTTCCTCTGGCACCTCACCGCGATGCTCGCCGTGTACGGGGTCCAGCTCGCCCTCGGCATGGACCTGCCCACGCCCGCAACCGCCGCCTGGTGGGCGCAGGTCCCCGTACGGATCCTGGCCGCGGCCGCGCTGACCGGCGTTTTCGTCGCCCTCCTGCGCCGCTTCGAGGCCCCCGCGCCGTCCCGTCCCGCCACCCGTGCGACAACCGCCGCCGGCCCCGTCGCCGCCCTCGGGATCACCCTGTGCCTCCTCGGCGTCCTGGGTCTGTCCATGACCGGGCTCGGCGGTCTCCTCGACGGCCACAGCGCCACCCTCATCGCCGTGCCGGTCACGGCACCGGCCGCGATCGCCATGGCACTGGGAGGCGCCTGGCTGGTGGAACGGTCCGCCCCGGCCCGGAGGGTTAGGCTGAGGGGCTGATCCACACCCTTTCCCTGGAGCGCGTCTGATGGCCGTCAATCTGGTCAATGTCGAGGCAGTCAGCAAGGTGTACGGCACACGTACCCTGCTGGACGGTATCTCCCTCGGCGTGTCCGAGGGGGACCGGATCGGCGTCGTCGGCCGCAACGGCGACGGCAAGACCACCCTCATCCGGATGCTCGCCAAGCTGGAGGAGCCCGACGGCGGACGCGTCACCCAGTCCGGCGGCCTGCGCATGGGCGTCCTCACCCAGCACGACTCCCTCGACCCCGCGGCGACCGTCCGCCACGAGATCATCGGCGACATGGCCGACCACGAGTGGGCCGGCAACTCCAAGATCCGCGACGTCCTCACCGGACTCTTCGGCGGCCTCGACCTGCCCGGCTTCAACCAGGGCCTCGACACCGTCATCGGCCCCCTCTCCGGCGGCGAGCGCCGCCGCATCGCCCTCGCCAAGCTCCTCATCGCCGACCAGGACCTGCTGATCCTCGACGAGCCCACCAACCACCTCGACGTCGAGGGCATCTCCTGGCTGGCCGGACACCTCCAGGCGCGCCGCTCCGCACTCGTCTGCGTCACCCACGACCGCTGGTTCCTCGACCAGGTCTGCACCCGCATGTGGGACGTCCAGCGCGGCGACGTCTTCGAGTACGAGGGCGGCTACAGCGACTACGTCTTCGCCCGCGCCGAGCGCGAACGCATCTCCGCCACCGAGGAGGCCAAGCGGCAGAACCTGATGCGCAAGGAGCTCGCCTGGCTGCGCCGCGGCGCCCCCGCCCGCACCTCCAAGCCGCGCTACCGCATCGAGGCCGCCAACGAGCTCATCGCCGACGTGCCGCCGCCGCGCGACAAGTCCGAGCTGATGCGCTTCGCCAACGCCCGCCTCGGCAAGACCGTCTTCGACCTCGAGGACGTCACCGTCCAGGCCGGCCCCAAGACCCTCCTCAAGCACCTCACCTGGCACCTCGGTCCGGGCGACCGCGTCGGCCTCGTCGGCGTCAACGGTGCCGGCAAGACCTCCCTGCTGCGCGCCCTCGCCGAAGCCGCCCGCACGCAGGGTGAGGCCCAGCCCGCCGCGGGCCGGGTCATCGTCGGCAAGACCGTCAAGCTGGCCTACCTCTCCCAGGAGGTCG
This sequence comes from Streptomyces sp. NPDC046349, assembly GCF_055587885.1. Classification (NCBI taxonomy): domain Bacteria; kingdom Bacillati; phylum Actinomycetota; class Actinomycetes; order Kitasatosporales; family Streptomycetaceae; genus Streptomyces; species Streptomyces sp. NPDC046349. The sequence continues at coordinate 362,562 of NZ_JBVJFK010000006.1, forward strand.
GCGAACTCGACCCGTCCCTGCGGGTCCTGGAGGCCGTCCAGCGCGTCCGGGACCGCGTCGACCTCGGCAAGGGCCGCGAGATGACGGCGGGCCAGCTGTGCGAGCAGTTCGGCTTCACCAAGGAGAAGCAGTGGACGCCCGTCGGCGACCTCTCCGGCGGCGAGCGCCGACGCCTGCAGATCCTGCGCCTGCTGATGGACGAGCCCAACGTCCTCTTCCTCGACGAGCCCACCAACGACCTCGACATCGAGACCCTGACCCAGCTGGAGGACCTCCTCGACGGCTGGCCCGGCTCGTTGATCGTGATCTCCCACGACCGGTTCTTCATCGAGCGGACCACCGACACGGTGATGGCGCTGCTCGGCGATGCGAGCCTGCGCATGCTGCCGCGCGGACTGGACGAGTACCTGGAACGCCGTCGGCGGATGATCGAGGCGGCCGTCCCGGCGCCCGCGCCCGCCGCCGCGGCGGCGGCCAAGTCCACCTCGTCGGGCGACTCGCGTGCCGCGAAGAAGGAGCTCCAGAAGATCGAGCGGCAGCTGAACAAGCTCGCCGACCGCGAGGGGAACCTGCACGCCCAGATCGCCGAGCACTCCACCGACTACGACAAGGTGGCCAAGCTCGACGCGGAGCTGCGCGAACTTCTCGCCGACCGCGACGAATTGGAAATGCGCTGGCTGGAGCTCGCCGAGGACGCATAGGTTCCGCCGGTCGGCGGGGCCAACTGACCGGATAACGGCGGCGTCACGGGCCGGTCCTCCCTTGGGAACAGGGGGCGGACCGGTCCGTTGTATGCGCGGTGTCAGTGATAGAAAGGTCATTCTCCCCGACCCCCCGAAGCCGAAAGTGCGCTGATGACCGAGCCGCCCCAGCCGCCGAACCAGCCGCCGACACCTTCCGGTTACGGACACCTCCCCGGCCCCCCGCAGCAGGCCTACGGGTATCCGCAGCAGGGCGAGAACCCGTACGCGCAAGCGCCCGCACACCCCCAGCAGCCCGGCCCGCAGCCGCAGCCGCCCACTGTTGCGGCATACCCGGCCCACGGCCTCCAGCAGCCCGCGCCCGGCGCGCCCGGCACGCCGCCGAAGAAGAAGCTGCCCCTGCTCATCGCCGCCGCGGTCGCCTCCGCGCTCGTCCTCGGCGGCGTCGGCTACGTCGCCTTCGGCACCGGCGAGAAGGACCCCGAGCAGCCCGTCGCCCAGGAGTCCGGCGACGCGAAGCCCTCCGGCTCCCCGTCCGTGGACAACGGTGACGGCAGCGGGCCCGGCGGCAACCAGCAGACCGACCTCAACGCCGGCCGCAAGCAGGGCGAGGACAAGGTCCTCTGGCTCAAGACCACCAAGATCGACGGCCCCGGCGCGGGTGTGGCCACCCACGGCCAGTGGGTCGTGGGCGACACCGTGGCCAAGACCGTCGGCAAGACGATCAAGGGCTATGCGGCCGCCGACGGCAAAGAGAAGTGGACGATCACCTTCCCCGCCGAGATCTGCGGCATGACCAAGCGGATGACCGACGACGGCAAGACGGTCGTCCTGTACGAGGACGGTCCGTCCGAGACCGCCAACTGCAACCAGATCCGCATGGTCGACCTCAAGGCGGGCAAGGAGGGCTGGTCCAAGGAGGTGGCCAAGGAGAGCGCCTTCGACATGTTCATCGACCCCAGCCTGGCCATGACCGGGGACACCGTCACCGTCAACCGGCTCACCCGCGCCACCGCCTTCCGGATCAGCACCGGAGAGAAGCTCTTCGGCAGCCCCTCCGAGGGCTGCGTGCCCGGCGCCTACGCCGCCGGCAACGGCAAGATGATCGGCGTCGCCACCTGCAACGACCCCGACATGACCGTCGAGGTCCAGGACGCCGACCCGGTCACCGGCAAGAAGACGTGGACCTACCGGCTCCCCAAGGGCTGGAAGGTCGCCCGCGTCTACGGGGTCGACCCGATCGTCCTGCACCTCACGAACGCCACCACGAAGGAGAACTCCATCGTGGTCCTCGGGCCCGACGGCAAGCAGCGCACCACGCTCTCCGGCGAAGGCAACTTCTCGACCGAGTGCAGCATGAGCCACGACGACTCCCTCCAGGGCTGCGCCACCGCAGTCGTCGACGCGGGCACCCTCTACCTCCCCACCAAGGCGGACATCGGCAAGGCCAACGAGATCGTCGCCTTCGACCTGAACACGGGCAAGGCCAAGTGGCGTGTGCCGGCGGGCGAGGGCCGCACCCTGGAGCCGCTCAAGGCCGCGAACGGGCAGCTGATCGCCTACCGCAAGGCCGAACCCGACCGGGGCGGCGAGGTCGTCTCGATCCCCGCCGACGGCAGCACCCCGACCGCGCTCCTGCGCCACCCGTCGGGCCCCTCCGCACCGATCGAGAGCTCCTTCTACTCCCCGGACGTCGACTACTCCGACGGGCGCTTCTTCATCTCCACGACGCGCCTGCTCGCCCAGGACAAGGACGAGAAGCTCCTGATGGTCTTCGGCAAGTGAACACCCGCCCAACGAGCCCCCCAACGAGCCGCCCAACGCGTCGTCCGACGAGCCGTCCACCGAGAGGCAACAGCAACCGATGAGTACCCCGCCGCCCCCCAGCCAGCCGCCGTCCGGCGGCTTCGGAGCGCCGCAGGATCCCCCGCCGGGCGGGTTCGGAGCGCCCACGCCGCCCGCCGGACCGCCCGCAGCCGCCCCGCAGCCGCCGCCCGGACCGCCCGCCGCCGCCCCGCAGCCGCCGGCCGGGCAGGCCGCGTACGGCTACCCGCAGCCCGACCCCGGCTACGGCTACCCGCAGCCCCCCAACGTGCCCGCGCAGTACGGCGCGCCCCTGCCCGCCGCCCAGCCCCCGGCCGGCGGCGGGGACAAGCGCACCCAGCTGATGATCGTCGGCGCGGCCTTCCTGGCCATCGTCCTCATCGTCGGCGGCGGCCTCTGGTACACCTCCGGCGACGGCGACGGCGGGACCACCGCGCAGAGCGACCCCAGCGCCTCCCCGGGCGGCGACAAGAACCAGGGGTACGTGGCCGGGACCGAGAAGGTCCCCGGCAACCCCAAGTCGAAGATCCTCCACAAGCAGCAGGCTCCGGACGTCACCGACCTCGTGTCCGTCAACGGCTCCTGGCTCACCGACACCACCTACGTCAAGTCCGACGTGTCGAAGGTCGTCGGCTACAACCTCGTCGACGGCGGCAAGAAGTGGGAGATCCCGCTCCAGGGCGAGATCTGCGGCTCCACGCACCACGTCAGCGAGAACAGGACCGCGATCCTCTTCAGGCCCGCGCAGCCCACGGCCGAGAACAAGTACCCGCCGTGCACCGAGGTCGGCGTCATCGACCTGGAGGCCGGCAAGCTCGCCTGGTCCGGCAACATCAAGAGCGCCAACGGCGGTGACAAGCCGGTCCAGTTCTCCGAGATCACCCTCAGCGGCAAGACCGTCGCCGCGGCCGGCGTCTCCAGCGGCGGCGCCGCCTGGAACCTCGCCGACGGCAAGAACCTGTGGCAGCCCAAGGTCGACGGCGAAAGCTGCCGCGACACCGGCTATGCCGGCGGGGAGGCCCTCGGCGTCATCCGCAAGTGCGGCCAGCACCCCAACTACACCCTGAACGCGCAGATCCTCGACCCCGCCACCGGCGCGCCCACGGCTTCGTACAAGCTCTCCCAGGGCATCGAGTACGCGCACATCGTCTCCACCAAGCCGTTCGTCGTGGCGGCCGACGTCGGCGACAACGCCAAGGGCGGCAAGGGCGTCAGCGACCTGTTCGTCGTCGACCCCAAGGGCGAGCTGAAGGCGCGCATCCCGCTCGCCGCCGGCAGCTTCGCCGCCAAGTGCGGCTCCACCGACGTGGAGAAGTGCACGAACATGGTCGTCGGCAACGGCAAGGTCTATGTGCCCTCCGCGGAGCACCAGGGCCAGTCGCCCACCGGCCGCACCAACGAACTGCTCTCCTTCGACCTGGAGACCGGCAAGCAGACCACCGACCGCGCCGACGCGGGCGAGCGGTACACCATGTACCCCCTGCGCATGGACGGGTCGAACATCATCGCGTACAAGGTCCCCCCGTACGACAAGGGCGGCCAGATCGTCAGCATCGACAGCCGGACGATGAAGGAGACCCTCCTCATGGAGAACCCGGCCGACAAGGACGTCAAGAGCGCCGAGAGCTCCTTCTCGCCCGAATTCTCCTCCGAGCTCCGCTACCGCAACGGCAAGCTCTTCATGTCCAAGCAGAACGTCAGCAAGCCGTTCTCGGACAAGCCGGAGAAGGACCTCCTGTTCGTCTCCTTCACCGCGAGCTGACCGGCCCGCCACCCCAGGAGCCCCCGACCGGTCCGCACCGATCGGGGGCTTCTGCGCGGTATCCCCCTCGCGCCGTCGAACAAGCGTGTAGCTTGCCGGGGCAGAAGGGTGGGGGGTGGGTTCCTCGATGGGCGTACGCGTCGTGGTGGTCGACGACCACCGGCTGCTGGCCGAGGCACTGGCCTCTGCCCTGAAGCTGCGCGGCCACCGGGTACTGGCGGCCGCGGCCCCCGCCGCCGGCGCCGCCGAGCTCGTCATCAGCCGCGCCCCGGAGGTCTGCCTCCTCGGCACCGCCACCCCCGCCGGGCCCGGGGTCTTCGAGCCCGTCGTCCGCATCAAGCGGGAGCGCCCGCAGATCGCCGTGGTCGTCCTCGGCCCCGTCCCCAGCCCGCGCGGGATCGCCGCCGCCTTCGCCGCCGGCGCCTGCGGGTACGTACGCCAGGACGAGCGCATCGAGGGCGTGGAGCGGGCACTGGCCAAGGCGAGGGCGGGAGAGGTGGCGATCGCCCCGCAACTGCTGCAGGGGGCCTTCGCGGAGCTCCTGAACCCCGCCGTGCAGCCCGACGACGAAGCAGGCCGGCTGCTGCGGCTGCTCACCCCCCGTGAGGTGGAGGTGCTGGTGCGGGTCGCCGAGGGCGAGGACACCCGGCTGATCGCCGCCGGCATGGCCATCGCGCCGAGCACCGCCCGTACGCACGTGCAGCGGGTCCTGATGAAGCTGGGCGTCGGATCCCGGCTGGAGGCGGCCGCCCTGGCCGCCCGCACCGGTCTGCTCGACCGGGCCCTGCCCGGGCCGCCGTCCGCCGCCGCGCAGGGCTGACCCGGCGGCGGCAGGAGCCGCCGATTTCCCCCGCGGGCGCCGCATCGGGTAAGCCAGTGCCCAAGCACGCGCACACCCACACGCGCGTGGTCCCCCGCGAGAGGCAGTAGGCGAGTGAGCAAGTACCTGGTAACCGGTGGCGCCGGATATGTCGGCAGCGTGGTCGCGGCCCACCTCCTGGAGGCCGGCCACGAGGTCACCGTCCTCGACGACCTCAGCACCGGCTTCCGTGTCGGCGTCCCCGCCGGCGCCACGTTCGTCGAGGGCCGGATCCAGGATGCCGCCCGCCACATCGACTCCTCCTACGACGCGGTGCTGCACTTCGCCGCCTCCTCGCAGGTCGGCGAGTCCGTCGTGAACCCGGGCAAGTACTGGGAGAACAACGTCGGCGGCACCCTCGCCCTGCTGTCCGCGATGCGCGAGGCCGGCGTGCGCAGGCTCGTCTTCTCCTCCACCGCCGCCACCTACGGCGAGCCCACCGAAGGCCTGCTCACCGAGGCCTCGGTGACCGCGCCGACCAACCCTTACGGCGCCTCCAAGCTCGCCGTCGACCACATGATCGCGGGCGAGTGCGTGGCGCACGGCCTGGCCGCGGTGTCCCTGCGCTACTTCAACGTGGCGGGCGCGTACGGCGAGTTCGGCGAGCGGCACAGCCCCGAGACGCACCTGATCCCGCTGGTCCTCCAGGTCGCGCTCGGCGAACGCGAGTCGATCTCGGTGTTCGGCGAGGACTACCCGACCCCCGACGGCACCTGCGTACGCGACTACATCCACGTCGCCGACCTCGCGGAGGCCCACCTGGCCGCCCTGCGCTCCGCCACCCCCGGCGAGCACCTGATCTGCAACCTGGGCAACGGCAACGGGTTCTCGGTCCGCGAGGTCATCGAGACCGTCCGCAAGGTCACCGGTCGCGAGATCCCCCAGGTCGTCGCGCCGCGCCGGGCCGGCGACCCGGCCATGCTCGTCGCCTCCGCCCGCACGGCCCACGAGCGTCTCGGCTGGACCCCGAACCGCTCGGACCTGACCGGCATCATCCAGGACGCGTGGAACTTCGCCCGCACCCACGCCTCTTGACGGGGCGCGTTCAGCGGTCGCGCCGGGCCCCGGTCCGGTCGTCCGGCGCCGGACGCGCCCCGGGCGCCCGGCAGTAGTGTGCGCCCGGCAGGGGCGTGCGGGTTCGGGCCGTGCGCCTCGGCCGGGCGCCGCGCGCGGGCGCCCGGCGTGCACACGCCGGGTGAAACGGCCCCCCTGCAACTGCCGATGGCACGCGCCCGCGCGTAAGACGTTCCACAGCCCCCCGATTCAGGCGATTTCAAGCCACGGCTGGGCCCCTTCCGAACGCACACTCCTGAAATCCGCGGGGAAAACTTCTGCTATTCGGCCAACTGCGAGCCGCCCCCGGCCCTACGCTGATGCGTGACACCGGTGGGGGCCGGTGTTGTTTCAGGGGTCGAGACAAGTCGGGTACGGCGTCCGGTCCGGGGTAGTGCAGATATGTCTCGGCGGCGGCCGGGGGCTGCGGATCACCCGGTCCTGGCGCCGTACCCGCCGTCGTCCGTTCCCCTACCCTTGGGGGTTTTGTGGTTCGTATCCGGGTTCTCGTCGTCGACGATCACCGCATCTTCGCCGAATCGCTCGCAGCCGCGCTCGCGGCCGAGCCGGACGTGGACGTGTCCGCGGCCGGCAGCGGTCCCGCCGCGCTGCGCTGCCTCGAACGCGCGGTGGCCGAGGGCCGCCGCTTCGACGTCCTGCTGGTCGACGCCGACCTCGGCGCGGTCGCCGGGGCCGTGCCCGCCCAGCGGGAGCCGGGGGCCGGGCCGCCGCAGCCCGGCCCGGACGGGATCGCGCTCGTGGCCGGGGTGCGGGCGGCGCATCCCGGGGTCCGCACCGTCGTCCTCGCCGAGCGCGACGACCCGCGCCGGGCCGCCCTCGCCCTGCAGGCGGGGGCCTCGGGCTGGGTGGCCAAGGACTGCTCGCTCTCGCGTCTGCTGGCCGTCATCCGCGGGGTCCTGCGGGAGGAGACCCACCTCCCGCCCGCGCTGCTCACCGGGGTGTTGCGGGAGTTGACCGCGGCGCGCAAGCACCGCACCGACAGCGAACGGCTCGTGGAGTCCCTCACCCCGCGCGAACACGAGGTGCTGCGCTGCATGGTGGCGGGGCTTGGCCGCAAGGACGTGGCGGCGCGGCTGTTCCTCTCCCCGCACACGGTCCGCACCCACATGCAGAACGTGCTGGGCAAGCTCGGCGTCCACTCCACGCTGGCCGCGGTCGCGCTGGCCCGGCGGGCCGGCGTACGCCCCGCCGACCTACCCGGGGATGTTGTCGAACGGAGCGGTCAACTGGCGTAGCAGCCCGGCGAGGTCACCGCGCTGACTCTGCGAGAGCTGGGCCAGGATCGCCCGCTCCTGGGCCAGCAGCCCGGCGAGGGCCTCGTCGGCGCGGTCCCGGCCCTCGGGGGTGAGCCGCACCAGGACGCCCCGGCGGTCGCTGGGGTCGGGAAGCCGTTCGACGAGGCCCTTCTTGGCGAGCCGGTCGATGCGGTTGGTCATGGTGCCGGAGGTGACCAGGGTCTGGGTCAACAGCTGGCCGGGGGAGAGCTGGTAGGGGGCGCCGGCGCGGCGCAGCGACGTCAGGACGTCGAACTCCCAGGGCTCCAGGCCGTGCTCGGAGAAGGCCAGTCGGCGGGCGCGGTCGAGATGACGCGCGAGCCTGCTGACGCGGCTCAGCACCTCGAGCGGTTCCACGTCGAGGTCAGGGCGCTCCCGCCGCCATGCCGCCACCAGTCGGTCGACCTCGTCCTCCATGCCGATCAGTGTAAGGGGTCTGTCGACGTGAAGTCTCTTCATCCCGAGTATCTCGATGACAAGTATCTTGACATCGAGATATAAATGAAGCGAGCATGGGGCATGGAGGGGGCCGGAACAGATTCCGCTTCCGACCGCCCCGCCAGCAGGGAGGCTCGAACATGTATTCCGATACCGCGCGCGCAGGGACCCCCACGTCCACCGCGCCCTCCGCGCCCACCTGGGACCCCCAGCAGTACCTCCGGCACGCGGGCCACCGCACACGGCCCTTCCTCGACCTTCTCAACCGCATACCCGAACTCCCCACCAGCCCCGCCCGCATCGCCGACCTCGGCTGCGGCCCCGGCAACGTCACCGAGCTCCTCGCCACCCGCTGGACCGGGGCCGCCATCACCGGCTTCGACCTCTCGCCGGAGATGCTCCAGCGCGCCACCGAGCAGTACGCCGGCCCCACCGCAGGCGGCGGCAGCCTCGACTTCCGCCACGGCGACATCGCCGGCTGGCTTCCCGAGGAGCCCTACGACCTGATCGTCTCCAACGCCGCCCTCCAGTGGGTCCCCGGCCACCCGGGCTCCTTCGGCGCCTGGATCAACGGCCTGCGCCCCGGCGGCACCTTCGCCTTCCAGATCCCCGGCAACTTCACCGCTCCCAGCCACGCCCTGCTCGCGGAACTCTGCGACACCCCGCGCTGGCGCTCCCGGCTCGCCGGCCACGGCGCCCGCTACATCCACCTTCTCGAACCCGCCGAATACCTCGCCCGGTTCACCGCGCTCGGCTGCACCGCCGATGTCTGGGAGACCACCTACCACCAGCTCCTGCAAGGCCCCGACCCCGTACTCGACTGGGTCAAGGGCACCGCCCTGCGGCCCGTCCTCACCGCCCTCGGCGACGACCGCGAAGCCGTCGACGCCTTCCTCGCCGAATACCGCGACCGGCTGCGCACGGCCTACCCGAGCGGGCCGCGCGGAACCGTCTTCCCGTTCCGGAGGATCTTCGCCGTAGCCCGCAAGGAGGCCTGACCGTGCTCACCGCAGTCGACCACGTCCAACTCGCCGCGCCGCCGGACTCGGAGGACCGGCTCCGCGCCTACTACGCCGACGTCCTGGGCATGACCGAGATCCCCAAACCGCCCGTCCTCGCCGCCCGCGGAGGCTGCTGGTTCGCCGCCGGCCCCGTGCAACTGCACCTCGGCGTCGAGGACGACTTCCGGCCCGCCCGCAAGGCACACCCCGGACTGCGGGTCACCGACATCGCGGCGTACGCGCAGAGACTTCAGGAGCGGGGAGCCGAGGTCGTCTGGGACGAGAACCTCCCCGGCCACCACCGCTTCTACTCCGAGGACCCCGTGGGCAACCGGCTCGAGTTCCTGGAACCCTTCGACGCGGACGCCGCAGCCGCACCCGTCCGCTAGCCACCCCCCGTACGACACGACGGCGCCCCGCCACCGGACCACCGGTGACGGGGCACCGTCGTACCGCCCGCGGACCCCCGCCCCAGGGGCCGGCCATGATCCGCCGGACACTCCCGGACGGCTCAGCTCTTGCGGCGGCCCACCAGCTGCGGCTTCGACTCCAGGCCGTCCAGCCCGTGCCACGCAAGGTTCACCAGGTGCGCCGCCACCTCGGCCTTCTTGGGCTTGCGCACGTCCAGCCACCACTGCCCCGTCAGCGCCACCATCCCGACCAGCGCCTGCGCGTACAGCGGAGCCAGCTTCGGATCAAAACCCCGCGCCTTGAACTCCAGACCCAGGATGTCCTCCACCTGCGTGGCGATGTCACTGATCAGCGACGCGAACGTACCCGTCGACTGCGCGACCGGGGAATCCCGCACCAAAATCCGGAAACCGTCCGTGTACGACTCGATGTAGTCCAGCAGCGCGAACGCGGCCTGCTCCAGCAGCTCCCGCGGATGCCCCGCCGTCAGCGCGCCCGTCACCCCGTCCAGCAGCTGGCGCATCTCCCGGTCCACGACGACCGCATACAGCCCCTCCTTGCCGCCGAAGTGCTCGTACACCACCGGCTTGGACACCCCGGCCTTCGCCGCGATCTCCTCCACCGACGTGCCCTCGAAGCCCTTCTCCGCGAACAGGGTCCGGCCGATGTCCAGCAATTGCTGGCGCCGCTCCGCGCCCGTCATCCGGACCCGGCGGCCACGCCTGGACTTGTCGCTGCTGGAACCACCGTCGATCGCCACGCCCCCCATCATGCCGCGCTCGGCCCGTTTTCCCTGCGCCGGGCGTCGATCCGGGACGCGGACGGCCACCGCACGTCCGTGGCCCACCCCAGCTGCTCGAACCAGCGGATCAGCCGCGCACTCGAATCCACCTGCCCTCGCAGCACACCGTGCCGCGCCGACGTCGGATCCGCGTGGTGCAGGTTGTGCCACGACTCACCGCACGACAGCACCGCCAGCCACCACACGTTGCCCGACCGGTCCCGGGACTTGAACGGCCGCTTGCCCACCGCGTGACAGATCGAATTGATCGACCACGTCACATGGTGCAACAGCGCCACCCGCACCAGGGAACCCCAGAAGAACGCCGTGAACGCCCCCCACCACGACATCGTCACCAGGCCGCCCACCAGCGGCGGAACCGCCAGCGAGAAGATCGTCCACCAGATGAAGTCCCGCGAGATGCGCCGGATCGCCGGATCCTTGATCAGGTCCGGGGCGTACTTCTGCTGATCGGTCTGCTCCTCGTCGAACAGCCAGCCGATGTGCGCCCACCACAGGCCCTTCATCAGCGCCGGCACCGTCTCACCGAACCGCCACGGCGAATGCGGGTCACCCTCGTGGTCCGAGAACTTGTGATGCTTGCGGTGGTCGGCCACCCACCTCACCAGCGGACCCTCCACCGCCATCGAACCCATCACGGCGAGCACGATCCTGAGCGGCCGCTTCGCCTTGAAGGAACCGTGCGTGAAGTAGCGGTGGAAACCGATGGTGATCCCGTGGCAGGCCAGGAAGTACATGAACACCATCAGGCCCAGGTCCAGCCAGCTCACCCCCCAGCCCCAGGCCAGCGGCACCGCCGCCAGCAGCGCCACGAAGGGCACGGTGATGAACAGCAGCAGGGCGAGCTGCTCGACCGAGCGCTTGCTCTCGCCGCCCAGCGTCGCGGACGGCACAGGAGTCTCGGAGGGTGCGGAACCACCCTCGATCAGATCCGGACTGGTGGTCATGGGTGTCCCCTGGGGGGTGAGGGAAGTAGGAGGGCTCGCCGAGTCACAAACCCTACGGGCCCGTAACCTACGGCATCGTAAGTATGGCAAAGCCCGGGCCCCGGACAAGAGGAGCACGGCCACGACCACCAGCAGCCCGGCCCGCCCACCACCCGCCGCCGGAGCCCCGACGACTCGGCCTATGAGACGTTTGCCCAGGCACGGGCATCGGACACCTATCCTGTTCCCCGTCGGACAGCGCGGTCCGCACGGGCAGCCCGAGCCACGCCTCGGAAGCGGCGGTCCCCCGGACGGAGTCCGAAGGGTCCACGCCGCGCACGGCCGGGAGCCCACCGCCCAGTAGCGCTCGAACACTGCAAGGAGCCGCACCTGTGAGCAGTGCTGACAAGGCCCCCCTGGCCACCCAGCAGGCCCCCGTCACCCCGGCCGCCACCGCCAACGCGGAACTGCGCGCGGACATCCGCCGCCTCGGCGACCTCCTCGGGGAGACCCTCGTACGCCAGGAAGGCCAGGACCTGCTCGACCTCGTCGAACGCGTCCGCGCCCTCACCCGTACCGACGGCGAAGCCGCCGCCGCCCTCCTCGGCGACACCGACCTGGAGACCGCCGCCAAGCTCGTGCGGGCCTTCTCCACCTACTTCCACCTCGCCAACATCACCGAGCAGGTCCACCGCGGCAAGGAACTGCGCGCCCACCGCGCCGCCGAAGGCGGCCTCCTCGCCCGCACCGCCGACATGCTCAAGGACGCCGACCCCGAGCACCTGCGCGAGACGGTCAAGAACCTCAACGTCCGCCCCGTCTTCACCGCACACCCCACCGAGGCGGCCCGCCGCAGCGTCCTCAACAAGCTGCGCCGCATCGCGGCCCTCCTGGAAGAGCCCGTCACCGGCGCCGGCGACCGCCGCCGCCACGACCTCCGCCTCGCCGAGAACATCGACCTCGTCTGGCAGACCGACGAACTGCGCGTCGTCCGCCCCGAACCCGCCGACGAGGCCCGCAACGCCATCTACTACCTCGACGAACTCCACGCCGGCGCCGTCGGCGACGTACTCGAGGACCTCGCCGCCGAACTGCGCCGCGTCGGCATCGAACTGCCCGCCGGCACCCGCCCCCTCACCTTCGGCACCTGGATCGGCGGCGACCGCGACGGCAACCCCAACGTCACCCCCGACGTCACCCGCGACGTGCTGATCCTCCAGCACGAACACGGCATCACCGACGCCCTCGAACTCGTCGACTTCCTGCGCAGCCTCCTCTCCAACTCCATCCGCTACACCGGAGCCACCGAGGAACTCCTTGCCTCCCTCCAGGCCGACCTCGAACGCCTCCCCGAGATCAGCCCCCGCTACAAGCGGCTCAACGCCGAAGAGCCCTACCGGCTCAAGGCCACCTGCATCCGCCAGAAGCTCCTCAACACCCGCGAGCGCCTCGCCAAGGGCATCCCCCACGAGGAAGGCCGCGACTACCTCGGCACCGCCGAATTCCTCACCGACCTCACCCTCATCCAGACCTCCCTGCGCGAGCACCGCGGCGGCCTCTTCGCCGACGGCCACATGGACCGCACCATCCGCACCCTCGCCGCCTTCGGCCTGCAGCTCGCCACCATGGACGTACGCGAGCACGCCGACGCCCACCACCACGCCCTCGGCCAGCTCTTCGACCGGCTCGGCGAGGAATCCTGGCGCTACGCCGACATGCCCCGCGACTACCGGCAGAAGCTCCTGGCCAAGGAGCTCCGCTCCCGCCGCCCGCTGGCCCCCACCCCGGCCCCCCTCGACGCCGCCGGCGCCAAGACCCTCGGCGTCTTCGGCGCCGTCAAGGACGCCTTCGAGAAGTTCGGCCCCGAAGTCATCGAGTCCTACATCATCTCGATGTGCCAGGGCGCCGACGACGTCTTCGCCGCCGCCGTCCTCGCCCGCGAGGCCGGCCTCCTCGACCTCCACGCGGGCTGGGCCAAGATCGGCATCGTCCCGCTCCTGGAGACCACCGACGAGCTCCGAGCCGCCGACGTCATCCTCGACGAAATGCTCGCCGACCCCTCCTACCGGCGCCTCGTCTCCCTCCGCGGCGACGTCCAGGAGGTCATGCTCGGCTACTCCGACTCCTCCAAGTTCGGCGGCATCACCACCAGCCAGTGGGAGATCCACCGCGCCCAGCGCCGCCTGCGCGACGTCGCCCACCGCTACGGCGTCCGCCTGCGCCTCTTCCACGGCCGCGGCGGCACCGTCGGCCGCGGCGGCGGCCCCTCCCACGACGCGATCCTCGCCCAGCCCTGGGGCACCCTCGAAGGCGAGATCAAGGTCACCGAACAGGGCGAGGTCATCTCCGACAAGTACCTCGTCCCGTCGCTGGCCCGCGAGAACCTCGAACTGACCGTCGCCGCCACCCTGCAGGCCTCCGCCCTGCACACCGCGCCCCGCCAGTCCGACGAGGCCCTCGCCCGCTGGGACGCGGCCATGGACACCGTCTCCGACGCCGCCCACGCCGCCTACCGCGAACTCGTCGAAGACCCCGACCTGCCCGCCTACTTCTTCGCCGCCACCCCCGTCGACCAGCTCGCCGACCTCCACCTCGGCTCCCGGCCCTCCCGCCGCCCCGACTCCGGAGCCGGCCTCGACGGCCTGCGCGCCATCCCCTGGGTCTTCGGCTGGACCCAGTCCCGCCAGATCGTCCCCGGCTGGTACGGCGTCGGCTCCGGCCTCAAGGCCCTGCGCGAAGCCGGCCACGAGGACGCCCTCACCGAGATGGGCGAGCGCTGGCACTTCTTCCGCAACTTCCTGTCCAACGTCGAGATGACCCTGGCCAAGACCGACCTGCGGATCGCCCGCCACTACGTCGACACCCTCGTCCCCGACCACCTCAAGCACGTCTTCACCCGCATCGAGGCCGAGCACGAACTCACCGTCCGCGAGGTCCTGCGCATCACCGGAGGCGAGAAGCTCCTCGACTCCCACCCCGTCCTCCAGCAGACCTTCGCCGTACGCGACGCCTACCTCGACCCCATCTCCTACCTCCAGGTCTCCCTCCTGGCCCGCCAGCGCGCCGCCGCCGCCCGCGGCGAAGAAGCCGACCCGCTCCTCTCCAGGGCCCTGCTCCTCACCGTCAACGGCGTCGCCGCAGGCCTGCGCAACACCGGCTGACCCCGGTCGCCGCACACACCCGAAAAAAAGGGGGGTCTCCCGCGCACACCGGCGCGGGAGACCCCCCTCTTTCTTGCTGCGTACTACGGGGCTCAGCCCTCGGCGCCGGACCGGCGACGGCGGACCACCAGGAACGCACCCGCCGCGATCAGCGCCGCCGCCATCGCGGCGAGCAGCCCGACCGGAGCGTCCGAACCGGTCTTCGCCAGGTCACCACCGGTCGTACCGCCGGAAACCGACGCCGACGCGGACGGAACGGGGGAGGACACGGACGAGGAAGGCGACGTGCTCGTCGAGGACGACGGGCTCGTGCTCGTGCTCGCCGAGGTCGACGGCGAGGCCGACGTGCTGGAACTCGGCGACGTCGAAGCCGAGGTCGACGTCGACGGCACCGGCTCGGTGGAGGACTGCGAAGGCGTCGGCTCGGTCGTCGCCGTCGACGGGCAGGTGTGCGAGAGGTTGAACCACTCCAGCTTCTTGCCGCCGCCCGTGGTGCCCTCGACCAGGGCGACCGCCGAGACCAGCTTCGCGCCGGGCTCCGAAGCCGCGTACGCGTGGTTCTCGTTCGGCGGACCGAAGGTCGTGATCACCTGCTCGCCGCCCGGCTCGAACTTCACCGTCAGCTTCACGAAGGAGACCTCGTTGGGGCTGCCCGGCGCGATGAAGTGCCAGCCGTCCTTCGTGGCCGGGACGGACGCGCAGGTCTCACCGGGCTTGCCCTTGTACTGCGCCGCGTAGATCGGCAGGTCCTTCGCCTGGTGCAGCGGCACCTCGTAGGAGTCGGCGGCGAACGCCGGGCCGGCGGACGCGGAGAGGAGCAGCGCAGTGGCAACAGCCGCCCAGCGCTTGGGGGAACGGAGCATCGAGGCACCTCTGGGGAGAGCGGGAAACACGGGGCCATGGGGGGCGGCGGCGCCAGCATGCTGATGCGACACCGCCCCGGTCAAGGGCCAGACGCACATATTTGCTATGAACTGACCCGCTCCGGCCTACTTGTCCCCTGTGAAGATGCCGGAAGCCGCTACCCGTTGTACGCCGACTGCGCCCGCTCCAGACCCTCCGCGACCAGGCACTCCACCGCATCCGCCGCCCGGTCCACGAACCAGTCCAGCTCCTTGCGCTCCGTGGAGGAGAAGTCCTTCAGAACGAAGTCCGCGACCTGCATCCGGCCCGGAGGCCGCCCGATGCCGCACCGCACCCGGTGGTAGTCCGCGCCCATCGACTTCGTCATCGACTTCAGACCGTTGTGCCCGTTGTCCCCGCCGCCCAGCTTCAGCCGCAACGTCGGATAGTCGATGTCCAACTCGTCGTGCACCGCCACGATCCGCTCCAACGGCACCTTGTAGAAGTCCCGCAGAGCCGTCACCGGCCCACCCGACAGGTTCATGAACGACATCGGCTTGGCCAGCACCACCCGGCGGTTCGCCGGCCCCGGCGGCCCCATCCGGCCCTCGACCACCTGGGCCCGCGCCTTGTGTGCCTTGAACCTCCCGCCGATCCGCTCCGCCAGCAGATCGACCACCATGAACCCGATGTTGTGGCGGTTCCCGGCGTACTCCGCACCCGGATTGCCCAGGCCCACGATCAACCAGGGCGCCGCGTCGTCCGACATCAAAAGCTCCTTACCGCCTAGAACGAAGACGACCGCCGTCCCGCTCCAGTGGAGCCGGACGGCGGTCGGTCAGCAACTGCTGAGAGCAACGGGCGAGGCTCAGGCCTCGGCGCCCTCGGTCGCACCCTCGGCGGCCGGCTCCTCGGCCTGCGGGGCGACGACCTGCAGGACGGCGGTCTCACCCTCGACGGCCAGGGTGGTGCCGGCCGGAAGCTTCAGGTCGGAGGCGTGCACGGTCGCACCGGCCTCCAGACCCGCGATCGAGACGGTGATCTCGGTCGGGATGTGCGTGGCCTCGGTCTCGACGGAGATCGTGGTCAGCAGGGTCTCCAGCAGGTTGCCACCGGCGGCCAGCTCGCCCTCGGTCACGACCGGAACCTCGACGGTGACCTTCTCGCCCTTCTGGACAATGAGGAAGTCGACGTGCGAGATGGTGCGCTTCAGGGGGTGGCGCTGCACGGCCTTCGGGATGACCAGCTCGGTGCCCTTGCCCGCGATGTCCAGGGACAGCAGGACGTTCGGGGTCTTCAGCGCCATCATCAGGCCGTGGGCCTCGACGTTGACGTGCTGCGGGTCCGTGCCGTGACCGTAGATGACACCGGGGGTCAGGGCGTCGCGGCGGGCCTGGCGGGCAGAGCCCTTGCCGAAGGTGTCGCGCAGGGTGGCGGAAAGCTTGACCTCGGACATGCTCACTCCTCGTGGGGTGACGAAACGAAACGGAAGTCACCCGGCCGAAACGGCCTGCTACGAAGAGCGCGTCGATAACGGAGCACCGCACACAGAAGTGCGGCCTCCCTCGCCGAGCAACTTCATGAGTCTACCCGGCGGGGAGGCCGCACTTCAAAAGGATCTACGCAGCGACTACTGCTGCTCCTCGAACAGGCTCGTCACCGAACCGTCCTCGAAGACCTCGCGGACCGCACGCGCGATCATCGGGGCGATCGACAGCACCGTGATCTTGTCCAGCTCCAGGTCCGACGGGTCCGGCAGCGTGTTCGTGAAGACGAACTCGCTCACCTTCGAGTTCTTCAGGCGGTCGGCCGCGGGACCCGACAGGATGCCGTGCGTCGCCGTCACGATCACGTCCTCCGCACCGTGCGCGAAGAGCGCCTCGGCCGCGGCGCAGATCGTGCCACCCGTGTCGATCATGTCATCGACCAGGACGCAGACGCGCCCCTTGACCTCACCGACGACCTCGTGGACCGTCACCTGGTTGGCGACGTCCTTGTCGCGGCGCTTGTGCACGATCGCCAGCGGCGCGTCCAGCCGGTCGCACCAGCGGTCCGCCACCCGCACGCGGCCGGCGTCCGGGGACACGATCGTCAGCTTCGTGCGGTCCACCTTCGCGCCCACGTAGTCCGCAAGGACGTTCAGCGCCGAAAGGTGGTCCACCGGACCGTCGAAGAAGCCCTGGATCTGGTCCGTGTGCAGGTCGACCGTCAGGATGCGGTCCGCACCCGAGGTCTTCAGCAGGTCCGCCACCAGACGCGCCGAGATCGGCTCGCGCCCCTTGTGCTTCTTGTCCTGCCGGGCGTACCCGTAGGACGGGATGATCACGGTGATGGAACGCGCCGACGCGCGCTTCAGCGCGTCGATCATGATCAGCTGCTCCATGATCCACTTGTTGATCGGAGCCGTGTGGCTCTGGATCAAAAAGCAGTCCGCGCCGCGCGCCGACTCCTGGAAGCGAACGTAGATCTCACCGTTCGCGAAGTCGAAAGCCTTGGTCGGCACGAGGCCGACTCCCAGCTGGTGCGCGACCTCCTCGGCCAGCTCGGGGTGGGCGCGGCCGGAGAAGAGCATCAGCTTCTTCTCGCCGGTCGTCTTGATCCCGGTCACAGCACTGTCTCCTCAGACGTGTTGAAGCTGCTCGCCCCCATGTGCGTCCGTCCCGCACACGGTGAGCCAGCCGAATTGCGTGCACCTATCACGGTACGCCGTTCGAGACGTACCTGTTTCCGGTCAGTTCACCTCAAGGGCGCTCGGAATCCTCCGAGGCCGCCGACTGCGCAGCCGTGGCGGCGGCACTTCCCGGACGCTTGCGAGCCACCCAGCCCTCGATATTCCGCTGCTGGCCACGGGCCACGGCCAGCGCACCGGGCGGCACGTCCTTCGTGATCACGGACCCGGCGGCCGTGTAGGCCCCGTCCCCGATCGTGACGGGTGCCACAAACATGTTGTCCGACCCCGTCTTGCAATGCGAGCCGACGGTGGTGTGGTGCTTGTGCTCACCGTCGTAGTTCACGAAGACGCTCGCCGCGCCGATGTTCGTGTACTCGCCGATCGTCGCGTCGCCCACGTACGACAGGTGCGGCACCTTGGTGCCCTCGCCGATCGTCGCGTTCTTCATCTCGACGTACGTGCCGGCCTTGGCCTTCGCCCCGAGCGTCGTGCCCGGACGCAGATACGCGAACGGACCCACGCTCGCCTGCGGGCCCACCACCGCGCTCTCGGCCACCGTGTTGTCCACGCGCGCGCCCGCGCCCACCCGGGTGTCCCGCAGCCGGGTGTTGGGGCCCACCTCGGCGCCCTCGGCGATGTGCGTGGCGCCCAGGAGCTGCGTACCGGGGTGCACGATCGCGTCCTGGCCGAAAGTCACGGTCACGTCCACGAAGGTGCTGGCCGGGTCGACGACCGTCACGCCCGCGAGCATGGCCTGCTCCAGCAGGCGCGCGTTCAGCAGGCCGCGGGCCTCGGCGAGCTGCACGCGGTTGTTGATCCCCAGGATCTGCCGGTGGTCGCTGCCGACGGCCGCGCCGACCCGGTGACCGGCCTCGCGCAGGATGCCGAGGACGTCGGTGAGGTACTCCTCGCCCTGGCTGTTGTCGGTGCGGACCTTGCCGAGCGCGTCGGCGAGCAGGGCGCCGTCGAAGGCGAAGACGCCCGAGTTGATCTCGCGGATCGCGCGCTGGGAGTCGGTGGCGTCCTTGTGCTCGACGATCGCGGTCACAGCGCCGCCGGCGTCGCGCACGATACGTCCGTAGCCGGTGGAGTCGGGCACCTCGGCGGTGAGCACGGTGACGGCGTTGCCGTCGGCGGCGTGCGTCTGCGCGAGCCGGCCCAGGGT
This sequence comes from Streptomyces sp. NPDC046349, assembly GCF_055587885.1. Lineage (NCBI taxonomy): Bacteria > Bacillati > Actinomycetota > Actinomycetes > Kitasatosporales > Streptomycetaceae > Streptomyces > Streptomyces sp. NPDC046349. The sequence goes on from NZ_JBVJFK010000006.1 coordinate 381,474, forward strand.
CTCCCCGGTCAGCAGCGGGGTGTCGCCGCAGACGACGATCACGGTCCCGTCGACGGGCCCGCCGAGCTCTTCGAGGGCCATGCGGACGGCGTGGCCGGTGCCGTTCTGCTCGTACTGGATCGCGGTGCGGACGTCGGCGTCGATGCCGGCCAGGTGCGCGGTGACCTGCTCCCGGGCGTGCCCGACGACCACGACGAGGTGTTCGGGGTCCAGCTCGCGGGAGGCGGCGACGACGTGACCGACGAGCGAGCGCCCGCAGATCTCGTGCAGAACCTTGGGTGTGGCCGACTTCATGCGGGTGCCTTCACCCGCTGCGAGTACGACGACGGCTGCCGGGCGGTTGGCGCTCACGGGTGTGCCCTTCGGCTTCGGGGGTGGACCCGTGAAGGATACCGGGGCGTTAACGCCGTGAAACGAGGCCGGGTCCCGACCGGCGGTCAGGACCCGAACATGCATGGAGCTCCCGGGGGAGGACTCGAACCCCCATGATCAGAACCAAAATCTGACGTATTGCCCTTATACGACCCGGGATGGACCGCTATGTCCGATTTCTCGGAGTGAGTTGCGATGCAGCCCCTACTATGCCGCACCACCAGCCCTCGATGCGACGGTAGAGATCGGCGCCTTGCCGCGTCCGGACGACCAGGCAACCGTGGTAGCCCTCACCGGTGTTCTTGCGGACCGTCTTCGGGTTGTGCCGCTTGAGTGACGTCTTGTGGAAGCGTTCCGCGCTGACGCCCACGAGCTGTGCCCAGTAGCGCTCCGCCATGGGGACGTCGGCGCTCTCGTGGATCACCACGCTGTACCGGATGTCGTCCGGGTCGACGCCCAGGAGGTTCAGCCACGCCAGGAACGTCAGGACCATGCCGGGGTCGCTGTTGACGAACTGGACCTTCTCGCGGCGGGCGTACGGCTTGTCCTTGCCGCCCTCGGCCCAGTAGAGGCCGACGCCGATCAGGAACAGCTCTCGCTCCGACAGGGGGCCGATGGCGTCCCTCGCGGCCTCTTTGGTCTCCTGGCGTGCGGCGTCCCGGACAGCCAGCTCGTGGTCCCAGCGTTTGCGGCTGGCGAGCCGGGCCTGGTCGGCCGCGGAGCGGCGCTCCGGCCGGGGGAGGTCGCGGACCCACAGGGAGATCGAGCTCTTCGAGCAGCCGAGCTCCAACTGGATCCGGTCGTAGGTGAGGCCCTGGAGGCGGAGCTCGCGGGCGCGGGCGCGGAGGGCGTCCTTCGCGTTGGGGCGTTTCGTCCATTCGGGTGGCGGCTCGCCCTGGAGCAGGGCGTTCAGGAGGTCGTTGTTGTGGACGGCCAGGCGGTCGCGGATCGCGCGGCGGCTCAGCCCCTCGCGGCGGAGGGCCACCGCTTGCTCGCGCAGGGATTCGAAGGTCGCGGCGCCCGTGCGGAGGCCGCCCGTCCCGTCGCCGATGCGACGTCGGATCTCGGTCATGGTGCCAATGTCGTCCGGAATGCGGGATTCAGGTCTCATGATGCGGTTGATTCACTCGTTTGTGCGAGGGCTGTCAGGTCGGGGAATTTCTGTCGGTGGTCTGTAGGGACGCCTGCGTACGCTGGACGGCATGACCAGTACGGGGGAAGTGGAAGGCAGCGCCGGGCCGCCTTGGTGGTGGGCGCGCCGACGGGACGCAGTGGTGGACGTGGCGCTGGCCGCGGTGTCCGCGGGGGAGTGCGCGTGGGAGGGGATCCGCTTCGCGCACGAGGCCGGGATACCCGTGGCCGCCGGGGTGCTGTTCGGCGCAGTGGTGGGGGCCACGCTGGTGCTGCGGCGGCGCTGGCCGATCGCCGTGGTGCTGGTGGGGATCGCCGTGGCGCCCGCCGAGATGGGGTTCCTGCTCTCGGTGGCGGGCATGTACTCGCTGGCCTCGTCCGAGGTGCCCCGGCGGATCATCGCCGCGCTGGCCTCGATGTCGCTGGTCGCGACCTTCGTCGTGATGTACCTCAAGACGCGCGGGGACGTGGAGGCCGATCCGGCACTCGTGGTCTCGCTGTCCGGGTTCGTCGCGGTGGCGCTGACCGTGCCGCCCATGCTGCTCGGGCTCTACATAGGCGCCCGGCGCCGGTTGATGGAGAGCCTGCAGGAACGGGCCGACTCGCTGGAGCGGGAGCTTTCGCTGCTGGCGGACCGGGCGGAGGAGCGGGCCGAGTGGGCCCGTACGGAGGAGCGGACCCGGATCGCGCGGGAGATGCACGACGTGGTCGCGCACCGGGTGTCGCTGATGGTCGTGCACGCCGCCGCGTTGGAGGCGGTGGCGGCCAAGGACCCGGCGCGGGCGGCGAAGAACGCCGCGCTGGTGGGGGACATGGGGCGGCAGGCCTTGACGGAGTTGCGGGAGATGCTCGGCGTGCTGCGGGCGGCGCCGCCGAAGCCGGCCGTGGCGGTGGCGGCCGCCGCCGCGGCGGTGCCGGTCGGGCCGGTCGCGCTCGTGGGCGGCGCGGACGAGGGGCCTTCGCTGCAGGAACTGGAGGCGCTGGTCGGCCAGTCACGGGCGGCCGGGATGGTCGTCGAGATGGTCGTGCAGGGCAAGGGGGCGGCGTACGCGGCGGAGGTGGAGCAGACGGCGTACCGCGTGGTGCAGGAGGCGCTCACCAACTGCCACAAGCACGCCGCGGGGGCGCGGGTCGTGGTGCGGCTGGCGCACCGGGAGGGGGAGGTGGCCATGCAGGTGGAGAACGGGCCGTGCGAGGGGCAGGCCGACGGGGTCGGCCTGCCGAGCGGTGGGAACGGGCTGGTCGGGATGCGGGAGCGGGTGCTCGGGCTGGGCGGGGTCTTCGTGTCCGGTCCGACGGACGCGGGCGGCTTCAGGGTCTCGGCGGTCCTGCCGGTCCACTAGCCGGGCCACGAGGCCGGCCCCCGCCGGGGTGGCCGCTTGCCGGAGCTTCGGCGGGTCTTGGGCTCGGCGCGGTCGGGCTGGTTCTGTGTGGGGTGGTGCCCCCCCCGGAGTGTCGCCCAGCCCCGCCCCGCCCCGCCGGGCCGGTGCCCGGCGGGGCGGGGAGGGGTTACGGGTGGGTGGTCAGGCGCGTCGGCTGGAGGCCCGTCAGGAGGAGGGTGAGGGCCTCGTCGACCGTGGAGCCGAGGTACCAGTCGCCGGTGTGGTCGATGCCGTAGACGCGGCCTTCGCGGTCGAGGGCGAGGTGGGAGCTCCCGTCGGCCTCGACCCCGAGGGGGCAGAGCTGGGTGGACAGGGCCCGCCCCAGGTCGGCGAAGGTGCGCGCCAGGTGGAGCCCGGTGAGGGGGTCGATCCGTACCGGGGTCGGGGCGATCTGGCGGCCGGGGCCGGGAGCGGTGACGGTGAGGCCGCCGAACTCCGCCCAGGCCTCGACGGCGGCGGGGAAGACCGTGTGCCGGTGGCCGGCCGGGGTCGTGTGGTCCCGGAGGGCGTCGGCCCAGTACTCGGCCTGCTTGGCGTCCCAGCGGCCGGGTTCCCAGCCTGCGGTCCGCAGCGCGGAGTCCACCGCGACCGGGAATCGGGTGGTGGAGGAGCGGTCGTAGGAGGCGGAGGTGGTGGTCATGGCTACTCGGCTGGGGTGAGGTCGACGGGGCGTACGCCGAAGTGGGCGAGGAGGGCGTCGCAGGAGCGGCAGGGGGGCGCGTAGCTGCCGTGGAGGGGGTCGCCGTCCTCGCGGATGCGCCGGGCGGTGATCTTCGCGTGTTTGAGGGAGCGGCGGGCTTCGCTGGGTGAGAGGGGCTTGCGGGAGGCGCGCCGGGAACGGGCTGCCTCGACGGCGGCCAGGTGGCGGGAGAGCAGTATCGCTTCGGGGCATCGGCCGGTGAAGCGTTCGCGCTGGCCGCTGGTGAGGGTGTCCAGGAAGTCCTGGACGAGGGGGTGGAGCGCGGGCGGCTGGTCGGCCTTGCCGGCGGTGCCGGTGAGGGTCTCGCCGCGTACGGAGAGCGCGGCGGCGACGGTGGGCAGGATGCCGTCCCGGCGGAACCGCAGGACGGGTGGGGTGGGCCGGCCGTCGCTGCTGCTCCAGCGCAGGCGGGGGTCGCCGGTGGCGGTGCCCGCTTCGGCGGGTGTGCCTGCCGCGTCGGCGGTGCCGTCGCCCGGTTCGGTACGTGTTGCCGTGTTCTGCATGGTCGCGCTTTCCCTCCCGTGGCGGCGGTGGTGACCGCTGTCGCGCACGCCCCCGTGCTGCGGGGACAGCCTGCCAAATGTCATCTGTCATACGGAAGCGGGGTCGAATTTTCGTATCAATTCGGATGTTCCTGGCCGTCGGGCTGGTGTGCGGGTCGCGGGCGGGGGAGCCTCTTGCCCCAGCGCATAGGCTGTGGTGAACCAGCCAGATCCAGCAGGGGGCTACCGCCATGACGACAGGTCGGCTCGGGCAGCAGGCCGCGCCACCCAACGCCGCTTACTCGGGGCAGGTCGTGCATTTCCCGGACCCGGTCCGGGCCGCTCGGCATCCCCACGGAGTGCGGATGGACGGTGACGGGTATCCGGACTTCTCCGCCTACGCGCGTGCAGCGGTGGAGATCGCCGAACCGCCCGAGGGTTTCGGCGTCGACGAGTTGCGGCTGACGGACTACGTGTCCGCGAACGCGGCGATGAAGGCCGCGGGGCACGAGCTGTGGGACACGGTCGGGCCGGTGGGCACCCCGCACGGCTGGACCTGGCACCACGTGGCGGGTTCGCGGCGCATGGAGCTGGTCCCGGTCGAGGTGAAGGCGCTGCTGCGGCATCACGCGGGTCTGGCGACGGCTCCGGTGGACCACGAGAAGCGTGGGACGCGGCCGTTGCAGGAGGTGCGTCCGGCGCACATCGGGCTGCCGAAGTCCGTGGTGTCCGTTTCCGAGAGCCAGGTGCAGGGCGTCGAGGAGGACCTCGGCTACCGGCTGCCGGAGGCGTACCGCTCGTTCCTGAAGGCGGCGGGCGGTTGTGCGCCCGTGGGTGCCGGCCTGGACGTTGACCTCGGCCTGCTGGTGGACCAGCCGTTCTTCACGGTGCGTGAGGAGGCGGCCGTCAACGACCTCGTCTACGTCAACAAGTGCCTGCGCGACCACCTGACGAAGGACTACCTGTGCGTGGCCTTCGCGCAGGGCGGGCTGCTCGCGCTGAAGGTGAAGGGCGAGGGCGCCGGGTCGGTGTGGTTCTCCCCGTACGACGATGCGCGTGACCAGGACGGATGGTCGGTGCAGGAGCGCGTGGAGCGGCTTTTGCTGCCGTGCGGCGGTGATTTCGACGCCTTTCTGGAGAGGTTGGCGGGCAACCCGCCGGAACTGGAGACGGTGGCCGGTCTGATGGTGGACGGCGGATTCGCACGTTCGGTTCCGGTGGCGCGTGCCGGTTCGGATGAGGGGTGACGGCGCGGTGGTGACGTTTGCGCAGGCGCAGGAGCGCGCCGAGGAGTGGATCAATGGGGACGTGCCCGCGTACCAGCACCGGGAGGTGCGGGTACGGGAGTTCGGGCTCGGGTTCGTGGTGTGGGCGGAGGACCGTGCGGCGGGTCCGGTGTCGGGGGGCGGCCGCCAGCGGCTGGTCATCGCCCGGGACAGCGGTGAGGTGACGTTGTGGCCGGGGCTGCCGGTCGGTGAGGTGATTCGCCGGTACGAGGAGGAGTACGGGGCGGTGGCTGCCAACGCGGCCTCGGAGGCTTCGGTTCCGCCTCCGCGGATCGACTCGGAGCAGACGTCGTTCATGCTGAGTCCTCCGGAGTGGTTGCAGGAGGCGGCGGACCGGGCGGGGATCCCGCCCAGGCCGGCCGCGGCTTCGGCGTCCCCGGAGCCGGCTGCCGGTTCCGGTCCCGCTTCCGGTTCCGGCTCTGGTGCCGGCCTGGGCTCCGGTTCTTCTGCGGTGTCCGCTTCGGACTCGGCTTCGGCTTCGGCTTCGGCGGAGTCCGGCCCGTCCGTGGTGCCGGGTGCTGCGGACGCGGTGCCGTTGCGGCGCGGGGGCGAGATCCCGTACGAGCCGACGGCCAACGACGGCGTTCCGGCGACGCCCGCGGCGGCGGTGCCGACCGGGGCCACACCGTGGGCTGGTACCGATGTGAACTCCGGCTCGGACGACGCGTCCGTGCCGCTGCCGGCGACCGTGTTCGCGCCGCCGCTGTCCGGGTCGGACCTGGAGGACGCGCCGTCCTCGGGGGTTGCTCCCGAGGCGAAGACGACGCTGATGCCGGGTGGCAGCCAGCTGCCGCGGACGGCCGTGGTGCCCGCGCTGGGGTCTTCGCCGCAGGAGATCGCGGACGCGCCGACGAGCAGGGCCCGGGTCTCGCGTCCGGGCGCCGAGGCGGCCCCGGGCGCGGGGCAGCCGGCGGCGCCTCCCGGTCCGCCCGGGGCACCCGGGTCGTTGGGGCGTGGGCTCGACCATGCGGCGACGATGCTGGCCGGTCCGGCGGTGACGGGTCAGCCGCCGGCGCCTCCGGGTCCGCCCGGTGCGCCCGGTGCTCCGGGTCAGCCGCCCGCGCCTCCCGGTCCGCCCGGGGCACCCGGGTCGTTGGGGCGTGGGCTCGACCATGCGGCGACGATGCTGGCCGGTCCGGCCGTGACGGGTCAGCCGCCGGCGCCCCCCGGCCCTCCCGGTGCGCCGGGGGCGGGTGCCGGTGCGCCCCAGCCTCCCGGTCCGCCCGGACCTCCCGGTGCGCCCGGCGGCGGGGCCCATCACGCCGCGACGATGCTCGCGGGTCCCGGTGTCCCGCAGCCGCCCGGCCCGCCGGGGGCTCCCGGTGCGCCCGGGGGCGGGCTCGACCATGCCGCGACGATGCTCGCGGGTCCCGGTGTCCCGCAGCCGCCCGGCCCGCCCGGCCCGCCTCCGGGCGGGCCCGCGGCCCAGCCGCAGGCCCCGACGGGGGCGCCCACGGTCGGCCCCGGCTACCAGGCCGTGCTGCGCTACCGCGCTCCCGACGGTTCCGAGCAGCAGCTCATCCGCCGCTCGGCGCCCGGTACCCCGCACCCGGAGTGGCAGATCCTCTACGAGCTGCGCGCGATGAACGTGCCGCCGCAGCAGGTGCTGGAGCTGCACACCGAGCTGGAGTCCTGTGAGCTGCCCGGCGGATACTGCGCCCGGATGATCCGGGAGACGTGGCCGCAGGTGCGGATCACCAGCGTGGCTCCGTACGGGAAGGACCACGCGGGCCGCCAGCAGGGCATGCGGCACCTGCTCACCCACCAGGGCGAGCTGCACCAGGTCGCGGACGGTCCGGCGCGCCCGGCGCCGGTGCGTGCGCCGCTTCCGCAGGTTCCGCTGCAGCCGGCGATCCCGCTGGATGCGATCGGGCAGGAGCTGGCGGCGGCGTTCGGTCCGCAGGGTGTGTTCCGCTTCGACCAGCGGGCGGTGTCCCGTCAGGGTGTGCCGGAGATCGTGGCGCAGACGTTGATGTGGGCCGGCCTGCCGGTCGATTTCGGGCCGTTCTTCTGGGCGCAGGCGGTGCCGGGGCAGCCGGTGCCGACCTTGGCCGAGCTGGCGGCGCAGCGGCAGGTGCAGCCGGCGTCGGACGCGGGCTCGTACCTCGTGATCGGCAGCGACTTCGGCAAGGCGCTGTGCGTGCAGTACGGGACCGCGCACATCGTGGCGGTGCCGGTGGAGGGCGGGCCGGGTGGCGCTCCGGTGCCGCCGCAGTTCGTGAATTCGAGCCTGCCGCAGTTCGTGCGCTCGATGGCGATGCTGGGTCACATGTGGCGGCTGCGCCAGCATCTGACGCCGGAGCAGGCGGGCCGCTGGACCGTCGATTTCCAGGCCAATCTGGCGGGGCTCGACAGTGCGGCGCTGGCGTCGCCCGAGAGCTGGTGGTCGGTGCTGCTGGAGCAGATGTGGGACGGGCTGTTGTGACGTCCGTCTGATCTCGGGGTCGCGTGGTCGCGTGATCCGTTGAGTGGCCGGGTCGGGACCCTCGGAGGGGGTCTCGGCCCGGCCATTCGGGCTTCAGGGATCAAATGGCGCATCCTTGACGGGAATCCCCGCGAGAGAGGCGCATCAGGATGAGTGCACCCATTGCGACCGTGCGCGGTCGCGGCTACCGCATGGAAGAGGTCGACCGGTATCTCGCCCGGCTCTCCGGGAGCCGTGACGAGGCCTGGGAGCGGGTGGCGCGGCTCACGGTCCTGGCCAAGCAGATGGAGGCGGAGGCGGCGCGGCTGCGGGAGGTCGTGGCCGGGCTCGCCCCGCAGACGTACGACGAGCTGGGCGAGCGCGCCCGGCGGATCCTGCTGCTGGCGGAGGAGGAGGCCGAGGCCGTGCGGATGGAGGCGCGGGCGGACGTGTCCGCGACGCTGGACGCGGCCGGGGCGCGTGCCGAGCGGGTGGCGGAACTGGCGCGCGGTGACGCGGAGGCGGTGCGCGAGCAGACCGAGGTCCGGGCGCGGCAGGGGCTGTTGCGGGCGGAACGGGAAGCGGACGACCTGCGGGCGGGGGCGCTCCAGGACGCGGCGGCGTGGCGGGCGGATGCGGCGGCGGCGCTGGCGAAGGTGCGGCGGCGGGCGGAAGCGGCGCGGGTGGAGCGTGAGCGGGAGCAGGGGGAGCGCTGGGAGGCGGTGGGGCGGGAGCTGTCGGCGCGGGAGGCGGAGGCGGACGCGCGCCACGCGGAGTCGGAGCGGTACGCGCAGGCGCGGTTGACGGAGGCGCGGCGGGGGTTCGCGGAGGCGGAGGAGGCGGCGCGGCACGGTCAGGAGGACGCGGAGGCGCGGGCCGCGGAGCTGTTGGCGCAGGCGCGGGTGGCGCAGGAGCGGATCTCTCGTGAGACGGAGCGGGTGCTGCGGGAGCACGCGGAGGCGCAGGAGGAGATGCGGGCCCATATGGCGCACGTGCGGGCCAGTTTGTCGGCGCTGACGGGGAGGGCTCCTGCGGAGGGATGAGGCCGTTGCCCTGCCCTCCCTGTCCTGCCCGGGCGGGGCGGCCGGCGGCCTCGCGGGTGCGGCCGGTGCCGGTGCCGGTGCCGGTGCCGGGGTGGGCGCCGTCCGGGACTGCAATGAGGTACGGCTCCGGGAGCGCAGTCCTTTTCGCGGGCTCCTGCCGCACGGACACATCACGTCCCGCGTCCCGGACGGCACCGACCCGTCCCCGCCCCCGCCCCCGCCCCCGGCCTGGGATGGTTCCCGGTCTCGGCCCGCGTCCGCCGTCCAGGGCGGTCCGTCGCGGCCCGGCCGCGAGAGGTGCGAGCGGGGCGGGTCGAGCAGCGGTCGAGTCCTGCGACGGTGACGAAGCGCAGGAGGGGTGGCGTCCCGCCTGGGTGGGGGCGGCCGTCTCGCAGTCGTTGCCGCGGCTGCGCGGGATCACCGTGGCCGTGCCGGCCGTCCGCCGGGCGAGGAGCGGTGGAGGCGGTGCACCGCGAGCGACAGGGTCCGTCCGTCGTCCGGGGCGAAGTGGACGTTCCGGCGGCGTCCCGGGAGGGATCTGCTCCGGGCCTGCGCCGTGAACGGCACGCCGTCGGGCCTGCCGTGGATGCCGGCGCATCCGGACCGGTGTCCCGTACCAGGGCATCGCGGCGGCACCGATCTCGACGACGTCGTCCTCCTCGGGCCGGAACTGCCGGCGTTGCCACGCCTCGGCCTTGACGCCGTCATCCGGGCCGCCCGTGGTCGCCCGCGGTGAGGTGTGCCGGGATGGCGGGGCCCTCGTAGCGGTACGGGTCGCTGCGTAGGCCGCGGGCCGTGACCACCACCGTCAGGGGAGGTTTCACCGTCGGCGGCAGGGTGGTCGTGAGGGCGCCGGTGAGGGGGTCGGGCCGTGCCTCCAGCGCCGTGTCGTCGACCGTGACGAGGGGTGGGCGGCCCGCCGGGTCGGTGGTGAAGCCCCCGCCCTCGACCGTGAGGCGGTCGCCGGAGACCGAGGCTGCGGTGATGACCGGGTTGGGGCGGGTGGCCATCTTGTTGAGGAGGTAGGCGCCTGCCGGGGCGCCCGTCAGGGCCCAGATCTCCTCGGGGAGGCGGGGGAGGCCCGCGCCCACGTCGGCGAGGAAGAAGAGGACGACGTAGAGCATCGTGACCGTGCTGAGGGTGACGTACTGGAGGTCGACGAGGTCGGTGCGTCCGCTGTCGTTCGCGATGAGTTCCCGCAGCGGGCGCCGGCCCGACTCGGTGGGCGGGGCGGCCGGTTTGGCGAGGCTGCCGCGTTCCACGCGCAGGCCGACGACCGTCTTGGCCGCGATCAGCGCCAGGTACGGGCCGCCGAGCAGGGGCAGGTACACCGTCGTCAGGGTGGACAGCGGGCCGTCGGCGCCGCGGAACCAGCTCACGCCGCCGCCCGCGGTGAGGCCGTAGCCCAGGAGGGCGAGCAGGAGCCAGACCAGGATCACCGTCCAGGCCAGGGCGATCGCGGTCGAGGTGGAGAGCCGGCCGTCGCGGCCGGTGACGAAGGCCGGGCTGGTGCGCAGCCGCAGGCAGATCGGGCCGGCCAGCGCGGCCAGTAAGAGCAGTGCGCACAGTGCGGATGCCATGGTGTCCCCCCGGATGACGGTGCTGCGTACGAGGGTCGCCCACTGCCCTGGTCATGACAAGGCGGCTCTCCGGCTACTCGTCACGCAGTTCCGGGAGGACCGGGAACCTGCGGGGTGCCACCAGGAGCAGGACGAGGAGCGCGGCCACTGCGGCGGCCGTCGCGCCGAGGAAGATGTGCTCGACGGCGGCGGCCACGGCTCCGCGCAGGTGGTCGGCGGCTGCAGGGGGGAGCAGGGCCGGGTGTTCCAGTGCCTCGGCGACGTCGTCGAGGTGGTGCGGGAGCCCCGGTGCGGGGGCGTCGGTGAGGCGGGCGGCGATGGTGGCGTTGGCGACGGCGGCGAGCAGGGCGGCGCCCACGCTCTGGCCGACCTGGCGGTAGAAGAGGACCGAGGCGGTGGTGGTGCCGCGTTCGGCCCAGCCGACGGTGGACTGGACGCCGACGATCAGCGGGAGCTGGAAGAGGCCGAGGGAGGCGCCGAGCAGCAGCATGATCAGGGCCGGCTGCCACGGCCGGGCGGGGTACGGGAGGAGGGTGAAGGAGTAGAGGACGGCCGCGGCCAGGGCGATGCCGAGGGCCGCGGTGTTGCGGAAGCCGATGCGCCGGTAGGCGTGCTGGCTGAGGGCTGCGGTGACGGGCCAGCTGAGGGTCATCACGGACATGACGAGTCCGGCGCCGACGGGCCCGAGGCCGAGTACGGACTGGGCGTACGTCGGCATGAAGACCATCGGGGCGACCATCAGCAGGCCGAGGGCGCCCATGGCCAGGTTGACGGCGGCGATGGTGCGCCGGCGCCACACCCAGCCGGGCAGGATCGGTTCCTGCGCCCGGCGTTCCACCCGGACGACCACCGCGGCCAGTACGGCGCTCGCGGCGAGCAGGCCCAGGGAGGGTGCGGACAGCCAGGGCCAGGCGACTCCGCCTTGGACGAGTGCGAAGAGGAGGACTCCGCCGCAGCAGAAGACGCCGAGGGCGCCCGCCCAGTCGACGGGGCCGCGGCGGCCTGGTGAGCGGACGGGCTCGGTCAGGTGGCGGGTGATCATCCACAGGGCGAGGGCGGCCAGCGGCAGGTTGATCAGGAAGATCCACCGCCAGTGGGCGTAGGAGGCGAGCAGCCCGCCGAGGGCGGGTCCGGCCACGGCCGAGGTGGCCCAGACGCTGGACATGCGGGCCTGGATCCGCGGGCGTTCCTTCAGCGGGTACAGGTCGGCGGCCAGGGTCTGGACGGTGCCCTGGAGGGCGCCGCCGCCGAGGCCCTGGACGATGCGGAACGCGATGAGGGCGGCCATGTTCCAGGCGGCCGCACACAGCAGCGAGCCGAGGAGGAAGAGGCCGATGCCGAAGAGCAGGACGGGCTTGCGGCCGAAGGTGTCGGACAGCCTGCCGTAGACCGGCAGGGTGACGGTGACGGCGAGCAGGTAGCCGGAGAAGAGCCAGGAGAAGACGGAGAAGCCGCCGAGGTCGCCGACGATCTGGGGGACGGCGGTGGCGACGATGGTGCTGTCGAGGGCGACGAGGGCCATGCCGAGCATCAGCGAGACGACCACGGGGGTCGGGGGGCGTCGTCCGGCCGGCCGGCCGGCTCCGTCCGCGTTCGCGTCCTTGGCCGAAACGGCGGCATCGGGGCCGGCGCCGGGACGTCCGGCGGGTATGCCGTCCGGGCCTCCGTCCGTGCTGTCCGCTGCGGGCACCGAGATTCCTTCCCCTTGCACGTAGTTGCGGGGGACACCATCTCACCGCCGCCCTGCGGGCGGTATCCCTCAGGCCGCGTCGTCCGGAGGGCGGACGACCCCTAGGGGTCTGTCCACACTACGGGCCAGGGGTGTTTCCTCCCGGCGGAGGAGGTGGAGGCGTAGGGCGTCTCCTTAACTGGAGCATACGAACCGGGGGTGCGGGTGGGGATAACCCCCGGCCGGATACGGCTACGGGCACCAGCGCGCCGTAGGCCGTGGCGCCGCAGACTTCAACACGGCGACGCACGCACGAGATGCACGCATTCGAAGAAGGAGACAGACCGTGACAACGGCAATGACCGAAACCAGGCACGGGGGTACTGGAGGGCATGCTGCCGTCGCGGCCCGGGCGCGGAAGGTCGTCAAGGCCTACGGCTCCGGCGAGACGCGTGTCGTCGCCCTCGACGAGGTGGACGTGGACATCATGCGCGGCCAGTTCACCGCGATCATGGGTCCGTCGGGTTCCGGCAAGTCCACGCTCATGCACTGCCTCGCCGGCCTGGACACGGTGACCAGCGGGCAGATCCACCTGGACGACACCGAGATCACCGGGCTGAAGGACAAGAAGCTCACGCGGCTGCGCCGCGACCGGATCGGCTTCATCTTCCAGGCCTTCAACCTGCTGCCCACGCTCAACGCCCTGGAGAACATCACGCTCCCCATGGACATCGCGGGCCGCAAGCCCGAGGCGGAGTGGCTGAACCGGGTGGTGGAGACCGTCGGCCTGGCCGGCCGGCTCAAGCACCGTCCGACCGAGCTGTCCGGCGGCCAGCAGCAGCGTGTGGCCGTGGCCCGCGCCCTCGCCGCCCGACCCGAGATCATCTTCGGTGACGAGCCGACCGGAAACCTGGACTCCCGCGCGGGCGCCGAGGTCCTCGGCTTCCTGCGCCGTTCGGTGGACGAGCTCGGCCAGACCATCGTCATGGTCACCCACGACCCCGTGGCGGCCTCCTACGCCGACCGTGTCATCTTCCTGGCCGACGGCCGGATCGTCGACGAGATGCACGCGCCCTCCGCCGAGCAGGTCCTGGACCGGATGAAGGACTTCGACGCGCGCGGGCGGACCTCATGAGCAACACGGTCCTGAAGACGTCGCGGCGCAACTTCGTCGCGCACAAGGGGCGGATGGCGCTCTCGGCCGTCGCGGTTCTGCTCTCCGTCGCCTTCGTCTGCGGCACGCTGGTGTTCACCGACACGATGAACACCACCTTCGACAAGCTGTTCGCCGTCACCAACTCCGATGTGACGGTCAGCCCCAAGGCCGCCGAGAGCGGGGACGAGACCCCCGACCGCGGCAAGCCCGAGATGCTGGCGGGCTCGGTCGTCGAGCAGGTCGGGAAGGCCGAAGGCGTCAAGGCCGCCGAGGGCGGCGTCGTCTCGACGGCCGTCACGGTGGTCAACTCCAAGAACGAGAACATGGGCTCGACCACCGGCGCCCCTACCATCGCGGGCAACTGGAGCGACAACGAGCTCAAGTCGATGAAGATCACCTCGGGTCGGGCGCCGCGCGGTCCCACCGAGGTGATGGTCGACGCCGACACCGCGAAGAAACACGAGCTGGGGCTCGGCGACGAGCTGCGCACCATCGCCGTCACCGGTGACATCCGCGCGAAGATCACGGGTATCGCCACCTTCACCGTGACCAACCCGGGCGCGGCCGTCGTCTACTTCGACACCGCCACCGCGCAGCAGGCGCTGCTCGGCTCGCCCGACTCCTTCACGCACGTCAACGTCACCGCCGAGGACGGGGTGAGCGACGAGCAGCTCAAGGCGAACATCGCGAGTGCCGTCGGCGCGGACGCCTACAAGCTGCAGACCGCCAAGGAAGCCGCGGACGCGAACCGCAAGGACGTCGGGGCCTTCCTCGACGTCATGAAGTACGTGATGCTCGGCTTCGCCGGCATCGCCTTCCTCGTCGGCATCTTCCTGATCTTCAACACGTTCTCCATGCTGGTCGCCCAGCGAACCCGCGAGATCGGCCTGATGCGCGCCATCGGCGCCGACAGCGGGCAGGTCCTCAAGTCCGTGGTCGTCGAGGCCTTCCTGCTCGGCGTGGTCGGCTCGGTCCTCGGCGTGGCAGCGGGCGTGGGCCTGGCCGTCGGCCTCATGGCGCTCATGGGCCAGATGGGCATGCACCTGTCCACCGACGACCTGACCGTCGCCTGGACCACCCCGGTCGTGGGCATCGTCCTCGGCATCGTCGTGACCGTCGTCTCCGCCTTCGTCCCGGCCCGCCGGGCCGGCAAGGTCTCCCCGATGGCCGCACTGCGCGAGTCCGGCACCCCGGGCGACAAGAGGGCCGGCCGCGTCCGGGCCGTCCTCGGCCTGGTCCTCACCGCCGTCGGCGGCGGCGCCCTCTACCTCGCCGGGGCCGCCGAGAAGGCCGGGGCCGGGTCCCTCTGGCTGGGCCTGGGCGTCGTCCTCACCCTCATCGGCTTCATCGTGATCGGCCCGCTGCTCGCCGCGGGCGTGGTGCGGGTGCTCTCCGGCGTGGTCCTGCGGCCCTTCGGGTCCGTGGGCCGGCTCGCCGAGCGCAACGCCCTGCGCAACCCGCGCCGCACCGGCGCCACCGCCGCCGCGCTGATGATCGGCCTCGCGCTGGTCGCCTGCCTGTCGGTGGTCGGCTCCTCGATGGTGGCCTCCGCGACCGACGAGCTGGACAAGTCGGTCGGCGCGGACTACATCGTCGCCTCCGAGTCCGGCCAGCCCGTCCTGCCGCAGGCCGAGCAGGCCCTGCGCGCCACCGCCGGCCTCGACCACGTCACCGCCTACCGGCAGGTCGAGGTCGAGCTGACCGCGCCCGACGGCACCACCGAAAAGACCGGACTCGGCGCGACCGACCCGACGTACGCCAAGGACATCCGGCGCAAGATGACCGCCGGCGAGCACACGGCGGCCTACGGCGCGGGCTCCATGTCGGTCGGCTCCCTCTACGCCACCAAGCACAACATCAAGCTCGGTGACGAGATGACCGTCGCCTTCACCGGCGGCAAGACGGTCAAGCTGAAGGTCGCGGCGATCACCAGCGACGAGGGCAACCTCGACAAGGGCATGGCGTACATCAGCACCGAGACCGCCCGGGCCAACGTGCCGGCGGACCGGATGCCGCTGCCCTTCATGCTCCTGGCCACCGCGCAGGACGGACAGTCCGACGCCGCCGCGTACAAGTCGGTCAAGGCGGCCCTGGGCGAGTACCCGCAGTACGTGGTGCGCAACCAGGCCGACTACAAGCAGGCGCTGAAGGACCAGGTCGGCCAGCTGCTGAACATGGTCTACGGACTCCTCGGCCTCGCGATCATCGTCGCGGTCCTGGGCGTCGTGAACACCCTGGCCCTGTCGGTGGTCGAGCGGACCCGCGAGATCGGCCTGATGCGCGCCATCGGCCTCTCCCGCCGCCAGCTGCGCCGCATGATCCGCCTGGAGTCGGTGGTCATCGCCCTCTTCGGCGCCCTGCTGGGCCTCGGGCTGGGCATGGGCTGGGGGGCCACCGCGCAGCAGCTGCTGGCGCTGGAGGGCCTGAAGGTCCTGGAGATCCCGTGGCCGACGATCGTCGGGGTGTTCGCGGCGTCGGCCTTCGTGGGCCTGTTCGCCGCACTGGTCCCGGCCTTCCGGGCAGGACGGATGAACGTCCTGAACGCGATCGCGAGCGAGTAGCCGGCGCCGCGTTCGTACGGGGGCAGGCGCAGGCCCGGGACACAACGGTCCCGGGCCTGCGCCCTTCCCGCGTCCGGCACGGGCCGGCGCCGGCCGGGTCAGCCGGCGCTGTCGCGCTGCATCAGGACGATCCCGCCGGCCTCGCCCACCAGGGTGTACCGCTCGCCGGGGTGGAGCTGGGAGGCGTAGTGGGTCGGGTCCTCCCCGGCCCACTTGTTGCCGTTGTCGATGGTGATCCAGTCGGGGACGACGCCCTTGCTGCCGCCGATCCACAGGACGCGGCAGCGGGAGGTCAGCCGGGTCAGCGGGGTGGTGTCGGCCTCCACGGTGGCCCCGTCGGGGATCCGGTCGAGGAGCTTTTCGATCGCGACGACGCGGTCGGGCTTGTCGTACGTGGACGCCTCCGTGAGCTTGGCCGTCGGCATGCTGGTCATGGCCAGGGCGAGGGCGGCGGCGAGCACCGCCGTGGGCAGCTGGAGGGCGTAGGAGCGCAGCCAGGGCCGCTCGCCGCGCCGGACGGTGTCGATGGCGTCCACGAGGGCGAGGGCCACGACGGGCATGAGCACGGCGCTGTAGTGCCAGTCGGTGGACCAGTAGTGGTCGTCCCCGGACAGGAACCGCCAGCCGAGGGTGGGTGCGGCGACGAGCAGCAGCGGCGAGCGCAGGGCGAGCAGCCCGGCGGTGGGGATCAGCACCCATCCCAGCGTGGCCAGCTTCGTACCGGTGCCGGCGAAGGGCCCCGCACCGTCGATCTTGTGCCAGTAGCCGTATCCGTCGGTCGCGAACGCCGGTATGAACACGGTGAACACCAGTACGGCGAACACGCAGGCGGCGGCGGCGAGGCCGAGCGCGGCCCAGGCGGTGCGCCGGTCGGTGGTGCGGCTGCGCCAGGCCACCACGACGGCCAGGGCGGCCAGTGTGAAGCCGAGGTCCTCCTTGACGAGGAGCAGCGGCAGCCCCCACAGCAGGGCGGCCCGCCAGCGCCGGGCCAGGACGGCCTCCAGGGCGAAGGCAAGCAGCGGCACGGCGAAGGCGATCTCGTGGAAGTCGAACTCCACCGCCCGCTGGACGCCCCAGGACAGGCCGTACGCGACGCCGACGGCGATCCCGCGGGGACGGCCGAGGAGCCGGGAGGCCGCCCGGGTCACCGGGACCGCGGAGAGCGCGAACAGCGCGGCCTGTACCACCAGCAGGGTGACGGGCCCGGGGAAGACCCGGTAGACGGGGGCGACGAGCGCGATGATCGGGCTGAAGTGGTCCCCGAGGATGTTGGCCCCAGGCCCCTTCAGGTCGGCGACGGGCGTCCGGAGGTGGGCGTAGGCGCGGATCGCCTGCTCGAAGATCCCCAGGTCCCATGAGGCCCAGTCCATGCGCCGGAACCGGCCGACGGACAGGACGAGGTAGACGAGGAACAGCCCGGAGGCCACCAGCCAGGGCCCGGCCGCGCGGGGCACGGCCGCCCTCGCAGGGGCCTGGGCCGCCGGTGCCGGGCGGGCTATTGCATCGCTCGTCACGGACTCGTGCTCCTCGGCCGTTCGGCGTGAACTCCTGCGGGTGGGGACGCGGCGAGCTCATGCGGTGGTTACCCGAACATCGTAAAGCGGGAGCAACGCCTCCAGGATGACGAGGGGCGCGCGCCCGCGTCGTGACCCGAATCCCTCGCGCGTCGCCGTGGGCGCCGTCGTAGGGTGGAACCCCCGGCCCGTACGACGTGTCGGGTCCTTCGCGTTGCCCCTTCACCGGACGGAAAGCCTCCTCATGAGCCTGCACGGACTGCTCGACGCCGTCACCCGGGACGCCGCCCTCACCGAGGCGGTCACCGCGGCCGGTGACGGCAACCGCATGCACCTGGACCTCGTCGGACCGGCCGCCGCGCGCCCCTTCGCGATCGCCGCGCTGGCGCGGCGGACCGAGCGGACCGTGCTGGCGGTCACCGCAACCGGGCGCGAGGCCGAGGACCTGGCTGCCGCGCTGCGCTCCCTGCTGCCGCCCGACGAGGTGGCCGACTACCCGTCCTGGGAGACGCTGCCGCACGAGCGGCTCAGCCCGCGCAGCGACACCATGGGCCGCCGGCTGGCCGTACTGCGCCGACTGGTGCACCCCAGCAAGGACGACCCGGCCGCGGGTCCCGTCAGCGTGATCGTCGCGCCCATCCGGTCCGTGCTCCAGCCGCAGGTCAAGGGCCTGGGCGAGCTCGTTCCGGTGAGCCTGCGGCAGGGCGGGACCGCCGACCTGGGCGAGGTCACCGAGGCGCTGGCGGCGGCCGCCTACGCACGCGTCGAGCTGGTGGAGAAGCGCGGCGAGTTCGCCGTGCGCGGCGGCATCCTGGACGTCTTCCCGCCCACCGAGGAGCACCCGCTGCGGGTGGAGTTCTGGGGCGACGAGGTCGAGGAGATCCGCTACTTCAAGGTCGCCGACCAGCGGTCCCTGGAGATCGCCGAGCACGGCCTGTGGGCGCCGCCCTGCCGTGAGCTGCTGCTGACGGACACGGTGCGGGAGCGGGCCCTGGCCCTGGCCGAGGCGCACCCCGAGCTCGGCGAGCTGCTGGGCAAGATCGCCGAGGGGATCGCCGTGGAGGGCATGGAGTCCCTCGCCCCGGTCCTGGTCGACGACATGGAGCTGCTGATCGACGTGCTGCCCGCCGGGGCGATGGCCGTGGTCTGCGACCCGGAGCGGGTACGGACCCGGGCCGCCGACCTCGTCGCGACCAGCCAGGAGTTCCTGATGGCGTCCTGGGCGGCCACCGCGGGCGGCGGGGACGCCCCCATCGACGTCGGCGCGGCCTCGCTGCGCGGTATCGCGGACGTCCGCGACCGGGCCCGGGAGCTGGGCATGATGTGGTGGTCGATCTCCCCGTTCGCCGCCGACGACACCGACCTGGCGGCCGACACGCTCAAGCTGGGCATGCACGCCCCGGAGGCCTACCGCGGCGACACCGCCCGTGCGCTGGCCGACACCAAGGGCTGGATCGCCGACGGCTGGCACACCGTGTACCTGACCGAGGGCCACGGCCCGGCCGCCCGCACCGTCGAGGTCCTCGCCGGCGAGGGGATCGCCGCCCGGCTGGAGCCGGACCTGGGCCGGCTCGAGCCGAGCCTGGTCCACGTCTCCTGCGCATCGCTCGACAACGGCTTCGTCGACCCGGTGCTGCGCCTGGCCGTGCTCACCGAGACCGACCTGACCGGGCAGCGGACCGCGACGAAGGACCTCGGCCGGATGCCGACCCGCCGCCGCAAGACGATCGACCCGCTGACCCTGGAGGCCGGCGACTACATCGTCCACGAGCAGCACGGAGTGGGCCGCTACGTCGAGATGGTCCAGCGCACCGTGCAGGGCGCCACCCGCGAATACCTGCTGGTGGAGTACGCGCCGGCCAAGCGCGGTCAGCCCGGCGACCGCCTCTACATCCCCACCGACCAGCTGGAGCAGGTCACCAAGTACGTCGGCGGCGAGTCCCCGACGCTGCACCGGCTCGGCGGCGCCGACTGGACCAAGACGAAGGCGCGCGCGAAGAAGGCCGTCAAGGAGATCGCCGGCGACCTCATCAAGCTCTACAGCGCGCGCATGGCCGCCCCCGGGCACACCTTCGGCCCCGACACACCCTGGCAGCGCGAGCTGGAGGACGCCTTCCCGTACGCGGAGACCCCCGACCAGCTCACCACGATCGCCGAGGTCAAGGAGGACATGGAGAAGTCGGTCCCCATGGACCGGCTGATCTGCGGCGACGTCGGCTACGGCAAGACCGAGATCGCGGTCCGGGCGGCCTTCAAGGCCGTCCAGGACGGCAAGCAGGTCGCCGTCCTCGTGCCCACCACCCTCCTCGTGCAGCAGCACTTCGGGACCTTCTCCGAGCGCTACAGCCAGTTCCCGGTCAACGTGAAGGCACTGTCCCGCTTCCAGAGCGAGACCGAGTCGAAGGCCACGCTGGAGGGCCTGCGGGAGGGCTCGGTGGACGTGGTCATCGGCACCCACCGGCTGTTCTCGCAGGAGACGAGGTTCAAGGACCTGGGCCTGGTCATCGTCGACGAGGAGCAGCGCTTCGGCGTCGAGCACAAGGAGCAGCTGAAGAAGCTCCGCGCCAACGTCGACGTGCTGACGATGTCCGCGACGCCGATCCCGCGCACCCTGGAGATGGCGGTGACCGGCATCCGCGAGATGTCGACGATCACCACCCCGCCGGAGGAGCGCCACCCGGTGCTCACCTTCGTCGGCCCGTACGAGGAGAAGCAGATCGGTGCGGCCATCCGCCGTGAACTGCTGCGCGAGGGCCAGTGCTTCTACATCCACAACCGGGTCGAGTCCATCGACCGGGCGGCGGCCAAGCTGCGCGAGATCGTGCCCGAGGCGCGGATCGCGACGGCGCACGGCCAGATGTCGGAGCAGGCGCTGGAGCAGGTCGTCGTCGACTTCTGGGAGAAGAAGTTCGACGTCCTCGTCTCCACGACCATCGTCGAGTCGGGCATCGACATCTCCAACGCCAACACCCTCATCGTGGAGCGCGGAGACAACTTCGGCCTCTCACAGCTGCACCAGCTGCGCGGCCGGGTCGGCCGCGGCCGCGAGCGCGGGTACGCCTACTTCCTGTACCCGCCGGAGAAGCCGCTGACGGAGACCGCGCACGAGCGGCTCGCGACGATCGCCCAGCACACCGAGATGGGCGCCGGCATGTACGTGGCGATGAAGGACCTGGAGATCCGCGGCGCGGGCAACCTGCTCGGCGGCGAGCAGTCCGGTCACATCGCGGGCGTCGGCTTCGACCTCTACATCCGCATGGTGGGCGAGGCGGTGGCCGACTACCGGGCCGCGGTGGAGAACGGCGGAGTGCAGGAGGAGCCGCCGCTGGAGGTCAAGATCGAGCTGCCGGTCGACGCGCACGTTCCGCACGACTACGCGCCGGGCGAGCGGCTGCGCCTCCAGGCGTACCGGTCCATCGCGTCGGCCGCCTCCGAGGCGGACATCAAGGCCGTGCGCGAGGAACTCACCGACCGCTACGGCAAGCTCCCGGAGCCGGTGGAGAACCTCCTGCTGGTGGCCGGGCTGCGGATGCTGGCGCGGGCCTGCGGGGTCGGCGACATCACCCTCCAGGGCAACAACGTCCGCTTCGGCCCCGTCGAGTTGCGCGAGTCGCAGGAGCTGCGCCTGAAGCGCCTCTACCCGGGGTCGGTGCTCAAGCCCGCCACCTCGCAGGTGCTCGTCCCCCGCCCCAAGGCGGGCAGGATCGGCGGCAAGCCGGTGGTCGGCCGGGAACTGCTGGCCTGGACGGGCGAGTTCCTCACCACCATCCTCGGCTCGTAGGAGCCGGCGGCCGCGGCGGGGGAGCGGGGGCTCCCCGGCCGCGGCCCCCCCACGGCGGGGCCGTGCTGCGACCCTGCAACGGTTGCGTGCATCCCCTCACTGATGGCCGGGAACGCTGTATACCCTCAGACGCGAAACCTCTTCCGCACGGCCCGTCAGGAGCAGCGATGCACGGCCCCGGCCTTCCGCCGCAGCACGCCCCCCAGTCCACCTCGGGCGGCGTGGTGACACTGCGCGTGGTGTTCATGCTGCTGCCCATCCTGAGCTGCGGCTTCCTGGCCTGGGGTGCGATGCTGCGGCTCGCGCTGGTCACCCGCAGGTCCCGGGACTGGGCGCTGCTGGTGCTCAGCGGTGTGCTCGCCGTCGTCTGGATGACGCTGATCCAGATCGACCCCACCCCCGACGTCAACGGCTGGCAGGGCAACCTCGGCGCCGGTGGCTCGATCCTCACGGGCTTCGCGGTCTGCGTGTACTTCCTCGTCGCCGACATCAAGCACCACGAGGCCCTGCGCTCTGCGGCGCCCGCGCCCTGGTACCCGGGACAGCCCGCGCCCTACAACCACCCGCAGCAGACCTCGCCCTCCTACGGCTACCCGCACGCCCAGGCCCCCACCGTGATCTCGGGCCAGACGCCGGCCGTCCCGCAGGTGCCGCCGCAGCCGACCCCGCCCCCGCGCATCGGGCAGGTCCGCGCCGAACTCGACGAGCTCAGTGAGCTGCTGCGCAAGCAGACCCCGCCGCCCGGCGGCCACCACCAGGACCCGAACCAGACCGCCTTCCGGGATCCGCAGCAGTGACCGACCGCCTCATCGGGGACCGGTACCAGCTGGCGAGCATTCTGGGACAGGGCGGCATGGGCCAGGTCTGGACGGCCTACGACCGGCGCCTGGACCGGCGGGTCGCCGTCAAGCTGCTGCGCCCCGACAAGGTCGCCGGCCCCGGCACGGTCGCCGAGGAGCTGCGCCGCCGCTTCGTGCGCGAGTGCCGGGTCACGGCGCAGGTGGACCACCCGGGGCTGGTGACCGTCCACGACGCGGGCAGCGACGGCGACGAGCTGTTCCTCGTCATGGGCTATGTCGAGGGCTCCGACCTCGCCGACCACCTCGCCGCCCACGGCCCCTACCCGTGGCAGTGGGCGGTCGCGGTCGTCGCGCAGCTGTGCTCGGTCCTGTCGGCCGTGCACGCGGTGCCGATCGTCCACCGCGACCTGAAGCCCCGCAACGTGATGGTGCGCCCGGACGGCACCGTCCTGGTCCTCGACCTCGGCGTGGCCTCGGTCATGGACACCGACACCACCCGCCTCACCAGCACCGGCACGCCGATCGGCAGTCCCGCGTACATGGCGCCCGAGCAGGCGATGAGCGGCGCGGTGGGTCCGTACACCGACCTGTACGCGCTCGGTGTGCTCCTCTACGAACTCCTCAGCGGCAACGTCCCCTTCGCCGGGTCCACCGCCCTGGGAGTGCTCCACCGCCACCTGTACGAGGCCCCGGTCCCGGTCCGTTCGCAGCGCCCGGAGGTCCCGCAGGAGCTGGAGGCGCTCCTGATGCGCCTGCTCGCCAAGGACCCGCAGGACCGGCCGTCGTCGGCGCAGGAGGTCTACGAGGCGCTCGCCCCGCTGCTGCCGGCCCGGGGCGGCCGCGGCGCGTCCGGCCCCCTCGACCCGACCCGGCCCTTCGTACGGCCGCAGGCGCCCTGGCCGGACCGGGCCGCGGCGATCCCGCCGCGGCCGACCGCACCGCCGACGTCCACGCCGACGGGGACCCCCGTGCCGTCCGCGTCCGCGCCGACCCCCACGCGGACCCCCGCGCCGGTTCCACAGAAACCCGACATCCCGGGCGCGGTGGACCAGGCCCGCACCCTCCTGGACCAGGGGCGGCTCACGCAGGCCGTGGACATCCTCGGCGGCATCCTCCCGGCGGCGGCCGCCGAGCACGGCGAGCACTCCCCGGTGGTCCGCTCCCTGCGCAAGCAGTACGCGGCCACGCTGATGGACGACGGGCAGTACCGCCGCGCCCTGCCCGAACTGCGCCGTCTCGCGGAGGAGTTCCCGCCGGGCGACCCGCAGTCGCTGCGGTTCCGCTACGACGCGGCGCAGTGCCTGGAGCAGCTCGGCGAGCCGGCCGCCGCCCTGGCCGAGTACCGCTCGCTGCTCCCGTATTTCGAGAACCGCTATGCCAACCCGGACCAGGCCCTGCCGCTGGAGATCCGCCGCCGGATCGCGCACCTGCTGCTCTCCCTCGGCGACCGTCCGGCGGCCCACGACGCCCTGGCCCGGCTGCTGTTCGACGCGGAGCGCCTGCATGGGCCGGCCCACCCCTTCCCGTCGGAGATACGCCGCACCCTGCAGTGGCTCAGCCAGGTCCGCTGACGTCCGGCCCGTCGCGGGAACAGCCCCGTCACGCCGGCCGGCCGCCGCCGCGGCGGGTGCGCAGGGCGGTGACCGGGAGGAGCGCCACGGCCGCCGCAGCGACCGACAGTCCGGGGAGCAGCCCGGGCGGGCGGAAGGAGCAGGCGACCCGCGTGGTGCCGGGGTCGAGGGGGACCGCGACCAGCCCCAGGTGGGCCGATGCGGGGCGGTCGTTGCAGGTCCAGCCGGCGATCGCGGGGACGGAGAGGACCGCCGTGCCCGTGCTGCCCGGGGGCAGGTCGGCCCGGACGCCGGAGGAGCCGACCCGGACCGAGGTCGCGGCCGTGGCGCGCAGGGCGGCCACCGCCGCGTCGAGGCGGGGGCGGTCCAGGCAGGACAGGGTCCAGCGCGGCGGCGGTGCCGCGTCGAAGACCAGCGCCGAGGAGGCGCCGCGGGAGACGCCCATGGGCTGGAGGGCCGCCCGGTTGCGGGGGGCGTTGCCGTTCAGCCGGAAGGCGGGGCCGTCGGCGAGGCGGGCCGTCGCGTTGTACTCCGGAGCCCACAGGTGGGCCTCGGTTCCCGCGCGGCAGACCCCGGGCGCGAGCGGGTCCTCGTACACGCGGGCGCCCAGCAGCAGTTCCTGGTTGGCGAAGGGGGAGTCGCCGTAGGAGAGGGGTGCTCCGGGCGGGCGGGTCGTCACCAGCGGTGGCACCTCGGCGCGCAGCACCGTACCGTCCGGCTGGAGGCGGGCGCCGACCGCGAAGACGGCGTCGGTGACCGGGTTGTCGATGCTCTGTACGTTGCGGCCGCGGGAGGTCCAGCCGGCGCCGAGCGCGACCATCGTCCGCGTGAACACCTCGGGGGTGTGGCTGCTGTAGTAGGAGCCGCCCTCTCCGCCCAGCAGCAGCGGGTCGTTGCCCGACAGGGCGGGCCGGCTGGGGTCGGTGCGGTACGCCGGCCAGCCGTCGGCGGCCGCCAGGGCGCGGGCGCGCGCGGTGTGGTCCTCACCCCAGGGCGGGTAGTCGTCGAGGCCGCCCAGTTTGCCCTTGTGGCCGAAGGCGGTGGTCGCGGCCGCCTGCGTGAGGAGGACCAGGGCCAGCAGGGCGGCCGCCGGGAGTGCCAGGCGCCGGTGGCGCAGCGCCCACCAGGCCGCGCCCGCCAGCGCCAGGCCGCCCGCGAACAGGCCGTAGCCCCAGGTCGTGGTCAGGGTGCTGCCGCGCGCCCACAGGGCGGCGGCCGCCAGGAGGCCCGCACCCGCGGCCAGCGCCGACGGCCGCGGCGGGCCGACCTCCAGCGCGGTCCAGGCGGCGATGACGGCGATCCCGGCCAGGACGAAAGTCTGCCGGTACGGGCTGCCGTTGGGGGTGGCGAACAGGTGCCAGGCCAGATGGGTCGGCGCCCACTGCAGGGAGAGCGCGACGGCCGCCGTCAGCGCCGTCCACCACAGCCGGTCGCGCAGCGGTACCGGTCGGTGGAAGGGCAGCGCGGCGACCAGCAGCAGGGTGCCGGCGGCGACGAAGACGGCGGGGGAGGAGAAGGAGTACGTGCCGGGCAGCAGCCGTGCGAAGAGGTCCGCCCAGGACACCGGCCGGAACTCCTTGACCCAGCCCGGATAGGCCCGGCCGGAGCTGAGGAACAGCGGGAGGAGGACCGGCGCCACCAGCGCGATGCCCGCCACGGTGGTCCCGGCCGCCCGCGCGACCACCGCGGTCCGGGTCCGCACGCCCTCCCGGGTCAGCACCACCCGTAGCAGCAGCACCAGCGCGGCGCCGAGCGTCGCCATGTAGGCGGTGTAGAAGTTCGCCGTCCAGCAGACGGCGACGACCGGCGGGGCGAGCAGCAGCCGCCGCCCGCGCAGGGCCCATTCACCGGTCAGGCACAGCAGGGGGAAGGCGATCAGCCCGTCCAGCCACATCGGGTTGTAGGAGGCCTCGATCACCGACCAGCCGCACAGGGCGTACGAGGCGCCGAGCAGTCCGGCCGCCCACCACGGCCCCCGGTGCAGGGTGCGCAGCAGCCAGGCCATGGCCGCGGCGGCGGCCGCCGTCCTGAGGACGGTGACGACGTACACGGCCAGGTCGATGTCGGCGCGCGGGAAGACGGCGACGAGGACGGAGAGCGGGCCGGTCAGGTAGGTGCCGAGGTCGGGCAGGAAGCTCGTGCCGTAGCCGGACTGCCAGTTGAACAGCAGTCCGCCGTGGGCGCGGCCGTGGAGGAGGTCCCACAGGTGCGCGTGGAAGGGTACGAACTGATTGCCGAGGTCGTTGACGCTGCGGTGGCGCGATCCGTACGGGAAGACGCGGGCTGCGGCGTCCCCGGCGCACACGGCCACCGCCGTGAGCAGGGCGGCGAGCGCCGAACCGGACAGACTGCGGCGGCGCGGCGAGCGGAGCGGTGTCGACATGGTGGGCCGACCCTGGCAGCACCGGGGGAAGCGGGGATGGCCGCGGAGTGGCTGCGACACGAACAGACACGTACCCCGGACACCCCGCGAATCGTTGGTCGAAGCGGTGGCCCGGGCCACCCTTACTGCATACCATCGATCACCGCACGGCCCTTGTGCATTGACGCACAATCTCCCGGCCCTGGAGGCTCCTTTGCACCGTCGCACTGCGCTCTCCGTCTCCGCCGCCCTGCTCGTGGCGGCGCCCCTGCTGTCCGCCTGCTCGGGCGAGACCCGGCCCGGCACCGCGGCCGTCGTCGGCGGTGAACGGATCACCACCTCCGCGCTCCAGGCCCAGGTGCACGATGTCCGCACCGCACAGAACCGGTCCGAGCAGGCCGCGACCCTCATCGCGAACACCCCCCAGCTGGAACGGATCAAGCTCGGCAAGATGATCCAGCTGCGGGTGCTGGAGCGGGCGGCGAAGGACGCGGGCATCTCGGTCACGACCAAGGAGATCGAGGACGCCCGCAGGGCCCAGGAGGGCGACAAGGGCGCGGCGGCGCTGGAGCAGCTGGCCCTCCAGGCCCGCGTCCCGCTGGCGCCCGGGCAGATCGACGAGGACCTTCGCTTCCGGCTGCTGCTCGACAAGCTGAGCGAGCGCTTCGGCGAGGAGCGGATCATCGAGCCGCTCACCAAGGCGGCGGAGGCCCTCGACATCGAGGTGAACCCGCGCTACGGGGCCTGGGACGCCAAGCAGGTCGGCCTCGGACC
Organism: Streptomyces sp. NPDC046349; assembly: GCF_055587885.1. Taxonomy (NCBI): domain Bacteria; kingdom Bacillati; phylum Actinomycetota; class Actinomycetes; order Kitasatosporales; family Streptomycetaceae; genus Streptomyces; species Streptomyces sp. NPDC046349. The sequence continues at coordinate 408,042 of NZ_JBVJFK010000006.1, forward strand.
GGTGGACACCGCGTGGATCACCCAGCGGACCCGGCCCGAGCAGGAACCCGCCGGAGCCTGACGCCCCCCGGCGGAGGTAGGTTCGGAGGGTGACCGACCACACCCAGTCCACCGCCGCCGCCGAGCCCGCCGGCCGTATCGTCCTGCTGACCACCAGCCACCGGGTCGCCCCCGGGGTGCTGTCCTGGCCGGCGTGGCAGACCCTGCACGCCGCGGACCGGGTGCTGTGCGCCGATGCCGGCCACCCGCAGCTGCCGTACCTGCGGGAGGCGGGCGTCGAGGTCGAGCACGCGGCTCCGGACGCGCACGAGCTGGTGGCGGCCTGTGCGGGCGGCCGCACGGTCGTGGTGCTCCCGAGCGGCGAGGGCGACCAGCGGCTCACCGACGGCCTGGCCCGCCTGGCCGGCTCGGGCCGGGTCTCCATGCCCGACCTGGAGCTCCTTCCCGGCTCGTACGACCTGCCGGGCGCGCGCCTGCTGGACCTGGTGCAGGTGATGGACCGGGTCCGCCGCGAATGCCCGTGGACCTCCCGCCAGACCCACCGGGGCCTCGCCAAGTACGCGATCGAGGAGGCGTACGAACTCGTCGAGGCGATCGAGGCCGGGGACCGGGAGGAACTGCGCGAGGAACTCGGGGACGTCCTGCTCCAGGTCGTCTTCCACGCCCGGATCGCCGAGGAGGGCGTGCCGGACGACGCCGGGGCCGGCGAGGACGGCGAGGACGGCGAGGACGGCGACGAGGAGGCCCTCGGCGCCTTCTCCATCGACGACGTGGCCGGAGCCCTCGTGCAGAAGCTGATCCACCGCCACCCGCACGTCTTCGGGGACGCTCAGGCCGAGACCCCGGAGGACGTCCACGCGCACTGGCAGCGCACCAAGGCGGTCGAGAAGCGGCGGGAGTCGGTCACCGACGGGATCCCGGTGGGCCAGCCGGGCCTGGCACTTGCGGCCAAGCTCGCGGGCCGGGCCCGTACCGGCGGTGTCGCCGTGGAGCTGCCCCGCGGCGAGGGCGTCGGCTACGAACTGCTGGCGCTGGCGGCGCGCGCCGAGGCGGAGGGCGTCGACCCCGAGACCGCGCTGCGCGCGGCGGCCCGCGTCTACCGGGACGCGATCCGGGCGGCCGAGGGCGTGGGAGCACCCGCGCGGTAGTCCCCTCCCGGCCGTTCAGTACTCCGTGGGGCCGCGGGCCGAGGGGTTGTGCCAGTGCGGTGCCGGGCGGTTCAGGAACCATTCGCCGAAGCCCAGCGGGCGGCCCCCCGGCCCGTCGCCGGCGCCCGCGGCGGGTACGCAGTCGTGGAAGATCCGGTCGGGGCGGGCGCCGAGCCCCTTGAGCAGCCGCGCGGTCTCGTCGATGAACTGCGGCGGCCCGCTGAGGTAGACGTCCTGGTCGGGCCACAGCCCCCGGTTGCACAGCGCCGTCGCCAGCCGGTCGGTGGCCTCGTTGCGGTGCCGGCCGGGTGCGGGCGTGATGTAGGTGACGTCGAGCCAGCCGCACGAGGTGCCGTACGCGTCGATGAGCGGGCGGTCGTAGAGGTGCGCGCCGTCCCGGGCCACCACGAAGAGCCGTACGTCCTGATCGGGCGGCCGGTCCGCGAGCTCCTCCAGCATGGCCCGGATCGGGGCCCAGCCGGTGCCGGCGGCGATCAGGCTGACCGGGCGGTCCGAGCGGCGGAAGGTCAGCTGTCCGCCCGCGGCGCCGAGTTTCAGGACGTCGCCGGGCTGCGTCTCGCGGACCAGGGCGGTGCTCAGCCGCCCGCCGTCGACCCGGCTGACGTGCAGGTCGACGGTCCCGTCCGGGCGGGGGGCGTTGCCGATGGAGTAGGTGCGCCAAGTCCTGGGGACGCGTTCGCTGCTCACGCTCGTGTACTGGCCGGGGAGATACGGGAAGGGGGCGTGCGGCCGCAGGGTCAGCACGCCGATGTCCCGCCCGTACTGCAGGTGGCGCACGACCTCCGCGTCCCACCACGGCGGGTCCTCGCTCGCGTCGGCGCCGGCGAGCATGGCGTCGGCGATCAGCTGGTAGGCCTCGGTCCAGGCCTTCTCCACCTGCGGGGTCCAGGCGTCGCCGGAGGTCTCGGCGAGCGCGGCGAGCAGGCTGGAGCCGACGACCGCGTAGTGCTCGGGGCGGGCCAGGAACTTGCGGTGGTCGCGTCCCAGGTCGTGCAGGTAGGGGCCGAGGGCCTCGTCGTCGAGACGGGAGACGACGTGGGTGAGTGCGGCGAAGAGCCGGTCCCGCTGGCGTTCCATGTCCTCGGAGGAGACCGGGAAGAGGTCGCGGACTCCGGGGTTGTGCCAGAAGAGGTGGGAGTAGAAGAACTTGACCGCGTGCTCGGCCCGTCTCTCCACCACCGCGAAACTGCTTTTCAAGATCCTCACATCCACCGACCGACAGTAGGAGTGCCGGACGGGGCGAGGTCAAGTGTTGTCCGATCTGCGGACAGCCGCGACGAAGCAGTCATATGGGATGACGAATTGGCGGGTTGCGGCCCGCGCCGGTCCGCCGGCGCGCGGCGGCTACTGTCGGGGACATGCACGATCAGTCGTCCACTCCCTCCGTCGGCGCGGCGCCCGAACTCTTCACGTGGGAGTTCGCGACCGACCCCTACCCGGCCTACGCCTGGCTGCGCGAGAACGCGCCGGTGCACCGCACCAAGCTCCCCAGCGGCGTCGACGCCTGGCTGGTCACCCGGTACGCGGACGCCCGGCAGGCCCTCGCCGACCAGCGGCTCAGCAAGAATCCGGCGCACCACGCGGAGCCCGCGCACGCCAAGGGCAAGACCGGGATCCCGGGGGAGCGCAAGGCGGAGCTGATGACGCATCTGCTGAACATCGACCCGCCGGACCACACCCGGCTGCGGCGCCTGGTGTCGAAGGCGTTCACCCCGCGCCGGGTCGCGGAGTTCACCCCGCGGGTGCAGGCGCTCACCGATCACCTCATCGACCGGTTCGCGGGGAGGGGGGAGGCGGACCTCATCCACGAGTTCGCCTTCCCGCTCCCCATCTACGCCATTTGCGAGATGCTCGGAGTACCGCGCGAGGACCAGGACGACTTCCGCGACTGGGCCGGGATGATGATCCGCCACGGCGGCGGGCCGCGCGGCGGCGTCGCCCGATCGGTGAAGCAGATGCGGACCTATCTCGGCGAACTCATCCACCGCAAAAGGGATGATCTGGGAGACGACCTGATCTCCGACCTGATCCGGGCGAGCGACCACGGCGACCACCTGACCGAGGGCGAGGCCACCGCGATGGCCTTCATCCTGCTCTTCGCCGGCTTCGAGACGACCGTCAACCTCATCGGCAACGGCGTCCACTCCCTCTTCATGAACCCCGTCCAGCGCGAGCGGCTGCAGCGCTCCCTGGGCGCCGGGGAGAGCGGGCTGCTGACCACCGGTGTCGAGGAACTCCTGCGCTACGACGGCCCCGTGGAGCTGGCGACGTGGCGCTTCGCCACCGAGCCGCTGACCCTCGGCGGCGAGCGCATCGAGACCGGCGACCCGGTCCTGGTCGTCCTCGCGGCCGCCGACCGGGACCCCGAGCGGTTCGCCGACCCGGACACCCTCGACCTCTCCAGGAGTGACAACCAGCACCTCGGCTACGGACACGGCATCCACTACTGCCTGGGCGCGCCGCTCGCCCGCCTCGAGGGGCAGACCGCCCTCGCGACCCTGCTCACACGCCTGCCCGATCTGGAACTGGCCGTTCCACCCCAAGACCTGCGCTGGCGTGGGGGGTTGATCATGCGGGGGCTGCGCACTCTTCCCGTTCGCTTCACGGTTCAAAACACCTGTGCGACTTCTGATTAAAAGTCAGATTCAGCTTGAACTTGTGACAATCGTTCGAAGGCCGCTAGGTTCTGCCGTTACCCCGCTGTTATGCGAAAGGTGATCCCTCATGCTCTCCGGGAACGGCCGTCACAGACGCCCCCGCCAGGTCCCCGCGCTGGTCGTCACAGCCGGTGTCACTGGCTCTGCGCTGGCCATGCCGCTGCTGGCAGCCACCAGCGCGACCGCTGCCGACACCGCCACTTGGGACAAGGTGGCCGAGTGCGAGAGCGGCGGCTCATGGAGCGCCAACTTCGGCAGCGGCGCGTACGGCGGGCTCCAGTTCACCCAGGAGCAGTGGCAGAACGCCGGTGGTCTGGACTTCGCCGAGCGGGCCGACCTCGCGAGCCGCTCGCAGCAGATAGCCGTGGCCGAGCGCGTGTTGGCCTCCCAGGGTCCGCAGGCCTGGCCGCTGTGCGCGGCCTCCGCCGGACTGGACCAGCAGGGTCCGGCCGCCGTCGTCGACCCCGGTCTGCCCGGCAGCCCCGGCGTGGTGGGCCCCGCGCCGTCCCGCCCCGACGACACCGTGCCCTCCACCACGGGCGGCAAGCCCGCCACGGACTTCGGACTCCCGACCGCGGAGACCCCCAGCCCCTCGGGCAGCCCCTTCCTGATTCCCGACGCGCCGTCCGTCGGGCTGCCCGTCATGCCCGCGCCCGACGCCCCGACGACGCCCCCGACCACCCCGGTCGGCCCGACCGACCCGGCGACCCCGCCGGTGACGCCCGCCGACCCGACGGCCCCGACCCTGCCGACGGACCCGTCGACGCCCACGACCCCGCCGGTCGCCCCGAGTCCCTCCCCCACCGCCCCGGCGACCCCGGGGGCGCCGGCGGCCCCCGCGACCCCGGAGGCCGCTCCCGGCGAGGGGAACGGCAAGCACCGCGGTGCGCCCTCCCCCGAGGAGAGCGCCTCGTCCGATGCCGCGTCGGACCCCCTCTACACGGTGCAGGCGGGCGACAGCCTGGCGACCATCGCGGATGCCAAGGGCGTGAAGGGCGGCTGGAGCGGGCTCTACGCGGCCAATGAGCAGGTCATCGGCGGAGACGCCAACCTGATCAAGCCCGGCCAGAACCTGGATCTAACCACCTAATAAGGACAGTTGGTTCGCCCGGAAAGACCTGATTGTCTGTTTTCTGTAAGTGAGACATGCGTCTCTTCCGGTCAACTGGCGTGTCTCGCCCGGGGGCTTCCGCAAACCCCGTCCTCACCTGCGCAAACACCCCTGCGGGGAGCGCAAGTAGGGGCCGTTTCTCCCCGATGCTCCTGGTTGAGCATCGGGGAGAGACATGTCTACCTTCTGATTCGCCCGCCACCGCGGGCTCCTTCGACCGCATCGCCGAATCCTGCCGGCGGACGGGGGGAACAGTCGTCGCGTCGAGCGCCGAAGGCAGGAGCGGGGGAACCAAGGTAGGTGCCGCGAGCCGCCGTTGAGAGACGGCCGGCAAGCGGCTTGGGGTTAAGCGGGGCGCAAGGTCGCACCGCCGGGCACTCACAGGCCCGAACCCGACAGCTCACCTCGTAGGCGTCGGTGAGGAGAAACCTCATGCTGCTTTCCGGCAAGGGCAAGCACCGTCGCGGTTCCAAGGCCGTTCGCATCGTCACGCTCGCCGGTGTCGCCGGTGTGGCCGTCGCCGCCCCCCTGATGACCGCGGGCGCCGCCAGTGCCGCCACCGCGTCCGAGTGGGACAAGGTCGCGCAGTGCGAGTCCGGTGGCAACTGGTCCATCAACACGGGCAACGGCTACTACGGCGGACTGCAGTTCTCGTCCTCCACGTGGGCCTCGTTCGGCGGCAAGTCGTACGCCCCGCAGGCCAACCAGGCCTCGAAGGCGCAGCAGATAGCCGTGGCCGAGAAGGTCCTCAAGAAGCAGGGCAAGGGCGCCTGGCCGCACTGTGGCAAGGGCCTGTCGAACTCCTCCTACACCGGTGGCGGCTCCACCGAGACCCCGGCCTCCACCAAGCCGAAGGCCGAGACGAAGAAGACCGAGACCAAGAAGACCGAGACCAAGGCCGCGCCGAAGAAGGACACCAAGCGCACCGAGGTCCCGACCACCCGCTCCGAGCGCACCGAGGCTCCGGCCGCGCCGAAGACCGGCAACGGCTCGTACGAGGTCAAGCCCGGCGACACCCTGGGCACCATCGCCGAGGCCAACGGGGTCAAGGGCGGCTGGCAGCAGCTCTTCGAGCTGAACAAGGACATCGTCTCGGACGCCGACCTGATCTACCCCGGTCAGAAGCTGAAGCTCAGCTGAACGACGCGGCAGTAGCCGCAAAAGCGTACGCAACACGCAGATTTCCCACCGCCCGGCGCCCCTCCCCCCACGCGCCGGGCGGCGGTGCGTGCGGGCTCGCGCATCCCCTTCGAGGCCGATAATCAAGGGCTGTATGTCCCGGAAGAGGGGTATTCGGTCCCTTTTTCGTCCCAGGGGACGGGCGGTCGGCCGGTCGAACCCCCGAAGCCGGTTAGGCTCTAGGCGGCAAGGCCATCCCACGGCCTGACACGCCACCGCACACCCAGCGTCACATCCCAGAAGGAGATGCTCGTGCCGTCCATCGACGTCGTCGTAGCCCGGGAAATCCTGGACTCCCGAGGCAACCCCACGGTCGAGGTCGAGGTGGGCCTCGACGACGGCAGCACCGGCCGTGCTGCCGTTCCGTCCGGTGCCTCCACCGGTGCATTCGAGGCCATCGAGCTCCGTGACGGTGACCCCAACCGTTACATGGGCAAGGGTGTCGAGAAGGCCGTCCTCGCCGTCATCGAGCAGATCGGCCCGGAGCTCGTCGGCTACGACGCCACCGAGCAGCGCCTGATCGACCAGGCCATGTTCGACCTGGACGCCACCGACAACAAGGGCTCGCTCGGCGCCAACGCCATCCTCGGCGTCTCGCTCGCCGTCGCCCACGCCGCGTCCGAGGCCTCGGACCTCCCGCTCTTCCGCTACCTCGGCGGCCCGAACGCGCACCTGTTGCCCGTTCCGATGATGAACATCCTCAACGGTGGGTCGCACGCCGACTCCAACGTGGACATCCAGGAGTTCATGATCGCCCCGATCGGCGCGGAGTCCTTCTCCGAGGCACTGCGCTGGGGCGCCGAGGTCTACCACACCCTCAAGAAGGTCCTGCACACCAAGGGCCTCTCCACCGGTCTCGGTGACGAGGGCGGCTTCGCCCCGAACCTGGAGTCCAACCGCGCCGCGCTCGACCTCATCATCGAGGCCATCAAGCAGGCCGGCTACACCCCCGGCAAGGACATCGCGCTCGCGCTCGACGTCGCCGCGTCCGAGTTCTACAAGGACGGCAAGTACGAGTTCGAGGGCCAGTCCCGCTCGGCCGCCGAGATGACCGACTACTACGCCGAGCTCGTCGAGGCGTACCCGCTCGTGTCCATCGAGGACCCGCTGTTCGAGGACGACTGGGCCGGCTGGAAGACCATCACCGACCGCCTGGGCGCCAAGGTCCAGATCGTCGGCGACGACCTCTTCGTCACCAACCCCGAGCGCCTGGCCCGCGGCATCGAGGAGGGCTCCGCGAACGCCCTGCTCGTGAAGGTGAACCAGATCGGTTCGCTGACCGAGACCCTCGACGCCGTCGAGATGGCCCAGCGCAACGGCTTCAAGTGCATGATGTCGCACCGCTCCGGCGAGACCGAGGACGTCACCATCGCCGACCTCGCGGTCGCCGTGAACTGCGGTCAGATCAAGACCGGCGCCCCGGCCCGCTCGGACCGCGTCGCCAAGTACAACCAGCTGCTGCGCATCGAGGAGATCCTCGACGACGCCGCGGTGTACGCGGGCCGCAGCGCCTTCCCGCGCTTCAAGGGCTAATCACGCTCTGCCTCCGTACGTCCCCGCACTCGGTCCCGTACCGTGTGCGGGGACGTATTGCGTAGTGCGTACAAAAGGGGAGGCGGACCAATGGCCGGGAACCGGGATCGGTTCTCCACCTTCTCCACCGCGACGCGGCTCAAACAGCTCGGTGAGCGGACCGCGGCCCACGTCTACCGCTCGCAGTCGCGCCGGCAGGTGCGCCGCAGCCGCCTCACGGGCAGGGCCGCCCTCCTGGTGCTCGTGCTCTGTACCCTGGTCGTCGCCCTCGCGTATCCGATGCGCCAGTACGTCTCCCAGCGCTCGGAGATCGCGGAGCAGCAGCGGGCCGCCGCAGCCGCACGGGACCGCCTGGAGCGGCTCCGCGACGAGAAGGCCCGCTGGCAGGACGACGCCTACGCGGAGCAGCAGGCGCGCAAGCACCTGCACTTCCTGCGTCCGGGGGAGGTCGGCTACATCATGAGCGACCCCGGGTCCCGCCCGCCGGAGCCGCACCGGACCGGCCAGGCCGGCTCCGACCGCCCCTGGTACTCCAACGTCTGGGACGGCGTCGACAAGGCCGACCGCCCGGGCGACTAGCACCGCAGCACCGCAGCACCCATCCACGAGAACGAAGAGACTTCCTCCAGGCATGCAGACGCCCCCGCCCCAGACCGACCGCACCGAGCCGACCGACGCGGACATCGAGGCGTTCGAGCAGCAGCTCGGCCGCCCGCCGCGCGGGCTGCGCGCCATCGCGCACCGCTGCCCCTGCGGGCAGCCCGACGTGGTGGAGACCGCCCCGCGGCTCCCCGACGGCACCCCCTTCCCGACGCTGTACTACCTGACGTGCCCGCGCGCGGCCTCGGCCATCGGCACCCTGGAGGCCAACGGTGTGATGAAGGAGATGCAGGCGCGGCTCGCCGACGACCCGGAACTCGCCGCCGCCTACCAGGCCGCGCACGAGGACTACATCCGCCGCCGCGATGCGATCGAGGTGCTCCAGGGCTTCCCGAGCGCCGGCGGGATGCCGGACCGGGTCAAGTGCCTGCACGTGCTCGTCGGCCACTCCCTGGCCGCCGGCCCCGGCGTGAATCCGTTCGGCGACGAGGCCCTTGCGATGCTGCCCGAGTGGTGGGCCAAGGGTGCCTGCGTCACGCCGTGCGGGGAGAAGAAGGAAGAGGAGTCCGAGTGACCCGGGTCGCGGGCATCGACTGCGGTACGAACTCCATCCGGCTGCTCGTGGCGGACTGCGACCCGGCCACGGGAGAACTGGTCGAGCTGGACCGGCGGATGGTCATCGTCCGCCTCGGACAGGGCGTGGACAAGACCGGGCGCCTGGCCCCGGAGGCGCTGGAGCGCACCTTCGCCGCCTGCCGCGAGTACGCGGCGGTCATCAAGGAGTTGGGCGCGGAGCGGGTGCGCTTCGTGGCGACCTCCGCCTCCCGTGACGCCGAGAACCGCGACGACTTCGTGCGCGGCGTCGTGGAGATCCTGGGCGTCGAGCCCGAAGTGATCTCCGGGGACCAGGAGGCGGAGTTCTCCTTCACCGGCGCCACCAGGGAGCTGACCGCGCACGAGCACCTCGAGCGGCCGTTCCTGGTGGTCGACATCGGCGGCGGATCGACCGAGTTCGTGGTCGGCGACGACCACGTGCGGGCCGCCCGCTCCGTGGACGTGGGCTGCGTCCGGATGACCGAGCGCCACCTGGTGGTGGACGGTGTCGTCACCGACCCGCCGTCCGAGAAGCAGATCGCGGCCGTCCGGGCCGACATCGAGGCCGCGCTGGACCTGGCGTCCCAGACCGTCCCGCTGACCGAGGCGCGCACGCTGGTGGGCCTGGCGGGCTCGGTGACGACCGTCGCCGGGATCGCGCTGGGGCTGCCCGAGTACCGGTCGTCGGAGATCCACCACTCGCGGATCTCCTACGAGCAGGTCCGCGAGATCACCGAGCGGATGCTGACGGCCACGCACGACGAGCGCGCGGCGATCCCCGTGATGCACCCGGGCCGGGTCGACGTGATCGGCGCGGGCGCGCTCGTCCTGCTGGCCGTCATGGAGCGCACCGGCGCCTGTGAGGTCGTGGTCTCCGAGCACGACATCCTCGACGGCATTGCCTGGAAGACCGCAGAAGAGGTCCGGATGGACAAGCAGCGGTCCTGACCAGCGGAAACGCCGAACGGCGGTGCTCCGGTCCGTCGACCGGAGCGCCGCCGTTCGGCCTGGGAGCCAGATGTTGCGGCAGATGTCGCGGCGGTCGCCCACCCGGACGGCGAGGATGACGAGCTCGCCGTCCAGGCCCCGGCGCGGTCAGGGCGGCGAGGATCCGCATCGCTGCCGGCCTGTCGATTGATGGGGTCCGCAAGACAGGCGCGGGCTTCGCGCACGGTCACGGCGTTCTCGTCACTCATGAAGGCTTGCCGGTGCGCCGCGCAGAAGGGCCGGACCGCGTGTTCCAGCCCGAGGGCGGCGCCGCGGCATTGCGGGCGAGCAGCGGGTGCGGGCAACCGCACGTACGTGTGCGGTTACCGCAACGACCCGTGGTCCCACCCGGGATCACCGGCGGAATCATCTGGTCCAGCGGCCAAACGACCTTCGAACCAGGGTGTGGGGGTCCTGGAAGCCGTGATCGAGAAAAAGTTCGTGAAGTTCTTCACAAGGAAAAGGGTCCTACGGGGTCACCGGAAGGGCCCTTCGGGGTCTTCCGGTGGCTCTCGAGCCCCTTTTGTCTCGCGTTCGTGCGATCGGCGGAGGCTGCGGGTTCCGCGTCGGAGGTAAGGACGAAACCCGGTGGTCTACTCCGGTCGAGGCCTTGGAGGCCAGTTCAGGACGGGTGAACAACGACTCCCGTTACATCCTGGTTCCCGCCCGCCGCCATGACGTCCGTCACGTGGGCGGCGGAGTGTAGCAGAGGCCTTCCGAGTCCTTGTGAAGGGGCTCACGAGCAACACCCCATTGGGTGCTGGATACTCGTTCTCATGAGCACCACGGAGCGTCCCAGGATCCTCGTTGTAGGAGGTGGGTACGTAGGCCTGTACGCAGCCAAGCGCATCATGAAGAAGATGCGCTACGGCGAGGCGACCGTCACGGTCGTCGACCCGCGCTCGTACATGACCTACCAGCCCTTCCTCCCCGAAGTGGCCGCAGGCAGCATCTCGCCTCGGCACGTCGTCGTCCCGCTGCGACGCGTGCTGCCCAAGGCAGAGGTTCTCACCGGCCGGGTCACCAGCATCGACCAGGACCGCAAGGTCGCCGTCGTCACGCCGCTGGTCGGCGAGGCGTACGAGCTGCCCTTCGACTACCTGGTGATCGCGCTCGGCGCCGTCTCCCGCACCTTCCCGATCCCCGGCCTCGCAGAGCAGGGCATCGGCATGAAGGGCGTCGAGGAGGGCATCGGCCTGCGCAACCACGTCCTCGAGCAGCTCGACAAGGCCGAGTCCACGACGGACGAGAGCGTCCGCCGCAAGGCCCTCACCTTCGTCTTCGTCGGCGGCGGCTTCGCCGGCGCCGAGACGATCGGCGAGGTCGAGGACATGGCCCGCGACGCCGCGAAGTACTACTCCACGATCAAGCGCGAGGACATGCGCTTCATCCTGGTCGACGCGGCCGACAAGATCCTCCCCGAGGTCGGGCCCAAGCTCGGCACCTGGGGGAAGGAGCACCTCGAGTCCCGCGGCATCGAGATCTACCTCAACACCTCCATGGACTCCTGCGTGGACGGCCACGTGGTGCTGAAGAACGGCCTCGAGGTCGACTCCAACACCATCGTCTGGACCGCCGGCGTCAAGCCCAACCCGGTCCTGGCCCGCTACGGCCTGCCGCTCGGCCCGCGCGGCCACGTGGACGCCCAGCCGACCCTCCAGGTCACGGGCACCGACTACATCTGGACCGCCGGCGACAACGCGCAGGTTCCGGACGTCGCCGCCCGCAAGGCCGGCGTCGAGAACGCCTGGTGCCCGCCGAACGCCCAGCACGCGCTGCGCCAGGCCAAGGTCCTCGGCGACAACGTCATCTCGGGCATGCGGGGCTTCCCGCAGACCGAGTACTCGCACTCCAACAAGGGTGCCGTGGCGGGCCTCGGCCTCCACAAGGGCGTCGCGATGATCGTCATGGGCAAGACGAAGATCAAGCTCAAGGGCCGGCTCGCCTGGTACATGCACCGTGGCTACCACGGCATGGCCATGCCGACCTGGAACCGCAAGATCCGCGTCTTCGCCGACTGGACCCTCGCCATGTTCCTCAAGCGCGAGGTCGTCTCCCTCGGTGCGCTGGAGACCCCGCGCGAGGAGTTCTACGAGGCCGCCAAGCCGGCGCCGGCCCCGGCCGCCGCGGCTGCCCCGGCCGAGAAGGCCAAGGCCTCCTGACCCTGCGTCGCAAGCCCGGCCGCTGAGCCGGCCGAATGTACGACCCCGAAGGGGCCGCCCGCCATCCGTGGTGCGGGCGGCCCCTTCGGCGTACCCGGGGCCGCGGCTGGGTAGAGGGATGGGTCGGAACTTTGTGGAGGTGCGCCATGACCGACGCCGCTCCGCGGCTGGCCGCTCATGCCGAGACCCTGCTCGGCGGCCCCCTGCCCGTGCGCATCCGCGCGTGGGACGGAACCGAGGCCGGGCCGCCCGACGGCCCCGTACTCGTCGTCCGCGGCCGCCGTGCCCTGCGCCGGATCCTGTGGAAGCCCGGCGAACTGGGCCTGGCCCGTGCCTGGGTGGCCGGTGACCTGACCGTCGAGGGCGACCTGTTCGAGCTGCTGGACCGGGTGGCGGGCCTGCTCTGGCAACGGGACCGGGGGCCCGCGCCGGCCCCGTCCGCCTCCCGCCTGGGCGCGCTGCGCCCGCGCCTGCCCCGGCGGGTCTCGGCCGCCGCGGACACCGCCTCGGCCGCCGCCGCCCTGCTGGGCGACGCGGAGGCGCGGAGCGCCGTACGGGACCTCGTCGCCCTGGCCAGGCCGTGGCCGGCGCCCGCGCCGCCCGCGGAGGAGGCGGTTCGGCGCGGCGGCCCCCGGCACACCAAGGGCCGCGACCGGCAGGCCATCAGCCACCACTACGACGTCGGCAACGACTTCTACGAGCGGGTCCTGGGCCCCTCCATGGTGTACTCCTGCGCCTACTGGACCCCCGGCTCCACCCTGGAGGAGGCCCAGCACGACAAGCTCGACCTGGTCTGCCGCAAACTCGCCCTGAAGCCGGGAGACAGGCTCCTCGACGTCGGCTGCGGCTGGGGCTCCATGGCCTTGCACGCGGCCCGCGCGTACGGCGCCCGCGTCACCGGGGTCACGCTCTCGCGCGAACAGGCCGCGTACGCCCGCAAGAAGGTCGCGGACGAGGGCCTGGCCGATCTGGTCGAGATCCGGATCCAGGACTACCGGGACGTCAAGGACGGCCCGTACGACGCCATTTCCTCCATCGGGATGGCCGAACACGTCGGTGCCGAGCGCTACCGCGACTACGCGCGCACCCTGCACGCCCTGCTGCGTCCCGGCGGCCTGCTGCTCAACCACCAGATCGCCCGCCCGCCGGAGGCCGACGAAGGGGCCTACCGGGTGGACGAGTTCATCGACGCGTACGTCTTCCCCGACGGCGAGCTCTCCCCGGTCGGCACCACGGTCGGCGAGCTGGAACGGGTCGGCTTCGAGGTCCGCGACGTGGAGGCGCTGCGCGAGCACTACGCCCTGACGCTGCGGGCCTGGGTGGCGCGGCTGGAGGAGCACTGGGACGAGGCCGTGGCCCTCACCTCCGCCGGCCGGGCCCGGGTCTGGCAGCTCTACATGGCCGCCTCCGCGCTCGCCTTCGAACGGGGCCGCCTCGGGGTCAACCAGGTGCTCGCGGTGCGCTCCGCGGCGCGCGGGGAATCGGGGCTGCCGCTGCGGCTGCGGACCTGGGGCTCCCAGTCGGCGTAATCGTTCCTGCGCGGACGACGGGAAGGGCCCCGGGACGTGTCGTCCCGGGGCCCTTCGGTGTCCGCGGCCGCGGTCCGCGGTCCGTGTTCGCTACTCGGTCTTGATGGCGGTCAGCATGTTCAGGCGGGCGGCGCTGCGGGCCGGCCACATGGCGGCCAGGACGCCGACCACGGCGGCCAACAGGAGGAAGATCCCGATCCGGTCCCACGGGAGGATCAGCTCGTAGCCGGGCATGGCCTTCGCCAGCGTGGAGCCGACGGCCCAGGCGAGGAAGATGCCGATGACGACGCCGAGGGCGGCCCCGAAGAGCGAGATCACCACGGCTTCGAGGCGGATCATGTTCTTGACCCGGCTGCGGTCGAGGCCGATGGCCCGCAGCATGCCGATCTCCTGGGTCCGCTCGAAGACGGACATGGCCAGGGTGTTGACCACGCCGAGCACCGAGATGACCAGGGCCATGCCGAGCAGTCCGTACATGATGTTCAGCATGGTGTTGATCATGCCGCCCATCTCGTTGCGCATGTCCTGCTGGGTGGCGACGGTGATGGCCGGGTTCTTGCCGAGGGCGTCGACGACCTTCTGCTGGGCGGCCTTGGAGGCCCCGCCGTCGACGTTGACGTACACCTCGGGGATGTACATCTCCTCGCTGTGCTCGCTGAGGATCTTGTTGTCGATGACGTAGGGGGAGAGCAGGCCCTCCATGTCCTTGAAGATCGCACCGACCTTGACGGCCGCTTCCTGGCCGTCGTCGTACTTCAGCTTGATCGTGGCGCCGACGGTGAGGTTCTGCTTCTTGGCGGTCTTCTCGGCGACGGCGACGTCGCCCTTGCCGAGGCTGTCGAGCGAGCCGCTGAGGACCTCGACGTTCAGGAGCTGGCCGATGGTGGCGGGGTTGACACCCGAGGCGGCCCGGAAGTCGCCGTCGACCAGGAAGAAGCCGGCCGTCTGCGGGGACACCGCCTTGATGCCGGGGGCCTTGGACAGGGTCTCGGCCACGGACTTGTCGAGGCTGCCCGCGTCGGAGGACATGGAGACCCGGTAGTCGGCCTTCAGCTTCTCGGTGCTCATGCGGTCGACGACCTTGCCGACGGTGATGCCGAGGACGGACAGCGTGGTGACCAGGGTCAGGCCGATCGCCAGGGATGCGGCTGTGACGGCGGTGCGGCGCGGGTTGCGGACCGCGTTCTGGGCGGCCAGCTTGCCGGGGACGCCGAACACCTTCTGCAGCAGCGGGCGGACGGCGCCGATGACCGGCTTCGAGAGCAGCGGCAGCAGCACGATCATGCCGATCAGCATGAAGAACGCTCCGCCGCCCATGGTCATGCGGCCCGTGTCGCCGCCCGTGGACACGCCCAGGAAGACCAGCCCGATGCCGCCGAGGCTGATGATCGACCCGAGGATGTTGCGTACGAGCAGGGACTTCGAGGTGGCCGGCAGGTGGGCGCTGCCCATGGCGGCGACCGGGGCGATCCGGCCGGTGCGCCAGGCCGGCAGCACGGCGGCGACGACGGTGACGACGACGCCGATGACGAGCGCGGCGATCACGGTGCCCGGGGCGATCACGGGGGCGCCGCCCGGCAGCTTCGCGCCGAGGGAGCCGATGACGGAGCGGATCCCGATCGCCAGGCCGATGCCGCCGACCAGGCCGACGGCCGCCGACAGCACGCCGACGACGAGGGCCTCGCTGAGCACCGAGCGCATGACCTGGCCGCGGTTGGCGCCGACGGCGCGCAGCAGGGCCAGCTCCTTGGTGCGCTGGGTGACCAGCATGGTGAAGGTGTTGTAGATCAGGAAGATGCCGACGAAGAGCGAGATGCCCGCGAAGACGAGCAGCATCGTGCTGAGGTTGCTGAGGCCCTTCTCGATCTGCTTGGCCTGCTCCGCGGCGAGCGCCGCGCCGGTCTGGGCCTTGGTCGTCCTGCTGTCGAGCAGCGGCTTGATGTCGGCGAGCAGCTTGTCGGCGGAGGTGCCGTTCTTCGCGGCGACCGACAGCTCCGTGAAGTAGCCGGGCTTGAGGTAGAGCTCCTGGGCGACCTTGGTCTCGAAGAGGACCAGGCTGCCGCCGGCCTGGCCGGCGCCGTCCTCGGTGGTGAAGACGCCGGCGAGGGAGTACTCCTTGACCGGGCCGTTGGTGGCCACGCGGACCTTGTCGCCGACCTTGTAGTTGCCCTTGTCGGCGGTGGCCCGGTCGAGGGCGACCTCGTCGGCCTTGGCCGGCCCGGCGCCCTGGGCGAAGGCGTAGCGCGGGTCCTTGCCGTCCTTGACGGGCGTGAAGTTGGAGCCCTGGTTGGACCAGCCGGCGCCGATCAGCCTGCCGTTCTCGTCGCCCACTCCGGCGAAGCCCGAGACGCGGCCGGAGACGGTGTCGACGCCGGGGAGCGCCTTGATCCTGTCGAGGGTCTGCTGGCCGAGGCCGGCCTCGCCCTCCTTCTCGCCCTGCTCGTTGCGGCCCGGGCCGTACGAGGTGACGGAGACGGCGACGCCCTCGTAGCTCTTGGCGGACTGGCCGGAGAGGGATTTCTTGAGGGTGTCGGTGAAGACGAGGGTGCCGGATACGAAGGCGACGCCGAGGGTGACGGCGAGCACCGTCATCAGCAGCCGGGCCTTGTGCGCGAGGACGTTGCGCAGGGCGGTACGGAACATGGGAGGTCTCAGTCCTGGGGCTGGAAGTCTTGGAGGAAGGGCCGGGGAAGGACTCGGGATCAGCTGGTGCGGCCCTTGGCGTCGAAGGCCTTCATGCGGTCCAGCACGCCGTCGGCGGTGGGGCTGAGCATCTCGTCGACGATCCGGCCGTCGGCCAGGAAGATGACACGGTCGGCGTAGGAGGCCGCCACGGGGTCGTGGGTGACCATCACGACGGTCTGGCCGAGCTCGCGGACGGAATTGCGCAGGAAGCCGAGGACCTCGGCGCCCGAGCGGGAGTCCAGGTTTCCGGTCGGCTCGTCACCGAAGATGATCTCGGGGCGGGAGGCCAGGGCGCGGGCCACTGCCACGCGCTGCTGCTGGCCGCCGGACAGCTGGGTGGGCCGGTGGCCCAGGCGCCCGGAGAGGCCGACCATGTCCACCACGGTGTCCAGCCACTGCCGGTCGGGCTTGCGGCCGGCGATGTCCATGGGGAGCGTGATGTTCTCCAGCGCCGTCAGCGTCGGCAGCAGGTTGAACGCCTGGAAGATGAAGCCGATCTTGTCCCGGCGCAGCTGGGTGAGCTGCTTGTCCTTGAGGGAGCCCAGCTCGGTCTCGCCGATGCGGACGGAGCCCGCGGAGAAGGTGTCCAGGCCGGCGACGCAGTGCATCAGGGTGGACTTGCCGGAGCCCGAGGGGCCCATGATCGCGGTGAACTGTCCCTGGCCGAAGTCCACGGAGACGTTGTCCAGGGCGACCACCTGGGTCTCGCCCTGGCCGTACACCTTGGAGAGGCCGGTGGCTCGGGCGGCCACGGCCTGGGCGGTGTGCGGGGCGTAGTTCATGGTGGTCACGGGACGGCTCCTCGGGCTGTTGTGCGGGGACTCCCTCCATCTTCACCGCGCGCCTACCTGCCGCGGATCAGCCGCCGTGCCTGTTCCCGGGCCCACTCGAGACTGACGGCGGGCGGGCCCGCCTCCTCCTCTGGTATGACAGGAACTCCGGCAGGAGAGGGCGGGAGCCCTGGTCGGCGGGCGGTGGCCCGGGGTGGCGCGGAGGGTGGCGCGCGGGGTGGCGCGGGCCATCGAAATCCCGTCATTCCCGTACAGGTGGTGATCGACGTCCAGAACGGGCCGACCGTGCATTCTGGGGCCTGACGGACCCTCAAGCGCCAATAAAATCAGACAACATCGGATAGGCGGCCGGTCGGCGGCGAGTGTGTTCCGGATAGGCTCGGCGCAGCGTTCAAGGCTTTTTCCACGGGGGCCGCCACGCCCTGCCCGGATGGTGGAATGCAGACACGGCGAGCTTAAACCTCGCTGGCCTTCGGGCCGTGCCGGTTCAAGTCCGGCTCCGGGCACTCCGCAGCTCTGGCGAGGTCCTCCTCGCGGCTGCGGCGGGGCTCCCTCGTTTATCCCCTGCGCTTCGCCATGCCTTCTCCTAAGATCCTCCTCCAGCAGTAGGGTGCTTTCTTTGCGAGCGCATTACTCTTGTTGCAAGGCCGCGCTCGGTGGCCACGGAGGAGTGAGATGAGGAGCAGTAACCCGGTCTTCTCGCGACGGGGGTTCAGCCGCGACAACGGTGGCTACGCGGGCTTTGACGCGCAGCACCAGCAGGCCGGGGCCAACCCGTACGCGACGAACCCCTACGCGACCGACCCGGCCACGGGTATGCCGCAGGCGCCGGCGCGCACCAATGCGATGACCATGGACGACGTCGTGAGCCGTACGGCCATGACGCTCGGCACGCTCATCGTGACGGCGACCCTCTCCTGGGTGCTGCTGCCGGTCGACCCGGCGAACCTCGGCACGTCGTACGCCATCGGCATCGGCGCCGCCCTGGTCGCGTTCGTCTTCGCGATGATCCAGTCCTTCAAGAGCAAGCCCGTCCCGGGCCTGATCCTGGCCTACTCGGCGTTCGAGGGTGTCTTCCTCGGCGTCATCAGCGCGGCCGTCAGCACCTACCTCGGCCCCGGCGTGGTCATGCAGGCCGTGATGGGCACGATGTGCGTCTTCGCCGCCGTGCTCTTCGCGTACAAGATGCGCTGGATCCGCGTCACCCGCCGTTTCTACGGCTTCGTGATGGCCGCCACCCTCGGCTTCATCCTGCTCATGCTCGTGAACTCGCTGTTCGCGGTCTTCGGCGGCGGTGACGGCCTCGGCTTCCGCAGCGGCGGCCTCGGCCTGCTGTTCGGCGCCATCGGTGTCATCCTCGGCGCCTGCTTCCTCGCCCTCGACTTCAAGCAGGTCGAGGACGGCATCACCTACGGTGCCCCGCGCGAGGAGGCCTGGCTGGCGGCCTTCGCCCTCACCATGACCCTGGTGTGGATCTACGTCGAGATGCTGCGCATCTTCTCGATCCTCTCGGGCGACGACTAGCAGCACCTGCGGGCCGCCCGGCCCGCGCGGTGCGGCACACGGCACGGGGAAGGCCCCGCGAGCGACAGCTCGCGGGGCCTTCCCGCGCGTGGAGGGACTCACGGGGTCGGGGGAGGGGGTCAGCCGAACCGGCGTGCGGCTCTGCGCAGGTCGTACTCGTGGATGATCGCCTTGGCCTGGCCGTACGACAGTTCGTGCGCGCCGCGGAGCCAGCTGACCTTCTCCTCGAACCGGACGAGGGAGGGGCCTTCGTCGACGGTGCGGAGCCAGTCGGAAACCTCACGACCGGTGGTCCGGGGGATTCTGTCGATCATGTTGCGGTGGGTCTGCTCGGAGAACTCTACGGACATGGGCGCCTCCGGAAGGTTTGCCGTGCTGTTCTCTTCACGCCACCGTGCCGGAGAGTTCGCCCGTTGGCAATGGTGCCCGGGCGGCGCGTAGGGTCGGCCGGGTGCTTGATACTTCGCCTCTGAGCGCCGCCGTGGAACGTTTCGCCGACCGGCTGCGGGCCGCCCCGCAGAGCCGCCTCCAGCAGGGAGCGGCCGCCGTGGCACTGGAGCTCGCCCGCGATCTCTCCGTAAGGGCGCAGCGGCTGGAAGCGCCCGGGAAGGCGCCGCGGGAGGTACCGGACGCGGGCATCTTCGTCGTCGGGGACCAGGTGGCGGTGGCCGGGCTGGACCTCGCCGAGGCCCTGCGCGGCCGGTCGGGCGCTCCGGACGGCGCGAAGGCCCCGTCCGAGATGCTGGACGAGGCCGTTCGGCTGGTGGAGCAGGCGGAGATCAGAGCGACGCGATGACGCGGTCCGCGAGGATGTAGACGTTGCTGTCGGGGTCCTCCGAGTCGCCGCAGGAGAAGGTCAGGGCGTAGGCGCCGGAGATCCCCGAGCCGCCGAGCAGGACCGGGGCGGTGCCCGAGCGCAGTGCCTCGGCGAGGCGCTCAGCTGTCTCCCGGTGCCCCGGGGTCATGCACAGCGTCGTGCCGTCGGTGAAGACGTACACGTCGAGCGTGCCCAGCGGGCCGGGCCGGACGTCCGCGAGGGCCGTACGGGCCTCGGCGAGCTCCTCCAGGCGGTTCACGGTGCGCTCGTGGTCGGCGCCGGGGTGCGAGGCCTGTACCGGTACGAAGTCGGGGTGCGAGGGGTGGCGCCGGCGGGCGGCGGCCAGCTCGGCCGAGTCCTCCGGGTACCCG
Organism: Streptomyces sp. NPDC046349; assembly: GCF_055587885.1. NCBI lineage: Bacteria > Bacillati > Actinomycetota > Actinomycetes > Kitasatosporales > Streptomycetaceae > Streptomyces > Streptomyces sp. NPDC046349. Next base: position 427,751 of record NZ_JBVJFK010000006.1, read on the forward strand.
GGCAGCTCGTCCAGCACCTCCTCGCCCATGACCGGCTCCAGGCCCACCAGGTCGGCCTGCCGCGGCAGGAAGACCGGGCTGTCCTCGCCGAGCCCGGGCAGGCCGCCCAGCAGCGAAGGGGCGTCGGCGGCGTCGCGGGCCTCCTGCGCGGCCCAGAAGGCGCGCGCCTCGGCCAGCTCCCGCTCGCGCTCCTCGGCCAGGGCCTCGGCCACGGCGGCTCGTATCTCCGCGGCGGGGGACTCGGCGGCGTTGCGGGCGTGGGGGACGGTCGTGCCGCGGGCGTGGACCGGCACTGCCAGCTCACTGCGCAGGGCGGCGACCTGCTTGCGCAGACCGTGGACGGCGTGCAGAGCAGCAGCGCCCACGGCCGTGGCAGCGGCCGTGGTCAGCAGCAGGGCAAGAGACATGGCGCTCACTGACTAACTCCTGAGGTGATTCGATCCCCCGACTTCCTACATCAGAGTGTCCCGGCCTGGGAATGGCGTGCAGTGCATTACGTCACGAAATGGACAGGTCTTTCGTCACACCCTGCACCTCTGGGCAGGTTCTGACCTGCATAAACACCGATCCCCCAGGACATAGGTCACATCCTGGGGGAGATTCGGTCACAGGTAGGCCGCGACGGGATTAGAACCGGCGTCAGTACGGGCTGCGGAACCCGGCGCGCTCCAAGGGGCGTCTGGCCCCGGCCATGATCCAGTAGTCGGCATCCTACTTTCGGCTACGTACGGGCGGGGATCCGGCGCCTACGAGCCGCCTCGGCCCAGCCGCCCTTTCCGGTGGTCGCGCTGCCGCCTCGCCACCGCTGCGGGCAGGTGCCGGCCCTCGCCGCGTGGCGGGTCGGCACACCCGTACGGGCCGGGCCGACCCCTGCCCTCCGCTACGGCTCAGCTCAGCCGCCCTCTTTCCCGGTCGCGCTGCGCCTCGCCACCGCTGCGGGGCAGGTGCCGGCCCTCGCCGCGTGGCGGGGCGGCACACCCGTACGGGCCGGGCCGACCCCTGCCCTCCGCTACGGCTCAGCTCAGCCGCTCGATGACCATTGCCATGCCCTGGCCGCCGCCCACGCACATCGTCTCGAGGCCGAACTGCTTGTCGTGGAACTGCAGGCTGTTGATCAGCGTGCCGGTCAGACGGGCGCCGGTCATCCCGAAGGGGTGACCCACGGCGATGGCCCCGCCGTTGACGTTCAGCTTCTCGAGGGGGATCTCCAGATCCCGGTACGAGGGGATGACCTGGGCCGCGAAGGCCTCGTTGATCTCGAACAGGTCGATGTCGCCGACCGTCAGGCCGGCCCGCTTCAGGGCCTGCTTCGACGCCTCGACCGGGCCCAGGCCCATGATCTCCGGGGAGAGGCCGGTGACGCCGGTGGAGACGATCCGGGCCAGCGGGGTCAGGCCCAGCTCGCGTGCCTTGGTGTCGCTCATGATGACCAGCGCGGCGGCGCCGTCGTTCAGCGGGCAGCAGTTGCCGGCCGTCACCAGGCCGTCGGGGCGGAAGACGGGCTTGAGGCCCTGCACGCCCTCCAGGGTCACACCGGCGCGGGGGCCGTCGTCGGTGGAGACGACCGTGCCGTCAGGGGTGGTGATCGGGGTGATCTCGCGGGCCCAGAAGCCGTTCTTGATGGCCTCCTCGGCCAGGTTCTGGGAGCGGACGCCGAACTCGTCCATGTCCTGGCGGGTGACGCCCTTGAGTCGGGCCAGGTTCTCCGCGGTCTGCCCCATCGAGATGTACGCGTCGGGCACGAGGCCGTCCTCGCGCGGGTCGTGCCAGGACGAGCCCACACTCTCGGCGACGGCCGCCGTACGGGCCTCCGCGTCGGCGAAGAGCGGGTTGTGGGTGTCCGGCCAGGAGTCCGAGTTGCCCTTCGCGAAGCGTGACACCGTCTCCACGCCCGCGGAGATGAACACGTCGCCCTCGCCCGCCTTGATGGCGTGCAGGGCCATCCGCGAGGTCTGCAGCGAGGAGGAGCAGTAGCGGGTGATGGTCGTGCCCGGCAGGAAGTCCATGCCCATCTGCACGGCCACGATGCGGGCCAGGTTGTTGCCCTGCTCGCCGCCCGGCAGGCCGCAGCCCAGCATCAGGTCGTCGATCTCGCGCGGGTCCAGCTCGGGGACCTTCGCGAGGGCGGTCTGGATGATCGTCGCGGTCAGGTCGTCCGGGCGGACGTCCTTGAGGGATCCCTTGAAGGCGCGCCCGATGGGAGAGCGGGCGGTGGAAACGATGACGGCTTCGGGCATCGGGACTCCAAGGGGTGCGTCGTTGCGGGACCGGATGCGAAGTTACCGCCCCGTACGGTCGAGGTCACCGGCCTGGGGGTGTGATGCCGGTCGCTCCCACCGGCCCGGCCGGCCGGGGGCCACACCCCAAGGGTGCGCCACCCCGGCCGTGAGCCGCACGGACCCGCGCGGCTACGGGGCGAGCCCCGCCGCGTCCGGGGCCGCGGGGGCCGGGTCCTCGCCCGACACCCGCCGCCGCCGGCGGTGCTTGAGCAGGACCCAGGGGCCGCGGGCCGCCGTGACCTCCGTACCCGCCTGGCCCGCCGCCGCCGACGCGGCCTTCGCCACCGGCAGCATGTCCTCGTCCCGCGACACGTCCAGCCGGTCCGACTCCGGCCACAGGCCCAGCGCGGCGCACAGCGTCGGCAGCACGGCCATGGCGGCCGTCGCGTACCCCTCCGCCGACGGGTGGTAGGAGTCCGGGCCGAACATCTCGCGCGGGTTCGCGGCGAACTCGGGACCCAGCAGGTCGCCCATCGAGACCGTACGGGCGCCCAGTGCGACCACCCCTATCGTCTGCGCGGCGGCCAGCTGCCGTGACACGCGGCGTGCGAGCCAGCGCAGCGGCTGGTACACCGGCTCGATCGTGCCCAGGTCCGGGCAGGTGCCCACGACGACCTCGGAGCCCGCCAGGCGCAGCCGGCGCACGGCCGACGTCAGCAGCCGCACCGACTGGGTCGGCGGCATCCGGCGCGTCACATCGTTCGCGCCGATCATGATCACGCAGACGTCGGGCGCGGGCGCGTCCCGGTCCAGCAGCAGCCCCACCTGGCGGTCCAGGTCGTCCGACATGGCACCCGAGAGGGCCACGTTGCGCAGCTCCACCGGCCGCTCCGCGACCGCCGCGAGCCCCGAGGCGAGCAGCGCCGCCGGAGTCTGCCGGGCCCGGCGCACCCCGAGGCCGGCGGCCGTGGAGTCGCCCAGCATGCCCAGCCGCAGCGGGCCCGGGCTCTGCTCCGGGCCGCCGAACTCGCTCCCGTACAGCCCGTCCGCGCGCGGCGGCTCGCCCAGCCCGGTGCCCACCGTGCGCTTGGCGAACTGCACCTCCGCCAGTACCAGCCCGACCGCGGCGGCCCCGACGAGTCCGAGGCCGCCTCCGCCGTACGCTGCCCCCGCCGCGATCCGGCGGGCTGTTCTCGCCCTCGACATCCTTCAGGCCACCTCCTCGCGTCTCACTGACCCCTACCTGCCCCGTACGAGCGGTCGGTCAATCCCTTTCCGCATACCCTGGCCGGACCTCCCGGAGAACCCGTGGAGTCCCCTCCTTGGAGAACATGGTGCAATTCCACGACTCGATGATCAGCCTCGTCGGCAACACCCCGCTGGTGAAGCTCAACCGTGTGACCGAAGGCCTGCAGGCCACCGTCCTTGCGAAGGTCGAGTACTTCAATCCCGGTGGATCCGTGAAGGACCGGATCGCCGTACGGATGATCGAGGCCGCCGAGCAGAGCGGAGCCCTCAAGCCCGGTGGCACCATCGTGGAGCCGACCAGCGGCAACACGGGTGTAGGACTCGCCATCGTGGCCCAGCAGAAGGGCTACAAGTGCATCTTCGTCTGCCCTGACAAGGTGTCCATGGACAAGATCAACGTGCTGCGCGCGTACGGCGCCGACGTGGTCGTCTGCCCGACCGCCGTCGACCCGGAGCACCCGGACTCGTACTACAACGTGTCCGACCGCCTCGTGCGCGAGACGCCCGGTGCCTGGAAGCCCGATCAGTACAGCAACCCGAACAACCCCCGGTCGCACTACGAGACCACCGGTCCGGAGCTGTGGGAGCAGACGGACGGGAAGATCACCCACTTCGTCGCCGGCGTCGGCACGGGCGGCACGATCTCCGGGACCGGCAACTACCTCAAGGAGGTCAGCGGCGGGAAGGTCAAGGTCATCGGCGCCGACCCCGAGGGCTCGGTCTACTCCGGCGGCTCCGGCCGCCCCTACCTCGTCGAGGGCGTCGGCGAGGACTTCTGGCCGACCGCCTACGACCCGAACGTCACCGACGAGATCATCGCGGTGTCCGACAAGGACTCCTTCCAGATGACGCGCCGGCTGGCGAAGGAGGAGGGCCTCCTCGTCGGCGGTTCCTGCGGCATGGCCGTCGTGGCGGCGCTGAAGGCCGCCGAGGGCCTCGGCCCGGACGACGTCGTCGTCGTCCTGCTGCCGGACAGCGGCCGCGGCTACATGAGCAAGATCTTCAGCGACGAGTGGATGGCGGGACACGGCTTCCTGGAGGAGGCCGGGCCGTCCGCCCGCATCGGCGACGTGCTGGCCGACAAGGAGGGCGGCATCCCCTCCCTCGTCCACATGCACCCCGAGGAGACCGTCGGCGAGGCCATCGAGGTGCTGCGCGAGTACGGCGTCTCCCAGATGCCGATCGTCAAGCCCGGCGCCGGCCACCCCGACGTCATGGCCGCCGAGGTCATCGGCTCCGTGGTCGAGAAGGAACTGCTCGCGGCGCTGTTCGCGCAGCGCGCCTCGCTCTCCGACCCGCTGGAGAAGCACATGAGTTCGCCGCTGCCGCAGGTCGGCTCCGGCGAGCCGGTGTCCGAGCTGATGACGGTGCTCGGCGAGGCCGACGCGGCGATCGTGCTGGTCGAGGGCAAGCCCACCGGTGTGGTGAGCCGCCAGGACCTCCTCGCCTTCCTGGCGAAGACCGCGAAGTAGCCCGCCGCCCGCCCGGGGACGGGGCGCGGGCCCACGGCCCGCCGCCCGGCCCCGGGCACCCGCGTTTTCCGGCCGTCGCGCAAACGGTACGGGCCGGACACGTGACAGCAGCACGGCCTTAACACGGCTCCGGCACAGTGGTGGTTGTCGGCAGGGAGCCCGGGAGACCGGACCAGGCCGGCACCACCGACGGTGTTCGCACACCTCCGGAGCGGCTCCCGGACACGCGAACGCCACGGACGCGGACGGCCCTGACCCGGCCGTGTCCACCGCGGGGACCGCCGTCGTCCCGCCCCTCGCCCGCGAGGGTGCGGCGGTCCCCGCGCACATCCCCGTGCTCCGGGCTCGGTCCGCCTCATGCCGGCTCGCTCCGCCTCCGGGCGCCTCGTGCCGGATCGTGACGGCGTACGTGCCCGACACCGGCTCGCGCCTCCGCGTCCGCCCCGAGCGCTCGACCGCATTCCCCGGCGCGCCCCTTCGGTTCACCCGCCGCAGATCCGGCGCGGCGGCGGCCTCGGGCGCGGGGCCCGCTTCACAGCCCCGCGGAGGCGCGACGCACCCCGGGCGTGACGGTCAGCCGACGGAATCCGGCCGGGCGCGCCGCAGACGGGCCGCGTGGATGAGGTTCACCCCCACGATCCCGGCCCAGGCCACTACCAGCCCCTTGAAGCCCGCCTGTGTGGAGGCGATGGCCGACAGGGGGACCGCCAGGACAAGGGTGATGATGGCGAAGCCGAAGCGTTCGCCGAAGTTCCCGTCGGCCGCGCCGGCGTACGGGCTCTCGCCGCGGGCCGCGGCCAGGCGTTCCTCGGCGAGCCGGCGCCGGACCTGGGTGTCGACCTTCTCGACGAACGATTCCACCAGCGCGGCCTCGTACTCCGGGCCCAGATCCCGCCGGGCCTTCAGTGTCGCGTCGAATTCCTTCTTCAGCTCTTGGGTGTGCGCGTCCATGCCCCCACCGTAGGAAGCGACGCAGGCTCGGGCACTGGGGCCAGCCCCCGTATCCGCATCGCGGGCACCGGCTTGCCCCGCTGCATAACCGCATGCAGAGTGCTCCGTGACTGAATAGGACACCGGGACGGAGGGGGACGGCATGAGCGACAGCCCGGCGGCGCGGCTCCAGGCGCTGTTCGAGGGGCACCGGCTGACGCCGACCCAGCGGCGGATCGCGCACTGCATGGTGCGCGGGGCGGCGGAGGTGCCGTTCCTGTCGAGCGTCGAGCTCGCCGAGCTGGCCGGGGTGAGCCAGCCGTCGGTGACCCGGTTCGCCGTGGCGCTCGGCTTCGACGGCTATCCCGCGCTGCGCAAGCACCTGCGCGAGGTGGCTCCGGCCGAGCGGGCCGCCGCGGTCCGGGAGGACTCGTACAACGAGTACCAGCAGGCGGTCCTGGGCGAGATCGAGAACCTGCGGCAGCTCGCGGAGATGCTCGCCGACCCCGCGCCGGTCGAGGAGGCGGGGCGGCTGCTCGCCGCCTCGACCCCGCTGCCGGTGCTCGGGCTGCGGGCGGCTTCCTCGCAGGCGCGCGGCTTCGCGTACTTCGCCGCCAAGGTCCATCCGGACGTACGGCTCCTCGACGAGGGCGGCTCGATGATGGAGGACCGCATCGACGCGGCCCTCTACGAGGGCGCCACCGCCTTGCTGTGCTTCGCGCTGCCCCGGCACCCCCGGGAGGTCGTGGACACCCTCGAGCGCGCCCGGAAGGCCGGCCTGACCGTGGTGACGGTCGCGGACTCCGCCTTCGCCCCCGTGGCCCGCCACTCGGACCTCCTGATCCCCGCCCCGGTCGGCACCGGCCTCGCCTTCGACACGGCCTGCGCGCCGATGCTGCTGGGCCGGGTGCTGCTGGAGGCGATGGCGGACGCCCTCCCGGACGCGCAGGCCCGTCTGGAGGCCTTCGACACCCGGGCGGCGGCCCGCGGGCTCTTCGTGGAGTGACGCCGCCGACCCGCGCCGTGTCGTGCGGGGCGGGCCGGACGCCGCGGGTTCGGCCCGCTCCCCAGGAGACCTAGCGGTAGTCGAGCTCCGCCAGCTCGGTGGCGAGGCGCATGCGCAACGCCGGGATGCGGGCGAGGACGGGCAGCAGGGTGTTGCGCACGGCGCGGAGCGCCGGCTTCCGGGTGGTCGCGACCCGGGTCATCCGGTCGGTGAGGGCCACCACGCGCAGGGCGACGGGGCGGCGGGCGGCCTCGTAGCCGTCGAGGTCGCCGGCGGCCAGGGCGCGGCCGAGGGCGTAGCCGTCCTGGATGCCGGTGTTCATGCCCTGCCCGCCGGCCGGGCTGTGCACGTGGGCGGCGTCCCCGGCGAGCAGGAGGCGGCCGGCGCGGTAGCGGTCGGCGACGCGGTGGTGGACCCGGAACCGGGAGGACCAGACGAGCTCGCGGACGGCCGCCTGGCCCGGTACGCGTTCGTCCAGCAGGCCCCGGACGAAGGCGAGGTCAGGTTCGGCGGGCGCTTCGGCGACGGTGGCGACGATCCGGTAGCGCCCGGAGGCGCCGGGGGTGTCCCCGGGCAGCGGGGCGATCACCATGAGCCCGGCGGCGCCGAAGACGAGGGACACCTCGCGCGGGCCCGGGGTCCAGTCCATGACCACGTCGGCCAGGACGAAGGACTCGCCGTACGCGCCGCCCTCGAAGGCGATGCCGGCGGCGGTGCGGACCGCGCTGTGCATCCCGTCGGCGCCCACGACGTGCGTGGCGCGCAGGGTCTCGCCGGTGGCCGTGGTGAGGGTGGCCCCGTCCGCGTCCTGGACGACGCCGGTTACCTCGTACGGGCGGTGGACGTCGCCGCCGAGCGCCCGCAGGCGGCCCAGGAGGACGGCCTCGGTCTCGTACTGGGGGACCATCAGCGCGTACGGGTGGGCCGTGGGAAGGCGGTCGAAGTCCACGGCCGCGAGCGGGCGGGCGCCGTCGCGGATCCGGAACCGGGAGACGGGGACGCCGCGGCCGACGAGGTCGGCGGTCAGTGCGCCGCTCGGGTCGAGCTCGTCGAGGACCTCCAGGGTGCGGGCGTGGACGACGGCGGCGCGGGAGGTGTTGGCGCCCTCGGCCTGCCGGTCGAGGAGCACGAAGTCGATGCCGGCCACCGCCAGGGTCACGGCGAGGGCGAGGCCGGTGGGGCCGGCGCCGACGACGGCGACCTCGGTGCGGGCGGGAAGCGGGAGTGCGGCGGTGCTGGTCATGGAGACCTCCTCCGGCGTGCCAACGTTTGTTGGCCAACGACTGTTGACATCAGGATGCGCCCGCCCCGCGGCCGTGTCAACAGTTGTGGGCACACGTTCGTTGGCCTACGGTTGTTGGCATGATGACGGAACGACGTTCATCCGACCGGACCAGGGCCGTGATCCTGCGCGCCGCGCGCGAGCGGTTCGCCGCCCAGGGCTACGAGCGCACGACGATCCGGGCGGTCGCCGCGGACGCGGCGATCGATCCGTCGATGGTCATGCGGTACTTCGGCAGCAAGGAGCAGCTCTTCGACGCCGCCCTGACGGTCGACCTTCGCCTGCCCGACCTGGGCGCCGTGCCGGCCGGGGAGGTTCCCGCCGCCCTCGTGCGCCACTTCGTGGAGCGGTGGGAGGGCGATCCGGCCGACGACGCCCTGCTGGTGCTGCTGCGCTCCGCGGTCACCAACGAGCAGGCCGCGGACCGGATGCGGGAGGTGTTCGCGGCCCAGGTCGCCCCGGCACTGGCGGCGGCCCTCGGCCCCGAGCGGGCGGCCCGCGCGGCCGGCCTGGTCTCCACCCAGCTGCTGGGCCTGGCCCTGACCCGGTACCTGCTGCGGCTGCCCGCGGTCACCGCGCTGAGCCCGGACGACCTGGTGGCGGGCCTGGCCCCGGCGCTGGCGGCCACCCTGGCCGACTGAGCCCGGACGGGCGCGGCGGTCCGCAGCGGCGGCCCGCGGGGCAACGCGCGGCGGCGCGCTACAGCAGCGCGTCCCCGAAGGCGCCGCCCGCCTCCGCCACGATGTCCGCGGCGGACTGCGCGGGCCGGGCAAGGCTGAAGCGGACGCGGCCCCGCGGGGTCACCGCGAAGCCGTGCACCGCCGGGCGCGGCAGGCTGTTGTAGCCGTAGTGGGCCGTGAAGAAGTACGCGCCGGTGTCCGGTACGCCGATCAGGTCGCCGGGGGCGAGCAGCGGCAGTTCCCGGGCCGTGGCGAGCAGGTCCCCCGCGAAGCAGGCGGGGCCGGCAACGTCCTGGGCCACCGGGTAGCCGGCCTTGGGGGCGCCCTGCGCGTCGTACGGCAGGATCCGCACCGGCCAGGCCGCCGGCGCGTAGGCGGTGCGCGTCGCCAGCTGGACCCCGGCGTGCGTGAGCGCGATCGGCCGGGAGCCGCTGTTCTTGGTGTACTCGACCCGGGCCAGCACCAAGCCGTGCTTGGCCAGCAGCGACCGGCCGAACTCGGTGACCAGGCCGTACGAGCCGTCGAAGAGCGCCGGGACCGCCTCGCGCAGGGCGGACACGTACCGGGCGTAGGTCGGGGCCGCCTCGTCGGAGGCGAAGTTGACCGGCAGCCCGCCGCCGATGTCGAGGGTGTCGATCCGGCGCCGCCCGGCCGCGGCGTTGACCTCCTCGGCCAGGGCGTGCAGCGCCCGTACGCCCTGCGCGATCAGCTCCAGGGGGACGCCCTGCGAGCCCGAGTGGATGTGCAGCCGGGTCAGCCACGGCCGGTCCAGGAAGGCCCGTACGAGCCACTCGCGCGCCCCGGGGTCGCGCAGGGCGACGCCGAACTTCGAGGTGGACGTCGCCGTGGACAGCGCGTCGATGGCGCCCGCGCCCGTCTGCGGGTTGATCCGGACCCCGATCGGGGACGCGGTGGGCCCCGCGGCGACGAGGGCGTCGAGGCGCTCCAGCTCCTGGCGGTTGTCCGCGTTCACGGCGATGCCCAGCGCGAGCGCCTCGCGCAGTTCGGCCGTCGTCTTGGCGGGGGAGTCCAGGACGGTCCGGGCCGCGGGCACCCCGGCGGCGCGGGCCAGCGCCAGCTCGCCGGGGCTGGCGACCTCGCAGCCGAGCCCGGCGTCCGCGAGCAGCCGCAACACCGGCACCAGCGGGGCGGCCTTCACGGCGAAGGCGTGCAGGACGGGCGTGCCGGGCGCCAGGGCGTCCGCGAAGGCCGAGGTCAGGGCCGCGGCGGAGGCCCGGATCCCGTCGGTGTCCAGCAGGCAGACCAGGGGCTGCGAAGTTTCCGCCCCGCCCACCAGCCCCTGCTCGACGGCGGCCCGTACGACCAGATCCCGGCGCGCGGCGGCGCCCTCGCCCTCCGTGTCTGCGGCCATGTCCGCCATCCCACCATCCGACGGGGCCGCCCGCAGCTGTTGACTGAATCTATTCAGAGCGCGAGTATGTGAATGGAATTAACAACATCGGAGGAGGCACCCCGCCATGTCAGGACCCCGCCCCGTACGCGCCGCGCGCGGCACCGAGCTCAGCGCCCTGGGATGGCAGCAGGAGGCCGCCCTGCGGATGCTCCAGAACAACCTCGACCCCGAGGTCGCCGAGCACCCCGACAAGCTCGTCGTCTACGGCGGCACCGGCAAGGCCGCGCGCGACTGGCGCTCGTACGACGCCATGGTCCGCACCCTGCAGACCCTCAAGCAGGACGAGACGATGCTCGTCCAGTCCGGCCGCCCCGTCGGCGTGATGCAGACCCACGAGTGGGCGCCGCGCGTCCTGCTCGCCAACTCCAACCTGGTCGGCGACTGGGCCAACTGGGAGGAGTTCCGCCGCCTGGAGCACCTCGGCCTGACCATGTACGGCCAGATGACCGCCGGCTCGTGGATCTACATCGGCACGCAGGGCATCCTCCAGGGCACCTACGAGACCTTCGCCGCCGTCGCCGCGAAGAAGTTCGGCGGCACCCTGGCCGGCACGATCACCCTCACCGCCGGCCTCGGCGGCATGGGCGGCGCCCAGCCCCTGGCCGTCACGATGAACGACGGCGTCGCGATCTGCATCGACGTCGACCCGCGCGCCATCGACCGCCGCATCGAGCACCGCTACCTGGACGTCAAGGCCGACAACCTGCGCCACGCCCTCCAGCTGGCAGTCGAGGCCCGCGACGCCCGCAGGCCGCTCTCCATCGGCCTCCTCGGCAACGCCGCCGAGCTGCTCCCGCAGATGCTCGCCGAGGGCGCCCCGATCGACATCGTGACCGACCAGACCTCGGCCCACGACCCGCTCGCGTACCTGCCCGTCGGCGTCGACTTCGACGACATGGCCTCCTCCGCGGCCAAGGACCCGGCCGGCTTCACCACCCGGGCCCGCGAGTCCATGGCCAGGCACGTCGAGGCCATGGTCGGCTTCATGGACGCCGGCGCCGAGGTCTTCGACTACGGCAACTCCATCCGCGGCGAGGCCCAGCTGGCCGGCTACGACCGCGCCTTCGCCTTCCCCGGCTTCGTCCCGGCCTACATCCGCCCGCTCTTCTGCGAGGGCAAGGGCCCCTTCCGCTGGGCCGCCCTGTCCGGCGAGGCCTCCGACATCCACAAGACCGACAAGGCGATGCTCGAACTCTTCCCGGAGAACGAGTCCCTGCACCGCTGGATCAAGATGGCCGGCGAGCGCGTCCACTTCCAGGGCCTGCCCGCGCGCATCTGCTGGCTCGGCTACGGCGAGCGCGACAAGGCCGGCGAGCGCTTCAACGAGATGGTGGCCGACGGCACCCTGGCCGCGCCCCTGGCGATCGGCCGCGACCACCTCGACTGCGGCTCGGTGGCCTCCCCGTACCGCGAGACCGAGGCCATGCTCGACGGATCCGACGCCATCGCCGACTGGCCGCTGCTCAACGCCATGGTCAACGTCGCCTCCGGCGCCTCCTGGGTCTCCATCCACCACGGCGGCGGCGTCGGCATGGGCCGCTCCATCCACGCGGGCCAGGTCACCGTCGCCGACGGCACCGCGCTGGCCGGCGAGAAGATCCGCCGCGTGCTCACCAACGACCCGGGGATGGGCGTCATCCGCCACGTCGACGCCGGCTACGACATCGCCGAGACGGTCGCCGACGAGCGCGGCGTCCGCGTCCCGATGCGCGAGGGCGACTCGGCGTGACCTTCCACCAGATGTGGGCCGAGCTCGCGCCCGTCGGACGCAACGCCGACACCGGCGGCTACCGCCGCTATGCCTGGAGCGGGGCGGACGCCGACTGCCGGACCTGGTTCCAGGAGCAGGCCGAGGCGCGCGGGCTCACGTACGAGACCGACCGCAACGGCAACCAGTGGGCCTGGCTCGGCGACCCCCTCGCCGGGGACGCCGTGGTCACCGGCTCGCACCTGGACTCCGTCCCCGACGGCGGGGCCTTCGACGGCCCCCTCGGCGTGGTGTCGTCCTTCGCGGCCCTGGACGAACTCCGCAGGAGGGGCGCGGAGTTCTCCAGGCCGCTGGCCATCACCAACTTCGGTGACGAGGAGGGCGCCCGCTTCGGGCTCGCCTGCGTCGGCTCCCGGCTCACCGCCGGCCAGCTGACGAAGGAGAAGGCCCACGAGCTGCGCGACGCCGACGGCGTCAGCCTGCCGCAGGCCATGGAGGCCGCCGGATACGACCCCGAGGCCATCGGGGCCGACCCCGAACGGCTCGACCGCATCGGCGCCTTCGTCGAGCTGCACGTCGAACAGGGCCGCGCCCTGGACCTGTCCGGGGACCGGGTCGGCATCGCCTCGGCGATCTGGCCGCACGGCCGCTGGCGGTTCGACTTCCGCGGTGAGGCCAACCACGCCGGCACCACCCGCCTGGTGGACCGGCGCGACCCGATGCTGACGTACGCGGCGACCGTGCTGGCCGCCCGCAGCGAAGCGGCCCTCGCCGGGGCCGTCGCCACCTTCGGGAAGATCTCCGTCGAGCCCAACGGGGTCAACGCCATCCCGTCGCTCGTGCGCGGCTGGCTCGACTCGCGCGCCGCCGACCAGGCCACCCTCGACACCGTCGTCACCGCCATCGAGAAGGCCGCCCGCGAGCGCGCCGAGCAGGACGGCATCGACCTCGGGATCGTCCGGGAGTCCTTCACCCCGGTCGTCGAGTTCGAGCACGCCCTGCGCGACGAGATGAACCGGATCCTGGGCGGGTCCGTCCCCGTCCTCGGCACGGGGGCGGGACACGACGCCGGAATCCTCTCCGCCGCCGTCCCGACCGCGATGCTGTTCGTACGCAACCCGACCGGCGTCTCCCACTCCCCGCGGGAGTTCGCCGCCGAGGACGACTGCGTCGCCGGCGTCCTCGCCCTCGCCGACGTACTGGAAGGCCTGGCATGTCGCTGACGACGTACTGGCTGGAGCACGCCTGGCTCGGCACCCACGTCGAGCCGGGCGTCGCCCTGGAGGCCGACTCCGAAGGACGCATCGCCGTCCTGCGCACCGGCGTCGAGACGCCGCCGCCCGGCGCGGAGCCGCTGCGGGGCCTGACGGTCCCGGGCCTCGCCAACGCGCACAGCCACGCCTTCCACCGGGCCCTGCGCGGCGTCGTCCAGATCGGTTCCGGCACCTTCTGGACCTGGCGCGAGCTCATGTACGAGGTCGCCCAGAACCTCACTCCCGACAGCTACTTCGCCCTCGCCCGCGCCGTGTACGCCGAGATGGCGCTGGCCGGCATCACCAACGTCGGGGAGTTCCACTACGTCCACCACGCGCCCGGCGGAACCCCGTACGCCGAGCCCAACGCCATGGGCGAGGCCCTGATCGAGGCGGCCGCCGCGGCCGGCATCCGCATCACCCTCCTCGACACCGCCTACCTCTCCTCCGGGTTCGGTGAGGCGCCGAACGCCCACCAGCAGCGCTTCTCCGACGGCACCGCGGACGCCTGGGCCGAACGCGTCAGCGCCCTGAAGCCCCGCGGGCACGCCCTGATCGGGGCGGCCGTCCACTCGGTGCGGGCCGTGCCCGCGGACCAGCTGGCCACCGTGGCCGACTGGGCCGAGGAGCGCCGGGTGCCGCTGCACGTCCACCTGTCCGAGCAGACCGCCGAGAACGACGCCTGCCAGGCCGCCCACGGCCGCACCCCGAGCCAGCTGCTGGCCGACCACGGGGTGCTCGGCCCGCGCACCACCGGCGTCCACAACACGCACCTCACGGACGCGGACATCGCCCTGCTCGGGGCAACCGGCACCGGCACCTGCATGTGCCCCACCACCGAACGCGACCTCGCCGACGGCATCGGCCCGGCCACCCGGCTCCGGCGGGCGGGCAGCCCGCTCTCCCTGGGCAGCGACAGCCACGCGGTCATCGACCTGCTCGAAGAGGCCCGCGCGATGGAGCTGAACGAGCGCCTGCGCAGCCGTACGCGGGGCCACTGGACGGCCAACGCGCTGCTCACCGCGGCCACCGGCGACGGGCACGCGGCCCTGGGGCTGCCCGACGCGGGCCGCCTGGAGGCGGGTGCGCTCGCGGACTTCACCACGCTCGCCCTGGACTCCGTCCGCACGGCCGGTCCGCTGCCGCGGCTCGGCGCCGAGACGGCCGTCTTCGCCGCGACGTCCGCCGACATCCGCCACACGGTGGTCGGCGGCCGCCACATCGTCCGCGACGGCCACCACACCCTGGTCGAGAACGTCCCGTCCGCCCTGTCCGAAGCGATCGCGGCCCTCCGCGCCTGACGTCGCCCGCCCCCGTCCCGCCCTTCCGTCGTCCCCCGGGGCTCCGCCCGGACCCGCACCCCGACCGCCGGCGACGCTGGATCCTCAGTCCGTCCGGCGTCCGAGGACCGGGTCCGGGCGGATCCCGGTTCGGGAAGGGACGGGCTGGGGACGAGCAAGCCCTGAGAGGAACCCAGTGACCACCACGGCCATCACCAACATCGGCAGCCTCGTCACCAACGACCCGTCCGTCGGCGACGGCAGCCCCCTCGGGCTGATCGAGAACGCCGCCGTCGTCATCGACGACGACCAGGTCGTGTGGGTCGGCCCCGCCGCCAAGGCCCCGGCCGCGGAGGGGAGCTTCGACGCGCAGGGCCGGGCCGTCATCCCCGGCTTCGTCGACTCGCACTCCCACCTCGTCTTCGCGGGCGACCGCACCCAGGAGTTCAACGCCCGGATGTCCGGCCGCGCCTACTCCGCCGGCGGCATCCGCACCACTGTCGCCGCCACCCGCGCCGCCTCAGACGCACAGCTGGAGGCGAACCTCGTCCGCCACCTCGACGAGGCCCGCCGCCAGGGCACCACCACCTTCGAGACCAAGTCCGGCTACGGCCTCACCGTCGCCGACGAGGCCCGCGCCCTGCGCATCGCCGCCGCGCACACCGAAGAGGTCACCTACCTCGGCGCGCACATCGTCTCCCCCGACTACGCCGAGGACCCCGCCGGCTACGTCGACCTCGTCACCGGCGAGATGCTCGCGGCCTGCGCCCCGTACGCCCGCTGGGTCGACGTCTTCTGCGAGAAGGGCGCCTTCGACGGCGACCAGGCCCGCGCGATCCTCACCGCCGGCGCCGCCGCCGGGCTGATCCCGCGCGTCCACGCCAACCAGCTCTCCCACGGCCCCGGCGTGCAGCTCGCCGTGGAGCTGGAGGCCGCCTCCGCCGACCACTGCACCCACCTCACCGACGCCGACATCGACGCCCTGGCCCAGGCGGCGGACACCACGGTCGCCACCCTGCTGCCCGGCGCGGAGTTCTCCACCCGGGCCCAGTGGCCGGACGCCCGCCGCCTGATCGACGCGGGCGCGACCGTCGCGCTGTCCACGGACTGCAACCCCGGCTCCTCCTACACGAGCTCCATGCCGTTCTGCATCGCGCTCGCCGTCCGGGACATGCGGATGACCCCCGACGAGGCCCTCTGGGCGGCCACCGCCGGCGGCGCCCGCGCCCTGCGCCGTGCGGACATCGGCGTCCTGACCCCGGGAGCCCGCGCCGACCTGGCCCTGCTGGACGCCCCCAGCCATGTCCACCTGGCCTACCGGCCGGGCGTACCGCTCGTTTCCGCGGTGTGGCAGAGGGGCGTCCGCGCCCACTGACGAACGGTCGATCGGGCCTGTCCTTTGTCTTCCCTCCGTAAGGCCCCGGGCGTACCTTGAGCCACCGATCTGATGTGTCGTCAGGTGTTCGTGGCCCGAGGGGAAGACGAAGGTGTCCGACCGCAAACGCTCCACCGCGCTCGCGCTGGCCTCCGCGCTGGCCGGATCGGCGGTGCTGCTCACCGCCCCGACAGCCCACGCCGCCGTCGTCGACGTGGCCTACGACTGCAAGACCCCCATCGGGGACAAGTCGGCGGTGTCGCCCATCGACATCAAGGCCGTCAAGGAGGGCGACGGCTACAAGCTGACGATGTCGTTCCAGAAGGGGGTCTCGTCCAGCCCCATCGAGCTCGGCAAGGGGGCCATGAGCCCCAGCGCCGTCATCGTCGTCGGCGGAGCCGAGAAGGCGACCGTGGCGGTCTCCGGCCCGTCCAACCCCGAGGCCGTCCCGCCCGACACCCCCATCAGGATCACCGACCTGTCGGGTGCCTACACGCCCAAGAAGAGCGGCAAGGTCACCTTCACCGCGGGCGTGCTCACCATCAAGGCGATGGGCACCACGACCACCTGCACCCCCGGCAACAACCCCGGGCCCTCCCTGGAGCTGGACGTCACCGCCCCGGGCGGGGCAGGCGGGGCCGGCGGCGGTGACGACGGCGACCCGCCGCCCGACACCCTCCCGCAGACCGGCCCCGCCGACTCCGCCCTCGCCCTCGGCACCCTCGGCGGCACCGTGATGCTCACCGGCGCGGCCGGCGTGCTCTGGCTGACCCGGCGCGGCCGACGGGCCCGGTCCTGAACGGAGCAACCCCGGCCATGCCCGTGCTCCACACCCCCAGGCGGACCGTCCGCCTCCTCCTGGCCCTGCTCGCGGCGGCCGCGCCGTACACGGTCCCCACCGCCCATGCGGCCGCCGACGAACCGGGCTGGACCGCGGAGCCCGCCACCGGAACGGCCGCGGCCCGGCCCGGCGGCGCCCGCCCGTACTTCTACCTGGAGGGCGCCCCCGCCGCCGTGCTGGAGGACCGCCTGGCCCTGACCAACACCACCGACCGGGAACGCACCGTCACCCTGCGCGGGGCCGACGCCCACGCCGACGGCACCTCCGCCGTGCGCCCGGCCGCTCCCGCCCCCGGCGCGGGCGGCGCCGGCTCCTGGTTCGGCTTCGGCGCCGGAGCCACCGTGAAGATCCCGCCCCGCACCCGTGCGGTGGTCCCCTTCACCGTCACCGTGCCGCCCGCGTCACCGCCCGGCGACCATCCCGCGGCCGTGATCGCCACCGAAGCCGGCCGGGAGGTCGGCGTACGGGTCCACCTGCGCGTCAGCGGCCCCACGCTGGCCGCCCTCACCGTCGAGGACGTCGCCGTCCGGGGCCGGGGCGCGGCCGCCGTGGTCGCCTACACCCTGGTCAACCGGGGCAACGTCACCCTCGCCCCCGAGCTGGACATCCGTGCCGAGGGCGCCTTCGGGGAGGTTCCGGGCCGCGGCCCACGGGCAGTGCCGGTCGAACTGCTCCCCGGCCGTCGGGTCGAGCTGACCGAGCCCTGGCCCGGAGCCCCGGTCCTCGACCGGGTCCGCGTGACCGTCACCGCGACAGCTCCCGGCGGCGCCGAGGCCGCCGCGTCCGCCTCCGCCTGGTTGGTGCCGTGGCGGGCCGCCGGCTGGACCGTCCTCGGCCTGCTCGGGTCGGGCGGGACCGCGCTCGCCGCGCTGGTCCTCGTGCGCCGCCGGCGCCTGCGACGGGGACCGGCGGACGGCGGGGCCGGCAGCGGACCGGCGACGACCCCTGCACCGGAACACGAACTGACGGGAGCCTCCAGGTGAGCGCCAAGGTCGGCGGCAAGGTCGGCGGCACCGCCCGGTCCCTCCTGGCGGGACTGGCGGCGTGCGCCCTCGCAGTCCTCCCCGCGGCCCCGTCCGCCGCGGACGACGGCACACCCACCGCTGCGCTCTCCCTCCAGGAGGCGGCCAAGGGCACCGAGATCACCGTCACGGGCACCGGCTGGCGCGCCAAGACCCTGGTGATGCTGCTCGTCTGCGGGCAGAACATGATCGGCGGCACCAACAGCTGCGCCAACGCCGACGGGGCAGCCGTCTCCGTCGCCGAGGACGGGCGCTTCGCGGCCCGCCTGCCGGTCGCGGCGCCGCCGAAGCCCTGCCCCTGCATCGTCAACGTCACCTCCGTCAACGGGGACCGGGCCACCGTCGCCGTCCCCCTGAAGATCACCGATCATCCGGTGGCCGAGCTGCCCGCCGAATCCGGCACGGGCCGCCTCGCGCTGCTCACCGGGGTCCGGCTGGAGGGCGAGGACGGGGTCCTGACCTGGTTCGGCGCCCCGCCCGCCCGGAAGTTCAAGGTCACCGTCGGCAACCTCGGCACGGCCCCCGTCAAGGACCCCGTCTTCCAGCTCGGCACCGCCCACGGCGTGTTCGCCCCGCTGTGGGAGGAGGCCCGATGGAAGGGGACCATCCCGCCCGGCGGAAAGGCGGAGGTCGCGCTCGACGTCACCCTCCGAGCGGGCGCCCACGGCGACCACACGATCTCCCTCAAGTACGGCGAGACGGTCGTGGCCGCCCAGCCGTGGGGCGTGGCCCGCCCGTACGGGGTCCTGCTCTTCCGGGGCCTGCTCCTCGTGGTGATCCCCGCCGCCCTCTTCCGCGTCGGCATGGCTGTCGTCGACAAGGTCCGGCCGCGCACCGGGCACGGCGCCGGGCGACACCGGGGCGTACGGCCCGCCGACGCCGCGCCGGCCGTCACCGCCCGGCTGCCCCGGCTGCCCCGGCTCCCGGCCTCGCGCCCGGCCGCACCGGCCCGTACCGAGCGGCCGGCCGAGCCTCCCGCGACCACCACGGCGGTCCTGCCGTGGTTCACCCCGGACAGCGCGCCGGAGACAGCACCACAGACGTCCGCACCGTCTGAGAACCGTTCGACGACGAAGGGACCATCGTGAAGAACCGACGGAGGGTGAGCGCGGCCCTGGTCGCGCTGCTGCTCGGCGGCGCGGGCCTCGCCATCACGGCTCCAACCGCCCAGGCCGCCGAGGCCACGTTCAAGGTCAGGTGCGTGCCGCCGGCCGGCGGCGGCTCCCCCGTGGAGGGCGAGACCACCGCCCGGATCACCGCGCCGGCCGCGGCCAAGGTCGGCGACGAGGTCGACGTGGCCTGGGAGACGGTCAAGCCGGCTTCCAACAACACGGATCTGATGGACATCCCGCAGGACTCCGTCCAGCCCACCGGCTGGATCACCGTCGGCGGCGGTGGCGGGGAGCTGAAGGTCGTCGGGGAGAAGAAGAACCCGCCGATCCCCAAGAAGGCCCCCATGCAGATGTCCACGATGAAGGGCAAGCTGAAGCTCACCAAGGCAGGCAAGATCACCCTGACCCCGGGTAAGTACGACGTCGCCGTCACCTTCTCCTTCGGCACCTTCGTCACCAAGTGCGCGCCGGTCGGCGAGGTCAAGGGCGGGGCCACCATCGACGTGTCGGGCGGCTCCGGCGGCACGACGTCGGGCGGCACGACCACCGGCGGCACCACGACCGGCGGCACCACGACCGGCGGCACCACGACCGGCGGCACGACGTCGGGCGGCTCCACCACGTCCGGCGGCAGCGGCGGCGGAGGAGGCCGGACCGACTTCCCGGGCAAGGCGGTCGAGGTGGCCTTCGACTGCGGAGCGGTCGTCCCGGGCGGCATCAGGACCCCGGTCACGATCAACGCCAGGAAGAACGGCGGCAGCTACGACCTCACCGTCAAGACCGCCAAGGGCGCGATGGCGGCGCCCATGGCCCTGCCCGCCGGGGCCCTCAAGCCCTCGATGGACGTGAAGCTCGGCGGGGCGGACAGCGGCACGGTCAAGGTCTCCGGACCGGCCAACGCCGAGCCGATCCCGGACAAGGCGCCGGTCAGCCTCAGCGACATGACCGGCACCTACAAGCCCGGCACGTCCGGCAAGGTGACGCTCAGCCCGGACCAGCTGACGATCGACGTGACGATGGCCCCCGGCTCCACGCCGATCAACGTCCCCTGCAAGGCGACGAGCAGCGGCGTCTCGCTGGAACTGGACACCACCGCCCAGCCGGGCGGCTCCGGCTCCTCCACCAGCGCCACCGGCAGCACCACCTCGGGCGGCCTCGCCGAGACCGGCGCGGAGGACGAGGGCGGCATCAAGGCCCTCGCCCTCGTCGCCGGCACGGTGATCCTGCTCGGCGGCGCGGTGTTCACCTTCACCCCGTGGCGCCGCCTGCGCGGCACCCGCTGACACGGCAGCGGCCCGGCACACCTTCCGGTGTGCCGGGCCGTCCCTCCGCCGGAGCGGAACGAGTCAGTTCATGCCGCCCATCAGCGCGTTGACCTTCTTGCGGTACATGAAGATCGCGACACCGGCGAGCACGGCGGCGAACGCCTGGAAGAGGATCACGCCGACACCGTTGAGCTGGACCTCGGCCAGGCCGAGCAGACCGGTGATGCAGTCGCCGGCGGTGACGGCCAGGAACCAGACGCCCATCATCTGGGAGCCGTACTTCTGCGGGGCCATCTTCGTGGTCACCGACAGGCCGACCGGGGAGAGGCACAGCTCCGCGAGCGTGTGCATCAGGAAGATGAGCACCAGCCACCACATGGTGACCTTGGTGTCGTTGCCGGCGGTCTGGCTCAGCGGGATGGCGAAGACGAAGAACGAGGCACCGACGATGACCAGGGCCGCCGAGAACTTCACGATCGTGCTGGGCTCGCGGTTGCGGCGGGCCAGCGCCACCCACGCGGCGGCGAAGACCGGGGCCAGGGCCACCACGAAGAGCGGGTTCAGCGACTGGAAGATCGTGGTCGGGACCTCCCAGCCGAACAGGTTGCGCTCGGAGTTCTTGTCACCGAACAGCGAGAGGGTCGAACCGCCCTGGTCGTAGATCATCCAGAAGACCGCGGCGGCCACGAAGAACCAGATGTAGGCGCTCATCCGGGTCTGCTCACCGGGGGTGAGGTCCTTGTCCCGCTTGATGCGGGTGAGGACGGCGACCGGGATGATCAGACCGGCGATGGTGATCGGGTACAGCGCCCACTTGATGGTGAACATGTCCGCCGCGACGACGGCGCCGTAGAAGACGGCGACGGCGGCGAGGACGGCGAGGGCCTTGGTGATCACGGCCTTGCGCTCGGCCGGGCTCAGCGGGTTCGGGACGACGCTGCTCTTCGGGCTCAGGGTGCGGCCGGCCAGCAGGAAGACGGCCAGACCGATGCCCATGCCGACGGCGGCGAGCGCGAAGCCGAGGTGCCAGTTCACGAGCTCGCCGACCATGCCGATGCCGACCGGGGCGAGGAGGGCACCCACGTTGATGCCGATGTAGAAGATCGTGAAGCCGCTGTCACGGCGCGGGTCGTCCGCGTCCTTGTAGAGGTGGCCGACCATCGTGGAGATGTTGGCCTTCAGCAGACCGGAGCCCACCGCGACGAGCAGCAGGCCGACGAAGAACGCGAGCTGGCCGGGGACGGCGAGCGCCACGTGGCCCGCCATGATCACGAAGCTGGCGATGGCGACCGTCTTGCGGGCGCCCCAGACACGGTCACCGAACCAGCCGCCGGGCATGGCCATCAGATAGACCATGGCCACGTACACGGAGTAGATCGCCGTGGCCGTCGCCGCGGTGAAGCCGAGGCCGCCGCCCTGGCTGCCGGTCGCGGCGTCGACGCCGCCGGAGACCAAGTACAGAACGAGAAGCGCACGCATGCCGTAGTAGGAGAAGCGCTCCCACATCTCGGTCATGAACAGCGTGGCCAGGCCGATCGGGTGGCCGAGGACGGTCTTCTCGTGAGCGGGGCTCGGTGAGGCCGTCGTCAGGCTGGAAGCCATGGTCGATCCTTGCTTGCTCGGGACGCTTCGGCTTCGTGAGCTCATCCGCGCCCGGTGGGGGGTGGCCGACACCGGCGGACGGAGTCCCACCCCACGCCTCGGGGTCTCGCCCCCGTCGAGCAGGGGTGAAGGGAATCCGCAACCGGGATCCACGCCCACCCGCGCACCATCACGCGAGGGGCCCGGCCAACAGGTCATCCACTGTCGTCAAGGCCGGCCGGGTCAGTCCTCGATAAGGCTGCCCGTCCGGTTCAGGACAGAAATAGAGACCTTTGCGCTGATTTTCGGCACAAAGGTCCCTGAGGTATTGCATCAGGCGTCTCGCCACCATACGACACGACACTGCGGCATATGAAAGGACTTGAGAGATGGATCACAAGGCGAGTCGGGAACCGTTCGACCATATTCGAAGGCGCTCGGCGGTCCATAACGCCAGATCGGAAGGGGTCTGCAAGCAGGCCTCTCGATTCAGTCGCCGCGGACTACCATCACCCACATGACGCGTGTACTGCTCGCCGAGGACGACGCATCCATCTCGGAGCCCCTGGCCCGTGCCCTGCGCCGGGAGGGGTACGAGGTCGAGGTCCGCGAAGACGGCCCCACCGCCCTGGACGCGGGACTCCAGGGTGGCGTCGACCTCGTCGTCCTCGATCTGGGACTGCCGGGCATGGACGGACTCGAAGTCGCCCGCCGGCTGCGCGCCGAGGGCCACGGCTTTCCGATCCTGGTCCTCACCGCCCGGGCCGACGAGGTCGACACGGTCGTCGGCCTGGACGCGGGCGCCGACGACTACGTGACCAAGCCCTTCCGCCTGGCCGAGCTCCTGGCACGGGTCCGGGCCCTGCTCCGGCGCGGCGCCGCCGAGACCCCCCAGCCCCCCGCCACCCACGGCGTGCGCATCGACGTCGAGTCGCACCGCGCCTGGATGGGCGAGGAGGAGCTCCAGCTCACGGCCAAGGAGTTCGACCTGCTGCGCGTCCTGGTGCGCGACGCCGGCCGGGTCGTCACCCGCGACCAGCTCATGCGCGAGGTCTGGGACACCACCTGGTGGTCCTCCACCAAGACCCTCGACATGCACATCTCCTGGCTGCGCAAGAAGCTGGGCGACGACGCAGCCAACCCCCGCTACATCGCCACCGTCCGCGGCGTCGGCTTCCGCTTCGAGAAGAGCTGACCCGCAGGGTCCTTCCTCCGGATCATGCCCGGCTCGCGTGCTCCGGCACGCCCGCTCGCCGCGTTGCCGCCGGTGGCCGGCGCCCCGCGTCGCCTCCCCCTCCGCCTTGCGATCGAGCGCGCCGGACCGCTGCCCGCTCCCTGATCCGGCCTGATCCGGAAGAAAGGCCCCCGCATGCGCCGCCGCCTCATCCAGTCCACGCTCGCCGTGGTGCTCGTGGTGATCGCCGTCTTCGGGGTCTCCCTCGTCATCGTGGAGACCCGGACCATCACCAGCAGCGCCCAGGACCGGGTCGAGTCCGAGGCGTTGCGGCTTGTGAGCGTCGTCGAGGCGAACGTCCTCGAGAAGCAGCCGACCGATCCCGCCGCCCTCGCCGAACTGCTCGACGCCGGGCACTACGCGCGGATCACGGTCCCCGGGCAGCCGGTCGTGGAGGTGGGCGCGTCGATCCCCGACAGCGTCGTACGCGGCACCGCGCGCGGCGAGCAGGGCGAGACCGTCGTCGTGGAGGAGGCCCGCTCCACGGTGACCAGGGAAGTCGTACGGACCCTGGCCGTGGTCGGCGCGGTGGCGCTGCTGGCCGTCGTGGCGGCCGTCCTGCTCGCCGTACGGCAGGCGAACCGGCTGGCCTCCCCGCTCACCGACCTCGCCGAGACCGCCGAGCGGCTCGGCTCGGGCGACCCGCGTCCCCGGCACAAGCGGTACGGGGTTCCCGAGCTGGACCGGGTCGCGGACGTGCTGGACTCCAGCGCCGAGCGGATCGGCCGGATGCTCACCGCCGAGCGGCGCCTGGCCGCCGACGCCTCCCACCAGCTGCGCACCCCGCTCACGGCGCTGTCGATGCGGCTGGAGGAGATCACGGTCACCGACGACCTGGCGACCGTGCGGGAGGAGGCCACGATCGCCCTGACCCAGGTGGAGCGGCTCACGGACGTCGTGCAGCGGCTGCTCACGAACTCGCGGGACCCGCGTACGGGCTCCGCGGTCCCCTTCGACCTCGACGAGGTCGTCAAACAGCAGGTGGAGGAGTGGCGGCCGGCCTACCGCAGCGCCGGCCGGGCCATCGTGCGCTCCGGGAAGCAGGGGGTACGGGCCGTCGGCACCCCCGGGGCGGTCTCCCAGGTCCTGGCGACCCTCGTGGAGAACGCCCTCATGCACGGCGGCGGCACCGTGGCCCTGCGCACCAGGGTGATCGGCAATCAGGCGGTCCTGGAGGTCACGGACGAGGGACCGGGCGTCCCGCCCGACCTCGGCAACCGGATCTTCGAGCGGGCCATCAGCGGCCGCAACTCCACCGGGATCGGCCTCGCGGTCGCCCGGGACCTCGCCGAGGCGGACGGCGGCCGTCTGGAGCTCCTCCAGACGAAGCCCCCGGTCTTCGCGCTCTTCCTCAGCCGTACGGCGCCGCAGCCGGCCGAGCGGGAGAAGACGGTCCGCTAGGTGCTGCGACCCGGGGAGCCTTTCCGGCCGCAGCACCACCGGCTGACCGCGGCGGGTCCGGCCGGCCCTACTTGTGCGCGGGCTCCGGCTCCGGCAGCTGCTCGGGCCTGCGCTCCGGCCGGCGCCGCGGCGCCGGCTCCGCCGCCGGCCCGGTGGCCGCGGGCGCGGCGACCGGCGGCAGGGCCTTGAAGACCCAGGTCCGGTACGACCAGAAGCGGAAGACGGTGGCCGTGCCGATGCCGATGAACTTGAAGACGTTGCTCGCGAGCGGGCCGTCCCACCCGAAGCCGTAGGTGGCGGTGTAGAGCACGCCGTTCTCGATGACCAGCCCGATCGCGCTGAATCCGGCGAAGAGGGCCATCTCGCGGGTGCGGCCGCTCTTGGCGCGGTCGCGGTAGGCGTAGTAGCGGAAGCCGAGGTAGTTCGTGGCGATGGCGACGACGGTGGCTATCACGCTCGCCCGGACCACCTGCAGATCGGTGGTGTGGCGGATCAGGTTGAAGACACCCAGGTTGACCAGGACACCCAGGCCGCCGACCGCCCCGAACTTGGCCACCTCGCGCACGAGGCCGCGTACGCGTCCGAGGACCGATCCGCGCTGCGTGGTCATCAGTAGGCCAGTCCCGTCGGTCACCGCCCCCGCTCGGGGCGTCCGGTGTTCTCCGTCAACCCACCCATGCTAAGTCTCCCCCCTGTACTCCGTCTGTGCCTTCCGGCACCCTGCGACGCACGGCACAGAGGGCGATCGCGCCAGGGCACGTCCGGATGGCGGAATACCGGCGGATACCCTGGAGGAGTGACGTTCCCGGTAGTCGGCATGGTCGGCGGCGGTCAGCTCGCCCGCATGACCCACGAGGCGGGCATCCCCCTCGGCATCAGATTCAAGCTCCTCAGTGACACACCACAGGACTCGGCGGCCCAGGTCGTGAGCGACGTCGTCATCGGCGACTATCGCGACCTGGAGACGCTGCGCGCCTTCGCGCGCGGCTGTGACGTGATCACCTTCGACCACGAGCATGTACCCACGGAGCACCTGCGGGCCCTGGAAGCGGACGGCATCCCCGTCCGCCCGGGGCCCGACGCCTTGGTACACGCCCAGGACAAGGGGGTGATGCGCGCCAAGCTCGACGAGATCGGCGCACCCAGCCCCCGCCACCGGATCGTGAGCGATCCGGACGACGTGACCGCCTTCGCGGACGAGGTGGGCGGGTTCCCCGTCATCCTCAAGACGGTGCGCGGCGGCTACGACGGCAAGGGGGTGTGGTTCGTCCGCACCCCGCAGGACGCCGCGGCCCCCTTCAAGGCGGGCGTCCCGGTCCTCGCCGAGGAGAAGGTGGACTTCGTCCGCGAACTCGCGGCGAACATCGTCCGCTCCCCGCACGGGCAGGCGGTCGCCTATCCCGTCGTCGAGTCCCGCCAGGTGGACGGGGTCTGCGACACGGTGATCGCTCCCGCCCCCGACCTCTCCGAGGAGCTGGCGGGCGAGGCCCAGGCCCTCGCCCTGCGCATCGCGCAGGAACTCGGCGTGACCGGCCACCTGGCCGTGGAGCTGTTCGAGACCACCGACGGCCGCATCCTCGTCAACGAGCTGGCGATGCGTCCGCACAACAGCGGTCACTGGACCCAGGACGGGGCCGTGACCTCCCAGTTCGCCAACCACGTGCGCGCGGTCCTGGACCTTCCGCTGGGCGACCCGCGCCCCCG
The DNA here is from genome assembly GCF_055587885.1 of Streptomyces sp. NPDC046349. Taxonomy (NCBI): domain Bacteria; kingdom Bacillati; phylum Actinomycetota; class Actinomycetes; order Kitasatosporales; family Streptomycetaceae; genus Streptomyces; species Streptomyces sp. NPDC046349. The sequence continues at coordinate 453,778 of NZ_JBVJFK010000006.1, forward strand.
CGCCAAGTGGACCGTCATGGCGAACGTGCTGGGCGGGGACTACCCCGACATGTACGCGGCCTACCTGCACTGCATGGCCCACGACCCCCAGCTGAAGATCCACATGTACGGCAAGGACGTGAAACACGGTCGCAAGGTCGGCCACGTCAACACCTACGGCGACGATTTGGACGCTGTGCTGGAGCGCGCACGCCACGCCGCCGACTACCTCAGAGGAACGGTCACGGAATGAGCACCACCGCCGCAGGGCCCGTCATCGGCATCGTCATGGGGTCCGACTCGGACTGGCCCGTGATGGAGGCCGCCGCCCAGGCCCTCGACGAGTTCGAGATCCCCTACGAGGTAGACGTGGTCTCCGCCCACCGGATGCCGCGCGAGATGATCGAGTACGGGGAGCAGGCCGCCGGGCGCGGCCTGAAGGCGATCATCGCGGGCGCGGGCGGAGCCGCCCACCTGCCCGGCATGCTCGCCTCGGTCACTCCGCTGCCGGTCATCGGCGTGCCGGTGCCGCTGAAGTACCTCGACGGCATGGACTCCCTGATGTCGATCGTCCAGATGCCGGCGGGGGTTCCCGTCGCCACCGTCTCGGTCGCCGGGGCGCGCAACGCCGGCCTGCTGGCCGTACGGATGCTGGCCGCCCACGACACGGAGCTGCTGGCCCGGATGCGCGACTTCCAGCAGGAGCTCAACGACCAGGCCACCGAGAAGGGCAAGCGGCTGCGCACGAAGGTCGCGAACGCGGAGTCCTTCGGGTTCGGCAAGTGAGCGCGGCGCAGCGTCTGGCGGAGGCGCGCGAGCTGCTGGCCGAGCACCCCGTCGTGGACGGTCACAACGACCTGCCCTGGGCGCTGCGCCAGCAGGTGCGCTACGACCTGGCGCAGCGGGACATCGCGGGCGACCAGTCCGCGCACCTGCACACCGACATCCCCCGGCTGCGCGCCGGGGGTGTCGGGGCCCAGTTCTGGTCCGTGTACGTACGGTCCGACTACGCGGGCGACGAGGCGGTCAGCGCCACCCTGGAGCAGATCGACGCGGTCGCCCAGCTGATCGACCGCTATCCGGGCGACCTCGTGCGGGCGCTGACGGCGGACGACATGGAGCAGGCCCGCGCCGCCGGCCGGATCGCCTCTCTGATGGGCGCCGAGGGCGGCCACTCCATCAACAACTCGCTCGCCACGCTGCGCGCCCTGCACCGGTTGGGCGTGCGGTACATGACGCTCACGCACAACGACAACATCGACTGGGCGGATTCCGCGACCGACGAGCCCCGGCACGGCGGCCTGACCGACTTCGGTCGCGAGGTCGTCCGCGAGATGAACCGCGTCGGCATGCTGGTGGACCTCAGCCACGTCGCCGAGACGACGATGCGGGACGCCATCGCCGTCTCGGCCGCGCCGGTGGTCTTCTCGCACTCCTCGGCCCGGGCGGTCTGCGACCACCCGCGCAACATCCCCGACGACGTGCTGGCGCTGCTGCCGGCCAACGGCGGGGTGGCGATGGCGACCTTCGTCCCGAAGTTCATCCTGCCGGCGGCGGTGGAATGGACCCTGGCCGCGGACGAGAACCTGCGGGCGCACGGCTTCCACCACCTCGACACCACCCCCGAGGCGATGGCCCTGCACCGGGCGTTCGAGGCGGAGCGCCCGCGGCCGGTGGCCACGGCCGCCACGGTGGCCGACCACCTGGACCACATGCGGGAGGTGGCCGGGGTCGACCACATCGGCATCGGCGGGGACTACGACGGCACGGCCTTCACCCCCTCCGGCCTGGACGACGTGGCGGGCTACCCGAACCTGGTCGCGGAACTCCTGGCGCGGGGCTGGTCCAGGGCCGACCTGGCCAAGCTGACCTGGTCCAACGCGGTCCGCGCGCTGCGCGACGCGGAAGCGGTCGCACGCGACATGTCGGCGGCCCGGGGCCCCTCGAACGCGGTGATCTAGGGCGAAGCGCCAGATCCGGTGGGTGTGGTGACGCGGTGTGACCGCGGTTCACTCGAACGCCGCACCTGCCGGGCGGCCGCGCCGCAGCACGTGTCACGGTGGCTCCAGCTCTCCCTGCTGCCGCCGAGACCGGAGCGAACGCCATGGCCGACCTGCAGGACGAACCCCATCCCGTGGGCATCGGGGCCCAGGACCTCCAGGCCCCAGCCGGACCCGAGACGAAGGCGAGCACCCTCGAACGGGCCGCCGCGCTGCTGTCCGTCCACCCCGTCGCCGACGGGTGCAACACCCTGGTCTGGACCCTGCGCCAGAGCCCGTACCACGACATCGAAACCCCCGACGCGGGCGTCGACACGGACATCCCGCGCCTGCGCGCCGGGGGAGTGGGGGCCCAGTTCTGGTCCCTGCTGGTGCCGCCGCAGGCCGCCCGGGCCCCCGAGGACGACGCGGTCGGCGACCAGGTGGTGTCCGACACCCTGGAACAGATCGACGCGGCACTGGCCCTCGTCCGCCGCTACCCCGACAGCCTCTGCCTCGCGCTCAGCGCCGACGACATGGCGGACGCCCGCAACCGCGGCCGGATCGCCTCGTTCCTCGGCCCCGTGCCGGGCCGTGCGCTGACCGGTTCGCTGGGCGCGCTGCGCGCCTTCCACGCGCTCGGCGTACGGGCCCTCGCGCCCGCGGGAGCACCCTGGGCGCAGGAGACACTGACGGCCTTCGGCCACGAGGTGGTGCAGGAGGCGAACCGGCTGGCGATCCTGCTGGACCTCGCGGGTTGCGAGCCGGCCGTCGCCCGTCAGCTCGCGGGCGCCTCGAAGGCCCCGGTGATCATCTCGAACACGGCGGCCGCTGCGCTGAACCCGCATCCGGGAAACGTGTCCGACGAGGTGCTCGCTCTGCTGCGCGAGTCGAACGGCCTCGCGATGGTCACCTTCGACACCGCGCGCACCGGGGACTCCCTGCACGCGGTGGCGGACCACCTCGACCACGTGCGGGCGGTCGCGGGCCCGGAAGGCGTCGGACTCGGCGGGGCCTTCGGCACCGAGCCGCCCGGCCCCCGCCCCACCGGCCTGACCGACCCGTCGGGCTACCCGCGGCTCATCGCGGAACTCCTGGACCGCGGCTGGCCGGAGTCCGACCTCGCCCTGCTCACCTGGGGCAACGCCCAGCGCGTGATCCGCGACGCCGAATTCACCGCCCGCCGCAGGTCAAGCCCCGCCGGCGTCTGAGGCGCGGGGGGCCGAGGCAGCGCCCCCGTCACGGCGCCGCCCCCGGCGCAACCGCGCCGGGCAGACCCGCCGGGCAACCCCGCAGGGGTCAGGCTCGGGGCCGCCCCATCGCCCGGTACGTCCAGCCGGCGGCACGCCACCGCACCGGGTCCAGCGCGTTGCGGCCGTCCAGCACGAGCCGGTCGGTCACGACGGAGGCGAGCTCCGCCGGGTCGAGGTCGCGGAACTCGCGCCACTCGGTGAGGTGGAGGACCACCTCCGCGCCCCGGGCCGCCGCGAGCGCGGAGTCCGCGTACCCGAGGGTCGGGAAGACCCGCCGGGCGTTCTCCATGCCCTTGGGGTCGTAGACGGTGACCTGACCGCCCTGCAGGTGGATCTGGCCCGCGACGTTCAGTGCGGGCGAGTCCCGTACGTCGTCCGAGTCCGGCTTGAAGGTGGCGCCCAGCACGGCGACCCGCTTGCCGAGGAAGGACCCGCCCACGGCCTCGCGGGCGAGCTCGACCATGTGTCCGCGCCGCCGCATGTTGATGGAGTCGACCTCGCGCAGGAAGGTCAGCGCCTGGTCCGCGCCCAACTCGCCCGCGCGCGCCATGAAGGCCCGGATGTCCTTCGGCAGGCAGCCGCCGCCGAAGCCGATCCCGGCCCGGAGGAACTTCGCGCCGATCCGCTCGTCGTAGCCGATGGCCTCCGCCAGCTTGACCACGTCACCGCCGGCGGCCTCGCAGACCTCCGCCATCGCGTTGATGAAGGAGATCTTGGTGGCGAGGAAGGAGTTGGCGGCGGTCTTGACGAGCTCGGAGGTCGGGAAGTCCGTGACGACCAGCGGCGATCCCTCGGACATGGGGGTCTCGTACACCTCGCGCAGCAGCTTCTCGCCGCGCTCGCCCTGGACGCCGATCACGATCCGGTCGGGGTGGAGGGTGTCCTGCACGGCGAAGCCCTCCCGCAGGAACTCCGGGTTCCAGGCCAGTTCCACGTCGTCGCCGGCCGGGGATAGCTCCACCAGCTTCTCCGCCAGCCGCTGCGCCGAACCCACCGGCACGGTGGACTTGCCGACGACCAGCACCGGCCGCGTCAGGTGCGGGGCCAGCGAGGCCATGGCGGAGTCGACGTAGGACATGTCGCACGCGTACTCGCCGTGCTTCTGCGGGGTGTTCACGCAGACGAAGTGGACGTCGCCGAAGGCGCCGACCTCCTCGTAGGACGTCGTGAACCGCAGCCGCCCGGTCGAGCCGGGCAGTCCGGCCACGTGCTTGGCCAGCAGTTCCTCCAGCCCGGGCTCGTACATCGGCACCCGGCCCGCGGCCAGCATCTCGATCTTCTCCGGCACCACGTCCAGTCCCAGCACCTCGAAGCCCAGCTCGGCCATCGCCGCGGCGTGGGTCGCGCCGAGGTAGCCGGTGCCGATCACAGTGATCCTGAGGGGGGCCATGGGTGCTCCAGAGGTGCGGGGCCGTTTGCGGCCACTGAGCATAGTCGGGCCGACACGCGGGGACGTTCCCCAGGAGCACCGTCTCTGTCACGCAGCTCACGTGGCCCGTCCATATCGCCATCCGTGACCGGGACACTAGGATTGGGTTACTTAACGGTAGTTAGCATCACGTAACGCGTGTCACCCTGGGGAGTGAGAGATCTTGGCGGGTTCTGCCGACTTCGACCTGTACCGCCCGGCCGAGGAGCACGACATGCTCCGCGAGTCGGTCCGCTCGCTCGCCGAGGCGAAGATCCTGCCGTTCGCAGCCGCCGTCGACGAGGAGTCCCGCTTCCCGCAGGAGGCCCTCGACGCGCTGGTCGCCAACGACCTGCACGCCGTCCACGTGCCCGAGACCTACGGCGGCGCGGGCGCCGACGCCCTCGCCACCGTGATCGTGATCGAGGAAGTGGCCCGCGTCTGCGCCTCCTCCTCCCTCATCCCGGCCGTGAACAAGCTCGGCTCCCTCCCGGTGATCCTCTCCGGCTCCGAGGAGCTCAAGGCCAAGTACCTCGGCCCGCTCGCCAAGGGCGACGCGATGTTCTCCTACGCCCTCTCCGAGCCGGACGCGGGCTCCGACGCCGCCGGCATGAAGACCCGCGCCGTGCGCGACGGGGACTTCTGGGTGCTCAACGGCGTCAAGCGCTGGATCACCAACGCGGGCGTCTCCGAGTACTACACGGTCATGGCCGTCACCGACCCGGAGAAGCGCTCCAAGGGCATCAGCGCCTTCGTCGTCGAGAAGTCCGACGAGGGCGTCTCGTTCGGCGCCCCGGAGAAGAAGCTCGGCATCAAGGGCTCCCCGACCCGCGAGGTCTACCTCGACAACGTCCGGATCCCCGCCGACCGCATGATCGGCGCCGAGGGCACCGGCTTCGCCACCGCGATGAAGACCCTCGACCACACCCGCATCACGATCGCCGCCCAGGCGCTCGGCATCGCTCAGGGCGCGCTGGACTACGCCAAGGGCTACGTCCAGGAGCGCAAGCAGTTCGGCAAGCCGATCGGCGACTTCCAGGGCGTGCAGTTCATGCTCGCGGACATGGCCATGAAGATCGAGGCCGCCCGCCAGCTCACGTACTCGGCCGCCGCCAAGTCCGAGCGCGTCGACGGCGACCTGACGTTCTTCGGCGCCGCGGCCAAGTGCTTCGCCTCCGACGTGGCCATGGAGGTCACCACGGACGCCGTCCAGCTCCTCGGCGGCTACGGCTACACCCGTGACTACCCGGTGGAGCGCATGATGCGCGACGCCAAGATCACCCAGATCTACGAGGGCACGAACCAGGTCCAGCGGATCGTCATGGCCCGCAACCTGCCGTAAGCCGCGAGGCTCCGGCCCGCGCACCAGGACGACCCCCGGCCCGGGCCGGGGGTCGTCCTGTACCGATCCGCCCGCAGCGGATCGCCGCACCGCCCACGGCTGCCGGGTTCGTCCCGGTACGGGACGGACGCCGCGAGCAGGGCTTCCGGCACCCCGGGCCCGCAACTGCCCGGCCGGGCCGATCCGTTCGCCCCTCACAGCGCGAACACCCGGTCATTTCATGACATACCGAGCGCAGCGCCCGTACGGTGCGCGCGCCGGCCGGCACATCCGGCACCGGCCTCCGGGCATCCCCGGATGGGCTAAATTTGGACCTTCGTACGCCGGAATCGGTTGGGGAGAACGCGCAATGACGGAAGCGATCCTGCTGGTCGGCGGACAGGGGACACGGCTGCGTCCCGTGACGGTGAACACGCCCAAGCCGATGGTCCCCACGGCGGGCGTCCCGTTCCTCGCCCACCAGATAGCCAGGGCCGCCGCCGCCGGTGTCACGCACATCGTCATGGCCACCTGTTACCTCGCCGAGGTCTTCGAGCCGTACTTCGGGGACGGTTCCGACTTCGGCCTCAGCCTCGAGTACGTGGTCGAGGACGAACCCCTCGGGACCGGCGGCGCCATCCGCAACGCCGGGCAGCGCCTGACCGGCGGCCCCGACTCCTCCGTCCTCGTCTTCAACGGCGACATCCTCACCGGCCTGGACATCCGCGGCCTGGTGGAAGCCCACGAGGCCGCCGCCGCCGACGTCTCCCTGCACCTGGTGCGGGTCGAGGACCCGCGGGCCTTCGGCCTCGTCCCCACCGACCCCGACGGGCGGGTGCTGGCCTTCACCGAGAAGCCGCAGACGCCCGAAGAGATCATCACCGACCAGATCAACGCCGGCTGCTACGTCTTCCGACGCAGCGTCATCGACTCCATCCCGGCCGGCCGCCCGGTCTCCGTCGAGCGCGAGACCTTCCCGGGCCTGCTCGCCGCCGGGGCCAAGCTGCACGGAGTCACCGAGAACACCTACTGGATGGACCTCGGCAGGCCCGAATCCATCATCCAGGCCTCCGCCGACCTCGTCCGCGGCGTCGTCCCCTCCCCGGCCGTACCCGGCCGCCGCGGTGAGTCCCTGGTGCTGCCCGGCGCACAGGTGGCCGCCGGAGCCAAGCTGTCGGGCGGCACCGTCGTCGGCGCCGGCGCCCGGATCGGGGCCGGCGCGGTCGTCCAGGGCTCCATCGTGCTCGACGACGCGGTCATCGGCCCGGACGCGCAGGTGAGCGCCAGCCTGATCGGCGCCAGCGCCTCCGTGGGCGCGCGCACCGTGCTGGACGGCACCGTCGTCGGCGACGGCGCCGTCGTGGGCGCCGACAACGAACTGCGGGCCGGCGCCCGGGTGTGGTGCGAGGCGCAACTGCCCGCCGCCGCCATCCGCTTCTCCCCGGACGCCTGAATCCCGGTCCGGGGAGGCGGGGCGGCCGCCGCCGCGGTCAGTTGCCGCGGACGGTGACCTTCTCGTCGTTCTGGATCTGCTTCACCAGCTGCTGCACCTTGGCCTTGTCCCAGACGAGGTTGCCGCCGCGCTGCCCGGAGATCGGCATGTTCATCGACACGCCGTCACCACCGTTGACGCCCTTCATCGCGAAGAACATCTGGGCCATGTCGTACAGGCCCATGTCCTTGTCGACGATGAGGGTGTCCAGGCCCGCGCCGAGCATCGGGTAGAGCGCGAACGGGTTCAGGATCGTCGACGGGGTCGCCGCCTGGTTGGCGAGCGCCGCCAGGAACTTCTGCTGGTTCTTCGTCCGCTGGAGGTCCGACTCGGCGAAGGCGTAGCGGGTCCGTACGAAGGCCAGCGACTGCTCGCCGTTCAGCGTCTGCCTGCCCGCCTTGAAGTCGGCGCCCGACTTCTCGTCCTTGAAGCCCTGCTCGATGTCGAGCTCCACGCCGCCCAGCGCGTCCACGATGTTCGCGAAGCCGGCGAAGCCGATCTCCGCGTAGTGGTCGATGCGCAGGCCCGTGTTGTGCTCCACGGTCCGCACCAGCAGTTCGGGGCCGTCCTCGGCGTACGCCGCGTTCAGCTTGACCCGCCGCCCCTGCGCGGGGAACGTCTTGCCGGACTGGGAGCCGACGAAGGAGGGGATCTCCACGTCCGAGTCGCGCGGCAGCGAGATCATGGTGTTCCCGCTGGAGCACTTCGCCAGGATCATCATCGAGTCGGTCCGCTTGCCCTCGGCCGAGCCCGTGTGGAGCTTCTTCTTCTCCTCGGCCGACATGCCCTCGCGGCTGTCCGAGCCGACGATCAGGTACGTCGTGCAGTCGCCCTCCTTCGGCCGTTCGATGACCTTGGAGAGGTCCACCTCACGACGCACCTTGGAGTCGGCCCAGAAGTAGGTGGAGACGGATGTCACAAGGAGCGCGGAGACCAGGACGATCGAGCCGACCTTGATGCGCTTGCGCCAGTCCGGGGCCGGGCCGGGCGCCCGGCCGGGGCCGCCGGGGCCCGACGGTCCGCCGGGACCCTGCGGCCGGCCCGGGGCGCCGCCCGAGGGCGAGCCGTAGACCTGCCCGGTGTTGTAGCCGCTGTCGAAACCGCCGTACGTGTCGTGGCCGCCCGCCTGCTGCGGGGGGACGCCGGGCGCGGCCACCGGCCCCGCCGGGCGCTGCGGCCGCGGCGGCTGCACGGGCTGCGGGGGCCGCGGCGGCTGCTGGGGCTGCCGCTGGATGTGCCGCATCCGCTGCACACCTTCGGGCTGCGGACGCGCGCTGCCGCGTCCGTAGGCGTCGTCACGACCTTCTGGCCAGTCATTCATGCGCCCAAGGATGCCTGCCCGGGCGGCGCCCGCGACAGCCCGGGGGAGGTTCCGTACCGGTGCTGTTGCAGAGCTGATGCCTCCATGACCCAACTAAGGTGTCCGTATGACACAGATACCGGGCGAGCTGCCCGGGAAGCCGACCGCCGCCTCCCGGACGACCCTGAGCCACATCATGACCGCCAACGACACCAACCTCCTGGGAACGGTGCACGGTGGCGTCATCATGAAGCTGGTCGACGACGCCGCCGGCGCCGTGGCGGGCCGTCACTCCGGCGGTGCGGCCGTCACCGCCTCCATGGACGAGATGGCCTTCCTCGCACCCGTGCGCGTGGGCGACCTCGTCCACGTGAAGGCCCAGTGCAACTGGACCGGCCGCTCCTCCATGGAGATCGGCGTACGCGTCCTCGCCGAGCGGTGGAACGAGTCCACCCCCGCCACCCAGGTCGGCAGCGCCTACCTCGTCTTCACCGCGGTGGACTCCGACGGCAAGCCCCGCCAGGTGCCGCCGGTGCTCCCGGAGACGGAGCAGGACGAGCGGCGCTACCAGGAGGCCCAGATCCGCCGCACCCACCGGCTCGCCCGCCGCCAGGCCATCATGGCCCTGCGCGAGGAGCGCGCCGCCCAGGGTTTCGACGACTGAGGCCGGCCGCCCCGCCCCGCCCCGGGCCCGTACGGCGCGTACGGGCCCCTCAGTCGCCGCAGACCACCTGGTCGCCGCTGACAACCCCGAACGCACCCTGGTACGGGTCCTCCGCACGCACCGGCACCACCTTGCGGTAGTCGGCGCCCGCGATCACCGTGACCGTCCGGCCCTGCCCCGCGACCGCCCGCAGCTCACTGCCCGGCAGCGCGGTCGCCACCGACCGCGCGGAGCGGTCCCATCGGGGGTCGTACGTGATCACCGTGCGCTTGACGTCGCGGCTGGCGCCGTTGCCCGGGGCACGCGTGGTGTCGAAACCGGTGGCGCGCAGCGCGGAGTCGACGCGCCCGCCCAGCCCGTCGATCCGGGTCCCGTTCTCCACCTGGACCCGGACCTGCGCCGGAGGCACGTCCACCGGCACCGCCGCCGGCCGGCCGGCGGCGGTGCCGGGCCGGGCCGGGGCCAGCGGCCGGTCCTCGCGCAGCGCCTCGAAGAGCTTGGCCGCCTTCGGCTCGTCCCACTTCACGGTGGAGCCGATGCCCTTGACGCGGAACGAGGGGCTGGCGATGGGCACCGAGGCGAACTCGGAGGAGGAGGGGGTGAAGTCCCGCATCGCCTGCCCGAGCGCCAGCATCTGCTCCGCGCCGAAGCCCTTGTCGGCGCGGACCGAGCCCAGCAGGGTGGAGCTGAGTTCCTTGAACTTGACGGGGTTCAGCAGCACCCCGCCCCCGGTCGCCTGCTTGATCAGGGCGGCGACGAACCGCTGCTGGCGCTGCATCCGGCCGAGGTCGGAGGCGCCATCGACGTGGCGCGAGCGCACGTACTGCAGGGCCTGTCCGCCGGTCAGCCGGTGGGTGCCGGGCAGCAGGTCGAGGCCGGTGTTCGGGTCGCGCATCGTCTTGGCGGTGCAGATCTCGACGCCGCCCATCGCGTCGACCGTCCTCATGAAGCTGGTGAAATCGACCTCCAGATAGTGGTCGATCTTCACCCGCGTCATGTTCTCGACCGTCCGCACGGTGAGGTTGGGCCCGCCCTCGGCGTAGGCCGCGTTCAGCCTCACGGGGTGTGCCTTGTGCGCCTTTCCGGTGACGAGGTCGCGGTGCGCGGGCACCTCGGCGTAACTGTCGCGGGGCAGGCTGACGACGCTGGCCCGCTCCTTGTCCGCCGACAGGTGCACCAGCATGATCGTGTCCGTGCAGTGGCAGGGCGCTCCGCCCAGGCGGTACTCGCGCTTCTCCTCGGGGCCGATCTTCTCCCGGCCGTCGGTGCCCACGAGCAGGAAGTTGATGCCGTGTCCGGCCTGCGGGCGGTTCTTCATGTCCTTGAACGGGTCCACCCGTTCGATCCCGGTGTCCAGACCGGTCATCACGGCGTGCCCGACGGCCCCGGAGCCCAGCACCGCCACCGACATCCCGGCCGCGATCCGCACCCCCCAACGGGGCCGGCCCTCCCGGTGCCGGGCCGGTCCGCCGCCGCGCCGCACGCGCTGAGGCCGGGGCGGCCCGGCGGGACGGATGGGACGGTGCGGCTGGGGCACGGGGGACACCTCCGCGGAGAGCACAGGGATACCGGTCGAAGGACGGGCCGGCCCTCATGCGGCTCAGCCGGCTGATTCGACAGAACAGTAGGCCCATACGATCAGCCGCTGTCCTTACCGATCACTCGGCGCGCACCCGGTTCCCCCGTACGCGGTAACGTGACACCGATACCCGACCTTGAAGGACCACATGCCCGCCCAGCAGCCCGCAGTCTCGGTGATCATGCCGGTGCTCGATGAGGAGCACTACCTCCGTGAGTCCGTCCGCCACATCCTGGAACAGGAGTATGCGGGCGAGATGGAGGTGGTGATCGCACTCGGGCCGTCCAAGGACCGCACCGACGAGATCGCCGCGGAACTCGTCGCCGAGGATCCCCGCGTCCACACCGTCCCGAACCCCACCGGCCGGACACCGGCGGCGCTCAACGCCGCCATCAAGGCCTCGCGTCACCCCATCGTGGTACGCGTCGACGGTCACGGCATGCTCTCGCCGAACTACATCGCCACCGCCGTCCGCCTTCTGGAGGAGACCGGTGCGCAGAACGTCGGCGGGATCATGCACGCCGAAGGCGAGAACGCCTGGGAAGAGGCCGTCGCCGCAGCGATGACGTCCAGGATCGGCGTCGGCAACGCCCCCTTCCACACCGGCGGCCAGGCCGGCCCGGCCGAGACCGTCTACCTCGGCGTCTTCCGCCGCGAGGCGCTGGAGCAGCAGGGCGGCTACAACGAGGAGTTCATCCGCGCCCAGGACTGGGAGCTGAACTTCCGCATCCGCGAAGCGGGCGGCCTGATCTGGTTCTCGCCCGAGCTGAAGGTCCAGTACCGCCCGCGGCGCTCCGTCAAGGCCCTGGCCAAGCAGTACAAGGACTACGGCCGCTGGCGGCATGTGGTGGCCCGGTACCACTCGGGCTCCATCAACATGCGCTACCTGGCCCCGCCGACCCTCGTCTGCGCGCTCGCCGCGGGCGTGGTTGTGGGTGCGACCGTCACCCCGCTGGGCTTCGCCGTCCCGGCCGGCTACCTCGCGGCCATCGCCGCGGGCTCCGTCCCCGCGGGCAGGGGACTGTCGCTGAAGGCCCGGGCGCAGATCCCCGTCGCCCTGGCGACCATGCACCTGTCCTGGGGCTTCGGCTTCCTGACCAGCCCGCGTGCCCTGGCGGACAAGCTCATCGCGAGCCGCCGCCCGGCCGTGGTGCCCGGCGTCCCGCAGGCCTGAGACGTACGACAGGGCCCGAGGGGCCCGGCGCGGAAGCGGCGAGCGTACGCAGCTTCCGAGCCGGGCCCCTTCCGTGCGCCCGCTACCAGGTGAAGCCGGGCTGGATCGGCATGCAGGCCTGGTCGTTGTCGCCGTTGAGCGCGTGGGCGGAGTCAGGGGCCTTGGTCGGGGCGGGCGGCGGCGGGGTCGGCGTGCCGCCGGTCCGCCAGTCCTTGCCGACGAACACGACGATCCCGGCGACCTGGTCGGACTTCTGCACCGACCCGGCGGGCAGGCCGAGGGCGGCGGCCACGGCCGCCGCGTCGGCCGCCTGGGCGTCGGTGGCGTAGCGGATCACCGAGGTGTCCTCCGCACCCGTCTGGGTGTCGGCGACGACCTTGGTGAACCCCTTGCCGGTCAGCAGGGCGGCGACCTCGCTCGCGCGGCCCTTCACCTTGGCCTCGGTGCCGTCCTTGCCCCCGGTCGAGTTGCGGACGGTGACCGCGATCTTCGCGGGCGGTGCGGCCGTGGCGGCGGCCGTAGGGGCCGTGGTCGGCTGCTGGGCCGGGGCGGACGGCGAGGCGGGTGCGCCCGGGGTCGCGGAGGCCGCCGGGGAGCCGGAGCCCTGGCCGTCGAGGGCGATGTCCTCGCGGACCATCCTGAACAGGTCCTCGGCCTCGCCCGGCTTGGGCTCGACACGACCGTCCAGGCCGGGCTTGGTGCTGTAGATCCACGGCATGGTGGTCATGGTGATCCGGCCCGGCGGGACCTTCTTCAGCTCCATGCTGAGGTCGAACAGCTTGTCGATCTTGTTCAGGCCGGTGTCCACGACCATGGCCTCGATGGCCGCCTGGGCCAGGCTGTTGAGCTTGACCGGGTTGCTGAGCTTGGCGTTCTTGCGGAACTCCCGGGCCATCGAGTTCATGTACTGGTGCTGGGCGTGGGTACGGCCGATGTCGGTGCCGTCCTCGAAGCCGTAGCGGGTGCGCAGCCACTGCAGGGCCGTCTCGCCCTGGATGACACTCGTGCCCTTGGGCAGCTTCAGGCCGGAGCCCTTGCCGTCCCGGGTGCGGGAGTGCACGTTCTGCTCGACGCAGACCGGGACGCCGCCGATGGCGTCGGCCATCCGGACCACACCCTTGAAGTCGATCATCATGAAGTGATCGATGGGGATCTTGGTCAGCTCGGTCCAGGCCGCGACCGTGCAGCCGGGTCCGCCGCGCTGGATCGACTCGTTCGTCTGGACGAGGCCCTTGCTGGCCGGGTGCACCTTGCCGCCCGGCTCGGTGCACTTGGGCATCATCAGCATGGTGTCGCGCGGCATCGAGACCACCGACATGTTGCTGCGGTCCGCGGACAGGTGCAGCAGCATCTGGACGTCCGCGAGCGGCGGGCCGTCGAAGCTGTCCGTGGCTCCGCCGAGGGCCTGGTTCTCCGCGTCGTCGCGTGCGTCGGAACCGATGAGCAGGATGTTCAGCGGGGTCTGCCCGAAGGCGTTGGGCTTGGAACCGCCCAGCTTGTTCTCGCCGAGGTTGAGCGCGTCCGTCTGGATGCTGCCGTTCAGGTGCCGGTAGTAGAGGTAGCCGGCCGCCGCCGTCCCGAGTATGAGCAGGGACAGGACGGAGGAGACCCAGCGCAGTACGCGCCGGCGGCCCCGCCTGGCGGGACGGGCGCCCTCCGCCCTGCGGGCCGACCTCGAGCCGCCCCTCGGGCGGGGCACCGTGCCGGGCGCGTCCGTCCCGCCGCCGGGTATGTCCCCGTCGGCCTGGGCGCTCGCCCCCTCCTCCCGCACGTCGCTGTGCCTCACGCGTATCCCCCTCAAGGTCCTTCTGGTCGTTGGGGTGCCCGGTGCGACCGGGCACGTCCCGCTACTTGGCGCAGACGGCCTTGTCTGCCTGGGCCTGCTGGACGTCCTTGGGCAGCTCCTGCGGCACCGGGGGCGCCAGCGGGGTGCCCGGCTTCTGGAAGTCCGGTCCCAGCGTCAGCTTCATCGGGGTCTTCGCCGCCGCGTCCGTCGTCCCCATCTTCAGCGCGGTGGCCGGCAGCCCCAGGGCGTCCGCGAGCGCACGGGCCTGGTCGGCCTGGTTGGGCGCGTACTCCAGCTGGGTGGCGTCCACCTTCGACGGTGCGTTGCCCTGGTTGCTGGCCTTCGACATCCCCTTGGTGTCCTGCAGCCAGCCGAACGTGGTGGAGGCGGCGCCCTTGGGCCCGCCACCGTTGTAGACGGCCACCCGTACGTCCCCTGCGGGCGCCCGGTTGCCCTGGAGCAGCGCGTCCTGCCTGGCCTTCGCGTCGGCGTCGGCCGCCTCCTTCGCGGCCTGCTCCTTCTTCTCGACCTCCGTCAGCGAGACGTCCCCCCGGATCATCTGCAACAGCGGGTCGGCCAAGGCCTGGTTGACCACGACCGTCGCCTTCACCTTCTCGGCCGGGTTGTCGAGCACCGGCAGGGTGGTGAAGGTGATGTTCTTGAGGTCGATGTCCTTCAACTCGGACGCGAGGTCGGTGAGTTTGTCGATCGAGCCCAGGCCCTGGTCCACCGTCAGCGACTTGGTGGCCGCCTCGGCGAGGGAGAAGAACTTCTTCGGGCTGGTCAGCGTCTCCTTGGACTTCATCTCGCGCATCATCGAACCCAGGAACTGCTGCTGGGTCTTGATGCGGTCCAGGTCGCTCTCGTTGCCGAAGGCGTGCCGGGTCCGTACGAAGGCCAGTGCCTGCTCGCCCTCCAGCCGGTGCTCGCCCTGGGAGAGCTTGAGCTTGGAGTCCTCGTCGTCGACGGCCTTCTCCAGGCACACGGGCACTCCGCCGACCGCGGTGCTGAGGGTCTTGACGGCGTTGAAGTCGACCATCATGAAGTTGTCGACCTCTATGCCGGTGAGGTCCTTCACCGTGCGCATCGTGCAGCCCGCGTCACGGCCCTCCTGGCCCAGACTGTTGTTGAAGCGCACGCCCTTGGAGCCGCGGACCGTCTTCGTGGTGCCGTCCGGCTGCTTCGTCGGACAGTCCGGGATGTTGGTGATCAGGTCGCGCGGGATCGACAGCGCGGTGGCGTTGGAGCGGTCCTTGGCGATGTGGAACAGGATGGTGGTGTCGGCGTGGCCGACGCTGTCCTTGTCGCCGTAGCCCTCGTTGCCCGCACCGCTGCGCTTGTCGGTGCCGATGACCAGGATGTTGATGGCCTGGTCCTTCTTGAACCCGCCGGTGCCGGCGCCCGCGATGTCGGTGACGCTGAGGTTGCCGTTCAGGTGGTCGTAGTAGAGGTACGCCGCCGCGGCGCCGCCGACCAGCAGCAGCGCCAGCGTCCCGCTGGTGATCAGCAGGGCCTTCTTGCGGCGTCCGCCGCTACCGCCGCCGCCCTTGCGTGAACGGCCGCCCCTGCGGCCTCCGGGCGGGGCGTCGCCGCGGCGGGGGGCGGGCACGCCGGGGGAGGGGGCGGTGGGAGCGGCGGGTGCCGACGAGGACCTGCGGGGCGCGGCGACCTTGGGCCGCTCTCGCGCTGCGGAGTCGCTCAATTGCAGCTCGTAGTGGCCGGTGCGGGGATTGAGCACCCACTGGTCTGCGGGGTCGATCTCATCCGCCCGCCCACGGCTTTGCGCATCCACGGTTGCTCGAATCCTCCGTCGGGTGCCTCGCGACGCGCCTCCCCAAGGCGCACGGTCAACGATCCGGCTGCTGGTGCCCGGTCTCCGGTCCGGCCGGGCACCGGATCGCTCACCTTATCCGTCCTGTTCGGCCGCAAACCATGGTGGTGACAAATTCCACTCCCCTTATAACGGGGTGAAGCACCCATCCCACTCGGTTCGGTCACCGGCTTTTGGGATTGCTTTACCGGCACCCTGCGTTCCCTGCGGTCGTTCCTGTAAAGGTAGGGATGGGTGCGGAGGGGGTCGGGGTTCCCTCGCGGGTCGAATTCCCTTCCACGACCCTGCCACTGGTGCTTTCGGCCGGGGTCGGGGCGGTCGCTCCGGCGGACCGGGCCGCCGCGGAGGCCTTCGGCTCCGGCGGGGTCACCGTCACCGGTTCGTCCTCCCGCAGCTGCCGGAACAGCCGCGCCGCGTCCGGTTCCACCAGCTCGTCCCGGTTGGGGTTGGGTGCGTAGGGTCGGCGCGGCACGGTCAGGAACGTAACGCGATGGGTCGGTATGCCCCGTACGCCCCGTACGAGTTCGTACATGTTGCGCAGTGACGCCAGTCCGGCGTCGGTGGTCAGCGAGGAGGTGGCGGCGTCCAACAGCGGGTACAGGCGTGTCGGGTTCAGCAGAACGCCGTTGCTCTGCACCTTCTTGACGAGCGAGCCGAGGAACTGCTGCTGGCGCTCCATCCGTTCGGTGTCGCTGCCGTTGCCCAGGCTGTGCCGGGCGCGGACGAACCCCAGTGCCTGTTCGCCCCGCAGGGTCTGCCGGCCGGCGGGCAGCTTCAGCTTGGCCTGCACGTCGTCGATCGGCTCCTTGAGGCACACCTCCACCCCGCCGAGTGCGTTCACCATCCGCTTGAACCCGCTGAAGTCGATGACCATGTGGTGGTCGATCCGGATGTCCGTGAGCTTCTCCACGGTCCGGATCGTGCACGCGGCCCCGCCCCACTCGAACGCCCAGTTGAACTGCGCGAAGGAGGCGCCGGTGCGGGTCCCGTCCGGCTGCAGGCAGGAGGGGATCTCCGTCATCAGGTCCCTGGGTATCGACACAGCGGTCGCGCTCCTGCGGTCCTGCGGCAGGTGCAGCAGGATCGTGGTGTCCGAGCGCTGGGTGCCCTTGTCCTCCCCGTAGCCGGCGTTGCCCTTGCCCGAGCGCGAGTCGGAGCCGATCAGCAGGATGTTCTGGGCTCCCGTGGCGAGGAGGGCCGGGCGTTCGCGCTCGTAGCGCTCCAGCTCGGCGGCGGCCGACGTGTCCTCGGTGATGTTCCCGTCCAGCTTGTTGTAGAGCCACCAGCCGGTGGCCGCCCCCGTCAGGACCAGCAGGGTCAGACCGAGGCCGATCCAGCGCAGCAGCCGGCGCCTGCGGGTCCACGGAGGCCGTCGCTCGCCTCCGGCCGCATCGCTGCCGCCCGGTATGCCTGAGCTGTCCGTCACTGGCGTGCGTCCCCTCGCCGCTGCGAGCAGCCGTACGGGTGAGCACGGCCACTGCCGATCCTGCCCCCGGGGTGCCGGAGCGGCCCGGGGGCAGGGTCGTGTCTAGGGCCATGCGGGTGACAGATCGGCCGTTCCCGAGGTTGATCAGTGCGGGTGACGGGCCGTGCCCCGGGTCAGACCGTGTGGGTGACGCGCTCGCTCTCGGTCCGCTGGGCCAGCGCCTGCGCGGACAGCCGGTCCAGGTTCCGGCAGAGCACCACGGAGGCCCCCGCGGCCAGCGCGGCGTACAGCCCGGCGGACAGCCCCTCCCAGGTGTCGTAGCCCAGCCCGGTCAGCACCCGCGACCCCTCGCCGAGGCCGAGCCTCGCCGCGTCCTCGCGGGCCCGGGCGACCAGCGCCGTGTGCGAGAGCTCCTCGCCGCCGACGACCAGCGCGGGAGCGTCGGGCTGTACCGGCACGAAGGGGGCGAAGCGGTCGCCCTGCCCCGGCACCTCGACCGCGTAGTCCGCGAAACCGGCCGGGGCCTGCGGGAAGCGCCCGCCGAGCGGCCGCAGGGCCAGCGCCACGCGCTCGCCGCCGCACTCCCGGGCCTGCTCCAGCGTGTCCGGACCGCTGACGACGAGATCGGCGTCGCCCGGGTCCCCGCCCACCGAGGCCACGACCCCGACCGAGTCGCAGGCCAGCAGCCATACGGCGCTCTGCCAGTGCGCCGGGAGCAGCAGCGCGAGCCGGTCGCCGGGCTCGGCGCCCAGGTCGCCCTGGAGCAGGTTCGCGGTCTTGGCCACCCAATTGGCGAAGGTCGCGACGGACAATTCGACGCGTTCGCCGGTGGCGTCGTCGTAGAAGGTGACGAGCGGGCGGCCCGGATCGGCGGCGAGCGCGGATCGCAGCAGGTCGGCAGGGGTGCGGTCAATGGCGTTCACCCGGCACAGGGTACGCGGGGCCCTCGCCCGTCCGGGGGGCCGCGGCTCCTCCGTACGGGGGAGGGGTATCGGCGTCGCAGCGGACGGAGCATCAGATCTCGGATGGCGCGCCGTGGTGGGCGTGCCCACCATCCTTGTCATGCGTGGATTCCTTGCTTCCTCGATCGGCGTCGCGACGGCCGCCGTACTGGCCCTGCCCCTCGCGCTCCCGACTCCAGCACTCGCCGAAACCGTCCCCGTGACCCCGGCCGGGTCCACCCAGTCGCTGCCGCTCGTCCCCCTCGGGCCCGCGGCGGACCGCAGCCCCGGCGTCCCCGGAATGAGCGCCTCGCCCCGCGGCCCCGAGACGCAGGGCCTGACCGCCCATGAGGTCAAGACGTTCTCGATGGTCGGTGTGGTCTGGGACGACGTCACCGCCCAGCTCAACGGCCGGGTCCAGGTCCGCACCCGCTCCGTCCGCACCGCCACCTGGTCCGACTGGCAGGACGTCGAGGTCCACAACAGCGAGCACGCGGCCGACCCCGATGCGGTGGAGCGCGACTCCGGCCGGGTGCGCGGCGCCACCGCCCCGCTGTGGGTGGGCGAGTCCGACGGCGTGGAGGTCCGCGTCCAGGCGGAACTGGACGCCCCGGCCACCCGCGCGGGTTCCCGGCTGCCCTCGGGCATGCGCATCGAACTCGTCGACCCGGGCGCCGCGGCTCCGGCCGGTTCTTCGGACGGCAAGAACAGCGGCCCGGCCGACGACAAGGGCGAGATGGTCGCGCCCGGCCTGACCATGGAGATGGCCGAGGCCTCCGCGGCGAACGTGCCGCACGCCTCGCTCGGGGCGAACGAGATCACCGAGCTCAACAAGGCCGACTCCACCGCCGACGCCGTCTTCGCCGCCGAGGGCGAACTCAGCGCTGCGGCCGCCCCGTACATCGGCCCGCGCCCCCGGATCGTCACCCGCAAGGGGTGGGGCGCTGACGAGTCCCTGCGCGAGAAGGCCTTCGCCTACACCAACACCGTGAAGGCGGCGTTCGTCCACCACAGCGCCTCCGGCAACAACTACGCCTGCAAGGACGCCCCGGCGGTACTGCGCAGCCTGTACCGCTATCACGTGGTCAGCAGCGGATGGCGCGACTTCGGCTACAACTTCGCCGTCGACAAGTGCGGCACGGTCTACGAGGGCCGCGCGGGGGGCGTCTCCAAGCCGGTCCTCGGCGCCCACACCATGGGCTTCAACACGGACAGCATGGGCGTGGCGGTGCTCGGCACCTTCACGAACTCGGCGCCCCCGGCCGCCGCCGTCGACGCGGTCGCCCGCCTCACCGCCTGGAAGCTCGGCCTCTTCGGCCGGGACCCGCGCGCGAGGACCACCCTCAAGTCGGGCGGCGGCAACCGCTACCCGAAGGGCAGGAACGTCTCGATGAACGTCATCTCGGGCCACCGGGACGGCTTCGCGACGGAATGCCCCGGCAAGAAGCTGTACGGCAAGCTCCCGACGACCCGCACCTCCTCGGCCAGGCTCCAGGGCCGCCCGTAGCCGCGCCGACGGGCCACCCCCCGCCCGCGCCCACCCCCGACCCCCGACCGCCCGGTCCACGGACCTCGGTCCACGGACCTCGGTCCACGGCGCCCGGCCCCGGGCCACGGGCATCCGGGCACGGGCCGCGGGCCACGGCGTCCGGCCTCGGGCGTTCGGCCTCCGACCACGGTCGTTCGCCGCCCGGGCCCCGGGCCACGGCCGTTCGGCCCCGGGCACGGCGTTCAGCCTCCGACCACGGGCGTTCGGCGTCCGGGCCCCGGGCCACGGGCGTACGGCCCCGGGCACGCCGTCCGGCCTCGGGCCCCGGACGTTCGCCGTCCGGCCCTCGGCCACGGGCCTCCGGCTACCGGCCACGGCGTCCGGCCTCGGGCGTTCGGCCTCTGCCGGGCCACGGGCCCCGGGCCCGGGTGTTCGGCCCCGGGCCGCGGCGTCCGGCCTCGGGCGTTCGGTGTCCGCCGGGCCACGGGCCTCGGGCCACGGGCCTCGGGCCCGGGCGTTCGGCTACCGGCCACGGCGTCCGGCCTCCGGCCTCGGACGTTCGCCGTCCGGCCCCGGGCAGGCATCCGGGCACGTGCCCCGGGCCACGGCGTCCGGCCCCGGGCGTTCGGCGTCCGCCGGGCCACGGGCCTCGGGCCCGGGGAAACGGGCCCCGGCCTCCGGCCTCGGGCCCCGGGAGTCCTCGGGCCACGGCCCCGGCCTCCGGCCATGGCATGACCGCAGGCCTCGAGCCTGCGGCCCCGGGCCTGCGGCCTGCGGTCACGGCCTGCGGCCCGGCCCTCAGGCCACCGGCGTTCGGTTGCCGGTGGGCCAGCGGTCGCCGGCCTGCGGCCTTCGGCCGGCCCCGGCCGAGCCCCGGCACCATCGCGCGGGCCCGCCGCAGGCCATCGGCTGCGGCCGGAATTGCGGCCCGGGCCGGTGGTCCCACCGCCGGTCCGCCACGGCCTGGCGCGGCGGCAGGGGCCGGCCGGGGGATCGCGCTCCGGCGGGCGGGCTACGCTCGATCCATGGCCGGCCGTTTCGACCCCCTCAACCGGACCGTCGTGCGCGGCGGGCGCACCGCCGTGCCACCGGGGCGGGGGAGCAGCGCCGGCGGCAGGGGAGCGGCACGCCGCTGGACCCCCGACGGCCCCGTCGACCTCGCTCTCACGCTCGGCCCGCTCCGGCGCGGCCCCGGCGACCCCACCTTCCGCACCACACCCGACGGCTCCGTATGGCGCGCCACCCGCACCCCTGACGGCCCCGCCACTCTCCGGGTCTCCCGGACCGGCGCGGAGATCGACGCCGAGGCCTGGGGTGCCGGCGCCGCATGGCTGCTCGACCAGTTGCCCGTCATGCTCGGCGCGGCCGACGACCCGGCGGTGTTCGTGCCCCGCCACCGTCTCGTGCACGCCAGCCACCGCCGCCGCCCGGGCCTGCGCCTGACCCGCACGGGCCTGGTGCTGGAGTCCCTGATCCCCACGGTCCTGGAACAGAAGGTCACCGCCGACGAGGCCTACCGGGCCTGGCGCCGCCTCGTACGGCAGTACGGCGAGCCCGCGCCCGGCCCCCACGGGCAGAACCTGCACGTCATGCCCGATCCCCGCACGTGGGCGATGATCCCGTCCTGGGACTGGCACCGGGCCGGCGTCGACGCCAAGCGCTCCGACACCATCGTCCGGGCCGTACGCGTCGCGAACCGCCTGGAGGAGGCGGCGGCCATGGACCTGCCCGAGGCCGCGCGCCGCCTGGAGGCCGTCCCCGGCATCGGCCCGTGGACCTCCGCCGAGACCCTGCAGCGCAGCAACGGCCACCCCGACGCCGTCACCACCGGCGACCTGCACCTGCCGGGGATCATCGGCTACGCCCTCGCCGGCGACCGCGACGCCGACGACGCCGCGATGCTGGAGCTCCTCGCCCCGTACCCCGGCCAGCGCCACCGGGCGGCCCGCCTCGTCCTCCTCGCGGGCCGCACTCCGCCCCGGCGCGCTCCCCGCATGTACCGCAGCGACATCGGCCGCTTCTAGCGCGCCCCGGCCGGCGCCGTACCCCGCCGCGTTGCCGTCACCCGCCGCCGGCCCGCCCTGCGGACACCCCCTCGGCAGCGCCGCTCGCAGCCGTCGGAGCGTCGGCGGACGCGGCTCGCCGCAGCGTGAGCGGATCCGGCTCCCCGCAGCGTCGGCGGACCCGGCCCGCCGCAGCCGTCCCGGGCTGCCTTCCGCAGGGCCGGCCGCAGGCGGGGCCGGCGTCACCGCACGCGGATGAAGTCCTCCGCCGAGCGGCCCGGCCGCTGCGGCGGGGCCGCCGCCGGGTGGCCGACCGCCACCGTGCCCATCGGGTCCCAGTCCTGCGGCAGCTCCAGCACCTCACGCACCACGTCCCGGCAGAACATGGTCGAGGACACCCACGCGGACCCCAGCCGCTCACCGGCCAGCGCGACCAGCAGGTTCTGCACGCCCGCCCCCATGGCGACCACGAACATCTCCCGCTCCGCGGCGTCCCGCCGGGCGTGCCCGTAGTGGTGCGCCCCGTCCGTCACCAGACACGGCACCACCAGGTAGGGGGCGGCCCGCAGCACGTCCCCGCGCCGCACCCGCTTCGCGATGGACTCCTCGGACTTGCCGTCCAGGCGCAGGTCGGCGATCCAGGCGTCCCGCATCGCGTCCAGCAGCCGCAGCCGCGAGTCCTCGGACTCCAGCAGCACGAACCGCCACGGCGTCGTGTGGTGCGGGGCCGGGGCGGTCACGGCCGCCGCCACCGCCCGCCGCACCGCGCCCGGGTCCACCGGCTCCGCCGTGAAGGCCCGTACGGTACGGCGCTGCGTGACGGCTTCCCGTACCGCCTCCGACGTGCCCAGCCGGAACATGTCGTCGGCCGGTGCGCGCACCAGGTCCCGTGCCGTCGCGCCCTCGGCCAGGACGTGCGCCAGTCCTCGTACGACGGCCACCGGCAGGCCGGCCGCCTTGCCCTTGACCAGGTCGCCGGCGGCGGCGAGCTCGTCGGCCGTCGCCACGACCGTCGCGCTCAGCGGGTTGCCGTGGGCGTCGGTGGCGCCCCGCAGGTCGTCCAGGACCCGCACGCCGGCCGAGCCGATGGCCACGTCCGTCAACCCGTTGCGCCACGGCCGCCCGAAGGTGTCCGTCACGACCACGCCCACCTCCACGGAGAGCGCGTCGCGCACCCCGGCGCGGATCGCGGCCGCCGAGGCGTCGGGGTCTTCCGGGAGCAACAGCACCGTGCCGGGCGCGGTGTTGGAGGCGTCCACGCCGGCCGCGGCCATCACCAGGCCCTGCCGGTTCTCGACGATGCGCAGGGGGCCCCGGCGCGCGACCACCCGTACGGTCTCCGCGTCGATGGCGGCCTCGCGCGAGTCCGCCCGCACGATCCGGCCCTCGGCCTTGGAAACGATCTTCGAGGTGACGAGCAGGACGTCACCGTCGCGCAGATCGGGCGCGGCCGTCGTGATCAGCTTCGCCAGGTCGTCACCCGGCCGGACCTCCGGTATCCCGTCGACGGCCCGCACCTCGTACGAGGGAGCCGCCGTCACCGGGAGGCCTCCGCCAGGTCCAGCGCGGCCCGGGCCATCTCGGCGGTGGCCTCCGGGTCGGTCATCATCAGGGGCACCGCGCGGCAGGTGATGCCGGCGGCCTCCACCTCGGCGACGGCGTCCGCGTCGGAGGTGTCGACGAGCCAGCCGTCGAGGAGCTCGGTCCCGTAGTGCAGGGCGACCGCGGCGGCCGTGGACTCCACGCCCACCGCGGCGAGCACCTTGTCGGCCATCCCGCGCACGGGTGCGCCGCCGACGATGGGGGACAGGCCCACGACGGGGGCGTCGGCGGCGGCGATGGCCTCCCGGATGCCGGGCACGGCGAGGATCGTGCCGACCGACACCACGGGGTTGGACGGCGGGAAGACGATCACGTCGGCCGCGGCGATGGCCTCCAGCACGCCGGGCGCGGGCTTGGCCTGCTCGGCACCCACGGGTACGACGGCCTCCGCGTCCACCGAGGCGCGCAGCCGGACCCAGTACTCCTGGAAGTGGATGACGCGGCGCTCGCCGGTTCCGGCCTCGGTGATCGCGACGTGGGTCTCGACGCGGTCGTCGGACATGGGCAGCAGCCGCACGCCGGGCTGCCAGCGGTCGCAGAGGGCTTCGGTGACGGCGCTGAGCGGGTAGCCGGCGCCGAGCATCTGCGTGCGGACGATGTGGGTGGCGAAGTCGCGGTCCCCGAGCCCGAACCAGGTGGGTCCGACCCCATAGGCGGCGAGTTCCTCCTTGACGGTGAAGGATTCGTCGGTCCGGCCCCAGCCCTGGTCCTCGTTGATGCCACCGCCGAGGGTGTACATCACCGTGTCCAGGTCGGGGCAGACCTTGAGCCCGAAGAGGTGAATGTCGTCACCGGTATTGCCGATGACGGTGATGTCCGCGTCGGGCACCGCCGACTTGAGTCCGCGAAGGAACCGGGCGCCGCCTATACCGCCGGCCAGAACAACAATGCGCATACGGACAGTCTGTCAGCCGCAGGCTGTCGTGGAGGGGTGGCGGTCGGGCGGCGGGTGGGACTGTCGGCCGCGGCTGTCGTGGAGGGGTGGCGCCCCTCCGGCGGGCGGAGTGGCAGGCGGGTCGGGCTCAGGCGGGGACGGACTCGGACTGCGCCGGGGAGCAGCTGTGCATCGGCATCTCGGTCAGCCCGGGGAAGTAGACGTGCAGGCTGACCGCGCCGTCGAGGGTGTCGTTGACGACCTCGTGGGCGTAGCCGGGGGCGAAGACGCGCTGGCCGCCCGCGCGGTGGGTGAGCCGTCCTCGGGAGGTGTGCTCGGTGAGCTCGCCCTCCAGGACCGTCAGGACGCCGGAGGAGGCGCCGTGGTCGTGCAGGCCGCTGCCCTGGCCCGGGACCCAGCTGAGCAGCCAGACCTCGTAACCGGGGCCGGTGCGCAGCCGGTGGTACCAGCGGGTGGTGGCGTCGTACTGGACGAGGTGCTGCCAGGAGGCGCGGTCCTCGGCGATGGAGCGGGCCAGGCCGACGAACTCGGCGACGGTGGCCGGGTGTTCGCGGGCGGGCTGGAGGAGGTGCTGGACGGCGAGGATGTCGCCGGCGATCTGCAGGTCGCTCTCGACGGCCGCGGTTGCGGCGGTGGCGGCGGCGGAAGCGGTAGTGGTGCTGGCGGTGGTGCTGTTCATCGGGGGGTACCTCGACGGATGTCAGTCGTGCTGGCGGTCGCTGTGGGGGAGGGCCGGAGCTCTGTGGAGCCGAGGCTCCACGGGCATCAACAGCAGCAACAGCAACAGCGAACCTGGGCAGCGCGCAGGAACCCACGAATGGGGGTCCGGGTGGCGGCTGCGGGCGCTGACATGCGAACTAGGAGAACGGGTTCGGGGTCCGGCTGTCAACCCAATGTCCGGTTTGGGGGAAAAGTTTCACCTCATCCGGTTGCTGTGTGCGGAGAAAGGTTTGTGCAGTCCGCGGCAGGGGAGGTGGCGCTGCGCCGGGCTCAAACCTGATCCCGCCATGTCGTGACCTGAATGTGATCTACGCCGCTCTTCGGAGTGGGCCGCAACCCCGCTTCCGGGGGACGCGTGGATTACGGGTGAAGGTGACATCTGATGACGCCGATGGCATGTGTCACGATTTTTGGCGATATGAACACTTTCTGCATAGGCTTGGTTCCGCAGAGTGAATAAGGGGCCCGATAGCAGATCCCGGCTTGACTGCCCCGGAGCCACACACTTGTAATTTCACTCGTGTCGTTACGTAGCAATGAGTGACGACGTGACCACGGGGACGCACCAACAGAGCGAGGGGCGCACATGACCGAGCTGTTTCAGGAACTGCTGGTCGAGGAAGCGGACGAGGAGCTCGGATGGCAGGAGCGCGCCCTGTGCGCCCAGACCGACCCCGAATCCTTCTTTCCCGAGAAGGGCGGCTCCACCCGCGAGGCCAAGAAGGTCTGCCTCGCTTGTGAAGTCCGCTCCGAATGCCTCGAGTACGCCCTCGCCAACGACGAGCGATTCGGCATCTGGGGCGGCCTGTCCGAGCGTGAGCGCCGCCGCCTGAAAAAAGCAGCCGTCTGACACCGCCGGAGCACCCCAGGCCCGGCACCCGCAGCACCCCGCACGACATATCCGAATATCCGAGCAAGGCGTCGAGCACGACGCACAGCCGAACGAAGAGCACTGCACACGGTCCGCCTCCTGCACCTTCCCCGCAGGAGGCGGACCGCTGCTTTGGCAGCCGTTAGGGTGGGGCGCTGTCCAGCAGCCTCCGAGGGCACACCACCCCCGGACCCCCGGCCGGAGGGCCCGTACCGCGATGTCCCTGCACAGCCAGTCGACGGCCTCCTACCAGGCGCCCGTCACACCCGAGTTCCCCCGGCACGTCGTCACCGCGGTCCTCGTCGCCCACGACGGCGCCCGCTGGCTGCCCCGGACGCTCGCCGGCCTCCTCGGCCAGGAACGCCCCGCGCAGAGCCACGTGGCCGCCGACACCGGCAGCGCCGACGAGTCCGCGCGGCTGCTCACCGAGGCGCTCGGCGACGACCGGGTCCTGCACCTCGCCCGCCGCACCGGATTCGGCACCGCCGTCGACGAATCCGCCCGCACCGCGGGCATCCTGACCCCCGAGGACCTCCCGTACCTCAAGCGCCCCAGCGGCTGGGACCCCGTCAGCCGCACCTGGCGCGACGACGCCTACGACCTGCCCGACCTCCCCCACGGCGAACCCGTCCAGTGGCTCTGGCTCCTCCACGACGACAGCGCCCCCGAACCCGACGCCCTCACCGAACTGCTCCGCGTCGCCGACGACAACCCCGACGCCGCGATCATCGGCCCCAAGCTCCGCGGCTGGTACGACAAGAAGCAGCTCCTCGAAGCCGGCGTCACCATCGCCCGCAGCGGACGCCGCTGGACCGGCCTCGACCGCCGCGAACAGGACCAGGGCCAGCACGACCAGATCCGCCCCGTCCTGTCCGTCTCCACCGCCGGCATGCTCGTGCGCCGCGACGTCTACGACGAGCTCGGCGGCTTCGACCGGCGCCTGCCCCTCATGCGCGACGACGTCGACCTGTGCTGGCGCGCCCAGAGCGCCGGCCACACCGTCCTCGTCGCCCCCGACGCCGTCATGCGCCACGCCGAGGCCTCCGCCCGCGAACGCCGCACCGTCGACTGCGCCGGCCGCACCACCGCCAGCCCGCACCGCGTCGACAAGGCCGGCGCCGTCTACACGATCCTCGCCAACAGCTCGGGCCGCGCCCTGCCCTACGTCCTGCTGCGCGTCCTGCTCGGCACCGTGCTGCGGACCCTCGCCTACCTCATCGGCAAGGCGCCCGGCCAGGCCGTCGACGAGATCACCGGCCTCCTCGCCACCCTGCTGCGGCCCGGCCGCCTCCTCGCCGCCCGCAAGGCCCGCCGCCGCCCCGCCGTCCCCGCCTCCGAACTGCGCCCGCTCTTCCCCCCGCCGGGAGCCTCCCTGCGGGCCAACGCCGACCAGCTCGCCGGCTACTTCGGCGGCAACCGCGCCACCGATTCCGCCCCCGCCGGCCGGCACGGCGGCGGCAGCATCCTGACCGCACCCGGCGAGGACGGCGACTACCAGGAGACCGAGCGCTTCGCACGCCTCAAGCGGATCGCGCGCAACCCCGCCCCCTTCCTCTTCGGACTCCTCCTCCTGGTCTCCCTCGCGGCCTGCCGCGCCCTGATCGGCGGCGGCTCCCTCATGGGCGGCGCCCTGCTGCCCGCCCCCGACAGCGGCCTCGACCTGTGGAGCATCCACACCGACGGCTGGCACCCCGTGGGCACCGGCTCCACCGCCCCCGCCCCGCCCTACCTGGCCGTCCTCGGCGCCTTCTCCACCCTGCTGTTCGGCTCCACCCAGGCCGCCCTGACCCTCCTGCTCGTCGCCTCCGTCCCGCTGGCCGGCCTCACCGCCTACTTCGCCTCCCGGCCGCTCGTCGAATCCCGGCTGCTGCGCGCATGGGCCGCCACCGCCTACGCCTTCCTGCCCGCCGTCACCGGCGCCCTCGCCGGCGGCCGCCTCGGCACCGCCGTCCTCGCCGTCGTGCTCCCCCTCATCGCCCGCTCCGCCGTCGCCGCCTTCGGCCTCGGCGAGCACGCGGCCGCCGCCGAGCAGCGCAGCGGCTGGCGCGCGGTGTGGACGTACACGCTCCTGCTGACCCTGGCCACCGCCTTCACCCCCGTCGTCTGGCCGCTCGCCGTCCTCCTCGGCGCCGCCGCGCTCGTCCTGCGCCGCGCGCAGTGGAAGTCGTACGGCCTGCGGCTGCTCGCCACCCTCGCCGTCCCGCTCGTCGTCCTCGCCCCCTGGTCGCTGGGCCTGCTCACGCACCCCGGCCGCTTCCTCCAGGAGGCCGGCGTGCCCTACGCAACGGGCTCCGCGGGCGCACTGGACCTGCTCGGCATCAGCCCGGGCGGCCCCGGCACCGGCGCCCGCCTGCTCCTCGCCGGCATCGTCCTGGCCGCCCTGGCCGCCCTGCTGCGCACCGACCGGCAGTTCGCCGTACGCACCGCCTGGGCCACCGCCCTGGCCGCCCTCCTCCTCGCGGTCCTCGCCAACCGGACCGCCTGGGCCGGACCGGCCACCCTCGTGTACGGAATCGCCCTCCTCGCCGCCGCGATGGTCGGCGCGGACGGCGCCAAGGACCGGGTCGCCGCCCGCAACTTCGGCTGGCGCCAGCCGCTTGCCGCGCTGATCGCCCTCGCGGCCGCCGCGGGCCCGCTGATCGCCGCGGCCACCTGGATGGTCGCCGGCGCCGACGGCCCGCTCCAGCGCCGCGACCCGGTGCAGGTACCGGCCTTCGTCGCCGACGCCGGCGGCGACGACAACCAGACCCGCACCCTGCTCCTCGACCTCGACGGGCCCGCCACGGTCTCCTACAGCCTCGTCCGCGGCCCCGGCGGCCGCCTCGGCGACGCCGAGATCACCGCCCGGACCGGCGACGACCCCCGGCTCGACAAGGTCGTCTCCAACCTCGTCGCCGGCTCCGGCGCCGACCAGTCCAGCCAGCTCAGCGCCTACGCCATCCGCTTCGTGATGTTCCGCCCCGGCGGGCCCGAAGACATCCGCCGCGTCCTCGACGCCACCCCCGGCCTGAGCAGGCGCCACCAGCAGGACGGCACCGCGCTGTGGGGCGTGGAGCCCTGGCTGCCGCGCGCCGTGATCGTCTCCGCCAAGCAGGGCGAGGCCCCGATCCCGGTCGCCGCGGGTCCCGTCGAGGCCCACGGCAAGATCCCCGCCGGCGAGGCGGGCCGCGTCCTGCGCATCGCCGACCGCGCCGACGCCGGCTGGCAGGCCACGCTCGACGGCAAGCCGCTCAAGCCGAAGACCCTCGACGGCTGGGCCCAGGGCTTCGAGCTCCCCGCCGACGGAGGCCGCCTCGACCTCGTCCACGAGGGCTCCCTGCTGCGGACCGCCTGGAACTGGACCCAGGGCCTGCTCGCCCTGGTCCTGCTGGTGATGGCCCTGCCCGGCCGGCGCGCCGAGCTCGACGACGACCTGCCCGAGGAGGAGGCCGCGTCCGCGGTCCGCCCCGGTCCGGGCGAGTCCGGCGAGGGCCGCCGCGCCCGCAGGCTCCGCGCCGAGGCCGAGGCCGAGGCGGACGCGGCCCCCGGCCCCGTGGACACCGCGACCGCCGCCGACCCGTACGCTCAGATCCCCGCACAGCCGGTGTACGGCGAGGAGTCGTACACCTACCAGGCCTACGGCGACCAGGGCGGCTACGCATACGAGCCGCAGCAGTCCCAGCAGTCCCAGGAGCAGTACCCGTACGAGCAGTACCCCGGGTACGACCAGCAGCAGGGCGGCGCGGCCCACGAGACCCCGTACCCGCAGCAGCACCAGCCGGCCCACCACCAGGACCAGCAGCAGTACCCCTACCCGTACGAGCCCTACCAGCCCTACGAGCCGTACCCGCACCACGACGTCCACGCACAGCACGACCCGCGTCCTGACGGGAGCCCTCAGCAGTGAAGCAGCGCGCACCCCTGACGCTGGCGGCCGTGGCGGCGGCACTGGCCGCCCTCACCGGCGTGGCCGCCCTCACCGCGCCCGCCCCCGCGGGCGGGTCCTCCGACGGCAGGGCGGCGGCCTCGGCCCGGATGCCGGTGGAGCGGTCCCTGCTGGTGTGCCCCGGGCCGAGCTCGTCGGACATCGCCGAGACCACCTACACCTCGTTCACGCCCGGCGCCCCCGCCGGAGAGGGCAAGGGCTCCGCCCGGCTGCTCGGCGCCACCAAGGACGCCAAACCCGTCCTGGAGCCCAAGGAGCCCGGCAAGCCCGTCGGAGCCACCGCCAACGGGGCCGACGCCCCCGCGCTCACCGGAAGCGCCGACGGCGTCCTCGCCCCCGGCTGGACGGCACAGCTGACCACCAAGGTCTCGGTCGGCCGGGCCCGAGGCGTGCTCGGCGTCGGCTGCACCGAGCCCGGTACCGACTTCTGGTTCCCCGGGGTCAGCACCGCCAAGGGGCGCGAGGACTACGTCCACCTCACCAACCCCGACGACGCGGCCGCCATCGTCGACATCGCGCTCTTCGGCCCCGACGGCCTGGCCAAGCCCGACGCGGGCGCAGCCGAGAACATCCGGGTCGACGCCAAGTCCACCAAGACCGTCCTGCTCTCCTCCCTGCTTCCGGCCACCCAGCTCGCCGACGCCACCGCGCACGTGACGACCCGCGCGGGCCGGGTGGGCGCCTCCGTGCAGGTCGCCGAGGAGAACGTGGGCGCCGACTGGCTGCCCGCGTCCACCGACCCGGCGGGCTCACTGGTGCTGCCCGGCATCCCGGCGGACGCCGCCTCCGTACGGCTGGTCGCCTTCGTGCCCGGCGAGGAGGACGCGGACCTGAAGGTGCGCCTGGCCGGACCGGGCGGCGCCATCAGCCCGGCCGGCAGCGAGCAGCTGCATGTCAAGGCGGGCATGACGGCGGTCGTGGACCTCAAGGACCTGACCCGCGGCGAGCCCGGCTCGCTGCTGCTCACCCCGGCGGATGCCGAGAAGACCGCCCCGCTGGTCGCGGCGGTACGCGTGGTCCGCGGCAGCGGCGCCAAGCAGGAGCTCGGCTTCGTCCCGGCCACCCGGGCCGTCGGGGCCCGGGCGACCGTCGCCGACAACCGGCCCGAGGAGAACACCACCGTGCTGTCGCTCACCGCGCCGAGCGCCGAGGCGAAGGTGAAGGTGACGGCGTCCCCGGGCACCGGAGGCGGTGAGCCGGCCTCCCAGGAGGTCACGATCAAGGCGGGCACCACGCAGACACTGACCCTGGCACCCGCCGGTGGGAAGGGCTCCTACGCCCTCACCGTCGAGACCCTCTCGGGCGGCCCGGTCCATGCGGCCCGCACCCTGTCCCTCCCGAACGACGGCATCCCGATGTTCACCGTCCAGGGCCTTTCCGACGACCACTCCACGGTGTCCGTCCCCAAGGCCGTCCAGGACCTCTCCGTCCTGACCAGGTGACGGTCAGGGCCCCCGCCGCGTCCGCAACGGTCGTCAGTCCTGGCCGTAGCGGGGGTCCACCGTCTCCGGAGTGAGTCCGAGCAGCTCCGCCACCTGCTCCACCACGATCTCGTGGACCAGCATCGCCTTCTCGTCGCGGGTCTTCGTACGGATCTCCACCGGCCGCCGGAACACCACGATCCGGGCCGGCCGCCCCTGGCGGGACTCCGACACCGCACCGAGCGGCACCGCCTCGTCGTTCCAGCCGCCGTCCGCACCGCCCGGCGGCCCCGGCACGTCGGCGACCAGGAACTCCACGTCGGACAGCTGCGGCCAGCGCCGCTCCAGCCGCTCGACGGAGTCCCGTACGAGATCCCCGAACAGCTCCGCCCGGCTCGCCGCCAGGGGTACCTGCGGAGGGGCCAGCGGACCGCGCATCCCGCGCCCGTGCCGGTCCCGCCGACGCGTTCTGGGCTCGACGGGGACCCCCGCGGGGGGCTCGGCGGGGCAAGGGGGCAGAGGGGTGTCCGTCACCCCCGCAGGGTAGCTCCGAGCACGACACGGGGGAGTGAGCAGCGGTGGAGTCGTCGCGGCCCGGTCAAGAGTGCGGTACCGTCCAACGTCGTGAGCCTTGTACGTCGCTGTTCGCGCACCGCGTGCGGCCGCCCTGCCGTCGCGACACTGACGTACGTCTACGCCGATTCGACCGCAGTTCTCGGCCCGCTCGCCACATACGCCGAACCCCACTGCTACGACCTGTGCGCCGAGCACTCGGAGCGCCTGACAGCCCCGCGGGGCTGGGAGGTCGTCCGTCTGGCCGACGGGTCCGGTCCGTCGCGCCCCAGCGGCGACGACCTCGAAGCCCTGGCCAACGCCGTCCGCGAAGCCGCGCGCCCGCCGGGCCGCGCCCCCGGGCCCGGCGGATCCGGCAAGGACGGCCGGACCACCGGCGAGACCCGCCGCGGACACCTGCGCGTCCTCAGATCGCCGGATTCCTGACCTCGGGTCATCTGCGGGACAGCTGCTGGTTCAGGGTAGGTTTGCCGGACCGCACAGAACCTCAGGAGGGCAGGCAGTGGCCGCAGATCTTTCGAACATCGTCAAGGCGTACGACGTGCGTGGCGTTGTGCCGGACGAGTGGGACGAGTCGCTGGCGGAGCTGTTCGGGGGTGCTTTCGT
>NZ_JBVJFK010000007.1:0-130835 GCF_055587885.1 Streptomyces sp. NPDC046349
GCGAGGTCGTCCGTTGTCGCCTTCGTTTCAGTGCTGGCCATGGCGGCGGATCTCCCCACGCAGGTGTTCGGTGATCTCGAGGGACAGTTCCGCGACGTCCGCGTCCTCGATGCGGCGGGGTTGCGGGATGTCGACGGTCCATTGCCGGGCGACCCGTCCGGGTCGGGAGGAGAGCAGGACGACGCGTTGGGCGAGGCGGACGGCCTCGCGGACGTTGTGGGTGACGAAGAGGACCGACAGGCCCGTCTCTGCCCAGATGCGGGTGAGTTCGCCGTGCAGGACGTCGCGGGTGATGGCGTCGAGGGCGGCGAAGGGTTCGTCCATCAGCAGCAGGCGGCTGTCCTGGGCGAGGGCGCGGGCGAGGGCGACGCGCTGGCGCATGCCGCCGGACAGTTCGTGGACGCGTTTGCCGTGGGCGCCGCCGAGGCGGACGAGTTCGAGCAGGCGTTCGGCCTCGGTCCTGCGGTCGGTCTTGGCGACTCCGCGCAGGCGCAGGGCGAGTTCGATGTTCTTGCCGGCGGTCAGCCACGGGAAGAGGGCGTGTTCCTGGAACATGAGCGCGGGGCGGCCGCCGGGGGTCTGGATGGATCCCGCGGACGGCTTGTCGAGGCCGGCGACCAGGTTGAGCAGGGTGGACTTTCCGCAGCCGGAGGCCCCCAGGATGGTGACGAACTCTCCGGGAGCGACATCGAGGCTGATGTCGTCCAGGACGAGCTGCGATCCGGCCGGGCCGGAGAAGGACTTCGAGACGTGCTCGATACGGGCGGCGTGCGTGTGCTGCGCCACCGCGTCCTCGGCAGCCTTGGCGAGCGTCGTGGCCATGGTCGTCACCTCCTGGGATTGCTGGATTACGGGTTACTCGGCGCCGAGGCCGGCGTCGGAGACCTCGGGCTTGCCGGCGGCCTTCAGGACCTTGTTCAGCAGCGTCAGGTCGTAGATGCCGGCGAGGTCGGGCTGCTCGATCAGCTCGGCCTTGACCGCCCAGTCCGCCTGGGTCTTCAGCGTCGAGGCCAGCGGGTCGTCGGTGATCTGGATGCTCGGCCACGCCGGGTCGATGACCTTCGCGTCGAGCGGCTTCCCGCTGTCCGCCGCAAGCCGGGCGTTGGCGGAGGCCTTTGCCTTCTCCGGGTTGGCGTGGATCCACTCGTTGGTCTTCACGGTGCCCCGGAGGACGGCCTCGACGACGTCCGGGTGGGCCTTGAGGAACTTCTGCGACACGATGATGTTCGTGATCACGAACTTCTTCTCGGGCCACAACGCGGTCTCGTCGAGGAGGACGGACCCGCCGTCGGAGACGAGCTTGGAGGCTGTGGGCTCCGGCACCCAGGCGCCGTCGACGGAGCCCTGCTTGAAGGCGTCCGGGGTCACCTTGTTGTCGGTGCGGACGACGGAGACGTCACCCTTGCCGGACTCCGGGTCGACCTTCCAGCCCTTCTCGGAGATCCAGTTGAGGAACGCGACGTCCTGCGTGTTCCCCTTCTGCGGGGTGGCGATCTTCTTGCCCTTGAGGTCGTCCAGGGTCTTGATCCGGTCCGGGTTCACGACCAGCTTCACACCGCCCGAGGCGGAGCCGGAGATGATCCGCAGGTTCGAGCCCTTCGACTTCACGTAGCCGTTGACCGACGGCGACGGGCCGATGAAACCGATGTCGAGGGAGCCGCCGTTGAGGGCCTCGATCTCGGACGGACCGGCGTTGAAGGCCTGCGGCTTGACGGCCGTTCCCCCGAGTTCCTCCTGGATCAGGCCTTCCTGGATGCCGACCAGGGCGGTGGCGTGCGTCAGGTTCGGGAAGTACCCGATGCGGACCTCCGGCGCCGACAGCTTCTTGCCGCCGGCGGCAGCGGCGTTCGCCTTCGCGTCGCCCCTGTCCTCCGCCTGGGAGCCGTAGCCGCAGGAGGCGAGGGCGCCGAGCAGCACAGGCAGGGCGGCGGCAGCGGCGAGGCCGCGGCGCAGGGTGGCACGGGTAACAGGCACGCGAGGACTTCCTCTCGGCGCGCCGTGGTCTACGGCGCGGGTCTTCGTCTGTGGAACGGGGACGGGAACGGCTCGTCGGGGACGGTGGCGGTCATCGCGCACATCGCGCCACCCCTCCCTGGCCGCTGCCGAGGGCGCCGCTGCCGACGCGGCCGCCCTCCTTCGCGAACGTCGCATAGAGATCGGTGAACACGCCTAGAAGTCCCAGCCCTCGTCGTCCGGCTGGACGGCCGTCTCGGCCTGGGAGGCGAAGGACTCGCCCGCCATGCCCGCCGCCAGCGTGGTGCCGTCGGCCGGGTCGATGAGCAGGAACGATCCGGTACGGCGGGAATCGGCGTAGGCGTCGAGCGCGAGGGGCTCGGCGGTGCGGACGACGACGAGGCCGATGTCGTTGGCCACCAGCTGCCCGGGCTCCGGGTGCTGGGACAGGTCGTCCAGGGTCAGCCGCGACGGGATCTCCTTGACGATCGCCTTGACCGTGCGGGTCGTGTGCTTGAGCAGCACCCGCGCGCCGACGGAGAGCGGCTGGTCCGCCACGTGGCAGACGGTCGCGACGACGTCCTGAGTGGTGGCCGGGGCCTTCGCGGACGGTGCGATCAGGTCGCCGCGCGAGATGTCGATGTCGTCCTTCAGACGCACCGTCACCGACTGCGGCGCCCAGGCGATGTCCACCGACTCGCCCAGCGCGTCGATGCCCTCGATGACCGAGGTACGGCCCGACGGCAGGACCGTGACGGCCTCGCCTACGCGCAGCACGCCGGAGGCGATCTGGCCCGCGTAGCCCCGGTAGTCGGGGTGCTCCGCGGACTGCGGGCGGATCACGTACTGCACCGGGAAACGCGCCGGGCAGGCGGTGAGGTCATGGCTGACCGGGACGGTCTCCAGGTGCTCCAGCACCGTCGGGCCGCCGTACCAGTCCATGTTCGCGGACGGCTCCACCACGTTGTCGCCGGCCAGGGCCGAGATCGGGATCGTGGTGATCTCCGGGACGCCCAGGTCCGAGGCGTAGGCGGTGAACTCCTCCGCGATCGCCGCGAAGACCGACTCCTGGTAGCCGACGAGGTCCATCTTGTTCACGGCGAGGACCACGTGCGGGACGCGCAGCAGCGCCGCCACGGCCGCGTGCCGGCGGGTCTGCTCGATCACGCCGTTGCGGGCGTCGACCAGGACCACGGCCAGGTCGGCGGTGGAGGCCCCGGTCACCATGTTGCGGGTGTACTGCACGTGCCCGGGGGTGTCCGCGAGGATGAACCGGCGACGCGCGGTGGCGAAGTAGCGGTAGGCGACGTCGATGGTGATGCCCTGCTCGCGCTCGGCCCGCAGGCCGTCGGTGAGCAGCGCCAGGTCCGGGGCCTCCTGGCCGCGCTGGGCGGAGACGGCCTCGACGGCCTCCATCTGGTCGGTCAGCACCGACTTGGAGTCGTGCAGCAGCCGGCCCACCAGGGTGGACTTGCCGTCGTCGACGGAACCGGCGGTCGCGAAGCGCAGCAGGGTGGTGGCCGCGAGGTCGTCGAGCCCGGCGACCTGATCGGTGGTGCTGGTCATTTCTAGAAGTACCCTTCGCGCTTGCGGTCTTCCATCGCGGCCTCGGACATCTTGTCGTCGGCGCGGGTCGCGCCCCGCTCGGTGAGGCGGGAGACGGCGATCTCGGCGATCACGGCGTCGAGCGTGACGGCGTCGGAGTCGACGGCGCCGGTGCAGGACATGTCACCGACGGTGCGGTAGCGGATGAGCCGCGTCTCGGGCGTCTCGCCCTCCTTGGGGCCGCCCCACTCGCCGGCCGTCAGCCACATGCCGTTGCGCTTGAAGACCTCGCGCTCGTGGGCGAAGTAGATCTCCGGCAGCTCGATGCCCTCGCGGGCGATGTACTGCCACACGTCCAGCTCGGTCCAGTTGGAGAGCGGGAAGACGCGCACGTGCTCGCCGGGCGCGTGGCGGCCGTTGTAGAGCTGCCACAGCTCGGGCCGCTGGCGGCGCGGGTCCCACTGGGAGAACTCGTCGCGCAGGGAGAACACCCGCTCCTTGGCGCGGGCCTTCTCCTCGTCGCGGCGGCCGCCGCCGAAGACGGCGTCGAACTTCAGTTGCTGGATCGCCTCCGTCAGCGGGACGGTCTGCAGCGGGTTGCGGGTGCCGTCGGGGCGCTCGCGCAGCTTGCCGGCGTCGATGTAGTCCTGGACGGACGCCACGTGCAGGCGCAGCCCGTGCTCGGCCACGGTGCGGTCGCGGTACTCCAGCACCTCGGGGAAGTTGTGGCCCGTGTCGACGTGCAGCAGCGCGAAGGGCACCGGCGCCGGCGCGAACGCCTTCAGAGCCAGGTGCAGCATGACGATGGAGTCCTTGCCGCCGGAGAAGAGGATCACCGGCTTCTCGAACTCGCCCGCCACCTCGCGGAAGATGTGCACGGCCTCGGACTCGAGGGCGTCGAGGTGCGACAGTGCGTAGGGCGCGTCCGTCTCTTCGTGGACGTGTGCGACGGTCGTCGTCATGCCAGACCCCTCTCGGTGAGCAGCGCGTGCAGGGCCGAGGCCGACTCCTGCACGGTCTGCGTGTGCGACTCGATACGGAGGTCCGGGGACTCCGGCGCCTCGTACGGGTCGTCGACCCCGGTCAGACCGGAGATCTCGCCCGCCGCCTGCTTGGCGTACAGACCCTTCACGTCACGCTCGGAGCACACCTCGACCGGGGTGGCCACGTGCACCTCGAGGTAGTCCGTCGCCGCGGCGGCGTGCCGCTTTCGGACGGCCTCGCGGCTGTCGGCGAACGGCGCGATCACCGGCACCAGCGCCTTGACGCCGTTGCTCGCGAGGAGTTCGGCGACGAAGCCGATCCGCTGCACGTTGGTGTGCCGGTCCTCGCGGCCGAAACCGAGGCCGGCGGAGAGGAACTCGCGGATCTCGTCCCCGTCGAGCACCTCCACGCGGTGGCCCTCGGCGCGCAGCCGCTCGGCCAGCGCGTAGGCGATGGTGGTCTTGCCCGCGCTCGGCAGCCCGGTCAGCCACACGGTGGCGCCCTGGTCGCTCACGCTCATCTGCTCTGTCTCCGTAAGTTCTTCGCTGGTCGTCATCAGCCGTGCAGTCCGCACTCGGTCTTGCCCCGCCCGGCCCAGCGGCCGGACCGCGCGTCCTCGCCCTCCGCCACGCGGCGGGTGCAGGGGGCGCAGCCGACGGAGGCGTAGCCGTCGGTCAGCAGCGGGTTGGTGAGCACGCCGTGCTCGGCGACGTACGCGTCCACGTCGTCCTGCGTCCAGCGGGCGATCGGCGAGATCTTGACCTTCCGCCGCTTCTCGTCCCAGCCGACCACGGGGGTGTTCGCCCGGGTCGGGGACTCGTCGCGGCGCAGGCCCGTCGCCCACGCGTCGTATGCCGTCAGGCCCTCTTCCAGCGGCTTGACCTTGCGCAGCGCGCAGCACAGGTCCGGGTCCCGGTCGTGCAGCCTCGGGCCGTACTCGGCGTCCTGCTCGGCCACGGTCTGACGCGGGGTCAGCGTGATGACGTTGACGTCCATCACCGCTTCGACCGCGTCCCGGGTGCCGATGGTCTCCTCGAAGTGGTAGCCCGTGTCGAGGAAGACCACGTCCACACCGGGGAGGACCCGCGAGGCAAGGTGGGCGACGACCGCGTCCTCCATGGAGGAGGTCACGGCGAACTTCCCGCCGAAGGTGTCGGCCGCCCAGCGCAGGATGTCCGGCGCGGAGGCGTCCTCCAGGTCGCGGCCCGCCTGCTCGGCCAGCTCCTTGAGCGTCGCGTTCTTGAGCGTCGCGTTCTCGAGACGGGCGTCTTGAGTGGTGGTCATATCTCGTCGCCTTCCGCGGATCCCGCTGCATCGGACCGAACGCCCCGGGCCAGCAGCCCGAGGTACTTCAGCTGGAAGGCCCGGTTGCAGGCCCTGCATTCCCACGCGCCGTGGCCCGTCTCGTGGGGGAACAGGTCCTCGTCACCGCAGTAGGGGCAGTAGAACGGTGCGGCTCGCTCGCTCACGAGAGGCTCTTCTCGTCCGCGCGGGCGACCCAGGCCGCGAAGCGCTCGCCGTCCTCGCGCTGCTCCTCGTAGCTCTTGACGACCCGCTCGACGTAGTCGGGTAGACCGGCCGAGGTGACCTTGAGGCCGCGGACCTTGCGTCCGAAGCCGGCCTCCAGGCCGAGTGCGCCGCCCAGGTGGACCTGGTAGCCCTCCACCTGGTTGCCGTCTTCGTCCAGGACCAGCTGCCCCTTGAGACCGATGTCCGCCACCTGGATACGGGCGCAGGCGTTCGGGCAGCCGTTGATGTTGATGGTGAGCGGCTCGGCGAAGTCCGGCAGGCGGCGCTCCAGTTCGTCGATGAGCGAGGCGCCGCGCGCCTTGGTCTCGACGATGGCCAGCTTGCAGAACTCGATGCCGGTGCAGGCCATCGTGCCGCGGCGGAACGGGGACGGCTTGACCCGCAGGTCCAGCGCCTCCAGTGCCTCGACGACCGAGTCGACCCTGTCGGCCTCGATGTCGAGCACGATCATCTTCTGCTCGGCGGTGGTGCGCAGGCGGCCTGAGCCGTGCTGCTCCGCGATGTCCGCGATCTTGGTCAGGGTGGCGCCGTCCACGCGGCCCACGCGGGGGGCGAAGCCGACGTAGAACTTGCCGTCCTGCTGCTGGTGGACGCCGACGTGGTCGCGCCACTGGCCGGAGGGCTGCTCGGGAGCGGGGCCGTCGGTCAGCTTCCGCTTCAGGTACTCGTCCTCCAGGACCTGGCGGAACTTGGCCGCGCCCCAGTCGGCGACGAGGAACTTCAGGCGGGCGCGGGTGCGCAGCCGGCGGTAGCCGTAGTCACGGAAGATCGAGATGACGCCCTCGTACACGTCCGGGACCTCGTCGAGCGAGACCCAGGTACCCAGGCGCACACCGAGCTTGGGGTTGGTGGACAGGCCGCCGCCGACCCAGACGTCGAAGCCGGGACCGTGCTCGGGGTGGTTCACGCCCACGAAGGCGACGTCGTTGATCTCGTGCGCCACGTCGAGGAGCGGCGAGCCGGAGATCGCGGACTTGAACTTGCGGGGCAGGTTGGAGAAGTCCTTGTTGCCCACGATGCGGCGGTAGATCTCGTCGATGGCGGGCGTGCCGTCGATGATCTCGTCCTGGGCGATGCCGGCGACGGGCGAGCCGAGGATGACGCGGGGCGTGTCGCCGCAGGCCTCGGTGGTGGACAGGCCCACGGCCTCCAGGCGGCGCCAGATCTCCGGGACGTCCTCGATCCGGATCCAGTGGTACTGCACGTTCTGGCGGTCGGTGAGGTCGGCGGTGCCCCGCGCGAACTCCTCGGAGATCTCGCCGATGACGCGCAGCTGCTCGGTGGTCAGCCGGCCGCCGTCGATGCGCACGCGCAGCATGAAGTACTTGTCGTCCAGCTCCTCCGGCTCCAGGATCGCGGTCTTGCCGCCGTCGATCCCGGGCTTGCGCTGGGTGTAGAGGCCCCACCAGCGCATGCGGCCGCGCAGGTCGTTGGGGTCGATGGAGTCGAAGCCCCGGTGGGCGTAGATCGTCTCAATGCGTGTCCGCACATTGAGACCGTCGTCGTCCTTCTTGAACTGCTCGTTGCCGTTGAGGGGCGTGTGGTGTCCGACGGCCCACTGTCCCTCGCCGCGGTGACGGCCGGTCTTGCGGCGCGCGGCGGCTGCGGCGGCGGGCGCGGGCGTTTCGGGGGTGGCGGCCATGGCGGTACGTCCTTCTTGGGCGGCTCAGGGCAGGGGCATGTGAAGCGAGCGGGGTGGCGTGACCCCTGGACGCTGAGCGGGTGCGGCTGATTGCCCGCGCCTTGCCGGGGTGACCGGCGGACAGGGCGGAATTCGGCCTTCAGGGGACTGCGATGATCGACACTTCCACGGCGGCGATGCCGGGATTGCGGCGATGTGCGGCGGTTGCTGGTTCCGTCAGCACGCCGGACAGATGGCGCTGGACATGCGGCCGAGGTCGACGTGCCGCCGACTCACCAAGGCAATTCCAGCTCCATTCATGGCGGAAGCGTGTCATGGGCCGATTGGAGGAGTCCACTACTGTCCACGATACGGACGAAGTAGTCCCGCATTGTGGGACGAAGTGACGGGGGTCACGTGCGGAAGCGCCGGGTTGGGCGGCTGGGTCGAGACCGGGCGCCCGGCTACGGCGTCGCCGTGGGTACAGGGCGGAAGGGCGTGAGAATCTCCACCCCGTGGGCCTCCGGGCCGTCCCGCCGGATCTCCTCCTCCAGCAGGCCGTGCAGCGTCGCCGTGTCCGTCGGGTGAGGCGATGCCGAGGGGGTCGCGCCCTCCGGAGTCGCTTCGACGCGATCGCCAGGGAACGGGGCCACTCCGGCCGCCATCTCCAGAGGGAGGCGCGGCCGGGGCACCTGGACGGTCGCCTTCCAGGTGCCGCGGTGGCGGTCGACCTCGGCGAAGGCGACGGGCCAGCCGGAGCGCTCGTTGGCCCGGCGGACGAAGGCGACGACGGTCCAGCGGGGGTCCAGCCCGCTCACGGTCCCCTCGAAGTAGACCGCGACCCCTGCCGGGGTCGCGGAGGGATCCGCGTACTGCCGGGCGACCAGGGTGGTGACGCGGGTCCCGGCGGTGGCGTCGGCGACTGTGGGCGGGGTCGTCGGCGTAGGCGGCGTAGGAGCTGGTGGCTTGGAGATGATCGCCACGACGACCGCCGCCCCGGCAGCCACGAGGGCCGCGATCAGGCTTTGCCAGCGGTGTGGTCCGGCCAGCCGGCGGCCCTGGCGTCCGGTCTGCGGGATGCCCGGCTCGTCGGTCGGATCCGGGGGGCCTTCGGCGCTCATGGTCCTCGCCTGGTTTCGACGGACCTCCAGAATGCGCGGGCGCCTCCGCTCCGTCCCGTTGCCACGCCGATCCGGCCGCTGTTCCGGCCCGGCAGCCGCGCCTCAAGCGCCGTCGGGGCTGGGGTGGTGTTCCTGACCGGGGCGGCAGCCGGGAACGGTGGCTTCGGGTGGGGGTGCTGCCCGTGCGGGGGCTCTCCCCGGCTCGGCGCGTGCAGGCGTGTCTCGCTCGTACCCGGTGGTTGCGCCCCGTCCTGCGGGGAGCCCCCGGGGTGTCCCCACCCCCGACCCCGACCAGGGACACCACACCCGGCCGCGCCGGGGGTTGAGGCGCGGCCACCGGCCGCAGCCGGAGAACGGCCCGCCCCAGCACTCGGCGGACCCCGCCGAAGGCGTCACGCTCCGGGCCAGGGGCCCGGCGTCGGGACTTCCTCCTTCTCTTCCGTCTCCGTCCTGAAGACCTTGAAGCCGCGCCGCTGGTAGTTCGCCATCGCCGTCGGGCCGTCCTGGCTGCAGGTGTGGACCCACACCCGGCGGGTGGGCTCGCGGTCCGGCCAGCGCGACGCGAGGTCCCAGGCCCGTTCCACGCCGACGGTCAGCAGGTGCCCGCCGATGCGGCGGCCGCGGAAGTCGGGCAGCAGGCCGAAGTACATGATCTCCACCACGCCGTCGTCCTGCGGGTCGAGCTCCACGTATCCCGCCGGCGTGCCCCGGTCGTACGCCACCCACGTCTCCACACCGGGCCGGTCGAGCTGCTCAACCCACTGCGCCCGGGTCAGGGACAGCCGGTCCGTCCAGTGGATGTCGCCGCCCACCGACGCGTAGAGGAAGCGGCTGAACTCGGGGGAGGGGACCTCCGACCGCACGATGGATATCTCCTGGCCCGCCGGAGCCGCCGGGACGAGGTCCGCCGGAGAGGTCATCTCCAGCGACCAGGTGGTGAGTGTGATGGTGCTCATGCAGCTCAGGGAATCATGCCGGGTCCGGTCCGGCCCAGGCGGGCCCGGACCACCGCGGGCGCCGTGGAGTGCGGGAGCAGCGCGGCCGGGTCCTGCGGGCGGATCAGCTCCACCTCCACGTCCTCCGCGAAACGGTACGGCCGGTGGGCCAGGACGCCCCCCAGGTGGCGGCGGACGCGGGACAGCTCCGCCCGGACCGTCACGGTGCGGGTCGGGTCGCCGAACACCTCCGCGGACAGCTCCGCGGCCGAGCGCCCCCGCGGGCTCTCCGCGAGCAGGAACAGCAGCTCCGCGTGGCGCGGGCTCAGCTCCTGCGACCAGCTCCCGGACGACCCGTACACCGTCGCCGACCACGACCCCGCCCGGCTGAGGTCCAGGACGA
The DNA here is from genome assembly GCF_055587885.1 of Streptomyces sp. NPDC046349. Classification (NCBI taxonomy): domain Bacteria; kingdom Bacillati; phylum Actinomycetota; class Actinomycetes; order Kitasatosporales; family Streptomycetaceae; genus Streptomyces; species Streptomyces sp. NPDC046349. The sequence goes on from NZ_JBVJFK010000007.1 coordinate 10,093, forward strand.
CCCGGGTCGCCGCCGTGCCCGCACGGTCCTGCGCGATCCGCAGCAGCCAGCCGCCGGGCAGCGGCTCCGCCACGCAGTCGCCGAGCTGCGGCATCCACACCCGGCCCGGTGCGAAGTCCTTCGGCAGCGGGATCCGCTCCGACGGGGCCAGCCCCGTCACCGCGGCCGTCCAGCCGTGCGGGTCGACGGCCAGCGCCGGCCCCGGCAGCCGGGCCATCAGCGGGGCCGCCACCGCCCGCAGCCGCTCCAACGACTCCAGGTGCCGGATACGCAGCTCCCGTTCCGCGAGCCGGGCCACCGCACTCACCCAGGCCAGCGTCGCAGGGTGCATGGTGGCCAGCGGCCCGCTGACGTCGACCACGCCCAGCAGCCGGCCGTCGCGCGGGTCCCGCACCGGCGCCCCCGCACAGGTCCAGTCGTGGTGGCTGGAGACGAAGTGCTCCGCCGAGAACACCTGCACCGGCCGCCGGGCCACCAGGGCCGTTCCCACACCGTTCGTGCCGACCACGGCCTCGTCCCAGTCCGCGCCGACCGCGAAGCCGAGCCGGTCCGCCTTGCGCAGGATGGAGCTGTGGCCCTCCCGCCACAGCAGCCGCCCGTCCGCGTCCGCGACGACCATGATGTGGAGCGCCCCGTCGAGCGCGGGCAGCAGGCCCTCGCGCAGCACGGGAAGCACCTCCCGCAGCGGGGAGACGTGGCGCCGCTCCTCCGTCTCGGCGGCCGACAGCATCCGCGAGCGCGCGTCCCGGTCCGGGTGCACGCCGCCGGCCAGCATCCGGCGCCAGGACTCCGCGATCTCCGGCCGGGGCGCGGCCGGCGGGCGGTCGCCCGCCAGCGCGGCCGCGCGCACCCCCTTGAGCAGACGCGTGGCCTCCCGAGGGTGCATGGCCGAGATGCGTGCCACATCGACCGTCATGCCTGTGGTGTCGGCCACCGGAACCTCCCCGTGCGAACAGGACGTACGACGCCGGCCGCCCGGCGGTCCGCAGGTGCCCCGGGGGCCGCTTCCCCGGGGGCGCCCGACGGGCGGCTGCCGACCCAAGGGTTGCAACGCTATGCAACTCTCGCCAAGTCCCGGACGTCCGACCGAAAATGTCCGGACGTCGCCCGAGCGGCGTGACAGCTCCTCCTCGGGGCTTCGGTTCAGAGGTGGTGCCGAGTCGGCGCGGCGCCACCTCTGTGCCGGTCGACGGGCCCGGATCCCGGCTCGGAGCGGTTTGGGGACCGCAGGGGAGCCCGACGGGGGCTCCTCCCTAGCCCGTGATCCGCGCCCGTTCCACGACCGCACGCAGATCCAGGCTGTGGGGCAGCGTGCCGAAGGCCGTACCCCAGTCACCGCCCAGCCGCGAGGCGCAGAAGGCGTCCGCCACCTCCGGGGGAGCCCACCGGACCAGCAACGATCCCTGGAGCACCAGGGCCATGCGCTCCACGACCCGGCGGGCCCGCGCCTCGATCCCCTCCAGATCGGCGAGATCCGTCAGCAGGTCCTTGATGGCCGAATCCAGCCGGTGGTCGGCGCCCCGGGCGAGCCCCACCTCCTGGAGGAAGGCGTTCAGTGCCTGCGGCTCCCGCTGGAGGGCGCGCAGTACGTCCAGGGCCTGGACGTTGCCCGAACCCTCCCAGATGGAGTTCAGCGGGGATTCGCGCAGCAGTCTCGGCAGCCCGGACTCCTCGACGTAGCCGTTGCCGCCCAGACACTCCAGCGCCTCGGCCACCATCGGCGTACAGCGCTTGGTCACCCAGTACTTCGCGGCGGGCACGGCCAGGCGCAGGAAGGCCTTCTCCTGCTCGGTCCCGGCGTCGTTGGCGGCGGCCAGGCGCAGCGTCAGGGCGGTGGCGGCCTCCGACTCCAGGGCGAGGTCCGCGAGCACGTTGCGCATCAGCGGCTGGTCGATGAGCAGCGCTCCGAAAGCAGAGCGGTGCTCCGCGTGATGTATGGCCTGGGTCAGCGCCTGCCGCATCAGCGCTGCCGAGCCGATGACGCAGTCCAACCGGGTCGCCGCGACCATCTCGATGATGGTCCGCACCCCGCGGCCCTCCTCGCCGACCCGCCGAGCCCAGGTCCCGTCGAACTCGACCTCGCTGGACGCGTTCGACCGGTTGCCCAGCTTGTCCTTCAGCCGCTGGATCGCGAAGACGTTGCGCGTGCCGTCCTCCAGCACCCGCGGCACCAGGAAGCAGGTCAGTCCGCCCGGTGCCTGCGCCAGCACCAGGAACCCGTCGCACATCGGCGCCGAGCAGAACCACTTGTGCCCGGTCAGCAGGTATTCGCCGGACGCGTCCAGCGGCACGGCGGCCGTCGTGTTGGCGCGTACGTCGCTGCCGCCCTGCTTCTCGGTCATCCCCATGCCGAAGAGCACCCCGGCCTTCTGCGCGGCCGGCCGCAGCCCCTCCTCGTACACGTGGGAGGTCAGCCGGGGCTCCCACTCGGCCGCGATCGACGGATCGGCCCGCAGGGCCGGCACGGCCGCGTGCGTCATCGAGACCGGGCAGCCGTGGCCCGCCTCGGCCTGCGACCACAGGAAGAACCCGGCGGCCCGGCGCAGGTGCCCCGCGGGCCGCCCCCAGGCGTCGGTGAGCCCGGCGCCCACCGCGTGCCCGAGCAGCCGGTGCCACGCAGGGTGGAATTCCACCTCGTCGATACGGTTCCCGTACCGATCGTGAGTGCGCAGTTTCGGAGGGTTGTCGTTCGCCTGCGCGCCCCATTCCTGGGCCTGTGCGGAACCGGCCGCGCGCCCGAGGTCCGTGAGCTCCTGCCGTACCTCGCCGAGGAGTTCGGGATCCGCGGTCGCCAGGTGACGCTCGACGCCCTCGGTCAGGGCCCGATCGCCGGTGTAGACGTCGTGGCCCACCAGGGGCGGGGCCTGGTTGCTGACTGTGTGGGTGGTGGCTGCCATGCGGATACCGTAAGGACGTGCAGCCAGCAAAAGAAACACCCGAGCGGATCGCAGGACGGCTCCACCGGGCCCGCGCCCTCTACCGCAACGTCTCGAAGCGCAAGATGGGCTGGCTGCTGCTGAAGGACACCGTCAACTCGTGCATCGAGTACCGCATCCTCGGACTCGCGGCCGAAGCGGCGTTCTTCACACTGCTCTCCCTGCCCCCGCTGTTCCTGGGCCTGCTGGGCCTGCTCGGCTACGTGGACGGGTGGACGGACACCCGTACGGTCGAGAGCATCGAGGAGAACATCCTGCGTGCGGTCGGCACGGTCCTGTCCGACCGCGGCGTCAACGACATCGCCCGGCCCCTGCTGGACGACGTCACCCGCAGCGGCAGACCCGACCTGATCTCCCTCGGTTTCGCCTTCGCCCTGTGGTCGGGATCCCGGGCCGTCAACGTCTTCATCGACACCATCACCGTGATGTACGGGCTCGACGGCCACCGCGGCATCGTCAAGACCCGGCTGCTGGCCTTCCTGCTCTACATCATCGCCCTGCTGATCGGCGCGATCGTGCTGCCGCTGATGGTGGTGGGGCCGGACGCCGTGGTCCGGCTGGTGCCGTGGGGCACCGAGGTGATCGCCGTCCTGTACTGGCCGACCGTGACCCTGCTGTCCATCGCCTTCCTGACCACGCTCTACCACGTGTCGGTGCCCGTGCGCTCGCCGTGGATCGAGGACGTGCCGGGCGCGCTGGTGGCCCTGGCCATGTGGGTGCTGGGCTCGTTCCTGCTGCGGATCTACCTCACCAACACCGTGGAGGGGCCGACGATCTACGGCTCCCTCGCGGCGCCCGTCGCCGTCCTGCTCTGGATCGGCATCTCGGCCTTCGCGGTGCTCGTCGGCGCCGCCGTCAACGCCGCCATCGACCGCGTCTGGCCCTCGGTGGCCACGGCGGCGGCGCGCGAGGTGAACGAACGGGCCCGTGAGGCGGAGGCCGCGCAGCTGATCGCGCGGGCCGCCGCCTGGCGCGCGATGGCGGAGGGCGAGTCGGAGGACGACGAGGACGAGGGCATGCCGTCGGAGTTCCCGGAACGCTGGTCGAAGTTCCTGCCGCCCGAGGACTACTCCTCGCGCCTGCGCAAGCACTGACCGCCCCCACCGGGGGAACGGACCTCCGGACCGGCCCTGTGGGCCCTGAGGCTCGTGGGGGTGCCCGGGCCGGGCCGGCGGTCCGTACGTCGCTGCGCGCGCAGGTCAGCGTGACCACGGAGCGGGCCACCGGTGCCCGACATTCTGTGCGCTGTGCAGACTGACTCTTCGTCTCGCAGGTCACCGGGTCGGTCGGATGCAAGGTTCGACTGCACGCGGCAGCCGCACCCCCGACGGGCACCTCGCCTTCGGCCGGCGGCGGACCCCACTGCTGCCTCGGCGCATGGCCGGCCCAGCCGGATCACGGCGCTGATCCGTGAAATCGCGCGCCGTCACCCCGACTTCGGGCTCACCGGCGAGGTCCGGCGGCTGCGTCCGGACCCACCAAAGGCGTCAAGCCCCTGCCGGTCCGCTACGGATGAGGCGACACGGGACCGCCTCCGCCTAAGCTTCCGCCGTGAACGACACCGCACATGCGATACGGATCCGGCCGGGCGGCCCGGCGGACGCACCGGCCCTGCTGGACATGCTCGATTCCGCCGTGGCCTGGATGAACGCCCGCGGCAACACCGAGCAGTGGGGCACGACGCCCTACTCGCAGCGCCCGGACGGGCCGGCACGGGTCGCGCGGTACACGACCGAGAACACCCCGTACGTCGCGGAGCTGGACGGGGTGCCCGTCGGCGGCCTGGTGCTGGACCACGGCCCCAGCCCGCAGCTGCCGATCGCGCCGGCCGGGGAACCCGAGCGGTACGTGCGGCTGCTGGTCTCCGACCGGCGGTACGCGGGCCGGGGCATCGGTGCGGCACTGCTTGCCCACGCCGCCGAGCAGACCCGGCGGGCCGGCGTCGCCCTCCTGCGGGTCGACTGCTGGGCCGGTGGCGGCGGCGAACTGGTCGCGTTCTACGAGCGCAGCGGCTTCACCCCCACCGAGCGCTTCCTGTCCGGCGACTGGCCGGGACAGGTGCTGGCCCGGCGGGTCGGTCCGGCGCTCGACTGACGTCGCGCGAGGGCGCCGGAAGGGCCAGAAGAGCGACCCGGAAAAGAAGTGGCCGCGACGCGAGCGGGCTTGTTAAGGTCGGGTCGTTCCCGCCGAGCGGTGAGGAACCACGGTGACGTGCATGACGCGGAGGTGAGTTCATTGATGACTGTCGTTGCGCAGGGCGCTGCCCGCATCCAGAAGACCATCGATGCCACCCCCGTGGTCTCCGGCTGACCTCACCATTTCCTCCACGCGCCGCCGCAGTGCGGGCGCGTGCGGCCGGGGCCACCCTGTGAAGGGTTCCCCTTGTCTTTCAACGCTTTCCCGCAGGCCTCGCTCGCGCACACCCTGACCACCCTCGGCTGGGACGACGCGTGGGCGGCCGAATTCACCCCGTACGCCGAGCAGGGCCTCGTGCCCGGCCGTGTCGTACGCGTCGACCGCGGTCAGTGCGACGTGCTGACCGCCGACGGCATCGTCCGCGCCGACACCGCCTTCGTCACCCCCCACGACCCCCTGCGCGTCATCTGCACCGGGGACTGGGCCGCCGTGGAGACGGTGGGCAACCCGCGGTACGTGAAGGCGTACCTGCCGCGCCGGACCGCCTTCGTGCGCTCCACCTCCTCGCAGCGGTCCGAGGGGCAGGTCCTCGCCGCGAACGTCGACCACGCGATCATCGCCGTCTCGCTCGCCGTCGAGCTCGACCTGGGGCGCATCGAGCGCTTCCTGGCCCTGGCCTGGGAGTCGGGGGCGCAGCCGCTGGTCGTCCTCACCAAGGCGGATCTGGTCCCGGACCCCGTCACCCTCGGCCACCTCGTCCAGGACGTGGAGACCACCGCCCCGGGCGTCCAGGTCCTCACGGTCTCGTCCCACACCGGGGAGGGCACCGACGTCCTCGGCGCGATCGTCGCCGACGGTACGAGCGTCCTGCTGGGCGTCTCCGGCGCGGGCAAGTCCACCCTGGCGAACGCGCTGCTCGGCACGGACGCCATGGAGGTCCAGGCCATCCGCGACGTCGACGGCAAGGGCCGCCACACCACGACCACCCGCAACCTCCTCGTCCTGCCGGGCGGAGGGACCCTCATCGACACCCCGGGCCTGCGCGGAGTCGGGCTCTTCGACGCGGAGGCGGGCGTCGGGCAGGTCTTCTCCGAGATCGAGGACTACGCCGCCGAATGCCGCTTCCACGACTGCGCCCACGAGGCGGAGCCGGGGTGCGCGGTGCTCGCCGCGCTGGAATCGGGGGCCCTGCCGGAACGGCGCCTGGAGAGTTACCGCAAGCTCCTGCGGGAGAACCAGCGCATCGTGGCCAAGACGGACGCCCGGCTGCGATCGGAGATCCGCCGCGACTGGCGGCTGAAGTCCGCCGAGGGCCGGGCGAACTACTCCGCCAAGCGCGGCGGCCGGGTCTGACCCTCCCCTCCCCGCCCCGGGCCGACCGGCCCGGGGCGGGGATCGCCGTGCGGCGCACGCGCCACGACCGGATGCTCCGCCTGCGGAGAGGGGCGCTGCCCGGCGGCGAATACCCGGGTGATCGGCCGACCGCCGCCTGTGTACTCTGGGCGAGCTTTCGAACCTGTTCAAGCATTAACTGAAAAATGGGGGGGCCGGTGCGCAATCGCCGACTCATAGTTTCCGCCGCCGTCATCGTGGCCAGTGCGGGTCTCGTGCCGGGCACGGCCCAGGCCGACGAGCCGGCCAAGTCCGGAGCCCACGGGGTGAGCGCTCCGGACGCGGCCCTCGGCAAGGCCGCGGCGTCGAACTTCGACACCTTCACCAGCGCCGCCGAGCGCACGGTCCGGCCCGCCGGCAAGGGCACGGCTCAGGCGCAGGGGGCCGCCGCCACAGAGCCGACGGTCGCCCTGACCGCCAAAGGCACCAGCGCCCGCGGGATAAGCCTGGGGCTCACCATCGACATCGACCCGGACGCGCAGATGTCCGCCGTCGTCGATTGGGGCGACGGCAGCAGCGACCTGCTGGAGACGTACGGGCCGATCAACCTGACCGCGCCGCACTCCTACGCGGAGATCGGCGCCTACACGATCAAGGTCACCCTGAAGGACGCCACGGGCGACCGGGGCACCAACACGCTCGCCGTCGTCACGCCGGGTTCCGACTTCACGCCGTACACGCCCACCCGCCTCCTGGACACCCGCAACGGCACGGGCGGGCCGAAGGCCAAGGTCCCGGCGTACGGCACCACCCGGGTGCAGATCTCCGGCAACGGCAACATCCCCTCGGGGGTCACGGCCGTGGTGCTCAACGTCACCGCCACCAACACCACCAGCGGCGGCCACGTCACGGTCTGGCCGGCGGGCAGCGAGCGTCCGATCACCTCGAACGTCAACTTCACCAAGGGGCAGACAGTCCCGAACCTGGTGATCGTGCCGGTCGACAAGAACGGCTTCGTCAACCTCTACAACGGCGGCTGGGAGTCGGTCGACCTGATCGCCGACGTCACCGGCTACTTCACCCGGACCTCTTCCAGCGGCTACACCCCGCTGGACCCGACGCGGTTCGTCGACACCCGCAACGGCACCGGCACCGCCCAGGGCCAGGTCCGCGGGCAGAGCACCTTCAACGTCAAGTTCACCGGCAGGGACGGCATCCCGTACGGCACCACGGCGGTCGCGCTGAACGTGACCGTCACGAATCCGCGCGAGGACGGCCACCTGACGGTCTTCCCCGGCGGGAGCACCGCCCCGACCACGTCCAACGTGAACTTCCGCGCCGGCCAGACGGTCGCCAACTCGGTGATCGTGCCCGTCGGCCCCGACGGCACCGTCAACTTCCGCAACGGCGCCTGGAACGGCACCGACGTCATCGTCGACGTCGTCGGCTACTACCACGCCGACAGCCAGGGCGCCTACCTGCCCTTCGTCCCGGAGCGTCTGCTCGACACCCGTGACAGCTCGGACTGGGCTTGGGGCCCGCTGGGGGGCCAGGGCTACATCTACATGCCGCTGTCCACGCAGTACCCGGCCAACACGGCCTACGTGCTGAACACCACGGTCACCAACACCCGGGGCGAGGGGTACCTGACCGTCTCCCCGGACCCGAACTCGCTGAGCGCCTACAAGGGCGGCTGGGACACCTGGCCCACCCCGCCGAACTCCTCCAACCTGAACTGGAAGCGGAACGACACCGTCCCGAACCTGGTCCAGGCCGGTATGGGGAACAACGGCATCGTCGACTTCTGGAACCGGGGCTGGGACGACATCGACCTCGTGGTCGACATCTTCGGCGTCTACCAGACGAACTGACCCACCCGCAGAACCCGCACGCCACGGCGCCCCGGGCGGACCCCACCGGTCCGCCCGGGACGCCGCCCGTCACCCGCCGCAGCCGAGGAGAGGCCCAGGGCTGTCCCGCAAGGGAACAGCCCTCAGGTGTGCCGATCGGGGAACGGGGCGCCGCGCCGGGCACCGTCCGCGGACTCGGTCCGCCGCGGGCCGCAGGGGCTCCGGCGCCGGAGCCCCTGCGGCCCGTCGGCGTCGGGCGTCAGGCGTCAGGCGTCGGCCGCGGTGCGCGGGGCTCGGCGCATCGCCCACAGGACCGGGCCGCCTCCGGGCAGCCGGGCCTCCCCGAGCACGGTGAAGCCGAAGTGCTCGTAGAAGGGCAGGTTGTCGGGCTTGGAGGACTCCAGATAGACCGGCAGGCCCGCCGCATCCGCCTGGGCCAGGCCAGAGCGCAGCAGGGCCGCGCCGTGGCCCTGGCCGCGGGCGGCCGGGTCGGCGCCGACCACCGCCAGGTACCAGTGCGGCTCGGTCGGGGCGTGCTTCGCGGCCTCCTCGACGGCTTCCCGGAACAGCGCGGCCCGGTCGCCGAGGATGTCCTGGAGTTCCTGGACGGTCTCCGCGTCGGGCACGGCCTTCGCCTGCCCCTCGGGCGCCACCCAGAAGGAGGCCGCGGCGTCGGTGCGCTCGCACACGCCGTGGTGGACGTACTGCCGGGTGAACAGCGTGGTGAAGTAGCGGTTCAGCCCGGCCTCGCGGGAAGCGTCGTCGGGGAAGAACCAGCGCATCATCGGGTCGTCGTCGAAGGCGGCGGCCAGGGTGCGGCCGACCATGCGGGCATCGTCGATCGTTGCCGTCTTCGGAGCGTTCGTTAGGGGCATACGGGTCATTCTGCACCCTTGATGATCTTGACTTGTGAGGGGGCCCCTCGTCGGCGCCCTGCGCCCGTTCCTGCGTGGCGAGACCCCGACCGGGGCAACGGGCCGGGCCCTGACCGGGTCCCGCGGCAGGGGCTACTGCGCGGCCACGGCGCCCACCCACGCCCCCACCACCAGCAGGCACCCGAACAGCTCCACCAGCACGCTCGTGCCCACCGCCCGCATCACCGCCCGCGTCGACGCCCAGGCATCGCCGTGCCCGCCCAGGCGCAGCCGTTCGCAGAGGTAGACGCCGCCCACGAAGCCCGGGACCGCCCCCACCACGGGGACCAGTACGAAGCCCAGCAGGGCGCCCGCGCCCGCGAAGACCGCCGTCCGGGGGGTGGCCGGCAGCCCGTGCGGCCGGCGGGGCGGCAGCTGCCACTTCACCGCCTGCACCACCAGCAGCAGGGCCGTCGCCGCGACCAGCAAGGACCACGACAGCGCCGACCGCTCGTGCAGGGCCCACCACAGCAGCCCCGCCCACACCAGCCAGGTCCCCGGCACACCCGGAACCATCACCCCGACCAGCCCGAACAGCAGCACCAGACCCACCAGGAGCAGCTGCGGCACGTCCACCCGCCCAGCGTGCCCGACGGCCGGCTACCGGGCCACCCAGCCGCGCTCGTACGCGTGCCAGCCCAGCTGCAGCCGGGTCGTCACCCCGGCCGTCTCCATCAACCCCTTGACCCGCCGCTGTACCGTCCGCAGACCGAGTTCCAGGTGCTTGGCGACGCTCGCGTCGGTCATGCCCGCCAACAGCAGCGAGAGGATCTCCAGATCCGTGGCGTCCGGGACGGCCCCGGACTCCTCCGGCGAACCGCCCGCGCCCAGCCGCAGTGGCAGCGACTCCCGCCACACCGCCTCGAACAGGCCCGTCAGGGACTCCAGCAGCCCGGACGCGTGCACCACCAGCGCCGCCGGCTCCGCGCCGCGGGCCGTCAGCACGACCATGGCGAGGGCCCGGTCCGCGATCACCAGCCTCGCCGGGACCTGGGACGTCACCCGCACCTGCTCACCCCGGGCCAGGGCCGTGGACGCCTCCCGGATCCCGCCCGGCAGGGTCAGCACCTCCCGCTCGATCACCACCCGGACGTCGACCCCGCGCACCGGGGCCCGGTCCTCCGCCTCGTTGTCCGTCCCCGCCACCAGCTGGGGGCGGCCGTCGATCAGCGCGCACACCTCCTTCTCCGCGCCCAGCTGGAGCTGGTGGAAGCGGTGCGCCACCGCACTCGCGCCCTGCACCACCTCCACCAGGTCGTGCACCGCCGGTTCGGCCGCCTCCGCCCGGTACTCCTCCGCCAGCAGGGCCGCCGCGCACTCCGCCTGCTCCAGTTCGTGCCGCTGCCGGGTCAGCAGGGCCCCGAGTGCGACCCCCGGCGGGGCCGCCACCCAGCGGCCGGGCCGGGCCGAGGACCGCGCCGCCAGCCCGTGCCGCTCCAGGTGGCGCAGGGCCCGTTCGGTCTGCGGCACCGGCAGGGTCAGCCGGTGCGCGAGGTCGGGGACCTCGGCCGCGCCCAGCGCCACCAGCGCGCGGTACGCGGACTCCTGACCCTCGTCCAGGCCTATGGCACCCAGCAACCCGTCCACCACCTTTCGACGCGCTCGTGGCGGGAAGCGGCCACGGCGCAAACCCGCCGCCGACATCATCGCCGCATCCCCCGTCCCTCTGCCAGGTTGCGCCTCCGCAGCACCAACATCCCTCGGCCGGAGGCCATTTACGCGGACGCTTTGCCGTGCAATGCAGCAGTTGGCCGGGATTCACCTGGGGCGAGCGATGCGCCCGATACCGACGCGAAGGGCGCCACGGTCACCCGGACGGTCGCGCGGACGTACGACGTTCGCCGAGCCGTACGGGCAGGACGGAAAGGGTCCGCGGGGCGGCGGTCCGGTGGACCCTTTTCACGCATTCGGCGTTTTCGGCCCCCACCGGGGGCCGAGAATGGGGGCATGAGTCAGCAGGGCGCGGACGACTGGTGGCAGAAGCTCTACGAGGACCCCGACCCGGACGCGGGACCGGCACCCGACCCCGGGGACACCCTCGACAACCGGTTCCGTTCGGCGGCCGGAGTGACGGGGGACCGGGCCGGGGCGCCGCCTCCCGCGCCGCCGGAGCCGGTACGGGAGGCCGAGCCCGGCCCCGGGCCGGGACGCGGGCCGCTGCCGGCCCCGCGCACGGAGCCGGATGCCGGCCTGCCCGGGCGGCCGCCGCTGCCGGACGCGGTCCGGCGGGAGCCCGCCCGGCCCCCGGGGGCGGGGCCGGTACCGCCACCGCGACCGGCCCCCGACACCCTCCCCGCGTCGCCCGGCGAGCGGCACGTTCCGCCGCCTGCTCCGGCCGCACCACCGGCCGTGCCGCCCACCGCGGCCGGGGCCGCGCCCGGTACACGCAGCACTCCGCCGGCGATGCCTGCTGCGCGCGTGGCAGGTGACGCCACGGCCGGACCATCGGCGCCACCGGCCGTGCCGCCCACCAGGGAGTGGGCCGCGCCCGACACGCGGAGCGTTCCGCCGCCGGGACCCGCTCCGGACGCTCCGCCCGGCGGGCCCCCGGCGCAGCCACCGGGCCCTGCGCTCGACCAGCCGGCGGTCCAGGTGCCGTTGCCCGGCGAGACGTACGGCCCGCCGACGGCTGCGGCCGCGGCGCCCGGCGCCCCGGCCGGGCCCCCGCCCGCCCGCCCGCCTCTCCCGGGTGGGACGGCCGCGGCGGAACCGGCTCCGGGAGCAGCTCCCCACGTACCGGCAGGGCCACCGCGGGCGCCGTCGCCCGCCGGACAAAGCGGTCCGCCGCCCGCGCCGCCGCCCGCGCCGCGGGCCGCACCGCCCGCCGCAGAAGGAGCCACGACCGGCCCGGGGTTCGGGCCGCTCGCACCGCCGCCTGCTCAGGGGGCCGCTACCGGCGCGCCCGCCCCGCCTCCGTACGCGCCGACCGCCGCCGAGGCCGCCGCTCCGCCCGGCGAGCGGTACGGCCCGCCGCCGCCCCCGGCCCCGCCCTGGCACGGCGCCCAGCCGCGAGACCCGCGCACCGGTGGCGCCACCGGCTACGCCCTCGGCGGCGTCCAGGTACCCCCGGCACCCGGCCCGGAGCTGCCCACCCGGCGCGCCCGGGGACCGCGGGGGGAGGACCGCACCGAGGAGGTGGCGCAGGCCGCACCCGCCCCGGAACCGCAACGAGCACCGCTCGGCGGGCCCGCCCCGGAGGCCGATGCCCCGCAGCAGCGGCCCGAAGTACGGCACCTCGGCGACCGCGCCCCCACCTACGCCGCCGAACCGGGCCCGCTCCCGCCCGCGGACCCGGCCGCCCTCGACGCGCTGGTCCCGGACACCGTCCTGGAGGGCGCCCGCTACGGCGCCTACACCCTGCGGGCCGCCTCGCTGCGCGGCGACTCCGCCCGCTACCGCGGCGAGACCCGCCGGGACTTCCTGCTCACCGCCCGTTTCGGCAGCGGCGACGACGCCCTCGTTCTGGTGGCCCTCGCCGGCGGGGACCGGGCCGCCCCCGGCGCCGCCGAGGCCGCCGCCGAACTGTGCCGCACGGTGGCCGCGGCCGTCGGCCGCAGCCAGGGCAGTCTCGCCGACGACATCCGGGCCGGCCGCCGCGACGCCTTGCGCTCCGGCCTCCAGCGCCTCACCGACCGCGGCTACGGACGCCTGCGGGCCCGCGCCGCCGAGCTGGGCCTCGAGGAGGAGGAGTACACGGCGGGACTGCGCGGGCTGCTGCTCCCGGTGGACCCGGAATGCCGTATCCGGGTGTGCTTCGGCGCCGGCGCCGGCGGGCTGTTCCGACTCCGTTCGGGTCAATGGCAGGACCTGGAGCCCACCGGCCCGGCCGCACCCGCGCAGGCCGCGGCGCAAGACGCCGCCGAGCCGGCCGACGCGGTCGGCGACCCCGGCAGCGTCTTCCGGTTCCGGGCCTCCGTGGCCAGACCGGGGGACACCCTGCTCCTGTGCTCGGGCGGCCTGGCGGAGCCGATGCGGGAGGAGGCCGCCCTGCAGGCGGAGCTCGCCGCCCGCTGGGCCGAGCCGGACCCGCCCGGCCTCGCCGCGTTCCTCGCGGACACCCAGCTCCGCCTCAAGGGGTACGCCGACGACCGCACGGCCGCCGCCGTCTGGGAGGCGTAACCGGCGCGGGCATGGCTGGATGGGAGGCATGGCCAAGCAGAACGTGGCGGAGCAGTTCGTCGACATCCTCGTGCGCGCCGGCGTGCGGCGGATGTACGGAGTGGTCGGTGACAGCCTCAATCCGGTGGTGGACGCGATCCGCCGGACGGAGGGCATCGAGTGGATCCAGGTCCGGCATGAGGAGACCGCGGCCTTCGCGGCGGGCGCCGAGGCCCAGATCACCGGCCGCCTCGCCGCCTGCGCGGGCTCCTGCGGCCCGGGGAACCTGCACCTGATCAACGGGCTGTACGACGCGCAGCGCTCGATGGCCCCGGTCCTCGCGCTGGCCTCGCACATCCCCTCCGGCGAGATCGGCCTGGGCTACTTCCAGGAGACCCACCCCGACCAGCTGTTCCGCGAGTGCAGCCACTACAGCGAGCTGATCTCCAACCCGCAGCAGATGCCCCGGCTGCTCCAGAGCGCCGTGCAGCACGCCATCGGGCGCAGCGGCGTCAGCGTGGTGGCGCTGCCCGGGGACATCGCTGCCCAGCCGGCCCCGGAGAAGGCCGTGGAGCACGCCCTCGTCACCGCCCGGCCCACCGTGCGACCCGGCGACGGCGAGATCGAGAAGCTGGTCCGGCTCGTCGACGAAGCCGAACGCGTCACGCTCTTCTGCGGCAGCGGCACCGCCGGGGCGCATGCCGAGGTGATGGAGTTCGCCGGCCGGGTGAAGGCTCCCGTCGGGCACGCCCTGCGCGGCAAGGAATGGATCCAGTACGACAACCCCCACGACGTCGGCATGAGCGGGCTGCTCGGCTACGGCGCGGCGTACGAGGCCACCCATGAGTGCGACCTGCTGATCCTGCTCGGCACGGACTTCCCGTACAACGCCTTCCTGCCCGACGACGTGAAGATCGTCCAGGTGGACATCCGCCCCGAACACCTCGGACGCCGCTCCCAGCTGGAACTCGCCGTGTGGGGAGACGTACGGGAGACCCTGCGCGCCTTGAACACACGGGTGAAGGCCAAGACGGACCGCCGTTTCCTGGACCGGATGCTGAAGAAGCACGCGGACGCCCTGGAGGGGGTGGTGAAGGCATACACCCGCAAGGTGGAGAAGCACACGCCGATCCATCCCGAGTACGTGGCCTCGGTGCTCGACGAACTGGCCGACGAGGACGCGGTGTTCACGGTCGACACGGGCATGTGCAACGTGTGGGCGGCGCGCTATCTTTCCCCGAACGGCAAGCGGCGCATCATCGGCTCCTTCAGCCACGGCTCGATGGCCAACGCCCTGCCGCAGGCCATCGGCGCCCAGTTCACCGATCGCGGCCGTCAAGTGGTGTCGATGTCCGGCGACGGCGGTTTCTCCATGCTGATGGGAGATTTCCTCACCCTGGTGCAGTACGACCTGCCCGTCAAAGTGGTGCTCTTCAACAACTCATCCCTCGGCATGGTCGAATTGGAGATGCTGGTTTCCGGCCTCCCCTCCTACGGGACGCAGAACAAGAACCCGGACTTCGCCGCGATCGCCCGCGCGGCGGGCGCCCACGGGGTGCGCGTGGAGAAGCCCAAGCAGCTCAGCGGCGCTTTGAAGGATGCCTTCCGGCATCGTGGACCCGCTCTCGTGGACGTGGTGACGGACCCCAACGCCCTGTCGATTCCTCCGAAGATCAGGGCCGAGATGGTGACCGGATTCGCACTCTCCGCCAGCAAGATCGTGCTCGACGGAGGGGTGGGACGGATGATCCAGATGGCTCGATCCAACCTGCGCAACGTACCCCGCCCGTAAGCCCGCAGGAGTGGCGGTTCCCCCGGGGGGCATGCATCCCGTAGGCCTGTTCGAGAGCAACGGACACGGGAGGGACACCGCCGTGCGGGTGGGGGCGAAGACGGGGAAGCTGTGGAAGAGAGGGGCGCCGGTACCGCGCGAACCGTCCACCGCCGAGGACGGGGAAGCGGTGGACACGCTGCGCATCAGCCGCAGCGTGCGCCGCGCGGACCTGAAGGCGGTGGGGGAGGTCCGCCGGGCACTCAGGGAGCTGATGCGCCACCGGTGCAGGACCGAGGCCGCGGACGTGGCCGAACTGCTGATCACGGAACTCGTCACGAACGCCCTCGTCCACACCGACCGGGGCGCGGAGGTGTCCGCGAGCCTGACGGCCGCACGGTTACGGGTGGAGGTCCGCGACCACGCCGTACGCCGGCCCAGGCCGTACGTACCGACCGCCGACGACGGTACGCACGGCCGGGGACTGGTGCTGGTGGAGGCGCTGGCCGACGACTGGGGTGTGGACGCGCTCGCCCTGGGCGGCGGCAAGGTGGTGTGGTTCGAGCTCGACGGGCGCCGCGAGGCACCGTACGCCGCAGGGCCCGCCTGAACGGCGGGCCCTGCGGGGTGTCCCCTGATCCGGACCTGTCAGCCGAACTGTTGTTCCAGGTCCTTCAGTTTGCGCTCCAGCGAGTCCAGCCGGGGAATGGTCTGGGTGTCGTCCTCGGCGGTGAGGTCCACCGTCCGGGTGCCGGTCACGTCAGTGGATTCGGTGCGGCCCACGGCCTGCAGGGAGGGCCGGAGGCGTAGCGGCAGCTGTCCCGATTCCGGTATGGCCGGCTCCGCGCCGACCGGCGCGGAGCCCGCTCCCTGCGTCAGCTCCGGGAGTTCGACCTGGCGGCCGCGGGACCGCCCGAACGCCCGGTTCTGTCGGCCCAGCGCCTTGATGCGCGCCCGGTCGAGCCGGTTCTGGTCGCGCCTGCGGTGCCGGTCCTGCTCCCGCTCCTTCTTGTCCTCGCGCACCTCGTCCACGGCCTCGTCGAGGGTGCGCACCCCTTCCAGCAGCATGAGGGACCACGCGCCGAAGGTCTCCCGGGGGGCCCGCAGCCAGCGCACCATCCGGATCTGCGGCAACGGCCGCGGGATCAGACCCTGTTCGCGCAGCGCGGCCCGGCGGGTCTGCTTGAGCGCGCGGTCGAAGAGGACGGCCGCCGAGAGGGACATCCCCGCGAAGAACTGCGGAGCGCCGTCGTGACCCAGACCGCGCGGGGCGTGCACCCAGTTGAACCAGGCGGCCGCCCCCGCGAACAGCCAGACCAGCATGCGCGAACCGAGGGCCGCGTCACCGTGGCTGGCCTCGCGGACGGCGAGCACCGAGCAGAACATGGCGGCGCCGTCGAGGCCGAAGGGGACCAGGTACTCCCAGCCTCCGGAGAGGCTGAGGTTCTGCCGGCCGAAGCCGACCAGCCCGTGGAACGACAGCGCGGCGGCCACCGCCGCGCAGCAGAAGAGCAGGACGTAGGAGGCCGTCCCGTAGACGGCCTCCTTGCGCCGGCGCCGCTCCTCGCTGCGCTCCCAGCTGTCCTCGGCCGCGGCCTTCTCGCTCTCGCGCTTGCCACGTGCCAGTACCGCAACCGCCGCAAGTACGCCCAGGATCAGCAGACTGCCGGGCAGCAGCCAGTCCAGCGATATGTCGGTCAGTCTCATGCGGATGTCCCTTGCCTCGCGTATGCGGCTGTGCGGCTTTCCGGGCGCCATAGTGGCGCAGCGGGTGCGTGGTGCACGCGGGTTTCGGGGCAAGTGGACGCCATCGGGGGGCGGGGCCCGCCGGATAGGGTGTTGTACCTCGAACTGACGCCCGGGCTGACCGAGTTGTGTTCGATTGCGGCCACCTCTGCGAGGTGCGCAGCGTCGGCGAGGCCGGCGCTTTCCGGGACCGCCGGCGGCGGCTCCATCACGCCGGCCCCGACCGACCGGGTGGGTACGGCTTCGGTCACGCCGAGGTCCCACCGGGACGGCGCCGCCGCGACGGTCGCGCCGAAGGCGGCGGGCCGGCCGGCCCGCATCCGGTGCATCGTGCGGGCCGGCCCCCGCGGGAGCGGCCGGCTTCGGCCTCCTCGAGCAGTGCCCCTGCCGAAGCGTCAGGCGGCCTCCGCCGTGAGGCGGGTGATGCGGTCCGCGTCGCAGGTGCGGGGACAGGTGACGCAGGTGTCCTCCGGGCGGATCGTGTAGAAGAAGCAGCAGCTGGCCCGGTCCCGGGTGGGGAGTTCGCGGCCGCCGGGGCCCGGGAGCGTACGGAACCCGGCGGCTCCGGTGTACGGGGCCGTGGACCCCGGCAGGAGCGCCTCCAGTTCGGCCATCGTCCGCTGCTCCTCGCCGAGCAGGTCGCCCACGTACCAGAGGCTTTCGACGACCTCGTCGGTCACCATGCCCCACAGGGCGCGGCGACCGCGCCGCATGCGCGGGCCGAAACCTTCCAGTACGGGTTCGAGATGCTCGGCCACCGCAGCCCGCACCTCTTCGCGCAGCGCCTCCTCGTCGGGCACGACCCGGGCCCCGGGGAGTTCGGCCGCCGGGTCGTCCGGCAGGCAGGCGAAGCCCTCGACGTGCACGCTCATCCGGCCGAGGGCCCGGTGGAAGGCGACCTCGGCGACCGGGAGCCGGGGGACCCGCCGGTGGAGGAGCCACGGGAGCGTGATCAGCAGGCAGGCGGGCCACGCGTACCTGTGCAGCCCGAAGCTCGCGATCACATCGGGCCGCGCCTGGGTCCCGTAGTCCCTCAGGACCTGGGCGTTGTCCCAGGCGAGGAAGGCGTCCAGCGCGGCCCCGCCGGCCGCCAGCTCGTCCGCGCCGACCCACCCCGCACCGCGAGGGGAGGGTTCGTGCGCGGCCCGCTCGACGACCCGCAGTCCGCCGTACACGTCGGCCAGCCGGGCGTACGCCTGCGCCACCGCAGAGCCGGGCGGGGCGGGGGCGAGCGCCGGGAGGGTCGAGACGGTCATGACGGACCACCGATCACACGATCATTAACAGGTTAGCCTTACCTTATCTGAATCTGGCGGATCCGCACCCACCCGCTGCGCGCCGCGTCACCTATTCTCTGGACAGGTCGAGGCCCGGAGGAGGACCGAGTGCACGAAACGGCCCACGCCCGGGTACCGGCGCAAAAACGCAAGGTCATGCGCCATTCCGTGCGCGGTCAGGTCCTCGACGCCCTGCGCGCGGCCCTGGTCGACGGGGAGCTCGTACCCGGGGAGATCTACTCCGGCCCGGCGCTGGGCGAGCGCTTCGGGGTTTCGGCGACCCCCGTGCGCGAGGCGATGCAGCAGCTGGCCGTCGAGGGAGCGGTGGAATGCCTCCCGAACCGGGGCTTCCGTGTCCTGTCCCGCACCCCGCGGGAGCTCGCCGAGCTGGCCGAGGTCCGCGCGCTGCTCGAAGTCCCCGTCATGCTGCGACTGGCCCGCACCGTGCCCGGAGCCGCCTGGCAGGCCCTGCGTCCGGCCGCGGCCGCCACGGCCGAGGCGGCCGCCGCGGGCGACCTGCCCGGCTACGCGGAGGCGGACCGGGCCTTCCACCGGGCGGTGCTGCGGCTGGCCGGCAACGACCAGCTGGTGCAGGTGGCGGAGGAACTCCACCGCCGCGCCCAGTGGCCCCTGCCGGGCGCTCCGCGGGTTCGGCGGGCCGATCTCGTCGCCGACGCGGCCGAGCACTCGGCCCTGCTGGAGGCCCTGATCGCCCGTGACCTCCCGGTGGTGGAATCCCTGGTGCGGGAGCACTTCGCCGGGGCCTGACCCCTGCGGGGCCCGGCGGCTCCAGGACGCGGACCCGCCGGACGCGGCCCGCGAACGCCGGACGGGCTGCCCCGGGGACTCGTCCCCGGACCCCGCGCCTCGCCCTGCCCCGGGGAGGCGCCCCTGGCGGGGCCGGTCGTGCGGGCCGCGGCCCGGATGTCGGCCGGCCGTCGAGGCGCGGGAGCGGAGTCGGCCGGGCTACGCCGCCGGCGAGGGGGCGGGCGAGGGGGCCGGATGGAGCTGGTCCGCCAGCCACGTGGGGATGCCGCCCAGGAGGTGGAACAGCCGGCGGGCCTCCGCGCGCAGCCGGGCGGCCTCGGGCTCCGGCTCGGCCTCGGCGAGCGCCGCCAGCGCCGGGGCGGTGCCGATCAGGAAGCCCAGGTCCTCCCGGATGCGCAGCGACTCCGCGAACCCCTTGCGGGCCTCGGCCACCTCGCCGTCGCGCAGGGCCAGGGCGGCCAGGTGCCGGAACGTGAACGACAGCAGCAGGGTGTCCCCGTGCGCCTCGGCCCCCGCGTGGGCGCGGCGGTAGGCGGGCCGGGCGGACTGGGGGGCGTCCGCGAGGTGCTCGGCCACCAGGCCGCGGCGGAAGTCCAGCAGCGGGCGGGTCCGGGAGCCCGGTGACAGCAGGGCCGCGGCCCGGCCCAGCGCGGAGCGGGCCTCGTCGGCCCGGTCGCGTACGCCCAGCACGGTCGCGGCGTAGGCAAGCTGGCCCCGCTCGCACGCGGCCGCGCCCCGGTCGTCGTCGTCCTGGGCGACCGCCTCGGCGACCCGCAGCGCGTCCTCGGCCTCGGACCAGCCCTGGCCCGTGAACAGACACCGCTCGACGAGCAGCGCGGTGCGCTGCACGGCGGCGGCCGCCTGGCCGGCCTTGCCGACATGAGGCGTCAGCAGGGCCGCCGCGTCGGTCCAACAGCCGCGCGAGCGCAGCCGCCATATCGCACGCTGGAGGGGGTCGTCCCCCCCGGTGGAACCGGCACCCGACATGGCGGTATCCGCCACATTGCCCTCCCCGAAGCAATCAAGCAGCACATGGTTGAGCCCTGGGGCGAAATGAGAGCACGGATCGCGGGCTCCGGCCAAGGGGTCGGGTGAACTCTTTCACAAAGTCCGGACGGATCATCAGGGGCGCCGGCCGACCCGCGGCCGGCGGGGGAGAGGATCTCCTCAGCTCATGCGCAGTGCCAGGAAGAAATCGAGCTTGTCCTCCAGCCGGGAAAGGTCTCGCGCCGTCAACTGCTCGATTCGCCCGACCCGGTAGCGCAGCGTGTTGACGTGCAGGTGCAGGCGGGTCGCGCAGCGGGTCCAGGACCCGTCGCAGTCCAGGAAGGCCTCCAGGGTGGGGATCAGCTCCGCCCGGTGGCGCCGGTCGTAGTCCCGCAGGGGGTCCAGCAGCCGGGCGGTGAAGGCGCGGCGCACGTCGTCCGGGACGAACGGCAGCAGCAGCACGTGCGAGGCCAGCTCGTGATGCCCCGCCGCGCAGACCCGGCCCGGGCGGGCCGCCGCGACCCGGCGGGCGTGCCGGGCCTCCTCCAGCGCCCCGCGCAGCCCCTCGGCGGAGTGCACGGCCGCGCTGACGCCCAGCGTGAGCCGGCCGTCGTCGGCCAGGCCGGCCGCCAGGGGTTCCCGTACGGTCGCCAGCAGCTCGTCCGCGTGCAGGGCCGAGTCCGGGCCCTTGTCCTCGCCGGCGTCCCCGGACAGCGAGGGCAGCGGCACCAGCGCGATGGCCTCGTCACCCGCATGGGCCACCGCGATCCGGTCGGACGGCTCGGGGCCCGAGACCGACGGGTCGACGAGGATCTCCTCCAGCAGTGACTGGGCGACCGGGCCGCCGGGGATGTCCCCGCTGTCCCAGTCCACCCGGGCCACCACGACCTGCCAGTGCGGGGCGGCGCCCAGCCCGGGCAGCAGCACCGGGGCCGCGACCCGCAGGCGGGCGGCGATCTCGGCGGGCGCGGCGCCCGACTGGACCAGCTCCAGGACCTCCTGCGCGAGGCGGCGGCGCACGGTGCGGGCGGCGTCGCGCCGGTCGCGCTCCACGGCGATCAGCTGGGTGACCCCCTGGAGCAGGTCCAGGCGCTCGGCCGGCCAGTCGCCGGCGTCCGCCTCGACGGCCAGGAGCCAGTCGGACAGCACGGTCTCGCGCACGTCGCGGGCGGCCGGTCCGGCGGCACCGCGGCCGTGTCCCCTGATCGGGAAGAGCGAGTAGGCAATACCCTGGATGGAGATCCGGTGCGGTCCCCTGCGGCCCGTCCGGACCGCCGCGAGGTGCTCGCCCGCCAGCGCTGCGCAGATGCCCGGTGCCAGCGGCTCACCCGCTCCGGCGATCTGCCGGCCGGTGGGGGACAGCACCCAGGCCCGGAGGTCGAGGTCGGTGGTGAGGAGATCCAGCACCACGTCGGGGCCGCCCCCAGCCGGACCCGACGTCATCAGGCGGCGGTGCCGGTCCACGACGGCCGCCAGGTCCCCGGCGCGCTCGCCCGAGACCTGCCGCACGACGTACTCCGTGATCGTGGCGAATGCAACGTCCTCGTTCACGGCGAACAGCGGCAGCCGGTTGCGCACACAGGCCGAAACGAGATCGTCCGGGATGTCACCCAGCTCCGCCTCGCCCGCCGCCAGTCCCGCGACACCGGCGCTCGCGAGGATTCGTACGAACGGCTCGGAGTCGGCTGAATTTCGCCTCCATGCCAGGCCAGTGAGGACGAGTTCGCCCCCGGACAGGTACCGGCTGGGATCGCGCAGGTCGGTCGTCATGACCCCGCGGACCGTACGGTCGAGTTCGTCCTCGCCGCCGAGCAGCCGCAGCCCCAGCGCCTCGGTCTCCAGCAGTGCGCGCAGCCGCATGATGTCGCCGCCGATCTGTCTCGAATGTTGCCGTTGGAAATCGGGCAGGTCGTCGCATCCTGCCTTTCATACGAATCTACAAGACGAGGGAGGCCGTCAGCCAACTCCTTCATGGTTTCGGTGACTGCACCCGGGGGACGCGCGGCTTGTGTACTGAGTCCACACCGCGTTAACAGCACGTGAACGACCAGTCGAGGGCCCTTAGGCCTCCTGGCTTGAAGTGAACGACCCGATTAAGAAGAAGAGAGCCGACATGGACTTCCTTCGCCCCGCCAGCTGGGAGGAGGCGCTCGCCGCTAAGGCCGAGTTCCCCACAGCTGTGCCGATTGCGGGTGGCACCGACATCATGGTCGAGATCAACTTCGACCACCGCCGTCCGGAGTACCTCCTCGACCTCAACCGCATCGAGCTGCTGCGGGAGTGGGAGGTAGGCGAGGAGGTCACCAAGCTCGGCGCCTCCGTCCCGTACACCCAGATCATGGAGAACCTGCGGACCACCCTGCCGGGTCTCGCGCTCGCCTCGCACACGGTCGCGTCCCCGCAGATCCGCAACCGCGGCGGTGTCGGCGGCAACCTCGGTTGCGCCTCGCCCGCCGGTGACTCCCACCCCGCCCTGCTGGCCGCCGGCTGCGAGGTCGAGGTCGAGTCCGTACGCGGCTCGCGCATGATCCCGATCGACGAGTTCTACACCGGGGTGAAGCGCAACGCGCTGGCCGCCGACGAGCTCATCAAGTCGGTCCACATCAAGAACGCCACGGGCCCCCAGCAGTACTCGAAGGTCGGCACCCGCAACGCCATGGTCATCGCGGTGTGCGGCTTCGGCCTCGCCCTGCACCCCGACACCCGCTCCGTGCGGACGGGCATCGCCTCGGCCGCCCCGACCCCCATCCGGGCCAAGGCCGCCGAGGAGTTCCTGAACGCCGCGCTCGAAGAGGGCGGTTTCTGGGACAACGGCAAGGTCATCACCCCGTCGATCGCCAAGCAGTTCGGTGAGCTCGCCTCCGGCGCGTGCAACCCGATCGACGACGTCCGTGGCACGGCGAAGTACCGCCGTCACGCGGTTGGCATCCTCGCTCGCCGCCAGCTCGTCTGGACCTGGGAGCAGTACCGCGGCACGAACGGCCGCTCGCTTGAAGGGGCTGCGTAATCATGCGCGTCAATTTCACCGTCAACGGTCGTCCGCAGGAAGCCGACGACGTCTGGGAGGGCGAGTCCCTCCTCTACGTGCTGCGTGAGCGCCTGGGTCTGCCCGGCTCCAAGAACGCGTGCGAGCAGGGTGAGTGCGGTTCCTGCACCGTCCGCCTCGACGGCGTGCCGGTCTGTTCCTGTCTGGTGGCCGCCGGCCAGGTCGAGGGCCGCGACGTCGTGACCGTCGAGGGCCTGGCCGACTTCGCCAAGCAGCGTCAGCAGCACGGCCACGGTGGTGCCTGCGGCACCGGCGGCGGCTGCGGCAGCAAGGGCGTGTCCACCGACGAGGCGAAGAAGTGGGCCGCCAAGCCCGGTGACTCGCAGACCGGTGAGGGCATCGAGCTCTCCAACATCCAGCAGGCGTTCATCGACGCCGGCGCCGTCCAGTGCGGTTTCTGCACCCCGGGTCTGCTGGTCCAGGCCGACGAGCTCCTGGAGCGCAACGCGGACCCGTCCGACCAGGACATCCGTGAGGCCCTTTCCGGCAACCTGTGCCGCTGCACGGGCTACGAGAAGATCCTCGACGCGGTCCGCCTCGCGGCCGCCCGTCAGGGAGAGGCGGTCTGACCATGGCCCAGAACACCCGCACCGTCGGCACGCCGACGAACGTCACCCAGAAGCACACCAAGGGCGGCATCGGCGAGTCCACGCTCCGCCCGGACGGCACCCTCAAGGTCACCGGCGAGTTCGCGTACTCCTCGGACATGTGGCACGAGGACATGCTGTGGGGCCAGACCCTGCGCAGCACCGTCGCCCACGCCGAGATCGTCTCCATCGACATCTCCGAGGCGCTGGCCATGCCGGGCGTCTACTCGGTCCTGACGTACGACGACCTGCCGGCCGAGATGAAGAACTACGGCCTGGAGATCCAGGACACCCCGGTCCTCGCCAACGGCCGGGTGCGCCACCACGGTGAGCCGGTCGCCCTCGTGGCCGCCGACCACCCGGAGACCGCCCGCCGCGCCGCCGCCAAGATCAAGATCGACTACCGGGAGCTGCCGCTCGTCACGGACGAGGCCTCCGCCCTGGCCGCCGACGCGCCGCTGATCCACGAGGGCCGCGACGACCACCACGCCGGCCACGTCCCGCACCCGAACATCGTGCACCGCCAGCCGATCATCCGCGGCAACGTGGAGGAGGCCCGCAAGCGCGCCGACGTCATCGTCGAGGGCGAATACACCTTCGGCATGCAGGACCAGGCCTTCCTCGGCCCGGAGTCCGGTCTGGCCGTACCCTCCGAGGACGGCGGCGTCGACCTCTACGTCGCCACCCAGTGGCTGCACTCGGACCTCCAGCAGATCGCCCCGGTCCTGGGCCTGCCCCCGGAGAAGGTGCGCATGACGCTCTCCGGCGTCGGCGGTGCCTTCGGCGGCCGCGAGGACATCTCGATGCAGATCCACGCCTGCCTGCTGGCCCTCGCGACCAACAAGCCGGTCAAGATCGTCTACAACCGCTTCGAGTCCTTCTTCGGCCACGTGCACCGCCACCCGGCGAAGCTCTGGTACGAGCACGGCGCCACCAAGGACGGCAAGATCACGCACATGAAGTGCAGGATCGTGCTCGACGGCGGTGCCTACGCCTCGGCCTCCCCGGCCGTCGTCGGCAACGCGTCCTCCCTCTCCGTCGGCCCGTACGTCGTCGACGACGTCGACATCGAGGCGATCGCGCTCTACACGAACAACCCGCCCTGCGGCGCGATGCGCGGCTTCGGCGCCGTCCAGGCCTGCTTCGCGTACGAGGCCCAGATGGACAAGCTCGCGGCGAAGCTGGGCATGGACCCGGTGGAGTTCCGCCAGCTGAACGCCATGGAGATGGGCACGATCATGCCCACCGGCCAGGTCGTGGACTCCCCGGCGCCGGTCGCCGAGCTGCTGCGCCGGGTCAAGGCCCGCCCGCTGCCGCCGGAGCGCCAGTGGGAGACGGCCGGCGAGGGCGCGGACGTCCGCGCGCTGCCGGGCGGTCTGTCGAACACCACCCACGGCGAGGGCGTCGTCCGCGGCGTCGGCTACGCGGTCGGCATCAAGAACGTCGGCTTCTCCGAGGGCTTCGACGACTACTCCACCGCCCGCGTGCGGCTGGAGGTCATCAACGGCGAGGCCGTCGCGATGGTCCACACGGCCATGGCGGAGGTCGGCCAGGGCGGTGTCACCGTCCACGCCCAGATCGCCCGTACCGAGCTCGGCGTCACGCAGGTGACCATCCACCCGGCCGACACGCAGGTCGGCTCCGCCGGTTCCACGTCCGCCTCCCGGCAGACGTACATGACCGGTGGCGCCGTGAAGAACACCTGTGAGCACGTCCGCGAGGCGCTGCTGGAGATGGGCCGCCGTAAGAACGGCTCCTACCACCCGGCCTGGGCGAACGCCGAGCTCCTCCTGGAGGGCGGCAAGGTCGTCACCGACGGCGGCGAGGTCCTCGCGGACATCGCCGACATCCTGGAGAACGAGGCGATCGACCTCGAGCTCGAGTTCCGCCACCGTCCGACGGTCGCCTTCGACCTGAAGACCGGCCAGGGCGACGGCCACGTCCAGTACACCTTCGCCGCGCACCGCGCGGTCGTCGAGGTGGACACCGAGCTCGGCCTGGTCAAGGTCGTCGAGCTCGCGACCGCCCAGGACGTGGGCAAGGCCCTCAACATGCTCTCCGTGGTCGGCCAGATCCAGGGTGGTACCACCCAGGGCCTCGGCGTGGCGGTCATGGAGGAGATCATCGTGGACCCGAAGACCGCGAAGGTGCGCAACCCCTCCTTCACGGACTACCTGATCCCGACCATCCTCGACACCCCGACCATCCCGGTCGACGTCCTGGAGCTCGCCGACCCGAACGCGCCGTACGGCCTTCGCGGTCTGGGCGAGGCCCCGACCCTGTCGTCCACCCCCGCCGTCCTCGCGGCGATCCGCCAGGCGACCGGGCTGGAGCTCAACAAGACCCCGATCCGTCCGGAAGCCCTCACCGGGACCCTCTAGGACGGACCCGGTCCGGGGGCCTCGCGGCCCCCGGACCCCCTCGGACTCTCCGGGCGGTGTGACTCGGGAACGTCACACTTCACCGCCGCACCGCCCGGAGCACATACGAAGCACCGCACCGCTCGCGGTCCCTTCAGCCGGCAGTACCCCTGCGAAAACCCCCACGTAGTACCAGCGGTCACCCCGCACTACCCGCAGTACACGCAGTGAACATTCGCGTCGCCTCGGGCCGTCACCCCGGGTCGTGCAGCCAAACGCAGCATCCCAAATCCCGCAATCTCCAATCCCCAAGCGGGTGCCCCTTTGAACCTTGGGAGTTAGGCACCATGACCCAGTCGTCAGTGGAGTCCAAGACCACCGCGGAGGAGGCCGGAGACGGCTCTCCCACTCCGCCGGCCAGCTCTTGGCTCGACCGCTACTTTCATATAACCCATAGAGGATCCAAGGTCGGCAACGAGGTTCGTGGCGGTATCACGACCTTCATGGCCATGGCCTACATCCTCCTGCTCAACCCGCTGCTCCTCTCGGGCAAGGACGTCGCCGGCACGACGATGGAGGCCTCGGCCATCATCACCGCCACGGCGTTCGCGGCAGCCGTCACGACGCTCCTCATGGGCTTCGTCGGCAAGGTACCGCTGGCTCTGGCCGCCGGACTCTCCGTTTCCGGTGTGCTCGCCTCGCAGGTGGCGCCCCAGATGACCTGGCCGCAGGCCATGGGCATGTGCGTGGTCTACGGCGTCGTGATCTGTCTCCTGGTCGTCACCGGCCTCCGAGAGATGATCATGAACGCGATCCCCCTCGCGCTCAAGCACGCGATCACCATGGGCATCGGCATGTTCGTCGCCCTCATCGGTCTCGTGAAGGCCGGCTTCGTCGGCCGCGGCCCCGAGCAGGGGCCGCCGCTCCAGCTCGGCTCCGTCGGTGAGCTCGCCGGCTGGCCCGTCCTGATCTTCTGCCTCACCCTGCTCGCGATCTTCATGCTGCAGGCCCGCAAGGTCCCCGGCGCCATCCTGATCGGCATCGTCGGCGGCACCGTCGTCGCGGCCATCGTGAACGCCGTCGCGAACATCGACCCCAAGGCCTGGCGCAGCGGCCCGCCGGAGCTCTCCGGCTCCGCGGTCTCGATGCCCGACTTCTCGCTCTTCGGCGACGTCTCGTTCGGCGGCTGGGGCGACGTCGGCTACATGACGGTCGGCATGATCGTCTTCACCCTGGTGCTGGCCGGCTTCTTCGACGCCATGGCCACCATCATCGGTGTCGGCACCGAGGCCAAGCTGGCCGACGACAAGGGCCGCATGCCGGGCCTGTCCAAGGCGCTCTTCATCGACGGCGCCGGCGGCGCCATCGGCGGCATCTCGGGCGGTTCCGGCCAGACCGTGTTCGTCGAGTCCGCGACCGGCGTCGGCGAGGGTGCCCGCACGGGCCTCGCATCCGTCGTGACCGGCCTGTTCTTCGCGGCCTGCCTCTTCTTCACCCCGATCACCCAGATCGTCCCGGGTGAGGTCGCCTCCGCGGCCCTGGTGGTCATCGGCGCGATGATGATGCAGAACGCCCGCCACGTGGACTGGGCCGACAGCGCGACGGCCATCCCGGTCTTCCTGACCGTCGTGATCATGCCGTTCACGTACTCGATCACGGCAGGCGTCGCCGCCGGCGTGCTCTCCTACGTCGCCATCAAGATCGCTCAGGGCAAGGCCCGGGAGATCGGCGCCTTCATGTGGGCACTGGCCGGGATCTTCGTGGTCTTCTTCGCCCTGCACCCGATCGAGGGCTGGCTCGGGGTCGGCTGACCCGGAGCACGGCCGGTCCGGGTCGCCCGACCCGGACCGGCCGGCCAGCACCCGAACCGCACCTGCGCGTACCCGATACTGGAACCGAATCCTCCGAGGAGGCCGCACATGCTGGACATCGCCGAAGAGCTGAACCGGTGGGTACAGCAGGGACGTGACTTCGCCGTCGCCACGGTCGTGGCGGTGGGCGGCAGCGCACCCCGGCAGCCCGGCGCGGCCCTCGCCGTCGACGGCGAGGGCACGGCCATCGGCTCGGTCTCCGGCGGATGCGTGGAGGGTGCGGTCTACGAGCTGTGCCAGCAGGCGCTGGAGGACGGCGAGACCGTGCAGGAGCGCTTCGGCTACAGCGACGACGATGCCTTCGCGGTGGGTCTGACCTGCGGCGGGATCATCGACATCCTCGTCACCCCGGTTCCCGTGGGCTCGCCCGCACGAGCGGTGTTCGAGGCCGCGCTGGCCGCCGCTTCCCGCGGCGAGGCCGCCGCGCTGGCCCGGATCGCCGAGGGGCCGGCCGAGCTGATGGGCCGCGCCGTCCTCGTCGGTACCGAGGGGCCCTTCCAGGGCGGCCTCGGCGGACATCCGGAGCTGGACCGCACCATCGCCGAGGAGGCCCGCGCCATGCTGGACGCCGGCCGGACCGGCGTGGTGGAGATCGGCGTCGACGGCAGGCTCTGCGGAGAGCCGCTGAAGGTGCTCGTCGAGTCCAGCGTCCCGCCGCCGCGGATGATCGTCTTCGGCGCCATCGACTTCGCCTCCGCACTCGTGCGGATCGGCAAGTTCCTCGGCTACCGGGTGACCGTCTGCGACGCGCGGCCCGTCTTCGCGACGGAGAACCGCTTCCCCGAGGCCGACGAGATCGTCGTGGACTGGCCGCACCGCTACCTGGAGAGGACCGAGGTGGACGGCCGGACCGTCCTGTGCGTGCTCACCCACGATGCCAAGTTCGACGTCCCGCTGCTGGAGCTGGCCCTCAAGCTGCCCGTCGCCTACGTCGGCGCCATGGGCTCCCGCCGCACCCACGAGGATCGCAACAAGCGGCTGCGCGACGTCGGCGTCACCGAGCTCGAGCTGGCCAGGCTGCGCTCCCCGATCGGGCTGGACCTCGGTGCCCGCTCCCCGGAGGAGACCGCGCTGTCCATCGCCGCGGAGATCGTCGCGAACCGCCGCGGCGGCAGCGGCGCGGCCCTGACCGGCGCGCACATCCCGATCCACCCGGACGTCGCGAACACCGTGATCGACAGGATCGGCTCCGTCGCTTGAAGAGGTGACGGCGAAAGGTGAGGAAAGGGCGCACCCCGTGGGGGTTGCGCCCTTCCGGTGTTCCCCCTATTTTACCCGCCGGTAATCGGAGGATCCCTCTCCTGCCCTTCCTCACAACGGAGTTGAGCGGATGTTGCGTACCGTGCGAACCCTTGGCGTGCTGGCCGCGGCCACCCTGCTGACCGCCTTCACGCCCGCCCCGGCGGCCCCGCCCGCTCCGGCCGGCGGCCTGCGCGAGGTGCTCTTCGTGGGGAACAACTGGGAGGGGACGGCCGACGTCCTCGCCTCCACCGGCGATCTCGCCAAGGTCGGCCGCATCAACATGATCCCCGACAAGTCGGAGCGGCTCCGCGAGATCTACCTCAATCCCGTGAAGCTCGCCTTCTTCCTCGGCATCCGCGAGAGCGCCGGCGAGGGCCACGACCAGTTCGTCGACGACATGTTCACCACCCCGGACGGATCAGCGGTCGTCGCCTCCCGCCCGAGCTTCGCCGACGTCGTCTCCATCGACCTGGCCTCCGGTCGGATCAACTGGCGCTTCCCGGTCTCCGGTTACCGCTCCGACCACATGGCGGTCTCCCCGGACGGGACCCGCATCGCCGTCTCGGCCTCCACCTCCAACACCGTGCACGTCCTGGACATCGCCACCGGGCGCGAGACAGGCTCCTTCCGCACCGGTGACAAGCCCCACGAGAACACCTTCACCCGCGACGGCCGCCACCTGTGGAACAGTTCCATCGGGGAGGTGAACACGGCCCTCGACGCGCCCTGGCTGGACTGGACGAAGGGCGACCGGAAGATCACCGTGGTCGACGCGCAGACCTTCCGCACCGTCCGGGTGATCGACATGCGGGAGCGGCTGGACGCCTTCGGCCGCAGGGACCTGTCCGACTCCGTGCGCCCCGTGTCCTTCAGCCCCGACGAGTCGAAGCTCTACTTCCAGGTCTCGTTCTTCGGCGGCTTCCTGGAGTACGACGTGGCCACCGACCGGATCACCCGCCTCAAGGACCTCCCCGCCGGCCCGGCCACCAGCACCGACCGCACCGGCTGGGTCAACGACTCCCGCCACCACGGCATGTCGATGAGCCCCGACGGGACGAAGCTCTGCATCGCGGGCACGATGGACGACTACGCGACCGTCGTGGACCGCGCCACCCTCGCCGAGGGGCCGCTCGTGCCCGCCTCCAAGCCGTACTGGGCCACGGTCTCCGGTGACGGGACGGCCTGCGTGATATCCGAGAGCGGCACCGACCAGGTGACGGCCATCGACTTCGCCACCGGCGCCAAGCGGGTCTCCGTCCCCGTGGGCGACCACCCCCAGCGCATCCGCCTCGGGCGTGTCCCGGCCGCCTGGACCGGTCCGGCCGGCCGCTGAGCGGGACGTCCGGACCGGCGGACGAAGGGGCAGGAACCGGCCGAACCCGCAGATCAAGCCACTATGGCATGACTGGTCCTCGATGACCGATTAGTCTCGCGATCATGGTGGACATCCGTGAGGTACCCGAGGCCGACATCGACCGGGCCCTGGAGCTCGCCTACCTGGTCTTCCACGACCGGCCCGAGAAGGAGGCCCGCGAGCGGCACCACGCGCTGCTCGCACGCTGCGACCGGATCGGTGCCTACGACGGGGACGTCCTGGTCGGCTTCATGGCCGCGCACGACTTCCGGCTCTCGGTGCCCGGGGCGGACCTGCCCTGCCCCGGGCTCACCTTCGTCTGCGTCGCCCCCACTCACCGGCGCCGCGGTGTGCTCACCGGGCTGATGACGCGGATGATGCGGCGCGCCGCCGACGCCGGCCGCCCGATCGCCGCCCTCTGGGCCTCCGAGGCCGCGATCTACGGCCGCTTCGGCTACGGCGGGGCCACCACCGGCGCCACCGTCGAGATCGACTCCACCCGGCCGCTCGCCCTGCGCATCGACCCGGACCGGCGCCCGCTGCGCCTCGTCGACCCCGAGGACGCCGTCGACGTGATCGGCCCCTTCCACGAGGCCGCCCGCGCCGGCCGGCCCGGCCGCCCCGCCCGCAGCCCCGAGCGCTGGCGCGACGAGTGGCTCACCGAACAGGACGAGGAGGACGAGGAGCTGAGCCCGCCCCGGATCATCGTCCTGGGCGACCCGGGCGAGCCCATCGCCGGTTACGTGATCTACCGCACCAAGCCGGAGGCCGACGGTGGTGCGGCCCGCACCCCCGGCCTGGTACGCGTCGACGAGCTGGAGGCGGACACCCCGGCGGTGGCCGCCGCCCTCTGGGAGTGCGTGGCCGCCCTGGACCTCACGGGCAAGGTCTGCGCGTGGGGCCGCCCGGCCGACGACCCCCTGCTGCACTTCGCCGCAGACCGGGACCAGGTGAGGGTCACCGCCCAGTTCCCGGCGCTCTGGCTGCGCCTGCTCGACGTACGCGCCGCGCTGACCGCGCGGTCCTGGGCCGCGCCGGTGGAGCTGGTGCTGGAGGTGCACGACGCGCGGCTGCCCGACAACGCCGGGCGCTACCGGCTCAAGGCCGGGCCGCACGGGGCGACGTACGGCCACGCGGACGGCCCCGCCGACCTGGCCCTCGACGTGCGCGAGCTGGCCGCCTGCTACCTGGGCGGGACCCGGGTCGCCGAGCTCGTGGCGGCCGGGCTGGTGCAGGAGCGCACGCCCGGAGCGGCGGCGGCGCTGGACGACGCCCTGCGCACGCCCGTACTGCCGCACACGGGCGACGAGTTCTGAGGGCGCCGGCGGTGGGGCCGGGCGCGGCCCCACCGCCGGACCGGACTCACGCGGGCAGGGAGACCCTGGCGGCGGCCATGCCGAAGCCGGAACCGAGGACCGCGCCGGCCAGGCCGCAGTCGGGCCGGGTCAGGTCCTCGGGCCGGTAACGCCGGATCGTCGCATGCCAGTTGAGGATGCCGGCGTGCCAGTCCGCGAGCTCCTGCACGTACGCGTCCAGGGCGGCCCGGGCCCCCGCGCCGAGCTGCCAGTCGTCGTAGAGCACCGGCAACTGGGCGGCCACGATGTGCTCGAACTCCTCGGTGCGCTGGGTCATCAGCGCGTGGCAGATGTGCAGGGCCTCCGGGTAGCCGATGTCGAAGAAGTTCCGTGTGACCAGGATGTGGTTGTGCACCTCGCCCTCGAACTCCACCTCCTTCTGGTAGGAGTAGATGTCGTTGATCATGCAGGCCGCGTCGGCGACGGCGTTCTCCAACGAGCGGATCGTCCCCGTGGCGTAGATCTCCTCGGGAATGCCCCGGCCCTGGTGGCCGAGCCGGCACAGGTACATCGTGAGACGGCTGCCGAAGGTGCGCCGTCGCATCTCCGCGTAGTCCACCGGGTCCGGGATGCGGTGGTGGACCGTGTTGTCCACCTCCCAGAGCCAGCTCTCCAGCATCTCCACCAGCGTCGCCCGGAACTCGGCGCGCTGCCGCACCGGCATGCCGGCGCTGGTGCGCACCCACAGGTCGGCGAGTCCGCGCTCCAGCGCGGTCGACGGCTGCGGCTGCTGGGCGTGGTCGACGGGGAGCATGGAGATCAGCCGGGCCGTGGTCGCCTTGGCCGCCGCCAGGTCCCTGGTCTGCGCGAACACCACCGGGTAGTAGTCGTCCCCGTACGTGCCCCAGGTCAGCCAGCAGGCGTTGAGCGCCAGTTCGTCCGGTGTGGCGTCCGGGTCGAGTCCGGCCGAGCAGACCGCGAAGTCGTAGCCGCGCAGCTTCTCCTCGCTCCAGATCACCGAACCGGGATCGCCCGGCTGCGGATCCAGCAGGCCCGTCCGCCGCGCCCAGGCCACCGACTCCTCGCGCGCGTGCGCCAGATGGGGGCTCAGGCTGAGCCGGTGGGGCATGTAGATCTCGGGGATCACGGAGGGCCCGGTACGTTCGAAGGGGACGTGGGTGAAGGAGCGGCGGCGCAGCTCCATCGAGCGCCGGTTGAAGACCGACCGCAGATCGAGGGCGCTGGTGCCGAGCCCGGACGGCATGAAGGGAAGGGCGACCGGGGCGGACGCCCTGGCCTCCTTGTTCATGTAGCGGCTGGAGACCATGTGCCACTCGTGGCCGCCGGACTGCCAGTCCTGCAGGCCCTTGGTGTAGGCGAGGACGGCCGCGATCTCCGCCGGTTCCAGGGCGAAGTCGGCGAAAAGCTGCGGCAGTTCGTGCAGAGCGGTCTGCTCGAACTGCTGGAGGCGGGAGGTGAGCAGGTCGCCCGAGACCTCCGCGGCCTCCTGGGTGGTGCAGCCGAGAAACGTCTCCAGGACCAGGACGGCATTGGAGAGTTCGCCCTCCTCGGCGACCTCGCGCTCGTAGGAGAAGAGGTCGTTCCTGATGTGGACCGCGTCCGAGAAGGCGTCCCGCAGCACGCCGAGCGGCCGCGAGTGCGCGACGCGCGCCGGAACCTCGGCGGCGACGTACTCGACCAGGCCGGCCGACCAGGGGGCCCCGCCCACCTTGCGGCGCATCTCGATGTATTCGAGGGGGTTGGCCACACGCCCGATGTGGATGTTGGCGAGCTCCCACATCGACTCGTCGAGGAGGTTCTTCGTGGACAGGGAGAACCGTTCCCGCCAGTCCGCCGACATCGAGGGAACGGTTCGCCGCCACAAGTCGGCGAGGCCCGCCTCGACGGGGTTGGTGGGCTCGGGGAAGCCCTGGGCCAGGTCCATCGGCATGAAGGCGGCCAGCCGGTCGAGGTACGCCTTGGCGCCGGCGCGGTCCTGCGAGCGTTTGAAGGTCTTCAGGAAGTGGTCGTCGAAGAAGAAGACCCACACGTACCAGTCGGTGACCAGCGACAGCGCCTCGGCGTCGCAGTCGGGATGGGTGTAGGAGCAGAGCAGGGCGTAGTCGTGCGAGTCGAGGTCGCTCTCCTCCCAGACGCCGGAACCCTCCAGCATCGCGAAGTCGCGCGCCCACTGCTTGGTGTGGACCCGCGCCTCCTCCAGGTGGGGGTTGAGTCGCGCCGGATAGGGCACGTAGAAATCCGGCAGTCGGAACGGCTGCGTCACGGCGTGGTGGGCCCTTCGTCCAAAGGTGTGGGGGCCGGTGGCCCGGCCCCCACAAGAGATCAGCAGTGCCCTACCCGTGGCGTCCGCGGGCCAAGGCGGAGTTCACCGCATCAGGTGACGGACGTGTCATTGGGCGACGCGCCCGCCTGCCGGGGGATAGGGGCGGCCCCGGGACGGGGCGGCCGCTCCGTCACGGGGTGCTGGGCGAACTGCTCGGCCTGCATCCGGAACATCGACGCGTACCGGCCGCCGAGCGCCAACAGCTCCTCGTGGCAGCCCTGTTCGACGAGCCGCCCCTCGTGGAGCACGTAGATGACGTCGGCGTACCGCACCCCGGACATCCGGTGCGTGACGAGGACGACGGCGCGCTGCGGCCCCGTGAGCCCCCGGATGCTGTCGAAGGCGGCGATCTCCGCCTCCGGGTCCAGGGCCGAGGTGGGCTCGTCGACGACGATGACGCGGGCGTCCCGGAAGCGCGTCCTGGCCAGCCCGAACTTCTGCCACTGGCCCCCGGAGAGCTCCGAGGCGCCCCTGAACACCCGTGCCAGCAGGGTCTCGTAGCCGTGCGGGAGCTTCTCCACGACCCGGTCGGCCCCCGCGTACCGGGCCGCGGCGACCACCTCCGCCGCCCGCTCGACCGCCTCCTCGGACCCCTCCGCCCCGGGCCGGCCGATGGCGATGTTGGTACGGGCGGTCACCGGCCACCGCTCGAAGTCCTGGGTGAGGAGCGCGACCCGGTCGAAGACCTGCTCCCGGTCGGCGTCCCGCACCTCGACCCCGTCCCAGGTCAGCGAACCGGAGTCGGGCAGGTGCAGTCCGGCGAGCAGTTTGACCAGCGTGCTCTTGCCGGAGCCGTTCTCGCCGACCAGCGCCACCACCGTGCCCGCCTCGACGGTGAGGGAGATCCCGTCGAGCGCGGGCTCGTCCCGGTCCGGATAGCTGAAGCGGACGTCCTCCAGCCGTACCGTCCCCAGCCGCTCGGGCAGCGGCAGCCCGCCGTCCGGGATGGCCCGCCGTGCGGCCTCGGCGACGAAGCGTTCCAGGTCCCGTACGTAGAGAGACTCCTCGTGCAGGGTGTTGGTGGTGGCCACGAGCGCGCCCAGGCTCGCCGACCCGGTGCGCACCGCGATCACGGCGGTACCGGCGACGGCGAGGTCCATCCGACCGGTGACGATGAGCGCGACCATCGCCCCGTAGGTGACCAGCGCCGCGGCGCCGGACAGCGCGGCGGCGAGCAGCTCGGTGGCCGCCTTGTCCTTGGCCAGGCGGGTGGCCTCGGTCTCGGCGACCTCGGCCATGTTGCGGTAGTGGCCCAGCAGGTAGCGGCCGACGCCGTGGACGCGTACCTCGGGGGCCGACGTACGGGAGATCAGAAGCTGGCCGATGAGCCGGGCGGCCCGTACGTGTTCGACCCAGGTGATGACGGACAGGTAGCGGCGCTGCGCCACGCGCATCGCGCCCCAGCCGCGTGGGGCGGCGATCAGCAGCAGCATGGGCAGGAGCAGCGGGTGCAGCACGGTCAGCACCCCGGCGGTGGCGACGAGGGAGATGATCCCCCCGAGGGTGCTCACGCAGGCGCCGACGGTACGGCGGGCCGAGGGCGGGCCCCACTGGGCGCTGTCCAGCAGCCGCCTGAACTCGCCGTCCTCGATGGCCTCGAGCTCCACCTCGACGGCGGCCTTCAGGTACTGCTCGTGCGCCGCGCGTTCGACCTTCGGCTCCAGCCGGCCGGCGGCCGCCGTGGACCGGGAGGCCAGCACGGCGCCCAGTACGGCGACCAGCGCCCCCGCGGCCAGGGCCGGCGCGGCGGCGTGCAGCCGCTCGGCGGGCGTGCCCGCGCCGAGGAGCGTACGGAGCACCTCGCTGAGGACGAGCAGCCCGACGGCGGAGGTGACGCCCTGCCCGGCCTCGGCGGCGGCGACGGTGAGCAGGGCGGGACGGTCGGTGTCCCACGCCAGCCGGAGGGTCCCGGCGACCATGCGGGGCATGGAGCGCAGGGTGGACAGGAGCCGGCCTTCCAGGCGGGCGTAGTCGTGGTTGGACCAGCCGGCGTCGTAGCG
This sequence comes from Streptomyces sp. NPDC046349, assembly GCF_055587885.1. NCBI lineage: Bacteria > Bacillati > Actinomycetota > Actinomycetes > Kitasatosporales > Streptomycetaceae > Streptomyces > Streptomyces sp. NPDC046349. The sequence continues at coordinate 46,007 of NZ_JBVJFK010000007.1, forward strand.
CAGGGGCCCGCCGAAGAGCCGCCGCTCGCTCGCCGAGACGGCGGGCTGGAGGGCCGTGGGCCGCTTGAGGAGCCTCATGCGCGGCCACCTCCGCCCGGTGCCGGGTCGAACACCACATGAACGTGCACGGATCGCAAGATTCCTCCCGAGGCGCTGCGGCTGCGAACTGACGCCGGAAGAACGTGGCTGTTCAGAGCGGCGTCACGGCCCGTGGGGAACGAACGCCCGCACACAGTTGCGACGCCCGCCCCGACCCCAGGCGCCGCGCGGTGACCGGGCGTTCGAACCACCCGGAGGTGTCGATGCCCCCCTTCGAGGGATTGCGCCCGCCGCGCGGGACCGGGCCGCAGTCGAACACGGCGGAGGGCGCCTCCCGGGTGGGGGAGACGGCCTCCGTAGACGCGGGGGAGTCGTTCGAGGCGGTCGATCCGGTGCTCGTGGCGGCCGAGCGGGAGGGGGACCGGCGTGGGGCAGGGGTCGGGGTCAGTGGGCTGAAGGTGGAGGGTTTCTCATAGGGTTCGGGGGTGAATCGAGACAACTCATCCGAATCCAGCGCCGGTCACGGCGGCGAGAGCGTCGAGGAGCTGCTGCGCGGGGTGCACGCGCGGTTGTTGCCCGTGGGGCTGATCACGCCGGAGGCCGCCGGCGGCATGCGGTACGCCCGGGTCGTGGCCGACGAGCTGGTCTTCGCCTACGCCCTCGACGGGCCCACCAGCGTGCGCTCCCTCACCGACGGCGACGTGGAGCGCGTCGGGATCGAGGAGTTGGGGCAGGCGGCGTACGACAACCTGATGCGGGTGCCCGTCACACACGAGGAGATATCCCTCGAGGGACATGCCACGCTGCAGTCCGTCTACGGCGACTCGCACTTCGTGGCCTCCAAGGCGCTGTACCTCGGGGAACTCGCGCGGCAGGTCACCGGTGAGCCGCTGCCGTCCGCCGGCGCCCTCGTCGTCGTCCCCACCCGGCACCTGCTGGCCTTCCACCCGATAGCCGACGGCTCGGTGGCGGAAGCCGTCAACGACCTGGCGATGTACGCCCTGGGTGCCTACGAGGACGGGCCCGGGCGCCTGTCGCCGCGCGTGTACTGGTGGCACCGGGGCGGTCTGACCTCGCTCACGGTCGTCGACGAGGACACGCGCACGCTGTCGCTCGAGCCGCCGCAGGAGCTGGTCGCTCTGATGAAGGGCCTGGTACGGCTCGACCGTGCCGGCCGGATCGCCGCTGACCGGCCCGCGCCGGATCCGGCCCACCTGACCCGTACGACCATCGAGTCCGTGGCACGGCTCGCGGAGGACCCGTCGGGGCTGGGTGACGCCTTCGCGTCGGCCCTGGCGCTGGCCCATGTGCGCTGCATCACCGATCCCGTAGTGTCCGAACTCGACACGTGGGACGCGTGGGAGACGGCCGTGCGGCTCGGCACGGCGCTGTTCACCGGCTCCGGGCCGGAGCAGTGGTACCTGGGCGAGGCGAACACCCTGCGGCTGCCCGCCACGCCGGCGGCCCCGCCCGCCGACGCCCGCGCCTGGCTCGACGCCCTCCACCTCGCGCTCGCCTGCCGCGCGCACGACCGGGTGGCCCGGCTGTGCAGGGTCCCGCTGGAGACGCTGCGGCAGGACGACACCGTCGACGCCTACGTCCTGCACTGGATCGACACCCTGCAGACCTACCTCTCCGGCGGCCCTGGCGACGCGGTCGTCGAGAAGCTGCTCGCCACCATGCAGGCGTCCCTGCCCGAGGCGCTGACCCACTCTCCGGACGAGTTCGTCAACCGCGTCGATTACCAGCCCGTCGCGCTCTTCCACCGCCTCTTCACCCGGGACCACCAGGCCTTCGGCGAGGCGCTCACCGAGGCCCTCGCCGAACACGGCGGCTACTGGGGGGAGTCCGGGGCGCCGCGCGCCCGAGTGGCGCTCGGACCGCTCGCCATGGCCTGCCTCGCCCACGATCAGGGCTTTCCGCTCGACCTGGAGCGGCTGCCGTACCTGCCCAGGTACCTCGTCGACGGCAAGAGGGTCGAGGACATCTCCTGACGCACCGGCGGCGTGCCGCAGCCCGAGCTGATTGTCCGATTGGGTTAGGTTTGCCCGCGTATGTGGTGTCGATGTTCCCGGAGGGACACTCATGGCGATCGATCTGGACAAGGTGCTCGACAAGGCGTGGGCCGACAAGCCGCTGGCCGACGTGCTGGCCGCTCCCGTGGCCGCGCTGAAGGGCGTCAGCGAGAAGGACGGCGAGCTGCTGCACGAGGCGTTCGGCGTCAGGACCGTCGCCGACTTCGGGCAGCTGAAGTACGTACGGTGGGCGCAGGCGCTCGTCGCGCTGAACCAGACCGTCAAGGTGTAGTCGCCCTCCGGCGGTGCGGGTACTCGGGGTACGCGGATCCGACCGGAGAAGGCCGCACGTGAGAAGGCCGTCCTCCCCACCCGCTGAAGCGGAGGAAGGACGGCCTTCGCCGTCGACGGGGACAGCCGGCGGGCTACTCCGCCTCACCCTCCAGGTTGCCCTCGGTGTCCAGGTACACCTGGCGCAGGGACTCCAGGACCTGCGGGTCCGGCTTCTCCCACATGCCGCGGGACTCCGCCTCCAGCAGGCGCTCCGCGATGCCGTGCAGGGCCCACGGGTTGGCCTCCTCCAGGAAGGCGCGGTTGACGGGGTCCAGGACGTACGTCTCGGTGAGCTTGTCGTACATCCAGTCCGCGACCACGCCCGTCGTGGCGTCGTATCCGAAGAGGTAGTCGACCGTGGCCGCGAGCTCGAAGGCGCCCTTGTAGCCGTGGCGGCGCATCGCCTCGATCCACTTCGGGTTCACGACGCGGGCGCGGAAGACGCGTGAGGTCTCCTCGACCAGGGTGCGGGTCTTGACCGTCTCCGGGCGGGTGGAGTCGCCGATGTACGCCTCGGGGGCAGTGCCGCGCAGGGCGCGGACCGTGGCCACCATGCCGCCGTGGTACTGGAAGTAGTCGTCCGAGTCCGCGATGTCGTGCTCGCGGGTGTCCGTGTTCTTCGCCGCGACCGTGATCCGCTTGTAGGCCGTCTCCATCTCGTCCCGGGCGGGCCGTCCTTCGAGGCCTCGGCCGTAGGCGTAGCCGCCCCACACCGTGTAGACCTCCGCCAGGTCGGCGTCCGTACGCCAGTCGCGGGAGTCGATCAGCTGGAGGATGCCCGCCCCGTACGTGCCCGGGCGCGAGCCGAAGATGCGGGTCGTCGCGCGGCGCTCGTCCCCGTGCAGGGCCAGGTCCGCCAGGGCGTGCGCGCGGACGTAGTTCTCGGACTCCGGCTCCTCCAGCGAGGCGGCGAGCCGGACCGCGTCGTCCAGCAGCCCGATCACGTGCGGGAACGCGTCGCGGAAGAAGCCCGAGATGCGCAGCGTCACGTCGATGCGGGGCCGGCCCAGCTCCACGAGCGGGATCGCCTCCAGCCCGGTCACGCGGCGCGAGGCCTCGTCCCAGACCGGCCGGACGCCGAGCAGCGCCAGGGCCTCCGCGACGTCGTCGCCCGCCGTGCGCATCGCGCTCGTGCCCCACAGGGACAGGCCGACCGAGGCCGGCCACTCGCCGTTGTCGGTGCGGTAGCGCGTGAGCAGGGAGTCCGCCAGGGCCTGGCCCGTCTCCCACGCCAGGCGGGACGGGACGGCCTTGGGGTCGACCGAGTAGAAGTTGCGGCCCGTCGGCAGGACGTTGACCAGGCCGCGCAGCGGCGATCCCGAGGGGCCGGCCGGGACGAACCGGCCGTCCAGGGCCGCGACCACGTGCGCGATCTCGTCCGTCGTGCCGGCCAGGCGCGGGACCACCTCGCGGGCCGCGAAGGACAGCACCTCCGCGACGTCCGCCGGCTGGTCCGCCGCGACCGAGGCGACGGCGTCCGGCGCCCAGTCGGCGTCCTCCATCGCCTGGACCAGGGCGCGGGCCTGCTCCTCGATGTCGTCCGCGGACGTACGGGTGGCCTTCGACTCGTCGAGGCCGAGGGCCTCGCGCAGCCCGGGCAGGGCCGTCGTACCGCCCCAGATCTGGCGGGCGCGCAGGATCGCGAGGACGAGGTTGACCCGGGCCTCGCCCGTCGGGGCACCGCCCAGGACGTGCAGACCGTCGCGGATCTGGGCGTCCTTGACCTCGCACAGCCAGCCGTCGACGTGCAGCAGGAAGTCGTCGAAGCCGTCGTCGTCCGGCCGCTCCTCCAGACCCAGGTCGTGGTCGAGCTTCGCCGCCTGGATCAGCGTCCAGATCTGGGCGCGGATCGCCGGCAGCTTCGCCGGGTCCATCGCGGAGATCTGGGCGTACTCGTCCAGGTGCTGCTCCAGGCGCGCGATGTCGCCGTACGACTCCGCGCGCGCCATCGGCGGCACCAGGTGGTCGACCAGGGTGGCGTGCACACGGCGCTTGGCCTGGGTGCCCTCACCCGGGTCGTTGACCAGGAACGGGTAGACCAGCGGCAGGTCGCCGAGGGCGGCGTCGGGTGCGCACGCCGCGGACAGGCCCGCGTTCTTGCCCGGCAGCCACTCCAGGTTGCCGTGCTTGCCCAGGTGGATCATCGCGTCGGCGCCGAAGCCGCCGTCCTCCGCGCGCGCCTGGATCCAGCGGTACGCGGCCAGGTAATGGTGCGAGGGCGGCAGGTCGGGGTCGTGGTAGATCGCGATCGGGTTCTCGCCGAAGCCGCGCGGCGGCTGGATGAGGATCAGGAGGTTCCCGCGGCGCAGGGCGGCCAGGACGATGTCGCCCTCGGGGTTCGCCGAGCGGTCCACGAACATGCTGCCCGGGGCCTCGCCCCAGTGCTCCTCCACGCTGCCCCGCAGCTCGGCGGGGAGCTCGGCGAACCAGCGCTTGTAGTCGGCGGCGGGGATGCGGACCGGGTTGCGGGCCAGCTGCTCCTCGGTCAGCCAGTCCTGGTCGTGGCCGCCGGCCTCGATCAGGGCACGGATCAGCTCGTCGCCGTCGCCCGAGACCAGACCGGGGATCTCGGTGACCGGGCCGAAGTCGTAGCCCTCGGCGATGAGGGTGCGCAGCAGCTCCACCGCGCTGGCCGGGGTGTCCAGGCCGACCGCGTTGCCGATGCGGGAGTGCTTGGTCGGGTACGCGGAGAGGACCAGGGCGATCTTCTTGTCGCGGCGCTCGATGTGGCGCAGCCGGGCGTGGCGCACGGCGATCCCGGCGACCCGGGCGGCCCGCTCGGGGTCTGCCACGTACGCGGGCAGGCCGTCCTCGTCGAACTCCTTGAAGGAGAACGGGACGGTGATCAGACGCCCGTCGAACTCGGGCACGGCCACCTGCGTCGCCGCGTCGAGCGGGGAGAGGCCCTCGTCGTTCTCCTCCCAGGCGGCTCGGGAGCCCGTCAGGCACAGGGCCTGCAGGATCGGCACGCCGAGACCGGCGAGCGCGCCCGCGTCCCAGGACTCGTCGTCGCCGCCCGCCGAGGCGGTGGCGGGCTTGGTGCCGCCGGCCGCGAGGACGGTGGTGACGACCGCGTCCGCGGAGCCCAGGGCCGCGACGAGCTCCGGCTCCGGGCTGCGCAGGGAGGAGACGTAGAGCGGGACCGGCCGGGCGCCGTGGGCCTCGACGGCCTCGCAGAGCGCGTGCACGAAACCGGTGTTGCCGCTCATCTGGTGGGCGCGGTAGTAGAGCACGGCGACCTCGGGGCCGTCCGTCCGCTGTGCGGTGCGCTCCAGCGGGCCCCAGGTGGGGGCGGCGGCGGGCGGCTCGAAGCCGTGGCCGGTGAGCAGGACGGTGTCGGAGAGGAACCGGGCCAGCTGCTCGAGGTTGGCGGGGCCGCCGTGCGCGAGGTAGGCGTGCGCCTCTGCCGCGATGCCGATCGGAACCGTCGAGGCCTCCATCAGCTGGGCGTCCGGCGCCTGTTCGCCGGTGAGGACCACGACCGGGCGGGTCTGGCCGGGGGCCAGCAGCAGGTCCAGGCCGTCCTGCCAGGCCCGCAGGCCGCCGAGGAGGCGTACGACGACCAGGTCGGCACCCTCGAGGAGGCCGGGGAGGTCGTCGAGGGGAAGGCGGGAGGGGTTCGCGAACCGGTACGGGACGGGGGCGTCCGCCGTGTTCGCTGCGCGAGCGCTGAGCAGATCGGTGTCGGACGTCGACAGCAGCAGGATCATGCGGCGGCAGGCCTTCCTCGGGGTTTCCGCGCCCCGGGCAGTGAGGACAGCGGGAGTTCCTGACTCACCCGGCCCAGTGGCGCTGCCGGGTTCACAGTGGCGGGACCGCGCCGGATTCGCACCGGGCTTCCTCCCATGTCGCCGTCCTCGGCGACGGCGGACCGTATGGGCCGCCGGAGGGTCATCCTAGGTGGCGTTCGTGGTGGTCGGGAGTGGGGGTGGCTCCGCCGGTGGGGCGGGGTGCGGTGGGCGGGTGCGGTGGACGGGTGCGGCGCCGTCGCGGGGGCTCTGCCCCCGGACCCCCGCGCCTGAGACGCCGGCGGGGCTGGAAGGTGCCGGCGGGACCGGAAGGGGGCGGGGCGGCGGGAAGGTGCCATCGGGACCGGCAGGGCCGGCGGGCTTCACAGGGGGCTGAGGGGGCGACGGGGCCGGAGGGGCCGAAGTGGCCGGCGGGCGGGTCCGGGCGGTGGGGGGTGGACCGAGCGGCGGGGCGGGGGGATGGGGTTGAGAGCGGGCGGCGCGTGACGGAGGGTGGCGGCGGACACAGTTCCGGTGAGGGGAAACGTGGGTATGCTCGCCGCCATGCCCCAGCCGCCCTCCGCCGTATCGCGGGACGAACCCGTCATACGGGACCGTGGTGACGCCTGCCCCGGCGCGCTCAGGCTCCACCCGGCGGACGACGGGCACCTCGCGCGCGTCCGGATCCCCGGCGGGGCGCTGACCGCCCACCAGGCCTCGCTCCTCGCGTCGGCCGCCGACCGGTTCGGCGACGGGCACCTCGAACTCACCTCCCGCGGCAACGTGCAGTTGCGAGGCCTCTCCGACGGCTGCGGCGCCGGCCTCGCCGCGCTGCTGGACGCCGCCGGTCTGCTGCCCGCGCCCGGGCACGAACGCGTACGCAACATCGTGGCCACCCCGGCATCGCAGGACGTCCTGCCCCAGGTGCGCGAGCTCGACCGGCTGCTGTGCGCGAACGCCCGCGTCACCGCACTGTCCGGCCGGTTCCTGTTCGCCGTCGACGACGGGCGCGGGGACGTGGCCGCCCTGGAACCCGACATCACCGTGCTCGGGCGGCCCGGCGACCGGGCACTGGTACGCCTCGGGGCGGCCGCCGGCGCCGTGGCCGTCGCCGCGCGGGACGCCCCGCGGGCCGCGCTGCTCGCCGCCGAGTACTTCCTCGACGCCGCGGACGCGGCCGGTACCCGAGCCTGGCGCGTGGCCGAGCTGCCTCCCGGACACACCCTGGAGGAGCGGGAGTTCGCCGTCCGCCTGGCCGCCGCGGGCATCGACACGGCCCGCGCCCCCGAGGTGGACTGGCCGTACACCGCCCCGCCGCCGCCCGGCCCGCACGATCCCCTCTGCGTCCTGCCCCCGTTCGGCCGGCTGAGCAGCGACCAGTGGAGGGTCCTGGTACGGGCAGCGGAGAGCGGCGACGGCATGCGGATCACCCCGTGGCGCACCGTCGTCCTCCCGGGCGCCCCGGACCCGGCCCCCCTGGCGGCCGCGGGACTCGTCGTCTCCGCGGACAGCCCCTGGCGGTCCGTCACCGCCTGTACCGGGCGCCCCGGTTGCGCGAAGTCCCTCGCGGACGTACGCGCCGACGCGCGCGCCCTCGTGGAACGGGCGCGGGGGCCGCTGCCCGTGCACTGGTCCGGCTGCGAGCGCCGGTGCGGCCACCCGCGGGGAACGCAGTGGGTGGACGCCCTCGCCACCCAGGACGGATACCGGCTCTCCGTGGGCGGACGCAGCCTGCCGCACCGGCCGGACCTGGCGGCCGCCCTCACGGCCGCACGCGAGACCACCTCATCACCCCAGAGTCCGAAGACGCAGTGAAGAAATGAGCGAGTACACCGTGTTTGAGTACGAGAAGGACGGCGCCGCGATCTACCGCCAGTCCTTTGCCACGATCCGCGCCGAGGCGGATCTCTCCGGGCTGCCCGCCTCGGTCGCCCAGGTCGCGGTGCGCATGATTCACGCCTGCGGGATGACCGACCTCCCGCAGGACCTGGGGTACACCCCCGAGGTGGTGCTGCGCGCCCGCGCCGCGCTGGAGGCGGGCGCACCCATCCTGTGCGACGTCCAGATGGTCGCCAGCGGTGTCACCCGCAAGCGGCTGCCCGCCGACAACGACGTGATCTGCACGCTCTCCGACCCGGCGGTCCCGGAGCTCGCCGCGAGGATGGGCACCACGCGCAGCGCCGCCGCCCTCGAAGTGTGGCGCGATCGGGGCCTGTTGGAGGGCTCGGTGGTCGCTGTCGGCAACGCGCCGACCGCGCTGTTCCGGCTGCTGGAGATGATCGAGGAGGGTGCGCCGCGCCCGGCCGCCGTCATCGGCGTGCCCGTCGGCTTCATCGGCGCCGCCGAGTCCAAGGACGCCCTCGCCGCCCACCCGTCCGGCCTCGACCACCTCGTCGTGCGCGGCCGCCGGGGCGGCAGCGCCATCGCCGCGGCCGCCCTCAACGCCATTGCGAGCGTGGCCGAATGAGCGACGCCCAGCCCAAGGGCCGCCTCTACGGGGTCGGGCTCGGCCCCGGCGACCCGAATCTGATGACCCTGCGGGCCGTCGAGGTGATCGGCGAGGCGGACGTCGTGGCCTACCACAGCGCCCGCCACGGCCGGTCCATCGCCCGCTCGATCGCCGCGAAGCACCTGCGTGACACCCACATCGAGGAGCCGCTGGTCTACCCGGTCACCACCGAGACCACCGACCACCCCGGTGGCTACCAGGGCGCGATGGAGGAGTTCTACGAGGCCGCCGCCGCCCGGCTGGCAGCCCACCTGGACGCCGGCCGCACCGTCGCCGTGCTCGCGGAGGGCGACCCGCTCTTCTACAGCTCGTACATGCACATGCACAAGCGGCTCGCCGACCGGTACGACACCGAGGTCGTTCCCGGTGTCACCTCGGTCAGCGCCGCCGCCGCCCGGCTCGGCACCCCGCTCGTGGAGGGCGAGGAGGTCCTGACCATCCTCCCCGGCACACTGCCCGAGGAGGAGCTGACCGCCCGTCTGGCCGCCACCGACTCGGCGGTCGTGATGAAGCTCGGCCGGACCTTCCCCGCCGTGCGCGGCGCGATGGAGAACAGCGGCCGGCTCGCCGAGGCCCGCTACGTCGAACGCGCCACCATGGAGGGCGAGCGCACCGGCGTCCTCGCCGACACCGACGCCGCCAGCGTGCCGTACTTCGCCGTCGCCGTGGTGCCCAGCCGGATCGGCAACCCGGGCAGCGTGCCGTCCGGCCCCGGGGAGGTCGTCGTCGTCGGCACCGGCCCGGCCGGACCGCTGTGGCTCACCCCGCAGACCCGGCGTGCCCTCGCGGACGCCGAGGTGCTGGTCGGGTACACGACGTACCTGGACCGGGTGCCCGTCAAGCCGGGCCAGGTCCGGCACGGTTCCGACAACAAGGTGGAGTCGGAGCGCGCCGAGTTCGCCCTCGACCTGGCCCGCCGCGGCAAGCGGGTGGCCGTGGTCTCCGGCGGCGACCCGGGCGTCTTCGCCATGGCGACGGCAGTCCTGGAGGTCGCCGGGCAGCCGGAGTACAAGGACGTGCCCGTACGGGTCCTGCCGGGCGTGACCGCAGCCAACGCGGCGGCCGCCGCGGCCGGCGCCCCCCTCGGCCACGACTACGCGACGATCTCGCTGTCCGACCGGCTCAAGCCGTGGGAGGTCATCGCGGAGCGGCTGCGCGCCGCCGCCGCGGCCGACCTGGTGCTCGCCCTCTACAACCCCGGCTCGCGCAGCCGGACCTGGCAGGTGGCCCAGGCCCGCGCACTGCTGCTGGAACTGCGCTCGCCGCAGACCCCGGTGGTCGTCGCCCGGGACGTGGGCGGCCCCGAGCAGTCGGTGCGGATCGTCACGCTCGCCGAACTGCAGCCGTCCGAGGTCGACATGCGCACGATCCTGCTGATCGGCTCCTCGCAGACGCAGGTCACCGAGCGGTCCGACGGGTCGCGGATCACGTGGACGCCGCGCCGCTACCCGTGACCGGGCAGCCCGACCGGTGGCTCGGCCCGGGGTGCTTTCCCCACCCCGGGCCCGGCCCCTTCACGCCTGCTGGCGCAGCAGGCCGAGTACCGCGGCCACCGATTCCGCCTCCGCCACGCCCTCCGGGACCGGGGGGCGGCGCACCACGAGGACCGGGATGCCGGCCTCGCGGGCGGCTGCCAGTTTGGGGGCCGTGGCCGAGCCGCCGCTGTCCTTCGTCACCAGGACGTCGATGCGGTGGCGGGCCAGCAGCTCCCGTTCGTCATCCAGCGTGAACGGGCCCCGTGCCAGCAGGACTTCGAGTCGCGTGGGGACCGGCCCGGCCGGCGGGTCCACCGAACGCACCAGGAACCAGAGGCCGTCGAGACCCGCGAAGGTGTGCAGGCCCATCCGGCCGGTGGTCAGGAACACCCGGCTGCCGAGGCCCGGCAGCAGGCCGGCGGCCCCGGCCAGGGAGTCTGCGAACGTCCACGCGTCACCGGGGCCGGGCTGCCAGCCGGGGCGGCGCAGCGCGAGCAGCGGTACGCCCGAAAGCGCCGCCGCCGCGGCCGCGTTGAAACTCATGCGCTCCGCGAAGGGATGGGTGGCGTCCACGACCCGGGTGACGCCGTGCGCGCCGATCCATGCCGCCAGTCCGCCGGGCCCGCCGAAGCCGCCGATCCGCGTCTCGCCGGGCGGCAGCACGGGCGAGGTGACCCGCCCCGCCAGGGAGGTCGTCACCCGGTAGGAGGGGTCCCGCGCCAGCTCCTCCGCCAGGCGGCGGGCCTCCGTGGTGCCGCCCAGGATCAGGACGTGGGGCGCAGCCCCGTCAGCAGACATGCCGGTCGCGCTCGGGGGAGTACAGGTGGCTGTCGCGGAACTGCTCCGCGCCGAGCGTACGTCCGACCACGATGACGGCGGTGCGGACCAGCCCGGCCCCCTTCACCTGGCCGGCGATGTCGGCGAGGGTGCCGCGCAGGATCAGCTCGTCGGGGCGGCTGGCCATCGCCACCACCGCGACCGGGCACTCGGCCCCGTAGTGCGGCAGCAGCTCGTCGACCACCCGGTCCACGTAGCGGGTGGCCAGGTGCAGGACGAGCAGCGCACCGCTGCGGCCCAGGGTGGCCAGGTCCTCGCCGGGCGGCATGGGGGTCGCCTGCTGGGCGATCCGGGTGAGGATCACCGTCTGGCCGACGGTGGGCACCGTCAGCTCCCGCTTGAGGGCGGCGGCCGCGGCGGCGAAGGCCGGCACGCCCGGGACGACCTCGTAGGGGATGCCGGCCGCGTCCAGCCGGCGCATCTGCTCGGCGACCGCGCTGAAGATCGACGGGTCGCCGGAGTGCAGCCGCGCCACGTCCCGACCCGCCTCGTGGGCCTGTACGCACTCGGCGACGATCTCGTCCAGGTTCAGCTGCGAGGTGTCGACGAGGCGGGCGTCCGCCGGGCACTCGGCGAGCAGCTCGCGCGGCACGAGGCTGCCCGCGTACAGGCAGACCGGGGCGGCGGCGAGGGTCCGGGCACCGCGCACCGTGATCAGGTCGGCGGCGCCGGGGCCCGCGCCGATGAAGTACACGGTCATGTCTGATCCTTCTCCTTGGTGTCCGCGTCCGTCCGGGTTGCCGTAGCCGGCTTCGTCACCGACCACTGGGTGACCGCCATGGCCTGCCGCCAGCCCGTGAAGCCGCCGACCGGCACGGCGTGCGCGACGGCCAGCTTCACCAGGTCGCCGCCGTGGCGCCGGTAGCGGTCGGCCAGGACCGCCTCCGACTCCAGGGTGACGGTGTTGACCACCAGCCGGCCGCCGGGGGCCAGCGCGGCCCACACCGCGTCGAGCAGGCCCGGAGCGGTCAGCCCGCCGCCGATGAAGACCGCATCGGGGGCCGGAAGTCCGGCGAGCGCCTGCGGCGCGGCTCCGACGACGACACGCAGGCCGGGCACGCCGAGCGCCGCCGCGTTGCGGGTGATCCGCGCGGCCCGCTCCGGGACCCGCTCCACGGCCACCGCCCGGCACGAGGGGTGCGTGCGCATCCACTCGATGCCGATGGAGCCGGAGCCGCCGCCGATGTCCCACAGCAGCTCACCGGGGGCAGGGGCGAGCGCGCCCAGGGTCGCGGCGCGCACGTGGCGCTTGGTGAGCTGGCCGTCGTGCTCGTAGGCGGCGTCCGGCAGGCCGGGGGTCGCGCCCAGGCGCGGCCCGTCGTGGGCCGGGTCCCGGCGGCAGTCGACGGCCACGACGTTCAGGGGGTCGCCGGGCGCGTGGTCCCAGCCGTCGGCCGTGCCCTCGTACGCGTCCTCGCGTTCGGAGCCGAGCTGTTCCAGCACCCGCATCCGGCTCGGGCCGAAACCCCGTTCGCGCAGCAGGGCGGCGATCTCTCCCGGGGAGGCGGCTCCGGCGCTGAGCACCAGCACCCGGCGACCGTCGTACAGCGCGGCCGCCAGCCGGGCCGTCGGGCGGCCCACCACGGTGACCACCTCGGTGTCCTCCACCGGCCAGCCCAGGCGGGCGCAGGCGTAGGAGACGGACGAGGGGTGCGGGCGGACGAGAAGGGCGTGCGGCCCGAGCTCCTCGGCGAGGGCGCGGCCGATCCCGTAGAACATGGGATCACCGCTGGCCAGCACCGCGATCCGGCGCCCGGCGTGCTCGGCCATCAGCCTCGGCACGGCCGGCCGCAGCGGGCTCGGCCACGCCACCCGCCGACCGGGGCACTCGGCGGCGGGCAGCAGGTCCAGCTGGCGCGGCCCGCCGATCAGGACCTCGGCCGACGACAGCGACGACCGCGCGCCGGCGGTGAGCCCGGCCCACCCGTCGGCGCCGAGGCCGACGACCGTCACGGGTATGGGGGGCGGTGCGGAGCTCACTGCGCTGTACCTCGGGGCGGGAAGGGGAAAGAGGACGGACCCGCAGCCTACTGGCCTGCGGCTCCGCCGCCCGCGCCCACCCTTGAGAGTCTCGGCACACCCCGGGTTCCGCCCCGGTGGCCCACCGAGCGCAGGTACGACTTCACCCCATGCAGCGGATGTAGAGCGCGGCGGCCAGGCCGTCGAAGCTGCCGAAGTGGTGGTAGAGGCTGCCGAGGCCGACCCCGCTGGCCGAGACGACCGCGTTCACCGTGACGCCCTGCTGGCCGGACCGCGCGACCACCCGCAGCGCGGTGGTCAGCAGCAGGTCGACGGTGGCTTCGCCGCGTTGTTGCTCAGGAGACATGCGCCGGTCCCGTCGGTGTGCCTGGTGCCGCGATGCGGAAAGTGTGGACGGAGCCTGGCAATCCGCTGAAACGGCCGGACCTCTCCGGAACGGGAGCGCACACGGGAGCGGGTCAGGAGTGGGCGGAACGCTCGTAGAGGGCGCGTATGCCGTCGCCGAACCGGATGCTGTACGAGGTCTCGTCGTCGCCGCCGCCGTCGCGTCCGCCGATCACCCCGACGAGGGTGTGCCCGTCGGTCAGAACCGGGCCGCCGCTGGTTCCGTTGGGTACGTCCGCGCAGTCCAGCCGCAGCTGTGTCGGACCGGCGGGGCGGGCGGTGGTCCGGCAGTCCAGCGGCTGCTCGGAGAAGTTCGGATAGCCCACGAGCCGTGCGGGCACGGGAAGTCCGGTCCCGAAGGCGATCGTCGTGGCGCCGGTTACGTCCTCCAGCCGCTGGCCGGGGTATCCGGGCCGGCGCAGTCGGAGGAACGCGATGTCGTAGTCGGGGTCCTGGTCCGCGGTCCAGCGCGGGTCCACGTCGATACGGGTGGGCACCCAGACGCCGTACGGTGCGATCCCGTCCCGGTAGCCGGGGGCGAAGGCGAGGTTGGTGCGGAAGCCGCCGGCGTGCACGCAGTGGGCGGCGGTGGCGACGAGGTCGCCGCCGGGGGAGTGGACCACGACGCCCGAGCAGTGGTGGTCGGGGTCGCCGTCGCTGCCGGGGGAGAAGAGCGCCCCGATCGCGGGTTCGGCCGGTGCGGGGCGGGCCTGAAGCGGATCGGAGGGCTCCCAGCCGGCGGAGCGCCAGTTCACCGCACCGCCCCCGGCGAAGGCCTTGCCGTCCGTGGAGGGTTCCGGGTCCTCGCGGACGATCCCGTCGAGCACGGCCGACGCCGTCCGGTCGGCACGTTCGGGGTCCTGCTGGTAGACGCCCCGGGCGGGATCGCCGTCCGCCCGGGTGGCGGCGATGCCGCGCAGCTCCCAGGCGACGTACCCGACCCCGGCCAGGACCAGGGTGCACACGAGGCCGACGGCCACGCCGCCCCACGCCGCGGTCCGGCCCCGCTCCCGCCCCTCGACCCTGTTGGACATGTGGCCCCTCCCGCCCGCGTACGCGTCCGACTCTCGGTTCGATGGGGGGAGCGCGGCCCGGGTTCCGAGGCCGGGACGTGTCCGTTCTCACAACCGAGCCTCCCGCCGTGTGCGTGGCATGAGTTGGCCTGCGTATGCCACCCGGCCGCCAAGGGCCGTACGGGCCGTGCTGGGGCCGCACCGGCCGCCGCCCGCCCGGCAGGCCCCGGCCGGGCCCGCCCCGAAACCGGATGCGGGAAGACGCCTGCAGTGGGCAGGGTGACGGGATGGACGACCTGCCCCAGAACGCATCCCCCGACGGCACTCCCGGCCCGGTCACCACCCCGGTCGGGCCGGAACTCCTGCGCGGCGCGCTGGAAGCGGAACGCACCGACCACGGCCTTCTGCCGTACCGGCTGCCCGCCCGGGCCCGCCGCCAAGCCCCCGCCGAACTCACCGAGGTCGTCGCCCAGCCCGCCGGCGTGCGGCTGGCCTTCCGTACCAGGGCCACAACCGTCGAACTGGACGTCCTCGCCACGACGACGGTCTACCGCGGAGCCCCGCAACCCCCGGACGCCGTGTACGAGCTGCTGGTCGACGGCCGCCGCGCGCGCCGCCGACGACCCCCACCTGCACCACCTCGACGGGCGCACCCTGTACGGGGAGGCCGACCACGCGGAGTTGCCGCTGCCCGACGGCCTCCACCCCGACGCCGCCGGGCACCGCCGCATCGGCGAGCGCTTCGCCGCACACGCATTCGGCTCAGCCTGGGCCCGGTGAGGCGGAACCGGGCGTTCCCTACCGCCTCTTGCACGCTCGGCGCTATCGTGCCGGGGCGGAGGGGCGACTGCACGAGGGGGGCGGGGCGGCGATGCGTTTTCTCTTTGTCCACGGCACGGGCGTACGGCGTGAACGGCACGACCGGCTCTTCGCCCTGGTCGCCGAGCGGCTGACGGCCAGATTCCCCGAGGCCGCCGTCGACTCCTGCTACTGGGGCGACCGCTTCGGGGCGACCCTCGGCGCCGGCGGCCGGTCCGTACCCGGCCTGAAACCCGCGGCGGGAGCCGCACCGCACACGCCCGACGGGATCGACGCGGAGACGGCCGAATGGGCCCTGCTGCTCGCCGACCCCCTGTGCGAACTCCGGGTCCTCGCCGAGGCCGGCTGGCCCGGCGG
Organism: Streptomyces sp. NPDC046349; assembly: GCF_055587885.1. Taxonomy (NCBI): domain Bacteria; kingdom Bacillati; phylum Actinomycetota; class Actinomycetes; order Kitasatosporales; family Streptomycetaceae; genus Streptomyces; species Streptomyces sp. NPDC046349. Next base: position 61,496 of record NZ_JBVJFK010000007.1, read on the forward strand.
GCCCGAGGGCGGGGACGACGACGCCTTCGCGATGCCCGGAGTACAGCCCGCCGGTACCCGGGTGCTCGCAACTCTGGCCGGCTTACCCCCGGCGCCGCCCCATCCCGGGGACGAGCTCGGCGCCCTGCTGCACGGAACCGGCCTCGCCGCGGACTACCCCGCCGCCCTGGACGCCGCCGCCCGCTCCGCGGAGGCGGCACGCGCCGCCGGACGCGCCACCGGCGAACCGCAGGCGCGGGAGCTGGCCACCGCCCTCGCCCGGGCCGTGGCCGCCGGCACGCTCGCCGCCGCCGGAGCCGACGCCCTCTGCACCGGCGCCGAACGCGACCGGCTCGTGGAGCTGCTCACCACCCGCCTCGGCGGCGACGCCCGGGTGCCCGGAGCCCGCGCGGCCGCCTTCCTCGGCCGGCTCGCCCTGCGGGTCACCACCCAGCCCCTGCTCAACGCCCGGCGGGGCTCCCTCACGGCCGGAGCCACCCCCGCGCTCGGCGACATCCTGCGCTACCAGGCCCGCGGCCACGAGCTGCGGGAGTTCCTGCTCGCCCGCATCGCCGCCGCCCCGGGGCCGACCGTGCTCATCGGCCACAGCCTCGGCGGGATCGCCCTCGTGGACCTCCTCGCCCTCGCCGCCGCCCGCGGCGAAGCCGCCCCCGGCGCGGAACTGCTCGTCACCGTCGGCTCCCAGGCCCCCTTCCTCTACGAGCTCGGCGCCCTGACCTCGCTCGAACCGGGCGCGAAGCTCCCGTACGGCTTCCCGCGCTGGCTCAACGTCTACGACCGCCAGGACGTGCTGTCCTACCTCGCCGCACCCGTCTTCCCCGGCGATCCGCGCATCACCGACCACGAGATCGGCAGCCGCCAGCCCTTCCCCGCCTGCCACAGCGCCTACTGGAAACAGGACGCCCTCTACGAACGGATCGAACAGGCGGTGGCCGAAGCGGAGATCGGGTGATCCCCGCCGACTTCCTGCCCCCGGCCCTCGGCCCGCAGCGCACCTTCGCGCTCGTCGCCGGCGTCGAGCGCTACGACATCAGCCACCGCTGGAACCTGCGCGGCCCGGCCCGCGACGCCCTGCGCTTCGCCCAGTGGCTGACCGGCCCCGCCCAGGTGCCGGCCGGCAACCTCAGGCTCCTGCTGTCCCCGCTCGACGAGCCCGACGCCCTCGACTGGCCGGACTCCCCGGCCATGGCCGCCCTGCGGACCGCGTACCGGCCGGCGACCGAGGAGAACGTCAAGACGGCGCTGCTCGACGAACTCCCCCAGTGCGACGGCGACCTGCTGTGGATCTTCTGGGCCGGGCACGGCTACCTCGGGCCGCGCCAGGAGCTGATGCTGCCCTGCGCCGATGCCCGCCCCAGCCAGATCCGGCACCTCAACCTCGATTCGGCGCTGCGCTGGTGGCGCACCGACCTCGTCAAACACCGCAGCTTTCCGCTCCAGGCCGCACTCGTCGACTCCTGCCGGGTCGACGTGCCCCGCGACGCCCGCTGGAACTTCGGCAGCACCGACTACGGCGGCGGGAACTCGGTGCCGGGACGCCGGCAGTTCCGGCTCTACGCCTCCCGCGAGGGCGAGGCCGCGCAGAACGACGCCGAGCGCGGCGCAGGCCGCTTCACCGAAGCCCTCCTCGCGGAACTCGGCACGCGCTCCGTACGGGACAGCGTCAGCGGGCTGCCGACCGCCGCCCGCAGGATCCACCGCACCTTCCAGGAACTGCGCGAACGCGGCGGGGGCTGGCAGCTCCCGCAGTTCCTCGTCGACCGGGACTGGGACGCCTGCTCCTTCCTCGACGACGACCCGACCGCCCTCGCGCCGCACCGCGCGGCCCGGCTCGACCAGCAGGCCTGGGACGGCCTCGGCGAGCTCTTCGAAGGCCGCGAACTGCCGCGCTGGGCCTACGAGGCCTACGCCTGGGCGTTCAAGGCGGCCGGCTGCACCACCCCGGTCGGCGGCGGCCTGCCGGGCGACGGCCTCCTGGAAGTCGTCCAGGACCTGGACGAACGCCAGGGCGGACGCGGCGGGATGCCGCTGGCCGTGCCCTTCGTACGGTTCCTCGCGGACCGGGCCGGTACGGGGGGCGACGCGGCGTGGGCAGGGCGGCTGAAGGACTGGGTGCACGCCACCCGCGAGCGGCTCGCCCTGCCGGTGCTGCCCCCGCCCCCGCCCCCGGCGCGCACGACGGTCGTGCACGTCGGGCTGGAGCCGCCGCCGGACGGCGGGCCCGGTTTCCGGGCCCGGATGTGGCTGAGCGGCGAACGCACCGAGCAGATCTGGGAGTCGGACGGCACCCCCGTGCGGCTGGACGCCGTACGGGAGGAACTCCGGCGGCAGCTCGCCCTCATCGGCGCTGCGCCGGCCGACGGCGGCGAGGCAGGGCCGCGGACCCGCGGCGGCGTCGACCGCATCGAGTTCCACGTGCCGTACGAGCTGCTCGACACCGACTTCGACCAGTGGCCGATGCCCCGCGGTCCGGCCGGCCGGCACCGCGCCCTCGGCCTGCTCCACCAGGTCGTCGTGCGGTGCCCGCAGGAACGCGCGGACACGCGGGCCGAATGGCAGACCAGCTGGCGGTGGCTGTGCACCCGCGGCGGCCGGCACCCCGAGGCCGTCCGGGTGGTCCGGGAGGCCGAGGTCACGGACGCGCTGGGGATGGAGCTGGCCGAACGGCCGGCACCCGCGTGCGTCCTGGCCCACACCACCGCAGCCCCGCACGCCGGACTGCTGGAAGCCGTACTCGAGGGCGGCGTCCCGGTCGCGGTGTGGCGGCGCGGGGGCGGAGCGCCGGCGCGCCCGCTCCTGGACCTGCTCGCACCGGTCGGGCCGGACGGCCGCCCGGACCCCGGCGCACTGGACGTACTGGCACTTCCCGCACGCGTGCGGGAAGTGCGCCGGGCGGCCGCCGGCGCCGCTACGAGCGCCGGACGCGCCGCGCAACAACCCTCAGGGGAAGACCAGTTGGTGCTCCTGTGGGACGATCCCGACGACATACCGGGCTTCCGGTCCCTGGCCTGACCCCGACCACTGACAGACGGCGACACGACGATGGAGGCAGAGGCAGTGGTGAAGGACTGGTGGCTGTACCAAGGGACCGGTGGGGGCGCCGACCGGCGCGCCCGCCTGGAATCCGGATCCCCGCCGCCCTGGCGGGACTTCACCGGCACCCCCGACCCCGGATACGAGCCCCCCGCGTGCGAGGGCCCGGCCTGGGAGCGCACACGGCGGCGCGGCGAGGGCTACGTCCCCGACGAGCAGGAGAAGGACGTCGTCAACACGGCCCTGCACCTGCGCAGGCCCCTGCTGATCACCGGGAAGCCGGGCGTGGGAAAGTCCACCCTCGCCTACAGCATCGCCTCGGACCTGGACCTGGGGCCCGTACTGCACTGGCCCATCACCAGTCGGACGGTCCTGCGCGACGGGCTCTACCTGTACGACGCCATCGGCCGCCTCCAGGAGGCCGGCCTGGAGCAACTGCGCAGGCCGGCCGATCCGGCCGGCGCCGCCTCCGCACCCGGATCCGCACCCGAGCCCGCCCACGCGCCCTCGATCTCCCGCTACCTGCGCCTCGGGCCGCTGGGCACCGCCCTCCTGCCGCAGGACCGGCCCCGCGTGCTGCTCGTCGACGAGATCGACAAGAGCGACATCGACCTCCCCGGCGACCTCCTGACCGTCTTCGAGGACGGCGGCTTCGTCATCCCCGAACTGGCCCGCCTCGCACAGGAGGACCCCACCGTCGCCATCGGCACCGACGACGACCCGGACGCCGCCGTACGCATCACACAAGGCCGCGTGCAGTGCCGGTACTTCCCCGTCGTCGTCCTCACCAGCAACGGCGAACGCGACTTCCCGCCCGCCTTCCTGCGCCGCTGCGTCCGCCTGCACCTGGAACCGCCCGACGAGGAGAAGCTCGCCCTCATCGTGCGCCGCCGGCTCGGCATCGACGTCGAGGCCGGCGGGGAGTACCAGGAACTCGTCCGGGACTTCATCGACCGCGCCGGGGACGGCGACCTCGCCACCGACCAGCTCCTCAACGCCATCCAGCTGCGCCTCGCGGGAGCCTGGTCCGCCCCCGGCGACCGTGACCGCTTCCTCAAGACCGTCATGCAGCACCTGACCGGGCCCACGGCGTGATCGAGGAGCTGCTCGCCGCCCTCGCCGACGGCGCCGAGGACGCCGGCCCGCGTCCCGGCATCGGGGCGGAGGAGATCGCCGACATCCTGTGGCTGGCCGCCCGCGTGGATCCCGCCGGGCCCCGCGCGCCCGCAGTGGCGCCGGGCGACTTCGCGGGCGCACCGCCCGGGGCCGCCGCCCCGCCGGCCCCCGATGCCGCGAGGGTGTCCGGCGGCCCGCCCGAAGGGCAGCCGGCCGTCAAGATCTTCCCCGCCTCCGTACCCGACCCGGCCGGCAAGCCGGCCGGCGACGGCGCCGGCCGCCGGGGCTCTCCCGTGCGCCTGCCCCGCGCAGCCTCCCTCGACGACCCGCTCGCCCTGATGCGCGCCCTGCGCCCCGTGGGCCGGCGTTCCATCGGCGGCCCCGGGGAGGAACTGGACGAGCAGCTCACCGTCGAGCGCAGCATCGAGCGGATGGTGCCGACGCCCGTCCTGCGGCCGGCCGAGAGCCGCTGGCTGGACCTGGCGCTGGTCGTCGACACGCACCACTCGATGCTGCTCTGGGCGGACCTCGTGGACGAGCTGCGCCGTGTGCTGACCCGCAGCGGGGTCTTCCGCGACGTACGCACATGGCGGCTGACGGGCACCGGCTCCGGCGCCACCCCGATGCTCACCCGCGGCCGCTCCGGCGCCCCGCGCAACCCGCTGGAACTGGCCGACCCCGCCGGCCGCAGGCTGATCCTCGTCCTCTCCGACACCGTGGCGGGCGGCTGGCGCGAGGCCGCCGTGCAGGGCGTGCTGCGGCACTGGTGCGCGCACAACGCCGTGGCCGTGCTGAACGTCCTGCCCGAACGGCTCTGGACGCGCGGCGCCGTCCGACCCGTCCCCTTCGCCGTCCGCGCGGACCGGCCCGCGGCCGCCACCCGCTCCTGGCAGCGGGCGGCGACGGCCCGCCGCTCCCGCCCCGGCCGCCGGCGCGCACCCGACGTCGTCCCCGTGGTCGGCGTCGCCCCGGGCAGTCTGGCCCGGCTGGTGCGGGTGGTCTCCGGGGACGGCCGCTGGCGGCGCCTGGCCTGCCTGCGGCTGGACGCGGAACCGGAGCCGGAGCCGGGGGCGGGCGTGGCCGAAGCCTCCCCGGCCGGTCCGCACAGCGCGCTGGAGGTGGTGGAACGCTTCCGCGCGAGCGCCTCCCCGACCGCTCAGCAGCTCGCCGCGCACCTGGCCGCCGTACCGCTGACCCTGCCCGTCATGAACCTGGTCCGGCGCTCCCTGCTGCGGGACTCCGAGCACGGCCACCTCGCGGAGGTCGCCCTCGGCGGGCTGTTCGCACCCTGGGACCACGAACGGAACGCCGAGGAGGTGGAGTTCGCGTTCCTGCCGGGGGTCCGGGAGGCGCTGCTCGGCTCACAGCTGCGTGGAGACGTGGCCGCCGTACGGGAACTGGTCCGCCGCCGCGTGTGGGAGTACATGGCCCGCAGCCGGGGCACCGGGCCGGACTTCTCCGCGACCCGCGTCACCGACGGGCGGCAGGGCCGCCGCGGCGTCGCCGAGGGGGCCCTGCCCTTCGCGGCGCGGCCGCCGCAGGACCCCGGGCTCGCGGACCGGGTCGTACGGGTCCGCTACGACCCGATGCCCGAGCCGCAGGAGGTGGGCACCCTGCTGACACCGCGCCTCGTCCTCACGGTCGGGGACGCGCCGCTGCCCTCCGGGACGCCGGCATGGGTGCGGGCCGGCGACCGGGAGGCCGCCTGCCGCGCGGTGTGGTCGGACGACGCCCTGCCCCGCGTCTTCCTCCTGCTGGCCGACGAAGACCTGGCGGACCCCGCGCCCTGGTCGGAGGCGACGCCCTGGGCGCAGGCGGATCCCCAGGTGCTCCGCGTGCGGGTCGACGGCGTCACGGACCAGGGCCGCCCCGTCGCGCTGACGGGCGAAGCGGTTCCGTACGCGGGCGACCGCAACGGCGAGCTCGTCCGGCTCTCCCCGGAACCGGAGGCCTGGACCCACTACCGCGGCGGCCCCGTCTCCCACGAGGGCGCCCTGCTCGGAGTCGTCCACGGCGTCTGGCCGGACCGCATGGTCTTCCTGTCCGGCCGCGCCCTGCTGGAACAGCCCGGCTTCCGGGCGGCGATGGCCGAGCACGGGCGGGTCCGCCCGGCGGTGAGCCCCTACGTCTGCCTGGCCGTGCGGCCCGGTGACGACGGCGTGCACCCGGTCGGGGGCTCGCCCCACACCGAGGCGGTGGAACTCCTGAAGGCGCTCGTCGCGGACACGGGCCTCACCGAGCGGCTGGCGGGCAGCGGTCCGGGAGAGCCTCTCCTCCTGCTGCTGGAAGGACCGGGAGCGCTCGCCAAAGCCGGTCGGCTGCTGGCCGAACTCCCCGATGCCATGGCCCGGTTCTCGAGCCGGACGGCGGACGGCGGTCTCCTCCCGCTCGACGTCGCCGTGGCCATGGGGCCGATGGGACCGGTCCTGACGGACGGCGACCTCGCCGGGGTGCCCACGTCGGAGGCCGCCCGGATCGTCCGTCATCCCGGGATGGCCGACCGGCGCCGGCTGCTCCCGGCATCCCTCGCCGTCGCGCTGTCGCAGCCCGTGTACGAGGCGCTCGGCGACCTGGTCGGTCCCACGGCGACGCGCGCCCTCGCCCCACTCGGCGGCAGGAGGCAGGGCTGGTTGTGCACAGGCGCTCCGCAGGACCTCGGCGAGGCACTGGCAGAGGCGGGAGGGTCGCAGGACGGGGGCGTCGCATGGCCGGTGTGCGGCCGCCGAGCCGTGGACGACCTCCGCGCCCCGTGCACGGGGATCCGGCTGCCCGGCCACGACCGGTGCCTCGCCCATCTCGAGCCCGAGGAGGAACACGCGTACCTGCGGACCCTCAGGCCCGGCTCCCCGGTGGACTTCCGGGGCACCACCTTCAAGGAGGGGATGCTCCAGCGGCTCCTGGACGCCTTGCGGGCATCGCGCTCGCAGCCCGTCACGATGGGCGCGGCGGCCTTCGACCACGCCACCTTCGTGGACGACTGGAACGAGGGCGGCATCGAGTTCCTGGCCCGTACGTCGTTCACCCGCGCCGTTTTCGCCGGGCGGGCCAGGCTCGGGAAGTCGACCTTCACCGGCCCGGTCTCCTTCGACGGGGCGGTGTTCCTCGGCGTCGGCGACTTCGACCACAGTACGTTCCACCGCGCGAGCAGCTTCCGCCGTGCGCACTTCCGCGGAACGGCCGGCTTCTCGGGCGGTGCCTTCCTGGACGAGGTCTCCTTCGTCCGGGCGGTGCTGGAGGCCTCGGCGGACCTGAACGGGATGCAGGTGGCCGGGAGGGCGGACTTCTCCCGCGCCCTGTTCTGCGGCCTGACCGGGCTGAGCGGCGCTTCCTTCGCCGGACCGGTCTCCTTCGCCGCCACGACGTGGGAACTGGGACTGGTGTCCACCGGTGCCGTGTTCGAAGGGCCGGTGCAGTTCGGCGGAGCCACGTTCCGGGGCCGGGTCCGTCTGGAGCAGCTGCGCCTTCCCGGGCCGCCCGGATCCGCCTTCGAGGACCACAGCGGTCGCTGGGCCGTCCACCAGCGCCCGGACGACACCTGGGACATCCACCGGCTGGGCACCGGGGAGCAGTGAACGGGCGGGCGTCCGGCCGTTCAGGAGCCGCTGTGGGACGCCTCCAGGCGGCGTGGGGAGTGGCCGTCCTGGGCGGGGAGGCTCGCCTCGATCTCGTCCAGGGCGCGCCGCGCCGTCGCGATGCGGTCCCGGACGTCGGTGTCGGGGCCCGCGGCCGGCGGAGGGCCCGGCCGCTTGCGTGCGCGGTTGGCCGCGTCCTCGATCTCGCGGGCCTCGTCGAGGGAGTTGAGGACCACCCCGATGAGGACGTTGACCAGTACGAAGGAGGCGAGCAGAGCGTAGGAGGCGTAGTAGACGATGCTGAGCCGGGAGATCTGCAGTCCCGCGCGGACGGCGTCGGTCAGGCCGTCCAGGGTGGTCAGCAGGAACAGCGTGAGCATCGCGCGGCCCACCGAGCCGTAGTGTCCGGGGTCCGACTCGGCGAAGCAGACCCAGCCGACCATGGCGTACACGTACAGCACCAGGCCGCCGACGAACAGGAAGCTGGCGGTGCCGGGCAGGCTGCGGCCGACCGCGATCAGCAGGATGCGCAGGTGCGGAAGGAAACGAGCCGTGCGCAGCACCCGGGCCAGCCGCAGCAGCCGAAGCAGGGTGGTGTTCTCGCGGACGAACGGGACGAAGGCGGAGGCGACGACCGCGAGGTCGAAGAGGTTCCACGGGTCGCGGAAGAATGCTTTCGGCCGGTCCGCGAAGGCGCCGATGCGCAGCAGCATCTCCAGGGTGAACAGGGCCAGGCAGCACTGCTCGGCGGCCCGCAGCAGCCGCCGGTACTCCACGGCCGGCCCGCTGTACGTCTCGACACCCATCAGCGCGGCGTTGAACAGGATCACGCAGAAGACGACCAGCCCGAAGGCGGGGGCCTCGGTGGCAACCCGGCACCGGGCTGCCAGCTTCATGCGACGGCGTCCGGCCGGCCTGGGGTCTGTCATCGTGCTCCTCGTGCTCTCGCGTGCATCACGGGCGAACGGCGGCCCACCTTCCCTAACGCCCGACAGCCGATCGGGTTTCACCACCGTGTGCGCCGCAACGCGCCGAGGCGTGCGCCCCCACCGTCCGAACGGCGGCGGGGACGGACGCCCTCACGACAGTTGCCGCCGTACCAGGTCGTTCACCCCGGCGGCGTGCCCGCTCAGGTAGAAGTGGCCGCCGGCGAAGCGGTGCAGGGCGAAGGGGCCGTCGGTGTGGTCCGCCCAGCCCGCTGCCTCCTCGGCCGTCACCGCCGGGTCCGCGTCCCCGGTGAGGACCGTGATGGGGCAGGTCAGGGCGGGGCCCGGACGGTAGCGGTAGGTCTCGGCGGCCTTGTAGTCGGCGCGGATCGCCGGAAGCACCGACCGCAGCAGCTCGTCGTCGGCCAGGACCGCCGGGTCCGTGCCGCTGAGCGCCTTGATCTCGGCCAGCAGCCGGTCGTCGGGAGCGAGGTGGACCGTCTGGTTCTCCCGGTGGTGCGAGGGAGCCCGGCGGCCCGAGGCGAACAGGGCCACCGGATCCGGCTGCCCGGCCTCCCGCAGCCGCAGCGCCACCTCGAAGGCCAGGGACGCGCCCAGGCTGTGCCCGAACAGCGCCACGGGCCGGTCGCACCAGGGCAGCAGTTCCCGGGTGACCAGGTCCGCGAGCTCCATCAGGTCCTCGACGCACCGCTCGCCGCGCCGGTCCTGGCGGCCCGGGTACTGCACGGGCACCACGTCGGCGTGCGGGGACAGGGCCCGGGACATCGGGAAGTACCAGCTGGCCGCGCCGCCCGCGTGCGGGAAGCAGAACAGCCTCACCGGAGCGTCGTCGGCGGGGTGGAAGCGCCGCAGCCAGTCGCCGGTCGCCGGAAGGGCCGGGGCGGCCGTGGTCGTAGGGGTCATCGTCGTTCGGTTTCCTTTCGGTGGGGGCCCACCCGCTTCAGGGGGCGGTCCAGGAGCCCGGCGGCCGCCAGCCGCGCCCCGGACGCCACAGGGCCCGGGGCGGGGGGCCGGCGAACCGGCCGGCGTCGCCGTCCGGTGGCCGGGCGAGGCAGAGCAGGGCGAGGACGACGGCCGCCAGCTCCGTGCTGTCGGGGGCGCCGCGCACGATCCTCACCTGTGGTTCGGCCCGCTCGCCCATCAGAACGGCGGGTTGCCGTGCTTGCGCTCGGGCAGCGCCACGTGCTTGGCGCGCAGCACCTCCAGCGCGTCCGCGAGCACCTGCCGGGTCGCGGCCGGGTCGATGACGTCGTCCACCAGGCCGCGCTCGGCCGCGTAGTAGGGGTGCATGAGCTCCTGGCGGTACTGCTTGACGCGCTGTGCCCGCGCCGCGTCGGGGTCGTCCGAGGCGGCGATCTCCCGGCGGAAGACGACGTTCGCCGCGCCCTCGGCGCCCATGACGGCGATCTCGTTGGTGGGCCACGCGAAGGACAGGTCCGCGCCGATCGAGCGGGAGTCCATCACGATGTAGGCACCGCCGTACGCCTTGCGCAGGATCACCTGCACCCGGGGCACCGTGGCCGCGCAGTACGCGTACAGGAGTTTCGCGCCGTGCCGGATGACACCGCTGTGCTCCTGGCCGCTGCCCGGCAGGAAGCCCGGCACGTCCACCAGGGTCACCAGCGGGATGCTGAAGGCGTCGCAGGTCTGCACGAACCGAGCCGCCTTCTGCGAGGCGTTGATGTCCAGCACCCCGGCGAGCGAGGCCGGCTGGTTCGCGACGACGCCCACCACGTGGCCGTCCAGCCGGGCGAGACCGCAGATGATGTTGGTCGCCCAGTGGGCGTGGACCTCGAAAAGGTCGCCGTCGTCGACGATCTCCTCGACCACGGCGCGCATGTCGTACGAGCGGGCCGGGTCGGAGGGCACCAGCTCGGACAGCGCCGCGGTGCGCCGGTGGGCCGGGTCGGACGGGACGACCGCCGGCGGCAGCTCCCGGTTGTTGGCCGGCAGGAGCGACAGCAGGTGCCGCACCTCTTCGAGGCACTCCTCCTCCGTGTCGTACAGGAAGGCGCTCGCTCCGGACACCGACGAGTGGACCTGCGCGCCCCCGAGGTCGTCGTGGCTGATCCGCTCGCCGGTCACCGCCTGCACCACGTCGGGGCCCGTGATGTACATCTGGGCGATGTCACGCACCATGAACACGTAGTCCGTCAGGGCGGGGGAGTACGCCGCCCCGCCGGCGCACGGCCCGAGCATCACGCTGATCTGCGGGATCACCCCGGATGCCGCCACGTTGCGGCGGAAGATGCCGCCGTAGCCGGCGAGCGCGGTGACCCCTTCCTGGATCCGGGCGCCCGCGCCGTCGCTGAGCGAGACCAGCGGGGCGCCCGCCGCCAGCGCGAGATCCATCACCTTGTGGATCTTCTGCGCGTGCGCCTCGCCGAGCGAACCGCCGAAGATCCGGAAGTCGTGCGCGTACACGAACACCCGCCGGCCGTCGACCTTTCCCCAGCCGGTGACCACACCGTCGGTGTGCGGCCTGCGGTCCTCCAGTCCGAAGCCCGTTGCCCGGTGCCGGCGCAGCTGCTCGATCTCGCGGAAGGTCCCCGGATCGAAGAGCAGGTCCAGCCGCTCGCGCACCGTCAGCTTGCCGCGGGCGTGCTGCGCCTCGGAGGCGCCGGGCGACGGACCGAGCTCGGCGGACTCCTTGATCGCTCCTAGTTCGGCCACTCGGACACCGACATCGCCAACTGTCATGCTCCACCCGTTTCCTCGGCCGTCGGGGCGCACCTGCGGCGGCCCTGGACAGTGCCTGCCATTGAAGGCAGCGGCGGCGCGCGCGGAGAACAGCGACCACCCCCCTGACCGGGATAGGGGTCGCGCCCCGCCCGCCGCACGGCCGGGCGGGCGCAAGCGCCCCTTAAGGGAGCGCACGCATGATCCGGGGAATCGAGGTCCGCCACTCCACGGGCCCGCAGACCCGGGGGGACCGCGGATGTCAGAGCCACGCTTCGCCACCTTCACCGAACTCCTCCGGGCCAGGGCGGCCGAACTCGCCGACGAGGACGTCCACGTCTTCCTCCGCGAGACGGCAGGCGGGGTGGAGGCCGAACACCTCACCTACGGGCGGCTGGACAGCGAGGCGAGACGCATCGCCGCCGTCCTCCAGGAGTACGACGTCGCCGGCCGGCCCGTGCTGCTCGTCTACTCCTCCACCGCCGAGTTCCTCAAGGCCTTCGCCGGCTGCCTCTACGCCGGCGCCGTCGCCGTACCCGTACCGATGCCGGGCGAAGCCGGCCGGGACAAGCGCCTCAACCGCACCACCGCCGTACTGGGGGACACCGGCGCGACCCTCGTGCTGACCGAGACGGCCGCCGCCCCCGAGGTCGCACTGTGGCTCGCCCGCAACTCCCGGCCCGACGCTGCGTGCCTGGTCAGCGACGTGCCCGGGGTGGGTGACGCCGATGCCTGGCAGCCCGTCACCGCCCGCCCGGACGACCTGGTGTTCCTCCAGTACACCTCGGGCTCCGTCTCCGAACCGCGCGGCGTGACCGTCTCGCACCGCAACCTCCTCGCCAACCAGGCCGCCCTGCAGAAGGTGCTGCGCACCACCCGCGAGGACCGCTTCGGCAGCTGGCTGCCCTACTTCCACGACATGGGACTGGTCGCCCACCTGCTGCACCCCGTCTGGCTCGGCACCCACTGCGTCCAGGTCACCCCGCTGTCCTTCGTCAAACACCCGCTGCGCTGGCTCCAGGCCGTCGACCGCTACGGCGTCACCGTGGGCGGCGGCCCCAACTTCAGCTACGACCTGTGCGCACGCCGGGTGAAGGACGAGCAGATCGCGGACCTGGACCTGTCCCGCTGGCGCCTGGCCCTCAACGGCGCCGAACCCGTACGCCCGGAAAGCCTCGACGAGTTCGCCCGGCGCTTCGCCCCCGCCGGTTTCCGGCCCGAGGCCCTCTACCCCTGCTACGGACTGGCCGAGGCCACCCTGGTGGTCTCCGGCGGCGTGCCCGGCACCCCGCACGTACGCAAGGACTTCGACAGGACCGCCCTGGAACACGACCGGGTGCTCCGGGCGGCGGCGGGCGGGCGCGTCCGGACCCTGGTCGGCTGCGGCACTCCGGTCGACGTGGAGGTCCGCGTCGTCGACCCGCTGACCCACCACGAACTCCCGGCCGGCACCGTCGGCGAGATCTGGCTGCGGGGCCACAGCGTGGCCCGCGGCTACTGGCGCCGCCCCACCGAGACCGCCCACACCTTCCGCGCCAGCCTCAACGACGAGGAGAGCAACTTCCTGCGCACCGGCGACCTGGGCATGCTGGAGGACGGCGAGCTGTTCGTCACCGGGCGGCTCAAGGAAGTCGTCATCGTCAACGGCCGCAACGTCTACCCCCAGGACGTCGAATGGGCCGCGCGCACGGTCAGCCCCGCGCTGACCCTCGGCGCGGGCGCCGCGTTCTCCGTGGACGCCGGCGGCGAACAGCTCGTCCTCGTCCAGGAGGTCCGCGGCGCGGGCGGAGCCGAGCTGCGCACGGTCGCGCAGCGGATCCAGGCCCTGATCGGCAAGGAGTTCGAGATCCCCGCCGGCAACGTGCTCCTCGTACGCCCCGGCACCGTACGCCGCACCAGCAGCGGCAAGGTCCAGCGCACCCTCATGCGGGGACTGTTCCTCGACGGCGTGCTGCGTGGCGACTACGAAGTGCTGACCCCGGACGTACGGGCGCTGGCGCGGCCGCAGGACGTGCTGTTCGGCGAGGACCTGCTGCGTCCGGAAGGAGCCGACGGAGGAAGACGGTGGTGACGAGGCTCCTCGGCGCCGCGGCGGCCGCGCAGCAGCGCGAGGACGCCGTCCGCGCGCGGGTGGCCGAGCTGGAGGCACGGTTCGGCGACCCCACCGACCCGGACAACCCGGTCGGCTACACCGCCCTGCTGGAGGCCGACCGGGCCGCGGTGCCCTTCGCCGCCGGCGAGGCGCTGCTCGACGACTTCCGGATCGCCGAGGAGTACGTGCCGCGCGCCCTCGGCGGTCGGCTCGACGGGATGGACACCCTGGTCAGGATCATGCGGCCGGTCTTCCGCCGGGACGTGGGACTGGCCATGGGCCACGGCATGACCACCTTCATGGCCGCCTCCGACGTCTGGGCCGCCGGCAGTTCCCGGCAGCGCCACTGGCTCGCCGGGCTGCTGCGCGGCGGCGGCAAGGCGGCCATCGCCCAGCACGAGACCGCCCACAGCAACGACTTCGTGCGCAGCCAGGTCACGGCCCGCCGCAGCGCCGACGGCTACCTGATCAGCGGCGGCAAGCCGCTGGTCAACAACCTGGAACGGGCCGGCGCCCTGGTGCTGTTCTGCCGTACCGACCCCGCCCCGGGCAGCGGCAGCCACTCGGTGCTCCTGCTGGAGCCCGGACAGCTGACCGGCGCACGGGCGGCGGTGACGGCCCGCCGGACCCCGGTCGGGCTGCGCGGCTGCCGGTTCGCCGGGGTGGAGTTCGACGACTGCCCGGTGCCCGGGTCGGCCCTGCTGGGCCCCGAGGGCAGCGGGATCCGGACGGCCCTGCGGTCGTTCCAGATCAGCCGTACCGTGATCGCCGCGACGGCCGTCGCGGCACTCGACACCAGCCTGCGCACCGCCGTCCGCTTCGACCGGGAACGCTCCGGCGGATGGCAGGCGGGCGGGGGCGGCCGGGACGGCGGCCGCACCGGAGCGGCCCTCACCAACGCCTTCGTCAACCTGCTGCTCTACGACGCCCTCGCCGTCGTCGCCACCCGCGCCCTGCACCTGCTGCCCGCCGAGACCAGCGTCTACTCGGCGGCGCTCAAGTACCTGCTGCCCCGCGTGCTGACCGAGACCATGTACGACCTGTCCATCGTGCTGGGCTCGGGCTTCTACACCCGCGAGGGCACGCTCGGCATCTTCCAGAAACACGTCAGGGACGTGCCGGTGCTCAGCCTCGGCCACGCCGGGACCGTCGCCTGCCAGGCCACGGTCATCCCGCAGATGCCCCGTCTGGCGCGGGCCTCGTGGTTCGCCGAGGACGAGGCGCCCGCCGACCTGTTCCGGCTGCACGGCGACCTGCCGCCGCTGCGGACCGAACGGCTCAGCCTCGCGTGCGGGCGGGACTCCCTCAGCGCGACCATGCTGGCCGTCAGCGCGGGCATCGACGGCGACGGCCCCGTCGAGCGAGGCCTGCGGACCCTCGCGCACCAGCTGGTCGGGGAGTTCCGCGACGTACGCCGCCGGGTCCTGGCGCTGGAGGCGGCCGGGGCGGAGGCCGCCGCACGGCCCGCGAGGTTCGCCCTCATGGACCGGTACGCGCTGCTCCTCGCCGCCGCCGCCGTGCTCGGCCTGTGGGACCAGGCCCGCTACGGCCCCGACCCGTTCCTCGCCGACCCGTCCTGGGCGGCCGCCGCACTGCACCGCATCGCCCGTCGGCTGGGCGCGCGCGTCGCCGACCTGCCGGCGGAGTGCGAGACCCGGATCCGGCACGAGGTCCAGCTCCGCTTCAGCACCCAGATCAGCTACGACCTCTACTCCACTCCCATCCCTGGCTGACCGGCAGCCCCGGCCGGCCGGCGGATGCGCCGTACGCACCGAAGGAGCCCCACGATGAGCGTTCACACCGGCCGGCCCGCCACCGCCGACGGCGTCCTGCCGCAGGAGTGGCTGTACGCCCGGCTCTCGCTGTACCTGCGGCGCGCCCCCGAGACGATCGACCCCACCGTGCCGTTCGCCGAGTACGGGATGGACTCGGTGGCGGCGCTGAGCCTGTGCGGCGACCTGGAGGACGAATTCGGCCTGGAGGTGGAGCCGACGCTGCTCTGGGACCACCCCACCGTGGAGAGCCTCGTCCGCCACCTGTCGTCGGTGCTCCCCGCCGCTCCGGCCCACGCGCGGGACCGGCACTGATGGGGGACGTCGCCATCGTCGGGATCGACTGCACGTTCCCCGGGGCGGCGGGCGTGCAGGCGTACTGGGACCTGCTCATGCGCGGCGGGGCCGGCATCACCCCGGTGCCCGAGCAGCGCTGGGACGCCCGGGACTTCCCCGCCGTCGCAGGCAGCGGCGGTTTCATCGACGACGCCGATGTCTTCGACAGCGACTTCTTCTCGGTCACCCCCCGCGAGGCCGCCGCGATGGACCCGCACCACAGGCTGCTGCTGCCGTGCGCCTGGCGGGCGCTGGAGGACTCGGGCACGGCCCCCGGCGACCTCGCGGGCACCGAGACCGGGGTGTTCGTCGGGGTCATGGGCGGTGAGTGGGGCCGGCTCACGATGAGCGACCTCGCACGCGTCACCCCGCTGCTCGGCTCCGGCAGCAGCGCGGGCATGGCGGCCAACCGGATCTCCTACCACTTCAACTTCACCGGACCGAGCCTCGCCGTCGACACGGCCTGCTCGTCCTCACTGGTCGCCGTCCACCTGGCGGCGGGCGCCCTGCTGACCGGGGAGTGCGACACCGCCCTGGCCGGCGGGGTCAACATCGTGCTCTCGCCCTCGCTGGGCATGGTGTACGGGCAGCTCGGCCTGGCCGCCGCCGACGGGCGCTGCAAACCCTTCAGCGCGGACGCCGACGGGATCGGCCGCAGCGACGGAGTGGGCCTGGTCGTGCTGCGGCGGCTGGAGGACGCCCTCGCGGAGGGCCGGCGGATCTACGCCGTGCTGCGCGGCAGCGCCGTCAACCAGGACGGCCGCAGCAACGGGGTGATCGCCCCCAACCGCTGGTCCCAGCAGCGGGTACTGGACTCCGCCTACCGGCGTGCCGGGATCGCCCCGGACCGTGTCGCTTTCGTGGAGGCGCACGGCACCGGAACCGTCCTGGGCGACGCCATCGAGTGCGCGGCGCTGGGCGCGGTGCACGCAGTCCCGCGCGAGACCCCGTGCGCGATCGGCTCGGTCAAGGGCAACCTCGGCCACACCGAAGGCGCGGCGGGTATTGCCGGCCTCATCAAGACGGCCCTCGCCCTGCACCACCGCATCGTCCCCGCCAGCCTCTTCGCCGACCGCGAGAACCCGCAGCTGCGGCTCGGCGAGCGCGGCCTGCGGCTGCTGAAGTCGCCGATGCGGCTGCCGCGCGGGGAGAGCCTCGCCGGCGTCAGCAGCTTCGGCATGGGCGGCACGAACGCCCACGCGGTCCTCGGCTCGGCGCTGCGGACCCCGCGCACCGCCGGCGCCGGCGGCGGCCGTACACGCGGCGCGCGCGACGCCGTCGGCGTCTTCACCGTCAGCGCCGACACCCCCGAGGCCCTGCGCCGCAACCTCGCCGCCCAGGCCGACGCGGTGGCCCGGCGGCCGCGCGGCGGCGCGGCCGCCCTGTGCCGCAGCAGCAACCTCGTCAAGACCGGCCTGCCGCACCGCTTCGCGGTCCCCGTCCGCGACACCGGCGAACTCGTCGACGCCCTGCGCCGCGCGGCGGCGCTCCAGGACACGGCCGCCGGCGCCGTCCGTGCGTGGGGCAGGCCCGTCACGGCCTTCCTCTTCAGCGGCCAGGGCAGCGAGTTCCCCGGCATGACGGCCGGGCTGCACCGTGACTCGCCGCTCTACCGCCGGCACCTCGCCGAGGCCGACGCGGCACTCGCCCCGCACCTCGGCGAGTCGGTGCGCGACCTCCTCGTCGGCGGCGACGAGCGCGTGCACCGGCCGCGCTTCGCGCAGCCCGCCCTGTTCGCCGTCGGGTACGCCCTGGCCCGCACGCTCACCTCGCTCGGCGTGACCCCCGCCGCCGTCCTCGGCCACAGCCTCGGCGAGTACGCCGCCGCCGTCACCGCAGGCGCCCTCGGCCTGGAGGAGGCCGCCCGGCTCGTCGTCCGGCGCGGCGCCCTGACGGACGAACTCCCCTCCGGCGGCGGCATGATCGCCACGAGCGCCGGCCCGGAGGAGCTCGCCGCACTGCTTGCGGCCGAGCCCGGCACGGTGGCGGCAGCCCTCAACGGCCCCTCCGACACCGTGCTCTCCGGCCCCCTGGACGCGCTGGACAGGCTCACGGAGCAGCTCGCCCGCCGCGGCGTCCGGGTCCGGCCGCTGCCCGTCTCCCACGCCTTCCACTCACCCCTGATGGCCCGGGCCGCCGCGGGTCTGCGCACCGAGACGGTGCTGTGCGCGCCGCCCGCCGTGCCGCTGGCCTCGACCCGGTACGGCCGGATGCTGCGCCACGAGCTCATGGACGCCGGCTACTGGGCCGACCAGATCGAGGAGCCGGTCCTCATGGACAGCGCGCTGGGAGCGCTCGTCGCGGACGTGGCCCCCACGCATCTGATCGAGATCGGTCCGCGCGGCCTGCTCCTGCAGATCGCCGCCCGCGGCGGGCGCGCACCCGCCGTGGAGTACCTCCACCCGTCCCCGGGCCCCCGGGCCACCGGCCTGGAGCTCGCCGAGACCGTCGCGGCCCTGTACCGGGGCGGGCTCGACCCGCTGTGGGAGGAGCTGTACGCCCCCGAGCACCGCAGCGCCGAGGCCCTGGCCCCGTACGTCTTCTCCTCGGCGCGGCGCTCCTGGGACCGGGAGTCCTTCGTCCAGACGGCCCGGCCGCACGCCGCGCACGCCGCGCCCGTCACCGCGCTCACCGCCGAACGGCCGGAGCCGTCCGGCGGTGCCGACATCGGGGCGCAGGGCCCCGACGCGGACGACCCGGTGCTGCACGCGGTGGTGCGGGCCGTCGCCGCGGTCGGCGGCCACCCGCCCGAGCGCGTCGTGCCCGAGGCCCGCTTCTACGAGGACCTCGGATTCGACTCGGTGATGATCATGCAGCTCAAGAACGAGGTGGAGGCTCGGCTGCCACGGGTCGGCGAGGTGTCCGTGCAGCAGATGCTGCCGGCGCTGCGGTCCGTCGGCGCGCTGGCAGAATTCCTGGGAGACGTGCTCATGGCGAGGTCGGCGTGACACGGGGACCGGACGCGGCCGGCCACGGCACGGTGTACCTCGCCTCGACCGGTACGGCGCTGCCCGGAGAGCCGGTGGACAACACCGCGCTCGGCAGGCTGCTCGGGGTCAGCGAGGAGTGGATCGACATCTTCGTCGGCACGCGGACCCGCCACTTCGGCTGGGACCCGGTCACCGGAGAGGTCCGCGGCTCGCTCGCCGACCTGTGCACCGAGGCCGGCGCGCGGGCCATGGACGCCGCCGGACTCGGCCCAGCCGACATCGAGTTCGTGGTGCTGGCCACCGCGACCCCCGACACGCTCCTGCCGACCACCGCGAGCGAGGTCGCGGACCGGCTCGGCCTCGACCACCTGCCGGTCTACCAGATCCAGGCCGGCTGCTCCGGCGCCGTCCAGGCCCTCGACCTCGGCCGCACCCTGGTCCTCGGCGGCCGGCGGGCCGGACTGGTCCTCGGCGGGGACGTCACCCACCGATTCCTCTCGCCCCGGCGGGACACCGCCCGGATGCCCACCGAGGAACTGGTCAACCACGTCCTGTTCGGCGACGGGGCCGGAGCCGCCGTCCTCACGGACGAACCCGAGGGCGAGCGGATCGCCCTGCGGTCCGTGCTCAGCTCCTTCACCGGGCGCGGCCGCCCGCCCGGTCAGCTCCTGGACTGGTACGGCACCACCGACCGGGACTCGCAGCGGCGGATGCTGGCCGAGGACTACAAGGCGATCGAGGAGCACGTGCCCGCCCTCTCCGTGGAGATCCTCTGGGAGCTGCTCGGCGGGCTCGGGTGGAGCCTCGACGACCTCGCCTTCCTGCTGCCGCCCCAACTGTCCGAGCGGATGACCGCCCGCATCGTCGAGCGGCTCCCGGCCGGGCCCGCCCGGGAGGTCTCCTGCGTCTCCGACACCGGGAACACGGGCAACGCCCTTCCCTTCCTGCAAGTCGAACGGCTGCTGCCGGAGTTCGCCGCCGGGGACCGCGCGCTGGCCCTGTGCGTGGAGTCCAGCAGGTGGATCAGAGCCGGGTTCGCCCTGGAGAAGGTGTGAGGCACCCCATGACGAAGGCACCGGACCGGCTGCGCGAACTACGTGAACTGCGCGAACGGGGACTGCTGGAGAAGTCCTACGACCGGGTGCCCGCGCTGCTCGCCGAGGAGGACGGTCCCGGCGACGCGGCCGCGGCGGGCCGCCTGCTCGCGGGCCTCGACCACGACGCGGTACTCGACCGCCACCCGCACACCCCGGTGGTGACGGTGGCGGTCACCGGCCAGTCCACCGTGGGCCACGTCGTCGACCCCCTCAGGGGCGAACTGGCCCGCCACGGCATGCTGCTGCGCCCGGTGCTCGGCGAGCACGGCACGTACCTGCGCGACCTCACCGATCCGGCCGGCGAACTCCGGGCGGCCGCACCCGAGCTCACCCTGTGCCTGCTGGACGCCGAGACCCTCTTCTCCCAGGTCCCCGCGGTGTGGGGACCCGAGGACGTCGAGCGCGCGGGGGAGGAGGCACTGGACCGGTGCGCCGCCCTGGCCACCCAGGCCCCCGGGACCCTGGTGCTCAACACCGTGCCGCTGCCGCGCTCCTACAGCCACCAGCTGGTCGACCACCGCTCCCGGGCCCGGCTGGGAGCCGTGTGGCGGGAGTTCAACGCCCGCCTGCTGCGGCTGACCGAGTCCGCCGCCCGGCTGGTGGTGATCGACCTGGAACCGCTGGTCGGCGAGGGCGGGCCGGTCACCGACCCGCGCCTGGCCCGCCACGCCGGGGTACAGCTCGGCGCGGGACTCCTGGCGGCGTACGCCCGCGAGATCGGACACCTGGCCCGCGCGCTCCGCGGCAGGGTCCGCAAGTGCCTCGTGCTCGACCTCGACAACACCCTGTGGGACGGGGTGCTCGGCGAGGACGGCCCCGACGGCGTCGCGGCGGCCGGCACCCTGCGCGGGGAGGCGTTCGGCGCCTTCCAGAAGTGCGTCAAGCAGCTCGCCTCCCAGGGCGTGCTCCTCGCCGTCAGCAGCAAGAACGACGAGGACCTCGTCCTGGAGACGCTCGCCGCCCATCCCGATCTGGTCCTGCGGGAGCCGGACTTCGCCGCGGTCAACGCCAACTGGGAGCCCAAGGACGGCAACCTCGCCGACATCGCGCGCACCCTGGACCTCGGCCCCGACGCCCTCGTCTTCGCCGACGACTCGCCGGCCGAACGCGCCCAGGTCCGCCTCGGCGCACCCGGCGTCGCCGTCGTGGCGCTCGACGAGGAACCCGCGCTGCACGTCACCCGGCTGCTTGCCGACGGCTGGTTCGACACCCTGCGGCTGACCGACGAGGACCGCGCCAGGAGCGGCGAGTACCGCAGACGGCGCGAGCGCGGGGCGCTGCGGGCCGGTTCGGGCTCGTACGAGGAGTTCCTGCGAGCCTTGGAGGTGAGCGTCGGGCTCGGCCCGCCCGGCCGCCACGAGTTCGCCCGCGTGTCCCAATTGACGCTGCGGACCAACCAGTTCAACCTGACCGGTGTGGGGTACACGGAAACCGGGCTGGCCCTGCGGGCCGCCGCTCCCGGGCGGCTGCTGCTCGTGGCGCGCAGCGCGGACCGGTTCGGTGACAACGGGCTGGTGGGTGCGGTGCTCGGAACCGTCGCCGGGGAGGTGCTCCAGCTGGACGGCATGTGGCTCAGCTGCCGGGTGCTCGGCCGCGGCGTGGAACAGGCCTGCCTCGCGCTGCTGCTGGCCCGCGCGCGGGAACTCGGGCTGTCCGCGGTCGGCGCCCGGTACGTGCCCACCGCCCGCAACCACCGGGCCCGGGACTTCTATCCGTCCTGCGGCTTCATTCCGGCGGTCCCCGACGCGAGCGAAGGCGCCGCCGGCGGTCCGGTGGTGTTCCACCACGACCTGGCGCGGCTGCCGGAGGTCCCCGCGCACGTGCGCATCACCGAAACCCCGGGCGGAGGGCGGGCCGATGGGTCTCGATAGCCTCGACGTGTTCCTGCGGACGGTCCGCGACGACCTCGGCCTGGCCATCGCGGTTCCCGAAGGCGCGGACACGGCCCTGGGCGACCTGCCGGGCTGGGACTCGCTGAACCTGCTCCGGCTGCTGGCGCTCCTGGAGGAGTCCGGCCACCGGGTTCCGGTACACCGCCTTCTGGAGGCGCGCTGCCTCCGGGAGGTCCACACACTCGTGAAGGAGTACGGATGACTGCCCCGGGCAGCCCCTCGCTCGGCCCGCCGCTCGGTGAGCCCGTCGCCGTGGTACCGGGCGGCGACTCGTGGGACCGGGTCCGGGACGACCTGGCCACCCACGGGACAGCCCTGGTCTACGCGCGACTGAGGGACCTGGAGCCGGTCGTGCCCTCCGGTGACGGGTTGCGCGAGCTGCTCGGCCGCGACTGGACGCGCTACCTCGACCTCACGCACGCCGACGTGCGGGGCCGCTACATCGCCTCCCGGATGCTCCTCAAGTACGCGGCGAGCGCGGTGCTCGACAGCGATCCCGCCGACCTGGAGCTGGCCTACGGGCCGACCGGCCGCCCGTACCTGCGCGGCTGCGACCAGATCGACATCAGCCTCAGCCACACCGACGACCTGCTGCTCGTCGGTCTGACGACCTGCGGGCTGATCGGGGTCGACGCGGAGCGCGCCGACCGCGAGATGCACGGCAGCGGCCTCGGCCGGCACATCTGCACCCCGTACGAGTCGGTGCTGCTGTCGGGGATGCCGGAACCGCAGCGCAACGACGCCCTCGTGCGCCTGTGGACGCTCAAGGAGGCCTACAGCAAGGCGATCGGACAGGGCATGCAGTTCCGGTTCACCGAGTTCGGCTTCGGCCCCGACGGCAGGGCCGTACGGGTCCAGCGGCCCGACGGCACCGCGGGGACCGGGGACGAGTGGATCTTCCGCACGTTCCCCGTCGCCGACGGGTACGTGGTCAGTGCGGCCGTGTACGACGCGGGCTTCGGCCGGCTCCAGGACGCCCACGTGACGACGATGCTCGACCAGGACTGCGTGGACGCCATCACGGAGGCGCTCGAGGAGGTCCCGGACGGGGCCTGACCGGACGGGAGGCCGGGCCCTGCACGGGCCCGGCCGACACCGGCTAGTGCTGCGGCCCCCCGGCGAGCATCTCCTGGCGGGCGGCGTTGTAGCCGGCCTGGAAGCGGCTGGTGGCCTCCAGCTCCTCGGTGATCTCGGCGATGTGGCGGCGGCAGGTGCGCACGGACATGCCGAGCCGCCGGGCGACCATCTCGTCCTTGTAGCCCTTGGTCATCAGCCGGATGATCGACCACTTGAGCTCGTCGGAGGAGGCGGGGGACCGTTGGGACTCCACCACGTAGGGGCTCGCCCCGTCCCACAGGTACTCGAAGACCGAGCACAGGAACGCCACCAGGGTGGGCTCGCGCACGATCGCCGCGCCGGGGGTGCGGTCGCCGGCGGACCGTTCCGGCAGGAACGCCACCTCCCGGTCGTAGATGATCAGCCGGTCGATGACCTCGTCGGCGGTACGGATCTCCGCGCCCTGTTCGCTGACCTCGCGCACGTAGCTGCGGGTCGGCAGGTCGTTGCGGGCGGTGTGCTGGTAGATGGTCCGGATCCGCACCCCGCGCTCGAGGGTCGTCAGCGCGGACTCCCTGGCCTGGGCCAGCGCGTACGCGGGGCGGGCCCCGCCGGGCTGCACGGTGAGCATCTCGCTCTGGCAGCTCTGGGTGAGGTGGTTGAGCATCGACTGGATGCGGGAGACGTCGGTGATGACGTCGAAGGCCTCCAGCCGGTTGCGCACCCGGCGGCCCTCGAAGTACAGGGGCGTCAGGGAGAGCAGTTTGGCCCGGACGTCCGTGACCGCCTGCTGGAGGTCGCGTATGTGGCGTTCGGCGGGTGCGACCAGGGACGCGGCCGCGACGTCGGGCGTGACGGGGGTCAGCTCCGAGGGGTTTCCCGGCATCGCCTGTAAGAGGCGGACCCCGCTCAGCACCTGTTCCACCCGGGCGATCTCGTCGGGCGTCACAGAGAGCTGTTCGGCGATCCGTTCCCGCTCGAAGCGGCCGTACTCGACGGCCAGGCCGTATGCCGCGGCACTGACGTCGTCCAGCTCGGCGAACCCCGAATCCGAGCCCTCCCCTGCAAACATGTCAGCCCCCGCTGATTGATGTATTTGCTGCCACGTAACTTTACGCCAACGTACCGCCCTTGGCGGGATTGATCGAGAGCGAGCACTCTGTTCCCATCAACCGAGCCGCAGAGCCGGAAGTGGCGAGCGGTACGGATGAGTAGATCTCGATCTTCGACTGGGGGAAGTCGTGAGAACAGTTTCCGTTAAGGTCTTCTCGATTTGCTTGACTGCGGTGACCAGTGTGGTATTGGCGGTGGGGGTTCAGGTCATGACGGGACCGGTCGTGTCCGGAGCGTCCGCCGAGTCGGCCGTCACCGCCCCGCTGACCGACTCCGACACCGGAACCGACGTCGGGGCCAAGCCCGAGGACGACCAGTGGACGTGATCTGACACCACGTCCGGCGGTTCACGAAGCGCTCCCCGCACGGCAGATGCGGGGAGCGCTTCCGCGTACCGGAGCGCCGACGGCGGCGAGCCGGCCGGCCGGCACCGCTATCGCGCTCAGCAGTACGCCCCGCTCCGCCGACCAGCGACCGTCGAAGGCGGTCGGCCCGGCCGGGGAGAGGGTCTCGGGGTCCGGCAGCAGCCGGGCGTGGAAGGTCTCGCGCACCGGGTCCACGCTCACCAGGGCGTCGGTGAAGTCGAGTTCCTGGCCCGTCAGCGGGAACCAGGTCTTGTAGACGGCCTCCTTGATGCTGAAGAGCAGCCGGTCCCACGCCACACCGGGCGCCGTCCGCTCCAGTCCGGCGATCAGATCGAGCTCCCGGGGCAGCGCGATCGAGTCGAGCACCCCGTCCGGCATGGGGGCGTTGGGCTCCGCGTCCACCCCGACCGAGGCGAACTCGGCGGAGCGGGCGAGCGCCGCGCCCCGGAAGCCGGCGCAGTGGGTCATGGACCCGACGACCGAGGGCGCCCACTGCGGGACACCGCGCCGGCCCGGCACCACGGGGGCCGGGGGCAGCCCCAGCTCTCCCATGGCGCGGCGGGCGCACCACCTGACGGTGCCGAACTCCAGACGCCGCTTGGGTACGGCGTTTCGGACGAGGAACTCCTCCTCGGGGTAGAGGAAGACGTCGGCGGGGTCGGTGGTGGCTTCGGCAGTCGCGACGTTCGCGGGCAGGAGCTTTGTGAGCACGGCGTTCCCTCGGGTCGCTGTTCCGGTCGGACAGCTCCCACGTTCACGCCGCCGCGCCACCCCGCCCAGGATCGAAGGCGCAGGTCAACCGGATGGACCGGGGTGCGGCCCGGTTCTGTGCCAGGCCGCTGCCATCCCACCCGTCCGCCGCCCCGGCGCCTGCCGGTCCGCTGGCAGCCGCCCGCACTGTCATTGCCATCCCCCTGCCATGGGCCCGAAGAGGGGCACGCCGACGTCAATTGAGGGGCCGTTAAGGGGTGTTCACGCGATCACCGACCGTCCACACTCACGGAATGCCGCACGGAAACCTCATGGGTATCAGCGACCTCCATGTCGGATTCCCGGAGAACCGCCGGATCGTCGAGAACCTCTATCCCGACAGTCCCGCCGACTGGCTCATCGTGGCCGGCGACGTGAGCGAGTCACTCGACGATCTCCGGTGGGTGCTCGACCTCTTCACCCGGCGCTACGCCACCGTGGTGTGGGCGCCCGGCAACCACGAACTGTGGACCGTACGGGACGATCCCGAGCCCCTGCGCGGCGAGGCGCGCTACCGACGGCTCGTGGAGATCTGCCGGTCCTTCGGCGTGCACACGCCGGAGGACCCCTACCCCGTCTGGTCCGGGCCGGGCGGCCCGCTCGTGGTGGCCCCGCTCTTCCTGCTGTACGACTACAGCTTCCGCACCCCCACCGCCGCCACCAGGGAACAGGCCCTGGAGCAGGCGTACGAGGCCGGGGTGGTGTGCTCCGACGAGTTCATGCTGCATCCCGACCCCTATGCCTCCCGCGAGGCCTGGTGCCGCGCCCGGGTCGCCGCGACCGAACAGCGGCTGGCCGCGTGCGGCCCCGACCTGCGCACGGTCCTCGTCAACCACTTCCCGCTGGTCCGCGCCCCCACGGACGTCCTGCGCCACCCCGAGTTCGCCCAGTGGTGCGGCACCGAGCTCACGGCCGACTGGCACCTGCGCTTCCGGGCCGCCGCCGTCGTCTACGGCCACCTGCACATCCCGCGCACCACCTGGTACGACGGCGTCCGCTTCGAGGAGGTCTCCGTCGGCTATCCCCGCGAGTGGCAGCGGCCCGGCCACCCGCGGAATACTCCCCGCCGGATCTTCCCCGCCGCCGGCCGCGGGGATTGATGCCAGGCAACTTCCGGACACCACCGGGTGCGGATCAGGCCCCCTAGACTGATCGCGAATTCTCGCTCGCTCCACGCTCGAACCTCCTCGTTCGGTATTCGAGTCGCCTTTTCGAATGCCGGAACGGGGGCCCTGGGGGATTTTCATGCTGCCGTTCCGCCGTGCCGAGGAACTGTCCTTATTGGAAGCGCTGCTCGACGGCTGCGCCGAAGGAAATGCCGGATTGCTTCTCGTCGAGGGGGCGGTCGGCTGCGGAAAGAGCGAATTCCTCGAAACGGCGGCCGCGTACGCCGAGAACCGCGGCGCCCTCGTGCTGCGGGCCGGCGGCAGTGCGGCCGGACGCGACCGCGCCCTGGGCGTCCTGCGCCGGCTGGCCGCCGACGCCCCGCCCGGCGCACTGCCCGTGCCGTCGTCGCCGGACCGGGCCGAAGACGCCCTGGCCCTGCGGGACCTGACCGTCGCCGTCCGCGAACTGAGCGCCGCCGCACCCGTGGTGATCTGCGTGGACGACCTGCACCACGTCGACGGACCCTCCGGCCGCCACCTGCTCCACCTGGCGCGCGCGATCCGCCGCGCCCCCGTCCTGCTGGTGCTGGCGGCGTCCCCGCACGAACACGACGACCCGCTGCTGCGCACCGAACTGCTACGGCTGCCCCACTTCGTCCGCCTGCGCCTGCGGCGGCTCACCCCTGATGCCGTCCACGCCCTGCTGCCCGGGCGCACCGAGGGGGAGGCCGCCCTGCTCCACGAGGCCAGCGGCGGCAACCCGCTGCTGCTGCGGGCCCTGCTGCAGGACCCGCCGGGCCGGCCCGGCGACGCCTACGCCCAAGCCGTCCTCACCTGCCTGCACCGCTGCGGCCCCGCCACCCCCGAACTGGCCGGCGCGATCGCCGTACTGGACGGCCTCGCCACGCCCGCGCACCTCGCACGGCTGAGCGGCACCGCCCAGACCGCCGCCGCCCGCGCCCTCACCGCCCTCGAGGACGCCGGACTGCTCGCCCCCGCAGGGCGCCACGGGCTGCGCCACCCGGCCGCCCGGGCCGCCGTTCTGGAGGGGATGGACCCCGCGGCCCGGTCGGCCCTGCACACGGAGGCCGCCCTGCTGGCACGGGCCGCGGGCGCACCGGACACCGAAGTCGCCGGACAGCTCCTCGCCGCAGGCGACACCCGCCCGGAGTGGTCCGTGTCCGTCCTGCGCTCCGCCGCGGACCAGCACGCGGCCGAGGGGGACACCGACCGGGCCGCGGCACTCCTGCGGCTCGCCCACGGGGCCTGCCCGGACGCCACCTCCCGCGCCGAGGTGGACATCCGGCTCGGCGTCGTCCTCGGACGAACCGACCCGGCCGCCGCCGAACACCGCCTCGCGGCGCCCCTGGCCGCCGCGGCGGCCGGACAGCTCGCACCGCGCGCCCTCGCCCCCCTGGCCAGGGCACTGGCCGCGCAGGGCCGCGTCGACGAGTCCGCCGACGTACTGGAACGCCTCGCGGCCGACGGTGCACGACGCGGCGCCGGCCCGGGAAGCGACCCCCTGGACGGCCTGTCGGCGTTCCCCCGGTGGGCCGCGGCCCGCCGGCGCACCCCGGCCGAGCCCGGCGCGAACCCGGCCCACGGGTCCGACGGCACCACCGTCCACCCGGCGGCCCTGTGGGCGCTCCCGGTCGAGGCGGAGGAGGGCGCCGCAGCCCGCTCCGCCGAGCTGTTCCTGCGGGGCGCCACCCTCGCGGAGGGCACGGTGGAACCGGTTGCTCAGGCCCTGCGCACCCTGCTCCACCTGGACAGCGCGGCCCGGGCCCTGCCCTGGTGCGAGGAGTTCGCCCACCAGGCGGCCCGGCGCGGAGCCACCGGCTGGCAGGCCGTGTTCGCGGGACTCGCCGCCGAGGCCCGGCTGCGCCTGGGCGACCTCACGGGCGCCGCGGAAACGGCCGGAGCGGCCCTCCGGGCGGCGCCCGCCCGGGGTACCAGCGTGCTGCTGAGCGCACTGGCGGGCACGCTGGCCCGGGCGTACACCGCGATGGGCCGGCCGGAGGAGGCCGCGGCCGTCCTGACCCGGTCCGCGCCCGCGGAGCACGGGGGCGGCGTGCACGGCCTGGCGTACCTGCGTGCCAGGGGCCATCACGCCCTGGCGACGAGCCGCTTCCACGCGGCCCTGGGCGACTTCCTGGACATCGGACGGCGCTCGAAGCTCTGGGGCCTGGACCGGCCCCGGGTCCTGCCCTGGCGCGCGGACGCGGCCGAGGCCCTGCTCCGGCTCGGCGAGGCGCACCGGGCCGAGCGCTTCCTGGCGGACCAGCTCACCACCCGGGACGCCGCCGACCCATGGGTACGCGGCACCTCCCTGCGGCTGCGGGCGTCCCTGCGCGGGCCCGGGGAGCGCCAGGCGATGCTGGCCCGGGCCGTCGACGACCTCCAGCGTTCGGGGGACAAGTACGAACTGGCCCGCGCCATGGCCGACTTCGGACAGGCGCTGCGCGAGGCCGGCGACCCGGCACGGGCGGCCATGGTCCACCGCAAGGCCTGGCACCTCGCGAAGACCTGCGGGGCGGACGCCCTGAAGGAGACGATCCTCCCCGGCCACACCGAGGACCCCACCGACGAGGAGGGCGGGACCGGGGCCCCGGACGCAGGACTGGTGGCGAGCCTCAGCGAGTCGGAGCGGCGGGTGGCGCTGCTCGCGGTGCACGGCCACACCAACCGGGAGATCGCCAAGAAGCTCTACATCACCGTCAGCACGGTGGAACAGCACCTCACCCGGGTGTACCGCAAGCTGAACATCCCGGGCCGGAAGGCGCTGCCGGTCGATCTCGACCCCGCGGGCCTCACGGAGCCCGTCTGAGGGGGGGCGGTGGGGCGGGCGTGGCCGACGGGGCGCGAGGGGCCGCCATGGCAAGGTCATGGCAAGCCCGGCCCGACGGGCCCGCCCGTGACAGGCATCTGGCACGGACGCAACCGCCGCACCGCCCGTTCCCGCCTCCGAACGCCGAACGGGTGGCTTGCGCGCCCCGCGTCCGGGAAAGTCGGTCATGAGCCGTAGCCCGCAGGGAGGGCACCATGACCACAACACACGACCGGCCGTGGCGCACCGCGCCGCCCGGAGAGGTCCGCGACGCCATGCTCGACCGGGTCGAGGAGGAACTCGCGAAGCTCCTCGCGCAGGAGCACCGCGTCCGGCGCACCTCCGATCCGCGCAGCGCCGTCCTGGTGATGGGGGTGGCCGAGCTCATCCAGGCCGGCGGCGAACGGGCCCGCCCCGCCATCTGCCTCACCGGATACCTCGCCGCCGGCGGCGACCCCGGGGCCGAGGACGCCCTCGCGGCGGCCGCCGCCCTCGAACTCCTCGACACCTGCTGGGTCATCCGCGCGGACGTACGCGACAACGCCCCGCTGCGCCGCGGCATCCCGACCCTGCACATCAGCCACGCCGCCGAACACGAGCGCAACGGCTGGCGCGGCGAGCCGCGCCGGTTCGGCGAGGGCACCGCCGTGCTCGCGGGGGACCTCACCCTCGCCTACGGGGACCGGCTCGCCGCCGGGCTGCCGCCCGGGGCCCGCCTGCTGTGGTACGACCTGCGCGTCGAGCGGGCGATCGGCTCGCACATGGAGGCCGCCGCGGCCACCGAGTACCTCGACGACGCCTGGCCCGGCCAGTGCCTCGACGGCTGCGCCACCGGCTGCGGCGCCGGCTGGTACGGGCTGCGCCACGCGTTGCTGATCGGCGCCGCGCTCGCGGGCCGCGACGACCTCGGCGCGGCCTACGAGGAGTACGCGCGGGCCCTGCACGCGGCCTGGCGGATCCGCGGCTTCCTCGGCGGGGGCCCGGGCTTCGACGGCGACGCGCAGTTCCTGCGTGACGTGTTCTTCGACGCCCAGGCGCGGGAACGGGCCGAGGAGACGATAGCGGCGCTCGTGGTCCGCGCCGACAAGGCCGTGGCCGGGGCGCGGATCGCCCCCGGGTGGCGCGGCGAACTCGGGGCCCTCGCCCGCGAGATCGCCGGCTGATCCTGTCCCGTCGTCCGGGACGGCCCCGCCCGGCATCGTCCGGGCGGTCAGGACGGGCGGGCGGTCCGCCCGGGCGGGCGGTCAGGACGGGGTGGGGCGGGGGGCGCCCGGGCGCAGGCGGGTCAGCCAGCTGCGCAGGGCCTCCCGGCGGACCCTGCCGCGGTCGTCGCGCGGCAGCGCTCCGACGATCTCCAGCCGGGTGGGGAGGAAGGCTTCCGCGACACCCAGGGAGACGAGGTGCTCGCGGAGTTCGGCCGGGCCCGGCGGCCCGTCCTCGGCCACCGGCACCACCACGGCGCACGGCAGCTCACCGTGCTCCGGGTCGGTGTAGGCCACCACCGCCGCCTCCCGCACCCGGGGGTGGGCCAGCAGCCGTTCCTCCACCTCGGAGACCGGCACCATGAAGATGGCGCCGGTCCGCGTGCCGGCCCGGGCCAGGACCCGGATGCCGCCGTCCCGGCCGGCCACCGCCAGGTCCCCCGTGTCCAGCCAGCCGTCCTCGTGCTCCCAGGTCGCCACCGGCGCCGCAGCACCGGGCCGCCAGGTGGCCAGGCAGACGGACGGGCCGCGCACCTCGAGCGCCGAGCCCGCGTGCGCGGCCGACACCTCCAGGCCGCCCAGCGGCCGGACCCCGTCCCCGTCGGCGTCCCCGCTGCCGGAGAGCGCGCCCATGCCCAGCTCGGGAGCCCCCCACACGGAGAGCACCGGCACCCCGAACACCTCCCGCAGCTCCTCGGCGAGCGGCGCCGGCGTACTGGTGCGGCCCCCCGACAGCACCAGACGCAGCCGCCGCGCCGTCCGCGGCCGGCGGCGCTGCGCCGTCACCAGTTCGGCGAGATAGGCCGGTTCGGCGTACAGCTGGTCCACTCCGGCCGCCGCCATCAGGTCCAGGCAGCGGTCCGGGTCCCACACGTCCTGGAACACCCCGGTTCCGCCGACGGCCAGCGGCCAGCACACGGTGTAGATCAAGGAGGCCAGCGAGGTGAGCGGCAGGGTGCTGAGGAAGGCCTCGCCCGGCCGCCGCCCCGGCCCGTCGTCCGCGTTCTGCGCGGAGACGTTGGCGTACAGGGTGTTGGGGGAGTGCAGCACCGAGGTGTAGGCGTCCCGCAACCCCATGACGCTGATCAACAGGGCGGGCCGGTCGGCCCGCCCGCCGCGCGGCCTCGCGCGCAGGTGAGCCCGGGTGCGTTCGTGCGCGGTCCGCCGGAAGTAGGCGGTGAAGTCCACCGCTCCGGTCGCCGCCGCGTCACCCAGGACGACCCGGTGGCGCAGCCACGGCAGCCGCCCGGCCAGGTCCGCCAGCGCCTCGGCATGGGCGAAGCCCTCCCAGACGTCGGGCACCACGCAGATCCGGGCCCGGGTGCCGTCCAGGATCCGGTGCAGGCCGCGGGCCCGTACGGTCGGCAGCACCGGCACCGCGACGGCGCCGACCCGCAGGCAGGCCAGGGTGAGGGCCGTGGTCTCCCACCAGTTCGGCAGCTGGTAGGCGACCGGGTCGCCCGGTACGACCCCGAGGGACGACAGAGCGCAGGCGAACCGGTCCACGTACGCGGCGAGCTGGGCGTAGGTGAGCGTGACCAGGCGCCGGCCGGCGGGCCGGTGGGCCCGCTCGGAGACGACCGCGGGACGCTGCGGCGCCCGGGCGGCCGTACGGTACAGGTCGTCCAGGAAGGTCTCCCCGCGCCACCAGCCGGCGGACCGGAACCGGTCCGCGACCTCGGCGGGCGGAGCCAGGTCCAGCAGCCGCCGGGGGTCGCGGCCCGGGCGGCCCGTGGTACGGGCGGTATCCGCCGGGCTCGTCAGCTCCATCTGCCCACCGCCCCCGCGACCTGCACCCGGGAAGAACAGCCCAGGCGGCGCATGACCTGCCGTACGTGATTGACCACGGTCCACTCGGATATGTCCAGCCTGGCCGCTATCTGGCGGTTCGTCATACCTTCGGAAACCAGCAGTGCCACCTGGACCTGGCGCGGTGTGAGCGACCGGTCCTCGGGTGCCGGTCCGGTCGCCGCGCGGCGCGCGGGCGCGGGCGCCGACAGGGCCTCCGCCACCGCCTGCGGCGCGGTCATCCGTACCCCCTCCGCCCAGGCCACCGCGAAGTCCGTCCAGTCCAGGCGGGCGCTGAGATCCGTACGGGCCCGCTCGGCCGCCGAGCGCCACTCGTCCGCGACCGTGGCGCCCGTTTCGCCGCGCAGGGTGTCGGCCGCCGCCAGCAGCCGTACCGTCCGCGGCCGCTGGGCGGGC
This sequence comes from Streptomyces sp. NPDC046349, assembly GCF_055587885.1. Taxonomy (NCBI): domain Bacteria; kingdom Bacillati; phylum Actinomycetota; class Actinomycetes; order Kitasatosporales; family Streptomycetaceae; genus Streptomyces; species Streptomyces sp. NPDC046349. The sequence goes on from NZ_JBVJFK010000007.1 coordinate 93,586, forward strand.
GCGGTGCGCATCAGCAGCAGCGAGAACTCCTCCAGCAGGCCCGGAAGTTCGGTCCGCTCGCCGGCGGCGCCGTACAGCCGCAGGCTCTCCCGCAGTGCCCGGTCCGCCCGGGCCGGCTCGTCGCCGTCGAGGGCGAGCGAGGCTTCCGTGCGCAGGGCACCCGCGAGACCGCGGCCGTCCCGGATCCGCCGCAGCGCCTCCACCGCCCGGTCCAGCAGTTCCCGGGCCCGGCGCCGGTCGCCCTCGGCGCGCAGGACGCCGGCCAGGGAGGCGGCCGCTCCGGCCGCGCCCCCGGTGACGCCCATCGACTCCAGCGCGCTGAGCGCGGTCACCAGCACGGCCCGCGCCCCCGGCGGATCGCCGGCCTCCAGCAGGGCCGCGCCGAGGTGGGCGGAGACGAGGGCGTTCTGCCGCCGGTCGCCCACACCCTTGCCCAGGGCCAGGGCGCGGCGGTGGCGGCGGACCGCCTCCCGCGGATCGCCGAGGGCGAGTGCGAAGACGCCGGACATGTCGGCGAGGCGGGCCCGCACGGCCTCCGGCAGTGCCGCACCGTCCGCGCCGTCGCTCGCGTCGCACCACTCCAGGGCCTCCCGCAGCCGCCCCTGCGCCAGCCAGGGCAGGCGGCAGCCGAGCACCAGGGCGGCGGCCGCCTCGACGTCGCCCCGCTCGCGCAGCCGCCGCAGGGCCGCGGTCACGTTGGCGCCCTCGGCCGCCAGCTCCCGCAGGAGGTGGTCCTGGCCGGTCCCCCCGAGCCCGGCCTGCGCGGAGCCCACCAGCGTCCGGTAGCGCTCGGCGTGCGCGTCCCGTGCGGCGTCCTCGCCGCCCGTCTGCGCCAGCGCGTCGCGCGCGTGGGAGCGTACGGGCTCGGAGACGGCCAGCCGCAGTTCCCCCTGCTCCTCGCCCACCACGACGAGCAGGCCGCGGTCCATCAGCGTGTCCACGGCCGGTTCGGCCGACAGCCCCGCCGCCGCCAGGCCGAAGCCCGGCTCGTACACGGCGAGCCGGGCCAGCAGGGCACGGGCGGTGGCGTCCAGGCCGCGGCAGCTCCATTCGGCGAGCGCGGCGAGCGAGCGGTGCCGCTCGGGAGCGTTCGCCGGCCCGCCGGACAGGACGGTCGTACGGTCCCGCAGCCGGACCGGCAGCAGGTGCGGGGGCAGCAGCCGCAGTCGGCGTGCGGCGAGTTCGACGGCGAGCGGCAGGCCGTCCAGGAGCGTGCAGATCTCCGCGACCGCCGCGGCGTTCTCCAGGGTGAGCGCGAAGGCCGGGTCGGCGGCCCGGGCCCGCCGTACGAACAGCGCCACCGAGGCCACCTCCTGGAGCTCCTGCGGATCGGCCGCGGCCGATCCGCCGCCGGCCGGACCGCGCACGGGACCCGGGACCGGCAGCGGGGCCAGCGGCAGCAGCAACTCCCCGTACACGCCCAGCGGTTCCACGGCCGTGGCCAGCACCACCACCCGCGGATCCCCGGAGAGGGCCTCCAGGGCCGCGGCGGCGCCCGCACGCGCCTCGTGGTCGCAGCCGTCGAGCAGCAGCAGGAACCGGCCGGGCTCCCCGGTTTGCGCGGACGGCGGACACGGTTCGGCCGATGCAGCCGATGCAGCCGAATCGGTCATGGCGGTCATGGCGGTCAGCGCCGAAGACCCGGCCGGCGCAGCCGCGTCGAGGACCTCCACGCGGCCGAACTCCCCGCCGATCTCCCGTACGACCTCCAGCGCCAGCCGGCTCTTGCCCACCCCGGCCCGCCCGGTGACCGTCACCAGCCGGACCAGCGGGTCCCGCAGCCGCTCGCGCAGCATGGCCGCCTCGAGCTCCCGGCCGACGAGCTCCGTCACCGGGCCGAGCGATGCCGGCAGGGTGCCCATCGCGCTCATGGTGCTCCTTTCACAAAGGGTTGGCGGGGACTGCGGACGGGGCGATGCGCCAGAGGCCGGGGCGGATCTCCACCGCCCGCGACGCCGGGCCTGAGCCGCCCTGCGGCGGGAGGCTCAGCGCGCGCAGCGAGCGCAGCGCGTACACCTCCAGCCGCTGGTCGCGCAGCGCCCCGGCAAGCTCCAGGCACTCGCCGAACCAGGCCCGGGCGCTCTCCCGGCCCTCCTGCGCCAGCGCCAGCAGCGCCCGCGCCCGGCTCGCCTCGTACCGCCCCCGGGCGCGGCCCGGCGCCGACAGGGCGGCGAGCGCGGTCTCCAGCAGCGCCGCGGCCCGCGCCGACTCCCCTGCATCCAGACGCAGTTCGGCCAGGCCCACCAGGGCGCGGGCGGCCTCCTCCTCGTCACCTGCCTCCCGGGCCAGTTCGAGGGCGCCCGTGAACAGCTCGTCCGCCCGCTCCACGCGCCGGTACTGCCAGGCGAGTTCACCGAGCGAGCGCCGCATCCGCGCCTGCGCCGAACGGTCCGCGCAGCGCCCCGCCGCGTCCAGGGCCAGCGCGTACACGGCCTCCGCGTCGTCCGGCACCCACCCGGCCAAGGCGTCCGTCAGCCGTACGGTCAGCGCCCACAGCTCCGCCCCGTACGCGGTCCGGGCCAGGCGTACGAGCCCGCGCGCGCCCGCGTCCGAGACGCGTCCGGGCTCCGCCGCCCCGTCCGCGTACGCCCGGCACACGCGCTCCGCCGCCGCCCGCACCACCTCGGGCGGGTCCTCCAGCGCCAGCCGTTCCACCGCCAGCAGCCGCAGCAGCTCAGGAAGGCGGCAGCCGTCCCGGTCCACGGTCACCAGCCGCTCGTCTGCCAGTGCCTCCAGGGCCGCGCCAGCCTGCGGCTCGGTCAGGTTCAGGGCGGCCGCGGCCTGCCGGGCGCCGAACCGGCCGGGCGGCAGCAGGGACAGCAGCCGGAACGCCCGCCGCTGCGGGCCGGGACAGGCCTCGTAGGCGTCGAGGAGGCGCGAGCGGACGTCCACGTCACCCGTCCGCAGCACGTCCAGGCGTCCGCCCTCGTCCCGCAGCCGGTCCGCCAGGACGGCGGCGGTCCAGTGCGGACGGGCGGCGAGCTGTGCCGCGGCCGTCCGCACGGCGAGCGGGAGCCGCCCGCACAGTTCGGCGATCTCGGCGACCGTGTCGGGACCGAGGCCGGGCCCGGCGTCCAGCGCGGCCGCGGCGCCGAGCGTCCCCGCGCGACTTCCCGCACGTCCGGTGAACAGCCCGACGAGCCGCTGCGCCTCGTCGGGGCGCCACGGGCCGAGGAGCACCGACCGCAGCCCGGGGAGCCCGGCGGGCACCCGGCGGGCCACGAGCAGCACCACCGCGCCGCACAGTGCGGGCAGCAGGGGCCGCACCTCGGTCTCCGAGCCGACCCCGTCCAGGACCAGCAGCAGCCGGGGGGCCGCCGCGGCGCCGTCCGCGGAGGCGGCTTCGGGCCGGTCGGACGCCCGAACCAGCCGGTCCAGGACCGGGCCCGCGGCCGACGGCAGGCCGGTGCGGGCGCCGCCGCGCAGGTCCAGGAAGAGCCGCCCGTCGGGGAAGGCGTCCGCGACCCGGTGCGCCGCCTCGACGGCCAGCGCGGTCTTGCCCGCCCCCGGCATGCCCGTCACCGCGACACAGCCGCCGGCCGGGGCGCTGCGCAGTAGCCGCTCCAGCTCGGCCAGTTCCTCCGTGCGGCCGGTGAAGCAGGGGTCGGCGGCGGGCAGCGCGCCGAGCGCCGCCGACCAGCCGCCGACAGCCTGGACGGAGCCGTCCGCGGTGTCCGCGACGGCCGCGGGCGGCCCGTCGTGACCGGGGTCCCGCCCGGGCGAACCCGCCGCGCCGGCCGTCCCGGCGAACGGACCCGCGGACGGATCGGCGGCCCGGCCCCCGGCGCGCGCCAGTGACGGGTCGCCCTCCAGGATGCGCCGCTGGAGCCGGCTCGACGAGGGGCCCGGCTCGATCCCGAGCTCCTCGACGAGTGTCCGCCGCAGCGACGTGAACACCCGCAGGGCCTCGGCCTGCCGCCCGCACCGGTACAGCGCCACCATCAGGTGGGTGTGGAACTCCTCGTGCATCCGGTGCTCGGCGACCAGCTCCTGGAGCTCGGCGACCAGTTCGCGGTGCAGCCCCAGGTGCAGCTCGGCCCGGATCCGCTCGTCGAGGGCGCCGGTGCGCGCCTCGGCCAGCCGCACGGCGGCGCCCTCCAGCACCGGCCCGTGCGGGGTGTCCGACAGCAGCGGCCCGCGCCACAGCGCCAGCGCCCGCCGGTGCAGATCGGCCGCGGCGGCGAAGTCCGAGGTCTGCAGCGCCTGGTGGCCGCGCCGGTACAGGTCCTCGAAGAGGAGGGCGTCGAGGGCGTCCGCACCGACCCGCAGCAGGTACCCCGGGCGCCGGGTGACCAGGGCCTCGCGGCCGTTGTCCGGATCGGCGCTCTGCAGGGTCTTGCGCAGGTGGGACACGTACACCTGCAGCGTGGTCGTCGCGGTGCGCGGCGGCGCGTCCGGCCAGAGCTCGTCGATGAGGCTCTCCACCGACACGACCTCGTTCGCGCGGATCAGCAGCGTGCCGAGGACCACCCGCAGCTTGGCGGCCTGCGGAGCGTACGAAGGCTCCCGGCGGCCGTCCGCGGGGGCCGCGGCGCCGGTGACCTCCAGCGGGCCCAGGATCCCGAAGCGCACGGTGCTCAGTGGTCCTGCACCACGGTCGTACGGGCCTCGGCCACCGCACGCCGCCGCTGGGTCAGGGTGAGCGTGACCGCGACGGCAGGGCGTCCCTCGTCGTCGCGCCCCAGCGGACCGGCCACCGCCGTGCAGCGCAGCGGCAGCTCGCGCTCAGCAGGACCGCGGAAGTGGATCTGGCAGGCGCCGAGCGTGCTGTGCGCGGAGCTCAGCCCGTGCGCGCGGCCCGCGGCGACCAGCGAGGTCTGGCGCAGCGCCTCCAGCAGGTGCAGGCCGGAGTACTGGCCGTCCTCGCCGCTGAACACGGGGCTGACGGGGGTGGTGAGCAGCCAGGTGCTCAGCCGGCCGCGCGATACGTCGGTCGGCTCGCTGATCACGATGTTCTCGGGCGCGTAGCGGCCCGCCTCGGCGGAGCCGGCCGGGCGCAGCGGACCGTCCGGCGCGTCGTCGATCTCCGGTGCCGCCTGCAGGGCCCGCCGGGAGTGCTCCACGTGCTTGCGGTACAGCTTCGGCATGAGGAAGACCAGCCCGGCCGCGCCCGTGGCGCACGGACGTCCGTCGATGGTCACCTGAAGGTGGAAGTCGAGCCCGCGCGGCACCTCGGCCACCACGTTCGCCGGACGGGCCCGGATGTGGGTGGCCAGCGGCACGGGACGGGGGGCGCCCGCGTCCGTGCGCCAGGCGGAAAGATCGGTGAAGTCGAGGGCGAAGCGGTAGAACAGGCCGGGCCGGTCGTCCGGGACGCCGAAGTAGCGGTGGCCGACGAACTCGCCTATCTCGCGCACCGTCTCGGTCGCGATCTGCAGGTCGTGGAAGCGGCCCGGGCCGTCGTTGAAGAGCGGGTGAGTGACGGGAGTCGCGCCGACGAGGGTGAAGTTCTCCTCACCCAGGCTGGGTGCGTCGAGGGCGTAGTACGCCCGCGAGGGCGGGCGGTGGATCAGGTGCTGGGTGCCCGCGGTCGCATGTCCATGGATGGTGGGGGGCGAGGTCGTGCCGTTGTCGACTGTCATGTCCCTCTCCTTCTCTGCAGACATGGTGGGGCGGCCGCGGAGCGGGCGGCCAGCCGGAGCCGGTGTCAGCAAAGTGCATGGCAGGAACTCGTCCGGCCCGTCGGCCCCGCCCGCGCGGGGCGGGCTTTAGCGGGCTCCATGCCGCGGCGGGGAATGTGGGTCCGGCCGGGGCCCCGCCCCCTCAAGGGGCGTCCCCCACCCTCCGGGCGGGGCCCTCGTACCCGCGTTCCACAGCCCCCGGAAGGGACCCCCATGGCCACCACAGCGACCGCGCGCACGCGGGGCGCGGCACCGTCCGCCCCCGGGCCGCCGGCCGGCCCGTCGGCCCGGCTGCGGTTCGGCTACGCCTCGGGGTCCCTCGTCACGGCGACCTTCACCACCCTCCCGGGCCTGCTGCTGCTCCCGTACCTCACCGACACCCTCGGCGTAGGAGCCGCGCTCGCGGGCGCGGTCGTGTTCGTGCCCAAGGTCTGGGACGCCCTGCTCAACCCCCTCGTGGGCCGGGCCAGTGACCGTACGCGCACCCGCTGGGGCGCCCGCCGCCCGTACGTGCTGTGGGGCGGGCTCGCGATGGCCGCGGCCTTCGCGCTGACCTTCGCGGGCCCGCTGCCGGGCACCGCGGGCGCCTGGTTCACGGCGGCCGGATACCTGCTCACCGCCACCGCGTTCGCCTTTTTCCAGGTGCCGTACGTGGCCATGCCCGCAGAACTCGCCGACCGTGACGAGGACCGTGTGCGCCTGGTGGGCGGCCGGGTCGCGGTCATCGGCGTGGCCGCCCTCGTCACCGGGGCCGCCGCCCCCGCCCTGATCGACGCCGGCGGCGGCGGCCTCGCCGGGCACCGTTGGGCCGGCGTGTTCGGCGCCGTGGTCATCGCCCTCGGCGCGCTGTGGGTCTTCGCCGGCACCTCCGGCGCCGCCCAGCCCGTCAGCCTGCGGGTTTCCGAGAGCGAGCCCGGGCTGCGCCGCCAGTTCGCCGCCGCTCGCGCCAACCCGTCCTTCGCGGCGCTGCTGCGGTGCGCCGTCGTCCAGTCCGCAGCGACCGGCGTCCTGCTCGCGGGCGCCCCGTACTTCGCCGACCACGTGCTGCGCGACTCCGCCGGGCTGGGCGCCCTCGTCGTCGCGTTCGTCGCCCCCAACCTGCTGACGGTCCCGCTCTGGTCGCGGCTGCGCGGCAGCCGCGGCTACGCCTGGGCGTCCGCGCTGTTCGCCGCCGGCTGCCTGCTCCTCCTCGCCGCTCCCGTACTGCCCGACGCCGCGGTGCTCGCCGTGATGGCTCTCGCGGGAACCGGCCACGCCGGCCAGCTGCTCTTCCTATACGCCATGCTGCCGCAGTGCATCGCCCGCGACGGCGCCCGGGGCGGGAGCCGCCGGGCGGGCGTCCTGTCGGGTCTGTTCACCACCGGCGAGGGCCTCGGGGTCGCCGCCGGTCCCTTCCTGTTCGGCCTCGTGCTCCAGATCTCCGGCTACGTCTCCTCCGGCACCGGCCGCGCCGCGCAGCAGAGCGCGACCGCCGAACTGGGCGTGCTGGCCGGCTTCGCGGCCCTGCCGGCCCTCGCCACGGCAGCCGCCGTCGTCCTGCTGCGCGGGTACGACCGACCGGCCGCCCCTACCGACCCCTGATCGGACGCCGCAGGGGTGACACGGGTAGGCGCGGCCCCTCGGGCGCAGGATGATGGGGCGACACGAATCGGGCACATCGGGGGATGGCGTGACGTACGCACGGGGATGGGACGCGGCCCAGGTCGGTTTCGGCCCGGGCCTGCGCGCCCTGATCGAGCAGGAGCTCCCCGCGGACCGCGGCGTCGTCGTCCGCACCGGGACGTACGTCGTCGACCCGCCCTTCTTCGGCAACGGTGACATCGGCCGGGTGGCCGTCTGCGGCGCCGTCAACGAACTGGCCGTCACCGGAGCCGAGCCCCGGCACATCGCCCTCGGCATCGTGCTGGAGGCCGGGCTCCCGATGGAGCTGGTCCACCGGCTCACGGCATCGGTGCGCACCGCCGCCGCCGAGGCCGCCGTCGCCATCGCCGCGGTGGACACCCAGGTCGTCCGCGCGGGTGAGGCGGACCGGGTCTTCGTCACCACGACCGCGTTCGGGGTCCTGGCCGCCGGCCCCTCCCTCGAGCTCCACTCGGTCCGGCCGGGCGACCGCATCGTCGTGACCGGGCCGCTGGGCAGCCACGCCGCCCACCTCGTCTCGTTGCGGGACGGCCTCGGGTACGAGCACCACGTGGCCAGCGACTGCGCCCCGCTGGCCGGCCTGCTGCGCACGGTGCGCGCCGACGTCCGCCACGCCCGGACCGTGGTCGCGGGCGGCCTGGCGGAGGTGCTGCGGCGGACCGCGGCGGGCCGCGGCCTGACGCTGCGCGTCGACGAGTCCGCCCTGCCCGTACGCCACGAGGCCCGAGTGGCCCTCGGCGCCCGGGGCCTCGCCCCCCTGGACGCGGCGTGCGCCGGCTGCCTGTGCCTGTTCGTCCCGCCCGAGCACACCGGCCGGGTCCTGGCGGCGCTGCACGCCCACCCCCGCGGCCGGCTGGCCGCCGTCGTCGGCGAGGTCACGGCCGATCCCATGGGGGAGGTCGAGTTCCGTTCCCCCGACGGGCGTCTGCGCACGCGCACGGTCCCCGCCGGATCGGTTCCCGAACGACTCCTGTGACGGGGCAGGGGGCGGGCCCGCGGCCGTGTCCGGTGTTCCGCGCCCCTGAACCGTGCCCCCTGCCCCGCGCTCCCGCATGCGTGGGATGAACAGTCGGTTGATCCGCGTATGGAGCGGCCCGCGGGCGCATATGCTCGGCGCGTACTTCCGTACGCCTGAACACCGGCACATCCGTGCGCCCGCATGCCCGTGCACCCGTGCACCGTACGTCTCGCGAACCGTTAGGGGACCGCGCCGTGAGTGTCCGCATTCAACCCTCCTCCCAGGTCGACGAGAGCGCCGAGCTCGGCGAGGGCACCACGATCTGGGATCTGGCGCAGATACGCGAGGAGGCCCGGCTCGGTCGCGGTTGCATCGTGGGGCGCGGCGCGTACGTCGGGCCGGGCGTACGGATCGGCGACCACGTGAAGCTCCAGAACTACGCGCTCGTGTACGAGCCGGCGGAGCTCGGCGACGGGGTCTTCATCGGGCCGGCCGCCGTCCTCACCAACGACTTCTACCCGCGCGCCGTCGACCCCGACGGCCGTCTCAAGCGCGACGGCGACTGGGAGGCCGCCGGGGTCGTGGTGGCCGAGGGCGCCTCGCTGGGGGCCCGCTCGGTGTGCGTCGCGGGGGTCCGCATCGGGCGCTGGGCCCTCGTCGCGGCAGGGGCGGTGGTATCCAAGGACGTAGCGGACTTCGCGCTCGTGGCCGGGGTGCCCGCCCGTCGGATCGGCTGGGTGGGCCGGGCGGGGGTTCGGCTGGTGGAGCGCGAGGGCGAGCCGGGCGTCTGGGAGTGTCCGCGCACCGGGGTGCTGCACGACGAGAAGGACGGCGCGCTCGTCGAGCGCAACTGACGGAATGTCGGCAATCAGGCCACAAGCATTTCCCCAAAACCACAATCAATGAACAACCGTGGGCATAACGTGTCCCTGCACACGGGATCTGAGCAGGCAACAGGCCTTGTTCAGTGGGGGGTTGTGTACGACGAGGGCACCGCGGGCAGCGCCCGGCGGAGCGCGGTTCCACCGTGCCCGCCGACACTGCCGTGCACGCGTGTCCCGGTCCGAGGCATCGCTGGGGGGATCCAGACGGCAGCCTTCGGACGGCTCGTGCCCTCGGCGTCGGACGCCGCGGGCGCGGGCGCCGTCACGCGCAGTCCCCCTCCGCGGAATGACGACCGCCAGGTCCGTCCGAGGAGCGATCAGAGGGGGTAGGTGTGTTGGAGCCGAAGAGCTCGGACATACGGGGTGCGAGCGGCACCCGGGACGTCGGGGTGGGGACCCGATGACCACCACGCGATTAGAAGCACTGGCCGAACAGGACCCGGAACTGCACGCGCTGGCGCAGCGGCTGCTCCGGCTGGCCGAGGCGGGTCTGCCCGCCATGTACCTGCCGGAGGCCGAGACCTTCGCCTTCACCCGGGCCGGAGCGGTCTCCCCCGAGGGGACCCGCCGCCTGGAACTGCGCGGCACCAGCACCCGGTACGCGGCCATCACCGCGCTGGGCGCCCGGTTCCTGCCCGAGGACCGCCAGCGCGACCTGTTCGGCGGACGCTCCGCCGAGGAGTTCACCGGACTGCTCGTGGAACGGCTGCCCGGGGTGGTCAACCTCGGCGACGCGGCACTCATCGCCTGGGCCGCCGCCGAGACCGGCCACCCGAAACCGTCCGAAGCCCTCGACCGCGTCGCCGCCCTGGACCAGCCCGGGCGGCCGCAGTACACGGTCGAGGCGGCCTGGGTGCTCTCCGCCCTCGCGGCCGCACGGGCCGTGGTGGACGTGGAGGACCGCCTCGCAGCCGCCCGCGACCGCCTGCTGGCGGCCAGGATCGGGAACAGTCCGCTGTTCCCGCACGCCACCGGCCCGGGCCTGGTGCCCGGCTACCGCTCGCACGTGGCCTGCTTCGCCGACCAGACCTATCCGCTGCAGGCGCTGGCCCGGCTGCACGCGAGCGGCGACGACCCGGAGGCCCTCGCGGCCGCCGACGCCTGCGCCGCCCGCATCGTCGACCTGCAGGGCGACGGCGGCCAGTGGTGGTGGCACTACGACGCCCGCGCGGGCGGCGTGATCGAGGGCTACCCCGTCTACAGCGTGCACCAGCACGCGATGGCTCCCACCGCCCTGTCGGACCTCGCGGAAGCGGGCGGCAGCGATTTCGGCGCGGCGGTCCGCCGGGGACTGCGCTGGATGACGGAGGTCCCCGAACTCGCCGGGCCCACCGGGACCCCGCGCGAGCCGATGATCCGCGAGGACCTCGGACTCACCTGGCGCAAGGTCTACCGCGGCGACCCGAAGAAGGCCGTCCGCGCCGCCCGCGGACTCACCACCCGGGTCGCCCGGAACGCCCGGCTCGCCCCCCTGGACGTGCTCTTCCGCCCCCGGGCCGTGGACCGGGAGTGCCGCCCGTACGAGTTCGGCTGGATGCTGTTCGCCTGGCTCGGGGGGCCGCAGAGATGACCCGTCACACCCTCTTCGGGATCGCACTCGACCCCCTGACCATGGACGAGACCGTCCAGCGCTGCCTCGACGCCGTACGGCGCGGGGAGCAGATCGAGATCGGCATGGTCAACGCCGCCAAGCTCGTCAACATGCGGCGCGACCCGGCCCTCGCCGAAGCGGTCGCCGGCTGCGACCTCGTCCTCGCCGACGGCCAGGCCGTGGTCTGGGCCGGCCGCGTCCTGGGCGTCCGGCTGCCCGAACGGGTCGCCGGGATCGACCTGTTCATGCGCCTGCTCGCCGCGGCAGAGGTCGCGGACATCCCCGTCTACCTGCTCGGCGCCCGGCAGGACGTGCTCGAGATGATGCTCGGGCAGATCTCCGAACGCTTCCCGGCACTGCGGGTCGCCGGCAGCCGCAACGGCTACTTCGGCGACGCCGAGCAGGAGGAGATAGCCGACGCCGTCTCCGACAGCGGCGCCCGCCTGCTGTTCCTCGGCATGACCTCGCCCAAGAAGGAGATCTTCACCGCCGGCTACGGCAAGCGCACCGGCGCCCACGTCGTGCACGGCGTCGGCGGCTCCTTCGACATCCTTGCCGGCATCACCAAGCGGGCCCCGCTCGCCTGGCAGCGGATGGGCCTCGAATGGTTCTACCGCACCCTCCAGGAACCCCGCCGCCTCGGCAAGCGCTACCTCACCACCAACGCCGCCTTCCTCGCCATGACGGTGCGGGAGCTCGTCCACCGCACACCGTCCGCCGGTTCCGCGAACAGGAGTCACTGCTGATGCGCGTCGTCGTCGTGGGACAGGGATACGTCGGCCTCCCGCTGGCCATCCGGGCCGCCGAGGTCGGCCACCAGGTGATCGGCTACGACGTGGACCGGCGGCGGGTCAAGAGCCTCGCCGCCGGAGAGTCGTACGTGGAGGACGTCTCCTGCGAACGCCTCGCCCGCGCCCTGGAGCGCGGCACCTACCGCCCGAGCGAACTCGCCCGGGACTGCGGCGGCTTCGACGTCGCCGTCGTCACCGTCCCCACCCCCCTGCAGGACGGGGCGCCCGACCTGCGCTACATCGAGGAGTCGGCCCACACCCTGGCCCGGTTCCTGCGCCCGGGCGCCACCGTGGTCCTGGAGTCCACCACCTACCCGGGCACCACCGAGGAGCTGTTCGCCCCCATCCTGGAGGACGGCTCCGGACTCACCGCCGGCGCCGACTTCCACCTGGGATACAGCCCCGAGCGCATCGACCCGGGCAACACCGTCTGGGGCTTCCAGCAGACGCCCAAGGTCGTCTCCGGCGTCGACGCCGCCTCCCTGAAGGCCGTCGAGGCCTTCTACGGGCAGCTCGTCGACACCACCGTGCCCGTGCGCTCGCCCAAGGAGGCCGAGCTGGCGAAACTGCTGGAGAACACCTTCCGGCACGTGAACATCGCCCTCGTCAACGAGATCGCCATGTTCGCCCGCCACCTCGACATCGACGTCTGGCAGTCCATCGAGGCCGCCTCCAGCAAACCCTTCGGCTTCATGAAGTTCACCCCGGGCCCCGGCGTCGGCGGGCACTGCCTGCCCATCGACCCCTCGTACCTGAACTGGCGCGTCCAGCGGGAGCTCGGCCAGAACTTCCGCTTCGTCGAACTCGCCAACGACATCAACAACCACATGCCCGAATACGTGACGCGCCGCGTGATGGACGGCCTCAACGCCAAGCGCCGCTCCGTCAACGGCTCCCGCATCCTGCTGCTCGGCCTCGCGTACAAGAAGAACACCGGCGACGCGCGCGAGTCGCCCGCCGTACGCATCGCCCAGCTGCTCCTGGACATGGGGGCCAAGGTCCGCGCCGTCGACCCGCACGTGGTGGAGAGCGTGAAGGTCGACGCCCGCCTCGCCCGGGTCGAAGCGACCCGCAAGGAGCTGGCCGCCGCCGACGTCGTCGTCCTGCTGACCGACCACGACTCCTTCGACTACCAGTTGATCACCGAGCACGCCTCCTTCGTGCTCGACACCCGCAACCGCATGACCGGCCCCAAGGTGGAGGTGCTCTGAACCCATGACCAGGATCGTCTGCGTCGCCGGGGCCCGCCCCAACTACATGAAGATCAAACCGGTGATGGACGCACTGGAGCGCCGCGGCGCCGAGGTGATCCTCGTCCACACCGGACAGCACTACGACGAATCCATGAACGACGTGTTCTTCCGCGACCTCGGTATCCGGCCGCCCGACCGGTACCTGGGCGCCGGATCGGGCACCCACGCCCAGCAGACCGGGCGGGTGATGGCCGCCTTCGAGCCGCTGGTCGACGAACTGGCCCCGGACGCCGTGGTGGTGGTCGGGGACATCAACTCCACCCTCGCCTGCGCCCTGGTGACCGCGAAGGCCGGCCCCCTGCTGGCGCACGTGGAAGCCGGGCTGCGCAGCCGCGACTGGAGCATGCCCGAGGAGGTCAACCGGGTCGCCACCGACCGGGTCAGCGACCACCTGCTGGCCCCCTCGCCCGACGCCGCCGCGAACCTGCGCGCGGAGGGCTACCGCGAGGACCAGATCCACCTCGTCGGCAACGTCATGATCGACACCCTCCTCGCCAACCTGGACCGGGCCCGGCAGTCCGACGTCCTGGACCGCTACGGGCTCACCCGCGGCCGGTACGGCCTGGTCACCCTGCACCGTCCGGCCAACGTGGACGACCCGAGCGCGCTGCGCCGCTTGCTCAAGGCCCTCGGCGAGATCGCCGACCGCTGCCCGCTGCTGCTGCCCGTGCACCCTCGGGCCGCCGGCCGGCTGGCCGAAGTCGGCGTCCCCGACGGCATCCGGATCGTCCCGGCCGCCGGGTACCTCGACTTCATCGCCCTGCAGGACTCCGCCCGCCTGGTCCTCACCGACTCCGGCGGCGTCCAGGAGGAGACCACCGCGCTGGGCGTGCCCTGCGTGACCCTGCGGGAGAACACCGAGCGCCCCATCACCGTGGAGGAGGGCACCAACGTCCTGGCCGGCACGGATCCGGACCGGATCGCCGCCACCGTCGACAAGGTGCTCGACACGCCGCCTGCCCCGCGCTGCCCCGCACTGTGGGACGGCCGCGCCGGCGAGCGCATCGCCGCCGTCCTCCTCGACGGCGGCGCCGCCCGCACCCGGCCCAGACCCACCGACCTCGTGCCGGCCGCCGGGCACGGACCGCAGTAACCGGAACATCCGCTACAAGGGGGAAGACCATGGATCTCGCCGAGATATGGCGGGTCATGCGCAGGCGCTGGTACGTGCTGCTGCCCGGCCTGCTGCTGACGGCGGCACTCACCACCGCCGTGCACCTGCTGATCCCGGTGGAGTACCAGTCGCAGAGCACCGTCACACTGCTCAACTCGTCGAAGGCCACCGAGGCCTTCGACGGAAACCCCTTCCTCAGCACGCAGGCCTCGCTGACCGGCATGGCCGACGGCCTCGCCCGCAACCTCAACTCGGACGGGGCCAAGGCCGACCTCGAAGCCCTCGGCGTCACCGGCAAGCACGAAGTGAAGATCGCCGACAACGCCCAGGGCCCCTTCATGTGGCTGACCGTCACCGGCACCGACCCGGCGGCCGTCCTCAAGTCCGACGAACTCCTCGCCGCCTACGCCGACAAGCGGCTCAAGGAGTTCCAGACCCAGCAGTCCGTGGCTCCCGAGGCCATGATCCGGATGGCGACGATCGTGCCCCCTCAGAAGCCGGAGGCCCAGACCAAGACCCGCATCCAGTACATCGTGATGGTGGGCGCCCTCGGCTTCGTCCTCAGCCTGGTTGCCGTCTTCTTCGTGGAGGCCCGCAGGCGCGCCCCGCGCGGGAAGGACCGCCCGGCCCCCGCCGGGACGCCCGCGGCCACCGCCGTACCCGTCGCCGCGACGCCCGCCACGACCGACGAGACCATGGCCCTGCGCACGGTCGGCCCGGGCGGGGCGGGGCCGTCGGCGTGACCGGCACCGGCACGAGCACCCACACCGCCCCCGCGGCGCCGCCCTCCCTGGGGCGCAAGGTCGGCTCGGCGGCCAAATGGAGCCTGGTCAACACGGTCGTGATGCGCCTCGGCAACTTCGCGACCGGCATCGTCCTCGCCCGCTACTTCCTCGGGCCCGAGGCCTGGGGCGTGTACGGCATCGCCCAGACGGTGCTGCTCGTCCTGCTCTCCGCGAACGAGCTCGGCGTCTCCCTCGCCATCGTCCGCTGGGAGGGCGACCCGCGCCGCTTCGCCCCCACCGTCCTCACCCTGAGCGCGGCCTCCAGCTGCCTGCTGTACGCCGTGCTCTTCGCGACCGCCCCGGCCGTAGCCGACGTGCTCGGCTCACCCGAAGCCTCCGGGGTCCTGCGGGTCATGTGCCTGTGCGTGGTCCTCGACGGACTCTCCCAGGTGCCGGCCGGCTTCCTCACCAGGGAGTTCGCGCAGGGCCGGCGGATGGCCGTCGATGCGCTCAACTTCGTCCTCAGCACCGCCGTGACCCTGCTCCTGGCCGTCCAGGGCTGGGGCGCGATGAGCTTCGCCTGGGGATCCGTCGTCGGCAACGTGGCCGCCCTCATCGGCTGCTGCCTCGCCGCACCCGGCACCCTGAAGTTCGGCTGGGACCGCGAACAGGCCCGCGCCCTGCTGAAGTTCGGCCTCCCACTCGCCGGGGCCAGCATGCTCGCCCTCGGCGTGGTCAACGTGGACACCATGGTCGTGGGCTCCACCCTCGACCCTCTCGCCCTCGGCTTCTACGTGCTCGCCTTCAACATCTCCGGCTGGCCCGTCCGCGTCATCTCCGAAGCCGCCCGCCGCGTCTCCTTCGCCGGCTTCTCCCGGCTGGCCGACTCACCACAGGCACTGGCCGCCGGATTCTCCCGCGCCCTCGGCCTGGTGACCGCGGCCACCGTCCCGCTCTGCGTCCTGCTGGCCGCCCTCGCCGAACCCGTCATCGAACTCGTCTACGGCGAACGCTGGCTGCCCGCGGCCGGCGCCCTGCCCTGGCTGATGGCCCTGGGCCTGGTCCGCATCGGCTGCGAACTCGCCTACGACTGCCTGGTCGCCATCGGCCGCCGCCGCTCGCTCATCGGTGTGCAGGGCCTGTGGCTCGTCCTCCTGATCCCGGCCCTCGTCATCGGCGCCCGCGGTGGCGGCATCGTCGGCGTGGCCCAGGGCCACGTCGTGATCGCCGGCGCCGTGGTGGTCCCGGTCTTCCTCCTCGCCCTGCACCGCGGCGGCATCCGCCTGGGCACGGTCGCCCGGGCCTGTGTCTGGCCGCTGCTCGGCGGAGGCGTGATGGCCGGGGCGCTGCTCGTACTGGAGCGGTACCTCGGCGACTCCCTGCCCGCGCTCCTGGCGACCGCGGCCGCCGGCACCCTGTGCTACGCCGTGTGCCTCCTGCCCGCCCGAAAGACGCTCCGAGGATAGGCGGCCGCTCATGACACGGAACCGAAGGCGCCTCGGTGCGTGGCTGCTCGCCGGGGTGTTCCTGGCCGTCGTCCTCACGCTGTACGACGCCGACCGCACCGGGGTGGGCGACTCCAAGGCCGCGCCCTCCACGACACCGTCGGCCGCCCTCCCCGGGACCGCGACGCCCGCCCCCACCGCCCCGCCGGGCCCGTCGGCGCCACCCTCCCCGACGGACCCGCAGGCCACGGGCGAACCGTCACCCTCGCCCTCCGCCACCGCCTGCACCTCACCGGGGGCCTGCGGATACCCCGACGCGAACAGCACCGGACCGCGGATCGCCCTCGAGCGGCACGACACCGGCAACATGTCGGTCAAGAAGGACGGCACGGTCATCAAGGGCTGGGACATCCGCGGCTCGCTCGACATCTACGCCAACGACGTCACGATCATCGACAGCAGGATCACCTCCACCAACTGGTGGGGGATCAACCTGCGCCCCGGCTTCAGCGGGCTCAAGGTCCTCCACACCACCATCACCGCCGTACCGGGCAAGGGCCCCGACAACGGCGGGGTCAACTACGCCGTCTCGAACATGGGCGGCAGCTCCATCGAGGTCGGCTGGTGCGACATCTCGGTGTTCGGCAACGCCCTGTCCATGGGTCAGGGCAACCTGCACGACAACTACGTGCACGACCTCGTCGCCTTCCGCAACCAGGGCGGCGAATGGCAGCACATCGACGCCGTCATCAGCGGCGGCGGCAACAAGGGCCGGCTGACGATCCGGCACAACACCCTGCTCAACTCCACGCCCGTGGACAAGGGCGCCACCGCCGCCGTAGGCCTCTTCGCCGACACGGGGGTCGTCTCCTCCGTCGTCGTCGAGGACAACTGGCTGGCCGGCGGCGCGTACGCGCTCTACGGCGGCGGCCCCGGAGCCACCGGGATCGAGGTCACCGGGAACGTCTTCTCCACCCAGTACCACCCGGCCGGCGGCGCCTACGGCCCGGTCACCGCCTGGAACACGGGCGGCGCCGGGAACGTGTGGAAGGACAACCGCATGTCCGACGGCCGCCCCGTGGAACCGGCCTCCTGACACCCACCCCACGACGGAGAGTGCGACATGCGCCGTATCGCCCGGGCCCCCTGGGATCTGCTCAAGCGGGCCTTCGGCTGGCTGGTGCTCTTCGAAGCGCGCAACAAACTCCTGCTCCTGCCCTCCGCCGTACGGCTGCGGCGCTTCGAGGACGCCGAGGCCACCCGCCTCGCCGCCCTCCTGGGACGGCCGCCGACCGCCCGGGTCGCCACCGTGATCGCCACCCACCGCCGCCCCGACGCACTGCGCGCCGCAGTCGGCTCCGCCCTGGCGCAGACCGTCGCCGACCAGGTGGTCATCGTCGTCGACGACGGCGCCGGCCTGCCCGAACTGCCCTCCGACCCGCGCCTGTTCGCCGTCTCCCTCGCCCGCAACACGGCCACCGCCGGAGTCGTCCGCAACGTCGGCATCCGGCTCACCCGTTCCCGGTACGTGGCCTTCCTCGACGACGACAACCTGTGGGAGCCCGACCATCTGGAGCACGCCCTTGCCGCACTGGACGCGGCCGGCGGACCCGACGCCGTCTACACCGCACTGCGCAGGGTGCTGCCCGACGGCACCGAACGAGACGTCCTGTCGGTGCCCTTCGACCGCCGGCGCGCCGCCCACGAGGCCTTCCTCGACACCAACGCCTTCGTGGCCCGCCGCGGCCGGGCCCTGCACTTCAGCCGGCTGCGCCGCACCCCCGAGGTACTGCCCCGCGAGGACTGGGAGCTCATCCGCCGCTACGCCCGCCGCCACGAGGTGCGCCACCTTCCCCGCCCCACCGTCCGCTACCTGGTCAACCCCGGCAGCTTCTACACCACGTGGGACGGCGGGTGAGGAGGGCGGGGGCAGCGCTCACCGCAGCGCCAGCGGGATCTCCGACGCGAGACGGGCCAGCTTCTCCGGGTTGCGGACGTAGTAGAGGCCGGTGATGCGCTCGTCCTCGACCCGGACCGTCATGATCCCGTCGAGTTCCCCGCCCAGATGCACGGCCAGGGCAGGGCTGCCGTTGACCACCGCCGGCACGAGGGACATCGGAAGGCTCCTGCGGGTGTTCTTGCCGATCCCGCCCACCATGAAGCGGGCCACCTTCTCGGCGCCGGCGATCGGCCGCAGCGCCGCCTGCTTGATACCGCCGCCGTCCGCCACGAGGACGACGTCCGGGGCGAGTACGGCGAGCAGGTCCTGCGGGTCGCCGGACTCCAGCGCGCCCCGGAACGACTCCAGCGCCGCCCGCGTCTGGGCGGCCGAGACCGCCTGCCGGGGCCGCCGCGCGTCGACGTGCTTGCGGGCGCGGTGGGCGATCTGGCGGACGGCCGCCGAGCTCTTGTCGACCGCGGCCGCGATCTCCTCGTAGCCGACGTCGAAGACCTCCCGCAGCACGAAGACGGCGCGCTCGGTCGGCGACAGCGTCTCCAGGACGAGCATCAGCGCCATCGACACACTCTCGGCGAGCTCCGCGTCCTCGGCCACGTCCGGCGCGGTGAGCAGCGGCTCGGGCAGCCAGGAACCGACGTAGGCCTCCTTGCGGCGGCTCATCGCCCGCAGCCGGTTCAGCGCCTGCCGGGTCGTGATCCGGACCAGGTACGCACGCCGGTCGCGCACCTGCTCCAGATCGACCTCCACCCAGCGCAGCCAGGTCTCCTGCAGGACGTCCTCCGCGTCGGCCGCCGATCCGAGCATCTCGTAGGCCACGGTGAACAGCAGGTTGCGGTGCGCGACGAAGGTCTCGGTCGCCGCGCCGGCGCCGTCCTCGCTCATGGTGTCTCCTCCATCTCCAGGGATACGCCCACAGGACACCGGCCGATCCGCTCCTGTGACAACACATGCCGGTTCCGCCGGTTGCGCCGGCTCCGACGGTCTACGGGGTGCCGTGCGGCGCCGGCCGGCCGGTCAGGGCCCGCGCCGCCGCCAGGCTCGCCGGGCGGCCCAGGGCGGCCCGGGAGGACTCCCGCAGCAGCACGGCCGCCCGGAAGGCGGTGGTGGCCGCCAGGCCGTGACGGCGCCGGTAGAGCCGGACCCGGTTGACCGTCAGGAGGGTCCACAGCCGCGGCGACACCTTCGAGTCCCCGCCGAGGTGGGTGGCCGAGGCCGAGGGCTCCAGCCGGGTCACGAAGCCGAGGTCCCGGGCCCGCAGACAGTACTCGGTCTCCTCCGAGTACAGGAAGAACGACTCGTCCCACGGCCCGCACGCGGCCAGGCACTCCCCGGACAGCGCCATCAGCGCCCCCGTCGCCCAGTCCGCCACCGTCTCCCGCTCGTACGCGGCCGGATCGGTGACCAGCTCGCTCCACCGCGGGAAGCGGCCCGCCCGGCGGTTGCCGATCACCGCCTCGCCCAGCGCACGGGTCACGCTGGACTCGCGGCGCAGCGAGTGCAGGAGCGTTTGGCCGTCCTCCTCGTACAGCAGCGGGACGCTGATCCCGACCCGGCCGCCGCCGGGCTGCCCCAGGCCCAGCGCGTCCACCAGCATCCTGGCGCAGCCCCGCCGCATCCGGATGTCCGGATTGCACACCAGGGCTGCACGGAAGCCGCCCTCCCACCCGGCGGCGACCGCCAGCGCGGCGTTCACCCCCGCCGCGTACCCGGCGTTGCGGCCGGTCCGGACGACCGTCGCAGCCGGAGCCAGGGAGCGGATCACCTCCACCGTGTCGTCGGCGGAGTCGTTGTCCGCGACGACCAGGCGCCAGTCGATCCCGGCCATGCCCTCCGGCAGCGAGGCGAGGAACCCGGGCAGCACCCCCGCGCTGTTCCAGGTGACGACGAGGACCGCTACCGGGCCGGAGCCGGCGCCCGCGAGGGGGTCGGGGGATGCTGATCGGCGGGAAGACATGGGAACTCCACGGATCGGGGCTTCGGCGCCGCGCGCCGGATGAAGCCGAGGTAACTGCCTCCGGCGGCGATCGTCAGGAAGAACATCCCCGCGAACATCGGGAAGCTGAGTGCGTCGAAGGTGGCGCTGACGACCAGGGCGACGAGGGCGGACGCGAAGAACGCCTGCCCCAGCTCCCGGTCGGACTCGCCGACCGCCAGCCGGCGGATCGCCCCGCCCTGGTGGATGCCGGTGAGGAAGAGGAACAGGAGCGCGAGCAGCCCCAGGAGCCCCGTCTCGGCGAGGGTCAGCATGTACTGGTTGTCGGTGAAGAAGTAGAGCTCGGGGATGAACGTGCCCAGGCCCCGCCCGAACAGGGGCCGCTCGTCCAGGTAGGGGACGATCGCGCTGTACTTGACCGTGCGCGCCTGGGTACTGCTGTCGGAGTTCGTCAGGAAGGACGCGAACAGGGCCGTGATGGTGCCGATCAGCCCGGGGATGACCACCTTGAAGCAGGCCACCGCCCCCACCAGCACACCGATCGCGGTCCACCGCCGCTGCGGCTTCCAGCGCGGCACCATCACCAGGACCACGATCAGCGCACCGATGATCGAGGTACGCGACACCGTCAGCGGCAGCGCCCCGCCCATCAGCGCCACCGGGGCCCACCGGCGCCAGGCCTTCAGGTGGCGCCGTACCGGATCGAAGGCCTGCTGCACGGCGAAGGGCAGCAGCAGGGCCAGCATCCCGCCGAACTCCAGCGGCTGCGCCGTCGTGGACCGGGGCCGGGTGAACGCCCCGCGGTCCAGGGTCGTGATCTGAGGCACGCTCGACGACAGCCCCGGGATACTGATGCGGTCGGCGATGTTGGTCGCGGTGAAGAAGTCGTAGAACCCTACGGCCGCCACGACCGCCCCCATCACCACGGCCCGGCGAAGCAGCACGTCCAGGCGCGCCCGGTCCTGGATCCCCGCGGAGACCAGCACCACCAGCGACACCCACACGAGCAGCGCGATCAGGCCGCGGTCGGCGCCGAGGAGCTCCTTGCGCACGCTCCCGCGGCTCGCGTTCGCGATGTAGGAGGCCAGCACCGAGACGGACAGCAGCCACATCGCCACCCGGGGCAGCCGCGTGGCGGGCGCCGGCCGGATCCGGCCCGCGAGCCAGGTCGCCAGATACCAGAACAGGGCCAGCAGCGCGAACACGTTGGCCGGGGTCCCCACCCCGCCGAGGCCCGGCAGCGTCAGGTTCGACGGGATGAAGAAGGCCAGCGCCAGATACCCGGTGAGCAGCGCGGTGGCGTCCACATGTCGGCCCCGGGACCTGCGCCGCCCGGCCCGGCCCGTACCGCCGCGGACCTCGGCGGAGCTCTCCCGCCTGCGCCGCCGGGCGGCCGCCGGCGCGTCCGCCACGAAGGAGAGGGTGAAGCCGCTGCCGACACCGACGATGAGGATCCCCAGCACCTGCTGGTAGCGGCTCTTGAGCTGCGGCACCGGAGTCTGCGGCAGCACCACCGGCGCGGTCTGCACCATGTACGCGGGCTGCACCTTGGCTGCCGCCTGGAGCGCGTTGAGCTGCTCCCCGGCGAAGCCGGTCAGGATGTTGGTCTCCCGGAGCACCTTCTCCCGGTCGGTGCCCGTGACCGTCATGGTCAGCAACGGGCCCGAGGTGTTCGCGGCGAACCCGACGGTGTAGGGATCGGTCACGCCCAGACTGTGCAGCTCACGGGCGGCGTCGGCGCCCGACAGCGTCCTGATCAGCACGTCAGCGGTCACCACCAGGGCGCCGCCCGCGTTGGAGATCGGGTTGCCGAAGGCGGGCGGCAGCTTGGCGGCGGCCGAGGAGTCCAGCAACGCGACCGAACTCTGCGACTGGTACGCCACCGGCACCGACCGGTAGAGGTGGAGCGCCGCCAGCAGGCTGAGCACGATCGCAGGCACGATCACGTACCAGCGCCGGCGCAGCACCGCGCCCAGTTCACGAATGCTCACGAACACCCCTGCCGGGTAACGGATCTGATGGCGGACCTACCCGCGTCCTGCAAAGATCGGACATGAAGGAAGGGATCCCCGTGTCGCCTGGTGAGTTGCTCCGCGCGCTGCGTCGGCGCTGGTACGTCCTGGTCGTGGCGGCGCTGCTCGCCGCCGCCGGAGCGGTGGCGGTACTGCGGCCCGAACCGGTCCACCTCAGCTCCGCGATCGTGGTGCTCAAGCCGCCGGTGACCAGCAGGCAGCCGAACCAGCTCGCGAACCTCCAGCCGCCGCTCGCCGCGGTCTCCTACGCCGTCGTGCAGCAGCTGGACTCGCCCGCGGGAGCCGCCGAACTCAAGGCGGCGGGGGTCGGCGGCACCTACCGCATGACACCGCGCAACAGCGGCACCAGCGTCACACCGCGCCACCTGATCCCCTCGCTCCAGATCCAGGTGGAGCACTCCGACCCCGACGTGGCCGACGCGTCCGTACGGAAGATCATCGAGGTGTACAGCCGGCACCTGGGCGAGCTCCAGACGCAGCAGGGCATCCCGGACGCGGCACGGATGAGCGTGGACCTGCTGGTGCAGCCGCACGCGGTCGCGCGGACCGGAGACCGGATGCGGTCCCTGGCCGGAGCGGCCCTGCTGGCGGTGGTCTGCGGCACGGCCGCGACGCTGTGGACCGACCGGCTCCTGACACGCCGGGACCGGCGCCGGCGCGGGAGCGCCGACGCCGGTCCTGAGGACCCGCCGGTGGAACCGGTGGAGGCGGGGCATCAGATCCCTCGGCGCTTCCAGGACCGCCACCACAGCCACTCGCGGCCCCGGTCGGCGACCGCCGACAGCACCAGCGGCTGAAGGTAGGGCATCACGCGCGGACCGATCCGCCGGCGCAGCCGCAGCGCCCGGTACTCACCCAGCGACGTGTAGCCGTCGGGCAGGCACTGGGCCGCGAACTCCACGAGCTCGTCGACCGGCACCACCGCGGTGCGGCCCCGGTCGTACGCCCGGTAGGCGCGCCGCAGCGCGTACCGGGCGAGCCGGGTGCGCGCCGCCACTGCCAGCCGGTCGGCCCCCGGGAGGAGATCGCCGCACTTGACGAGCACCGAGTCGAAGGCGACGAGGCGCTGGCGCAGGTCGTCGAGCTGCCCGCCGAAGTCGGTCGTGGACATGTTGTCGCCGTGGACGCGGTAGAAGGCCTGGTCGGCCCCCTGGACGTAGCCCACGTCGGCGTGCGCGGCGAGCCGCATCCACATCTCGATGTCACCGGCGTGCGGCAGCTCCGGATCGTAGCCGCCGACCTTGCGCTGGAGGCTGGTACGGACGACCACCTCGGGCGAGGTGATGCAGCCGGTGCCCTCCCGGAACCGCCGGTCCAGCCACCACCGCCCCGGGTAGACCACCGAGCCGGTGGACCGGGTACGGGCGGGCGGCAGCGGACCGCCGTGCAGGAAGCGCAGCGGCCTGCCGTAGGCGAAGCCGGCCTCCGGATGGGCGTCGAGCAGGGCGGCGGCCCGCACCAGGGCCCCGGGGACCAGCCGGTCGTCGGCGGAGAGCAGGGCGACGTAGTCCCCGTCGGCCCACTCCAGCAGCCCCTCGTTGTAGGTGGCGATGTGCCCCTGGTTGCGCTCGTGGACCCGCACCTCGATCCGCGGGTCGGCTGCCGCCAGCGCGCGCGCCACGTCAGCGGAGTCGTCGGGTGAGGCGTCGTCGATGATCAGCACCCGTACGTCCAGGCCCTCCTGCTCGTCCAGGACGCTCCTGACGCAGTCGGCCAGGAAGTGGCCGTACTTGTAGCAGGGAATCACCACGCTGACCGTGCTCACCGGCCGGACACCTCCGTGGGCCCGTCCGAGGACGGCAGCGTGTTCGGCGGGGTCGTGGTGAAGATCGGGCCGACCCAGTAGTTCACGGATCCGAAGGTGTTCGACGGGAACGCCGTCGCGGAGCCGTACTTGTAGAGCCCGTTGGCGCTGCCCGGTGCGTCGGCCGGGGCCACCAGCGGGTAGGAGCGGTGGGCGCCCTTGAAGTAGGCGCCGTCCACGGAGTAGTTGCCGTTCGGTGCGTGGTAGGAGGCCACGTACGTGGTCCCCGCCGTGATCGGCACGGGCGTCGCGAACTGCAGCTGCTGCCAGCCGGTCAGGGTCTCGCTGCCGAAGGTGCCGGTGGCCAGCAGGGTGCCGGAGGCGGACCACAGGCTGCCCGTGTGGGTGCCGGTGTTGCCGGGGCGCTTGTAGAAGGTGACACCGGTGATGTAGCCGTTCACCGCCGACTGGAAGCGGGTGCCCAGCTCCACCGAGTTGGCGTCGTCGCCCACGTTGGCGGTGCTCGGCGTGGCTGCGGCGTTCCACAGGGTGCACGGGCAGTTCACCGCCGGCGGGCTCGCGCTGGTCGTGAAGTTCCACGTGACCGGAGCGGTCATGGCGTTGCCCCACAGGTCGGCCGCCTGGACGGACGCCGTGTACGTGGTGTTGAGGGCCAGCTCGGAGGACGGGGTGAAGGTGGCGCTGTTCGAGGAGCCGAGGACCTTCGTGCCCGGCACGGTGGCACCGCCCGCGTCCTTCACGGTGAAGGTGAGCGTCTCCGCGTCGACGGCCGTGCTGAACGTGGCCGTCACCGGCGCGGTGATCTGGGTGCCGGTCGCGGCGGACTGCGGCGAGGTCCCGGTGACGGTGGGCGGGCTCGTGCTGGCACCGGAGGTGTCCAGGACCGCGTCCACCCAGTAGTTGCTGCCCGACGAGGCCTTGTTCGGGAAGCCGCCCGTTCCGCTGTAGCGATAGACGCCGTTGCCGCCGTCGGTACCGCTCTTCAGCGCGGTCAGCGGGGCCAGGCCCGCGTCGCCGGAGGCGAAGGTGTTGTCGAAGGAGTAGCCGCCGTTCGGTGCGAAGTAGGAGGCGACGTAAGTCGTGTTGGGCTTGATCGGCACCGGGCTGGAGAAGTTCAGCTGCTGCCAGCCGGACGCGGTCTCGTTGGTGAAGGTGCCGGTGGCCAGGCGCTGGCCGGTGCTGCTCCACAGGCTGCCCGTGTGCGTCCCGGTGTTGGTGGGCGACTTGTAGAACCGGACGCCCGTGATGGAGCCGGCCACCGAGGAGCGGATCTTCACGCCGAGCTCGACGGCGCTGCCGTCACCGGCGTTGACGGTGCCCGGCACGGCCGCGGCGGGCCACACGGTGCACGGGCACTGCTGGGGGCCGACGGTCAGCGGGACCGTGGTGGTCGCGCCGATGTTGACGCTGTCGTCGACCGCGCGCACCTTGATCTGCACGGGGCCCGGAGCGGTCGGGGTCCACGTGTGGCTCCAGGTGGCCAGGCCCGTCGCCGCCTTCCAGGTGGTCCCGCCGTCGGTGGACACCTCGACCCGGGCCACCACGCCGCCGCCGGTGTCGGTCGCCGTACCGGTGACGGTCACCGGCCGCAGAGCCGGCACCGTGGCGTTCGCCGCCGGGCTGGTCACGGTGATGCCCGGGCCCACGGTGTCCGTGGAGGCGGTCGAGGCGATCAGGTCGCTCTGCAGGGACCTGGGCTGCACGCCCATGTCGGCGAAGACGTTCACGGTGGCCTGCTGCATCCGCTTGTCGGCGGTGACCACGGTGTCGTCCGGGTTGGAGGTGGGCATGTTGGTCAGGCCCCAGGACCACTGCACCGTGCCCGCGCCGAACACCAGCGCGTTCGAGGTCTGGTCGCGGAAGGCCACCAGGCTGTGCGTCGCGGTGCCGTTGCCGTACGTGTTGCCGTAGTCCTTCAGCAGCTTGCCGTCGTCGATGTCGACCGTCGTGGACGACATCCGGATCTGCCCGGGCGGACGGCTGGCGTTCTCCACGTCGCTGTCCCACTCGTAGCCGAGCGTCCCCTGCGGGAACGTGGCGGTCTGCGAGGGGGTGAGGTTCGCGACGGAGGTGTTGCGCCACAGCCGCTGCTTGGCGAAGGTGCCCGGCACGGTGATCGCGTCGCTGCGGTAGCCGTTGACGCTGAACATCGAGCCGGTCAGCTGGTTCTGCGGCTGGAAGGGCCGCCCGTTCGCGGCGCTGGCCGGGTCCATGAAGGTGCCCGTCCAGATCCCGCTCGGGTCGGGGATGCCGTTCGGCTGAGGGAAGGACAGCTTGGTCTCCTTGTACGAGACCAGCGTCCGGTTGGCCGTGTTCGTCCCGTCGATGCTCGGTGCGAGCCGGGTCTTCCAGAAGATCTCGTTGCCGGCGAAGTACGTCTGGTGCTGTCCGGCGCGGCGCGCGTTGAGGGCGTTGGTGAACTGCTCCTGGGTCCAGTACTCGTCGTGCCCGGAGGACATGAACACCTTGTGGTTCTGCAGCAGCGTGGCGCCGCGCACCGACATGTCGATCCCCGACATGTAGCTCACGTCGTAGCCGTTGCGCTCAAGCCAGGCGACCATCTGGAACTCGGAGCCGTAGATCCCGTTGTCCCCGCCGATGTCCATCGGCCGGTTGTAGCTGACCTCGTAGGCCCGCCCGTCGGGCGCGGGGCCGCCGCCGTCGTAGAGGTCCTGGCCGCCGTAGTTGTTGTACGCCTGCCAGGTCTGGTCGCTGGTCTGCACGACGATGTCGGAGTGGCCGGAGTCGTTGCGGACCACGAACGGGTACGGCATCACGCCGTTGCCGTCCGCCTGGTCGAAGTTGACGACGTAGAGGCCCGACACGGCGTCGGCCGGCACGGTCCAATGCGCGGTGGTGGGCCAGTTGCCGCAGTCGACCAGGCCGGTGGACGCTTTGGTGGTGCAGGCGGCCGGGTTCCCGCCCGGTGCGAAGTTCGCCGGGTAGGTCTGGGCGGCCTGGGCCGCGGTCGACACCAGGCGGGCCCCGGCGCCCCCGTAGTGGCCGAGGCGGTAGACCGAGACCTTGTACGGCGTCGGCGACTGGATCTTGAACTGCAGGGTGTCGCCGGCCTGGACGCTCACCTGGGTCGGGAAGCCCTTGATGTCGCCGTACGCGCTCGGCGCGAACCACTCCTCCATGGGGGTGCCCGGCTTGGAGTTCTCGCAGACGATCGCGTTCGTCGTCGGGCCGCAGGGATCGGCCGCGCCGGCGAGCGCGGCCGGGGGAAGGACCGTGGCCATCAGGGTCGCCGCCACGGTGAACAGACCGTAGCGCAGCGACCTTGTCCGTCTTTTCATGTGGACCTCATCGGTTTCACGCCGGCGTATCAGCGCAGGGCGTCGGAGAACGCTTCCACGACCCGCTGCTGCTGGGCGGCGGTGATCTGCGGGAAGAGGGGGAGGGAGAGCATGCGGTCCGCTGCCTGCTCCGCGTGCGGGAAGTCCCCGCGACCGTGGCCGAGGTGGCCGAAGGCCGGAGTGAGGTGGACCGGCGCCGGGTAGTGCACGCCCGCCCCGATCCCCTCCGCGTTGAGCTTGCCGACGACGGTGTCGCGGTCCGCTCCGGAGATCCGCACGACGTACAGGTGCCAGACGTGGACGTTGCCCGCCGCCGTGGCCGGCAGCGTGACGCGGCCCGCCGCGGCCAGGTCCCCGAGCAGCTCGTCGTAGCGGGCGGCGGCGGCGCGGCGGGCCGCGTTCCCCTCCGCCAGGCGGGCCAGCTTCGCCCGCAGGACCACGGCCTGCAGACCGTCCAGCCGGCTGTTGAACCCGGCCACGTCGTGGCGGTATCGGGCGACGCCGCCGTGGTTGGCGAGGGCCCGCACGAGGTCGGCGCGCTCCTGGTCGTCGGTCACGACCGCGCCGGCGTCCCCGTAGGCCCCCAGGTTCTTGCCCGGGTAGAAGCTGGTGGCCGCGATCGTCCCGCTGCCGGGGGAGCGGCCCCCACGGGTCGCGCCCTGGCTCTGTGCCGCGTCCTCGACGACCTTCACGTGCGACGGGAGCCGCTCCGCCAGCTCCACGGCCGCCGCGCACTGCCCGTACAGGTGGACGGGCACCACCGCGCGGGTGGCCTTCCCGACCGCGTCCAGCGCGGCCTGCGGGTCGATGAGCAGAGTGTCGGGAAGGCAGTCGACCAGCACCGGCCGGGCGCCGATCCGGGCGACGGCGCCCGCGGTGGCGATGAAGGTGTTGGCGGGCAGCACCACCTCGTCGCCGACGCCGACCCCGCTGGCGCGCAGGGCCAGCTCGAGGGCGTCCGTGCCGTTGGCGACGCCCACACAGTGCCGGACTCCGGCGAAGCCGGCGTACTCGCGCTCGAAGGCCTGGACCTCCGCACCGCCGATGAAGGCCGTGCCGGCCAGCACGCGCTCGAATCCGGCCTTTAACTCCTCGGCGACCTCGGCGTGCGCCGCCTTCAGGTCGACGAGCGGTATCTGGTTCATGCGACTGGACTCCCCATCCGTGTCTGCGGCCGCCGGCCGTTCGGGCCGGTGCCGTCTCTCGTGCCGGCGCCGTCTTCCGTGCCGTGCGCCGCCGCCCCGGCGGGCACCGGCGCGTCCCCGGCGAGCCCGCGCACGGCGCCGCCGGACCCGCCCGCCTCGCGGGCCAGTTCGGCGAGGGCGGCGGCGCCCGCCGGCCGCAGGAGGCGGGCCGGGCTGCCGGCCCACACCTCCCCGGCCGGTACGTCCGCGAGGACGGTGCTGCCCATGCCGGTCAGCGACCAGGAGCCGATCGCGGTGTACTCCCGGACCAGCGCCCCCGCCCCCACGTACGCACCGCGCCCCACCCGTACCCCGCCGCCCAGGCGGACGCCCGAGGCGAGGGTGGCGAAGTCCGCGACCTCGTCCTCGTGCGTGAGCACCACCTGCGGCATCACCGCCACGTGCGACCCGACCCGGACGCCGGCCGTCAGCGCACTGTGCGCGAGCAGCACCGACCCCGGTCCGACGGCAGAGGAGCCCGACACCGCAGCCGTGGGATGCACCACCGTCGCGTACCGGTCCGGCGGCAGCCCCAGGCGCCGCACCAGCCGGGCCCGCACCGCGTAGTCCCGCGGACTGCCCACGCAGACCACCACCCGGGCGGCCGGCAGTTCGTGGACCAGCTCGCTGCCGCCCGCCACCGGCACTCCGTCGACCTCCCGGCCGTGCAGGGCCGGATCGTCGTCGAGGTGCCCGGCGAGCCGCCACCGGGGCGCGCGGCCGCCCGCCACGTCGGCCGCGGCCACGTCCCGCGCGGCCTGCGCGGTCTCCCGCGCGAACCCGCCCGCGCCGACGATCAGCAGGTCCTCGGTGATCAGCAGGTCCTCGGTCACCGGAGCGCTCCGCCCGCCCGTTCCCGCAGCACCGCCACCACCCGGTCCTGCTGGGCGGCGGTCATGGTGTGGAACAGCGGGAGGATCAGGGAGCGGCGGCTGATCCGCTCGGTCACCGGCAGCGCGGCCGCTCCGTGCCCCGCGTACGCCGGCTCCAGGTGCGAGGCCATGATCCCGCGCCGGGCCGAGATCCCGGCGTCGGAGAGCACTCCGAGCAGCTCGTCCCGGCCCACGGGGAAGTCCTCGGCCAGCAGGACCCAGTACGACTGGAAGTTGCCCTGGCCGTGGGCGGGATCGCGGACCGGGCGCACGCCCGGGACCTCACGCAGCAGCTCCGTGTACCGGGCGGCGAGCGAGCGCCGCCGGGCCACGATCTCGTCCAACCTGCCGAGCTGCACCAGGCCGACCGCGGCCTGGATGTCGGTCATCCGGTAGTTGTAGCCGACCTCCAGGTAGCTCTCGACGATCGGCCTGCTGCTCGCGTGCCGCTGTGCGGCGGACACGCTCATGCCGTGCTCGCGCAGCCGGCGCAGCCGCTCCGCCCACCGCGCGTCGTCCGTCGTCACCATGCCGCCCTCGCCGGTGGTGATCACCTTGCGGGGGTGGAAGGACCAGGCGGCGAGCAGCGCCCCGTGCCCGACGGACTTCCCACCGACCGTCGCGCCGATGCCGCAGGCCGCGTCCTCCACGAGCGCGACGTCCCACTCGGCGCACGCCGCGCGCAGCGCGTGCACGTCGGCGGGCACCCCGCCCTGGTGGACGGCGAGCACCGCCTTCGTCCGGGGGGTGCGGACCGCGTCCACCGTGGCCGGGGTCAGGTTGCCGGTGGCCTCCTCGACGTCGGCGAACACCGGTCGCGCGCCGACGTGGCACACGGCGTTGGCGGTGGCGATGAACGACAGCGAGGGGACGACCACCTCGTCGCCGGGCCCGAGGTCCAGCGCGACGAGGGCCAGGTGCAGGGCGGTGGTGCACGAGCTCACGGCGATGCCGTGCTCGGCGCCCACCCGCTCCGCGAAGGCCCGCTCGAACTCGGCGACCCGGGGCCCCTGGGCGACCCAGCCGGAGAGCACCGCGTCGGCGGCGGCCTTCGCCTCCTCCTCGCCCAGCCAGGGCACCATCACGGGGATCCGGGCAGCCGCGTCCGGGGCGCTCATCGGCCCGCCTCCGGGACCGCGCCGGCGGCGCGCTCGGCCCGCCACCAGTCCACGAGGTCCCGCAGACCGGTGCGCAGGTCGATCCCGGCGGTGAAACCGAGGCGTTCGGAGGCCAGCGTGGTGTCCGCGAGGCGGCGGGTCACGCCGTTCACGGCGCGGGCCGGGCCGTGCTCCGGCACCAGCCCCTCCGCGCCCATCGCCTCCAGCAGGCCGCTCGCCAGCTCCAGCAGACTGGTCTCGGTCCCGCTCGCGACGTTGAACACCTCGTCGGTCAGGTCCGACTCGGCGGCCAGCAGGTTGGCGCGCGCGATGTCGCGCACGTCCACGAAGTCCATGGTCTGCAGGCCGTCGCCGAGGATCAGCGGCGGCTCGCCCGAGGCGATGCGCTCCATCCAGCGGATGAGCACCTCGGTGTAGAGCCCGTGGATGTCCATCCGCGGCCCGTACACGTTGAAGTAGCGCAGCGCGACGTAGTCCAGCCCGTACATCGAGTGGAAGCTGCGCAGCATCCCCTCGTTGAAGGCCTTCGCCGCGCCGTAGAAGGTGTCGTTGTTGTACGGGTGGTG
Organism: Streptomyces sp. NPDC046349; assembly: GCF_055587885.1. NCBI lineage: Bacteria > Bacillati > Actinomycetota > Actinomycetes > Kitasatosporales > Streptomycetaceae > Streptomyces > Streptomyces sp. NPDC046349. Next base: position 124,339 of record NZ_JBVJFK010000007.1, read on the forward strand.
GCGCTCGGTCGTGGGGAACTGCTCGGCCAGCCCGTAGACCGAGGCGGAGGACGAGGCGACGACCTTGCCCACCCCGGCGGCGGCCGCCGCCTCCAGCACGTTGAACGTGCCGTCCACCATCACCTCGTTCGCCAGCCGCGGCTCCTGCGCGCACTGGGTGATCCGGATGGCGGCCAGGTGGAAGACCAGGTCGGCGCCCTCCGTCACCTTGCGGACCGCCGCCACGTCGCGGATGTCGCCCTCGACGACCTCGACGACGCCGCTCGGCAGGGCGCGGGCCAGGTTCGCGGTCCGCCCCCGCACGAAGTTGTCGAGCACCACGATCTCGCGTGCCCCGTGGTCCACCAGCTGGTCCACCACGTGCGAGCCGATGGTGCCCGCTCCGCCGGTGACCAGAATCTTCTTGCCTCGTATGCTGCTGCTCAACGCCCTGCCCCCACTGGATCGGTCGTGGTCTTGCGTGTGACGGAATGCGAAGGGTCCGGATGAGGACCGGGACGCGGGCCGGGCTCGGACCGCGAGCGGTCAGCGTCCGGTGCGCAGTCCGACGACCGCGCCCCGGAACTCCAGGCTCCGGGAGGCCGCTTCGAGGATGTCCAGCACCTTCAGGCCCGCCCGGCCGTCGGTCAGCGGCGGACGGCCGGTCCTGATGGCGTCGGCGAACTCCTCGACCACGCTGCGCAGCGCTTCCTTCTCGCCGATCGCGGGCGCCACCATGTCGCCGCTCCGGTAGGAGACGAGCATGTCGCGGCGCTCGTCGGCGCCGATCTCCTGCGGGGTGCTCAGCTCCACGCCCCGGTCGAACACCGAGACGCGCTGGGTTGGGTTGAGGTCGTCCCAGACCAGGGTGCGCTTGGAGCCGCCGACCATGGTGGTGCGCACCTTCGTCGGGGAGAGCCAGTTGACGTGCACGTGCGCGATGGCGCCGGTGCTCAGCTGGAGGGTCAGGTAGGCCACGCAGGACTGGCCGGCCCCGATCGGATCGGCGCCGGTCGTGGCGACGGCCACCGGCTGCACGTGGTCGGGGAGGATGAAGTCGAGGACCGACAGGTCGTGGGGGGCCAGGTCCCACAGGACGTCGACGTCCTTCTGGACGAGCCCCAGGTTGATCCGGACCGAGTCGACGAAGTGGATCTCGCCCAGTTCACCGGAGCGGACCATCTCCCGGATCCGGCGCACCGCCGGGGTGTAGCAGTAGGTGTGGTCGCACATCAGGGTGAGACCGCGCTTCTCCGCCTCCGCGACCAGCCGCATGCCGTCCTCGTACGTGGCGGCGAGCGGCTTCTCCACGAGGACGTGCTTGCCGGCCCGCAGGGCGGCCAGCGCGACGTCCAGGTGCGTGCCGGCCGGGGTGGCCACGGCGACCGCCTGGACGGACGGGTCGGCGAGGACCGCCGCATAGTCCGAGGTCGGCTGCACCGTGGAGTACCTGCCGAGGGCCTGGCGGGCCCGGTCGATGTCCAGGTCGCAGAGCCACCGCAGCCGGAACTGCGGGCTGGACTGGAAGTTGCGGACGAGATTGGGGCCCCAGTAGCCCGCTCCGACGACCGCGATGCCCAAGGGCGCCGCGGACCCCCGGCCGGAGATTCCGGCGCCCTGCCCTACGGTCCGGTCGGCGCTCTGCGCGCCGTCCTTGGAGGTGTCCTTCACAGCGTTCCCTTCCTTCCGCGCACGCCGACTGGCGTGTCGACAACCCATGGCCGGGACGCGTGCGGTGGCGGAGGAACGCCGTCGCCGAGGGCACGCCGGACGCCTGCGCGTCCCGTGCGTGACCTGCTCAGCGGTGATGGCCCCCCACAACCGATGTTCTGCGTGAATCGCGTATGCCGCCCCCCGGCCCGGCCGCCTGTTCCCCACACGCGGCCGAACCCGTACCACCCTTGCCGTTTCCGGATCGTGCCGGCCGCGCCGATGCGCGCCGAATCCGGTCGGCGCCGCTCAATCTAGTCCACCGGGCTTATCCCCGGGCAGAGTTGGCGGAATCGCCGGGGGCCGGTGTTCGAGCGTGCATACTGCCCGGGTGACCAGCATCGTGATACCGGCCCACAACGAGGGCCGGGTCATCGGCCGGCTCCTCGACGCGCTCCTGGCCGGCTCCCCGTCGTCCGGGCCCGACATCGTCGTGGTGTGCAACGGCTGTACGGACGACACCGCCCGGGTGGCGGGCGCGCGCGGCGACCGCGTACGCGTCGTGGAGATCCCGACTCCTTCCAAACACACGGCACTCCGGGCCGGCGACGCGCACGCGCGCGGCTTCCCCCGGCTCTACGTGGACGCCGACGTCGTCGTCGGGGCCGCCGACGTACGGGCCCTGGCGGACGCGCTCGCCGCGGATCCGGGCCTGCTCGCCGCCGCCCCCGGCCGGGACATCCCGCCGAACGGCTGCGCCTGGCCGGTCCGGGCCTACTACCGGGTGTGGCAGAGGCTGCCGGCCGTCCGCGAGGGCCTGTTCGGCCGGGGCGTCATCGCCGTGACCGAGGAGGGGCACGAGCGGATCGCCGCACTGCCCCCGCTGATGGCCGACGACCTGGCCGCGTCCCTCGCCTTCGGGCCGGGGGAGCGGCGCGTGGTCGAGGCCGCCCGGGTCGTCGTGCGACCGCCGCGCACCTGGGCCGACCTGATCCGGCGCAAGGTCCGAGCGGCGACCTCCTCGGCCGAGTTCGAGCGCTTCCAGGCCGAGCGCGAGGCGCCGGGAGGGACCGCGCCCTCGGCGCGCACCGGAACGTCCGACCTGCGCGCCCTCCTGCGCGCCGACCCGGAACTGCTGCCCGCCGTCGTGGTGTTCGCGGTGGCTGCGCTCGTGGCCCGCCGGGGCGCCCGCAGGGCCATCCGCGACCGGGACTTCTCCACCTGGCTGCGGGACGAGAGCAGCCGGCGGTGACGCACCAGGGTGCGTAGGCCGAATCGCCGCGTACGCGCCACAGTTGGCCCGTACAAGCACTAGGGTTCGGGTTCGACTCGCACGTTCGAACGACTCGGACCGTCTGTACGGGGGAGCTCCAGAGCCATGTACCTCGCGGACCGCTCCGCGCCCGCGGGCGCGAAGACCGCGCCGCAGTACCGGGGATCCGGCAGGGCACCGGCCGTCGCCCCGACCGTCCTCGCGCTGGGCACGGTCAGCATGATCACCGACGTCTCCTCCGAGATGGTCACCGCCGTCCTGCCCCTGTACCTGATCGCGGGGCTGGGCCTGAGCCCCCTGGGATTCGGGGCCCTCGACGGCGTCTACAACGGCGTCAGCGCCCTGGTGCAGCTCACCGGCGGCCACCTCGCCGACCGGGTCCGCAACCACAAGCTGGTCGCCGGCATCGGCTACGGCCTGTCCGCCCTGTGCAAGCCCCTGCTGCTGCTCGCCCACAGCCTGGGCCCGATCACCGCGATCCTCGCACTGGAACGCACCGGCAAGGGCCTGCGCACCGCCCCGCGGGACGCGCTCATCTCCCTCTCCACACCGGACGAGTCACAGGGCCGGGCCTTCGGCGTCCACCGGGCCATGGACACCACCGGGGCGCTGCTCGGCCCGCTCGCCGCGTTCCTGATCCTCGGCGTCGCCGTCGACGGCTACGACGCCGTCTTCGGCGTCAGCGCCTGCGTCGCCGTACTCGGCGTCGTGGTGCTCATGCTGTTCGTCCCCTCCGGCGCTGGTGACGCCCCGCCCCCGCCGGCCGCGCCCCCGCCCGCAGCCCGCCCGAACCCCGTGCGCCTGCGTGACGCGGCGGCCCTGCTGCGCCTCCCGCGGCTGCGCGCCCTGGCGCTCTGCGCGGTCCTGCTCGGCCTCACCACCGTCAGCGACGCCTTCGTCTACCTGCTGCTCCAACGCCGGATCGGCATCGACGACCAGTGGTTCCCGCTGCTGCCGCTGGGCACCGCCGCCGTGTTCCTGCTGCTGGCCGTCCCGGCCGGTGCCCTCGCCGACCGGATCGGGCGCCGCACCGTCTTCCTGACCGGGCACGCCCTCCTGCTCGCCGCCTACGGGCTGCTGCTGTGGGCCCCCGCCTGGCCCGCGCTGCCCTTCCTCGTGCTCGCCCTGCACGGGATGTTCTACGCCGCCACCGACGGGGTGCTGCCCGCAGCCGTCGCCGCGACCGTCCCCGAGGCGCTGCGCGCCACCGGCATGGCCGTGGTCGGCACCGGCCAGGCGCTGGCCCGCTTCGGCTGCTCGCTGGCCTTCGGCGGGGCGTGGACCCTCTGGGGCACCGGCCCGGCACTCGCCGCGGCAGCGGCCGGCCTGCTCTGCTGCGCGGCCGTGGCCGGCTATGTGCTGCGGCCCTCGCCGGCCGTGCCCGCGGCATCTGCCGCACCCACTCCGCCGGACCCGGCCCGACCTTCGTGAGGAACCCGATGACACGCTCCCGCCGCCTGCTCGTCCTCGCGGTGGCGGTCCTGCTGCTCGGGGGCGCCGGCGCCGCCCTGGTGCTGCGCGCCGCCGCCCGCGCCGACCGGCCGCAGACCGGTGGCCCGACGACGACCGCGGGGGCGGTCACCCTGACGGCCGGGCAGGACACGCTGACCTTCCTCGCCAGCGGGCAGGGCCCGCACCGCGGGGCCCTCGCCTCCGTCCCGGCCGGTTCGCCCGAGGGCACGCGCACGGTGTCCGACCTCACCTGCCAGCGCTTCCACGCCGCCGCGGGGACGGGTATCTGCCTGCGCTCCAGCCCGGGCGCGCTCGCCCAGGACAACAAGGCGATCATCGTCGACGCCGAGCTGCGCCAGGTGCGCAGCTTCCCCCTGGCGGGCACGCCCAGCCGGGCCCGCGTCTCGCCCAGCGGCCGCTTCGCCGCCTGGACGGTCTTCGTCTCCGGCGAGTCCTACGGCGCGGCCTTCTTCTCCACGCGCACCGCGATACTGGACACCAGGACCTGGAAACTCGAGCCCAGCCTGGAGGAGTTCGCCATCTCCATGGACGGGCGGGACTACCGCGCCCAGGACGTGAACTTCTGGGGCGTCACCTTCGCCGGGGACGACGACACCTTCTACGCCACCCTCGCCACCGCCGGCGAGACCCACCTGGTCAAGGGCTCCGTCTCCCGGCGCTCCGTCACCACCCTCGCCAAGAACGTCGAATGTCCCTCCCTGTCCCCGGACGAGACGCGCATCGCCTACAAGAAGCGGGTGCGCGCCGGCGCCTCGCTGTGGCGCGAACACGTCATGGATCTCGGGACGCTGCGGGACCACGCCCTCGCGGAGAAGCGCAGTGTGGACGACCAGGCCGCCTGGCTCGACGACGGCACGCTGGCCTACGGCCTGCCGGCCGACGGCGCCGCCGACCGCACGGACCTGTGGACCGTGCCCGCCGACGGCTCCGGCACCCCCCGGCTGCTGACCTCCGGCGCCTCCTCCCCGGCCCGTATGGGCTGATGTCCGTACCCGCTCGACGAGCGCGGCGCTGACCCGGATCCGGGTCGAGTACCTCTGCGCCGCGATCTCGATGAAGCGGCACCGGGCCCGCCTCCGCGCAGTCGTTCCCCGGCTTGGCCTCCGTGCTCGCCGTACCGAACAGCCTGGCGGCGTGGTGCAGCGCCGGTCCGGGCCGGGGACGCGGTCGCCCGGACGCGCCCGTGTCTGCCGATAGGCAGGCGATGGCGGTAGCTCCTGCAACGTGATGGGTAATCAGAGGTACGGTCCGGTACTGGTCCACACCTGGGGGTTGACCCGCGCTGCGGAGCCAACTCGAGGGCTGCAATTCCGGGTGGCTCAACCGGTTTCGGCCGGTCCTGGGCGGGGCGGCCGCGGTGGAGAGGGCGGGGTGCGCCGAGCTGGACCACGGGATCGGACACCGGGTGGAAACGAGCGCTTCGCGCGCGGTCATCCTGCCCATCTGTTCGCGTCATCCTCGCGGCACGCCGACGGGTTTGGGCCGTTCGGCCCGGCCGTGACACCTTCGGGCATCAGCGGCCGAACCGGGTGGTTCGCGGTGCCGTGAGCGGGCAGGCGTGGGGGCATGACCTTCGAGCATCCCGCCAAGAAGGGCGCGGAAAACGAGCGGGGGCGATTCGAGAAGCTCGCGGAACTGGCCTCCAACGTCACCAGCTCCGCACCCTTCTCCGTCTTCTGCGTCCTGCTCGTGGTGGCCTTCATCGTGGTCCACCTGCTCCACCTGGACACGAGCTGGCAGCACCTGGTCGGCGACGCGATGGGCGCGGTGGCCCTCCTCCTCCTGGCCCTGCTGAAGAACTCCGAACGCCGGGCGGAACACGCCATCCAGGTCAAACTCAACGCCATCGCGGCCGCCCTGCTGGAACAACAGGAGGGCGAATGGGGCCAGGCCCACAAGGACCTCCAAAGGGCGATCGGCCTGGAGAACCGCCAATAGCCTCCCGGCGGGGTGGCCGGTGACCGCTCGGCTCCCGCAGACTGCGGCGGGGCCGGAGCGGCAGGGTACTGGTCCTGCGGGACCCTCCGCCGTGGTCCCCACCCCCCCGCCGAGGCTTCGGCACCGCCCGCACTGCGAGGCCACGCGGAACCGGGCTCGCGCCTGTGGAGCGGGGACGGGGAGG
>NZ_JBVJFK010000007.1:130931-434582 GCF_055587885.1 Streptomyces sp. NPDC046349
GAGGGGTGTCCCCGCAGGACGAGTGCGCGACCACGGCTCACAGCCGTGACGGCGGGCGCGCCGAGCCGAGGAGACACCCCTGCGCGGCCCCGCGACCTGCCCGCACCGGCCCGGATCCCGCCCGGCGGGCCGGGCCGCCCCGGCCGGGGTTGCCTTGCGGAACCGGGCTCGCGCCTGTGGCGCGGGGACGGGGAGGGGTGTCCCCGCAGGACGAGTGCGCGACCACGGCTCACAGCCGTGACGGCGGGCGCGCCGAGCCGAGGAGACACCCCTGCGCGGCCCCGCGACCGACCCGAACGCGAGCCCGGATCCCGCCCCGTCCCGCTCCCTGCGAAGGGGCCCGCACCGAGCCCGGATCCCGCCCCGTCCCGCTCCCTGCGAAGGGGCCCGCCCGGCCCGCCCCGTCCCGCTCCCCGCGCAGGGGCCCCGCACAGCCCGGCCAGGGCACGGGCATGGGCCGAGCGGCCGTGCCCCCCGGCGCTTTCGGGTGACATCACCGCTCCGCTTCGGCCACCCCCCGCCCCACGGGGACGAACATCGCAGGCGGCCGGTCGTGCTCCGGTCACCAGCCGCCGATCAGGCCGGGCACCGGGACGCGGTGCCTTCGGGCCGCCGCCGGGAGACCACGTGTACGTCCTGCTCGTCGCGAGCGCGTTCAACAGCCTCACCCAGCGAGTCCACGCCGAGCTGCGCGACCACGGCCACCGGGTGGCGGTCGAACTGGCCCTGCCCGACGTCCCGCTGGCCGACACCGTGCGGCGCCACGACCCCGACCTCGTCCTCGCGCCGATGCTCCGCACCGCCATTCCGGAAGACGTCTGGGCCGCGTACCCCTGCCTCGTCGTCCACCCGGGACCGGTCGGGGACCGCGGCCCCTCCTCCCTCGACCACGCCGTCCAGGACGGCGAGACCCGTTGGGGGGTCACGGTCCTCCAGGCCAACGCCGAGATGGACGCCGGGGACGTGTGGGCCGCCGCCGACTGCCCGGTGCCCCCCGTCGGCAAGAGCGACCTCTACCGCGGCGAGATCGCCGACGCGGCGCTGGAGGCCGTCCTGCTCGCCGTGGAGCGCTTCGCCTCCGGCGCGTACGTCCCGCGTCCCCAGACCGGCGGCCGGGCCCGCCCGCTCGTGCGCCAGGACGACCGGCGGATCGACTGGGCGGCGGACGGCACCGAGCGCGTCCTGCGCGTCCTGCGCGCCGCCGACTCGCAGCCCGGCGTACGCGACCACCTGCTCGGCGCCGACTGGTACCTGCACGGCGGCCACCGCGAGGACGGCCTGCGCGGCCGCCCCGGCGAACTCCTCGCCACCCGGGCCGGCGCGGTCTGCCGGGCCACGGCCGACGGGGCCGTGTGGATCCCCGAGCTGCGCGCGCCCCGGGTGCCGGGCCGCCCCGCCACGCCCCGGCTGCCCGCGACGCTCGCCCTCGCTGACCGGCTCGACCGGCTGCCCCCGCTGCCGGAACTGCCCCCACCGCCCGACGCCGGCCCCTACCGCCCCGCCTGGTCCGACATCGGCTACCACGAGGAGGGGCAGGCAGGCTTCCTGACGTTCTCCTTCCCCGGCGGCGCCATGAGCACCGCGCACTGCCGCCGCCTGCTCGACGCGTACCGGACGGCCTGCACCCGCCCCACCTCCGTCCTGGTCCTGGGCGGATGCCGCGACTTCTTCTCCAACGGCATCCACTTGGGCGTCATCGAGGCCGCCGCGGACCCCGCCGAGGAGTCCTGGGCCAACATCAACGCCATGGACGACCTGGTCGAGGCGGTGCTGACGACCACCGACCGCCTCGTGGTCAGCGCCCTCGGGGGCAACGCCGCCGCCGGCGGGGCCATGCTCGCCCTCGCCGCCGACGAGGTCTGGTGCCGCTCAGGCGTCGTCCTGAACCCCCACTACCGCCTGATGGGGCTGTACGGCTCCGAGTACTGGACGTACACCCTGCCCCGACGCGTCGGGGCCACCCTTGCGGACCGGCTCACCGCCGAGGCCCTGCCGCTGGGGGCCGCCGCCGCGCAGCGCATCGGCCTGGCCGACCGTACGGTCCCCTGCGCGCCCGAGGACTTCCCCCGCGAGACGCAGCGCCTCGCGGTCCGTCTCGCCGCCCTCCCGGCCACCGTGTCCCGGATCGCCGCGAAGAAGGCCGCACGCGAGCGCGACGAGGCACGGCGCCCGCTGGCCGACCACCGGGAGGCCGAGCTGGCGCGGATGCGGCGGACCTTCTCCGACCCGCACGCTCCCTACCACGCCCTGCGCCGCGCCTTCGTCCGCAAGGAACGCCCGAGCGCGACCGGGCCGCATCTCGTCCGCCCGGCCGCCGACCGCCGCGGCGTCACTGGACTGGCCGCACCAGACGAGGCGCCCGGCCCCGGCAGCTGTTAGCAAGAAACGTGGAGCCGAGGCATCCGGCCTCCCCGCCCCACCCCTCTCACACCCTGATCCCCTCCCCGAGGAGGCAGCGCATGGCCGCAGTGACGAAGGACCCGGTCGAAGACCCCGTGATCCACATCCTCTGGATCAACGCGGGTCTGAGCTGCGACGGCGACTCCGTGTCCCTGACGGCGGCGATGCAGCCGAGCATCGAGGAGATCGTCACCGGCACCCTGCCGGGTCTCCCCAAGATCGCCGTGCACTGGCCCCTGATCGACTTCGAATGCGGCCCCGTCGGGGGCGCGGACACGTTCATCGAGTGGTTCTTCAAGGGCGAGCGCGGCGAGATCGACCCGTTCGTCCTCGTCGTCGAGGGCTCGATCCCCAACGAGTCGATCAAGCCCGAGGGCTACTGGTGCGGATTCGGCGACGATCCGGCGACCGGCCAGCCCATCACCACCAGCGAGTGGATCGACCGGCTGGCCCCCAAGGCCCTCGCCGTCGTCGCCATCGGCACCTGCGCCACGTACGGCGGAATCCACGCGATGGAGGGCAACCCGACCGGTGCCATGGGCGTGCCCGACTACCTGGGCTGGGACTGGAAGTCGCAGGCCGGCATCCCCATCGTGTGCGTGCCCGGCTGTCCGATCCAGCCGGACAACTTCTCCGAGACCCTGACCTACCTGCTCTACCAGGCGGCGGGATCGGCCCCGATGATCCCCCTCGACGACAAGCTGCGCCCCACCTGGCTGTTCGGCGCGACCGTGCACGAGGGCTGCGACCGCGCCGGCTACTACGAGCAGGGCCAGTTCGCCCACACCTACGACTCCCCGAAGTGCCTGGTCAAGCTGGGCTGCTGGGGTCCCGTCGTGAAGTGCAACGTCCCCAAGCGCGGCTGGATGAACGGCATCGGCGGCTGCCCCAACGTCGGAGGCATCTGCATCGCCTGCACCATGCCCGGGTTCCCCGACAAGTTCATGCCCTTCATGGACGAGCCCCCCGGCGCGAAGGTCTCCGCCACCGCGAGCGGGGCGTACGGGGCGCTGGTCCGCAAGCTCCGCTCGGTCACCGCCCACACCGTGGACGAGGAGCCGAAGTGGCGCCGCACCGGCCGGAGCCTGACCACGGGCTACCGCCCGCCCTGGTGACGGCCCCGTTCCTCCCGCCCCCCCCGGCAGACAACGCCCAGAACGCCCCGCACGCACGAAGAAGGGTCACGGCAGAAACGATGGCACCGAACACGAAGGCGGCCGGTGACGGCAGCGGCCTGGTGGAGATGGCCTGGGATCCGATCACCCGGATCGTCGGCAGCCTCGGCATCCACACGAAGATCGACTTCAAGCAGAAGCGCGTCGCGGAGTGCTACAGCACCTCGTCGGTCTTCCGCGGCTACAGCGTCTTCATGCGCGGAAAGGACCCCCGCGACGCGCACTTCATCACCAGCCGCATCTGCGGGATCTGCGGCGACAACCACGCCACCTGTTCCGTCTACGCGCAGAACATGGCCTACGGGGTGAAGCCGCCGCACCTCGGCGAGTGGATCATCAACCTGGGCGAGTCCGCGGAGTACATGTTCGACCACAACATCTTCCAGGAGAACCTGGTAGGGGTCGACTACTGCGAGAAGATGGTCCGCGAGACCAACCCCGGCGTCCTGGAGCTGGCCGAGCGCACCGAGGCCCCGCACGCGGGGGACCACGGCTACCGCACCATCGCCGACATCATGCGCTCCCTCAACCCCATCGAGGGCGAGTTCTACCGCGAGGCCCTCCAGGTCAGCCGGTACACGCGCGAGATGTTCTGTCTGATGGAGGGGCGCCATGTGCACCCCTCCACCCTCTACCCGGGCGGCGTCGGCACCGTCGCCTCCGTCCAGCTCTTCACGGACTACATGAGCCGCCTCATGCGGTACGTCGAGTTCATGAAGCGCGTCGTCCCGCTCCACGACGACCTCTTCGACTTCTTCTACGAAGCCCTGCCCGGCTACGAGGAGGTCGGCCGCCGCCGGGTGCTGCTGGGCTGCTGGGGCGCGCTCAACGACCCCGAGCACTGCGACTTCACCTACGCCAACATGACCGACTGGGGACGGAAGATGTTCGTCACCCCGGGCGTCGTCGTCGACGGCAAGCTGGTCACCAACGACCTGACGCAGATCAACCTGGGCATCCGCATCCTGCTCGGCAGCTCGTACTACGACGACTGGGAGGGCAAGGAGCAGTTCGTCACGCACGACCCGCTCGGCAACCCGGTCGACCCCCGCCACCCGTGGAACCAGCACACCATCCCGGCCCCGCAGAAGCGCAACTTCGACGACAAGTACAGCTGGGTCATGTCGCCCCGCTGGTTCGACGGCAAGGACCACCTCGCCCTCGACACCGGCGGCGGCCCCATCGCCCGACTGTGGTCCACGGCCCTCTCCGGCCTCGTCGACGTCGGCTACGTCAAGGCCACCGGGCACAGCGTCGTCATCAACCTGCCCCGCACGATGACCAAGCCCGAGACCCGCTTCGAGTGGAAGATCCCGAAGTGGAGCAACGCGCTGGAGCGCAACCGCGCCCGCACGTACTTCCAGGCGTACGCGGCCGCCATCGCCCTGCACTGCGCCGAGATGGGCCTCGCCGAGGTCCGCGCCGGACGCACCCAGACCTGGGAGAAGTTCGAGGTGCCGGACGAGTCCATCGGCGTCGGCTTCACCGAGGCCGTACGAGGCGTCCTCTCGCACCACATGGTGATCCGCGACGGCAAGATCGCCAACTACCACCCGTACCCGCCGACACCGTGGAACGCCAGCACCCGTGACACGTTCGGCACGCCCGGACCGTACGAGGACGCCGTGCAGAACACCCCGATCTTCGAGGAGAACACCCCGGAGAACTTCAAGGGCATCGACATCATGCGCGCCGTGCGCAGCTTCGACCCCTGCCTGCCCTGCGGCGTCCACATGTACGTCGGCGGCGGCAAAACCGTGAAGACGATGCACGTCCCCACCGGCCTGAGCGGACTGGGCGGATGAGCGCGGCCGTCGACGCCCGCGAGGCGGGCCGCCGCGTCGAGGAGGTCCTCGACGGGCTGGCCGCCACCGGCGACCGCCAGGCGTGCGAGGCCGCCGAGGAACTGGTGCGGGTGCTCATGGAGTTCTACGGTGCCGGGCTCGCCCGGATCGCGCAGAAGCTGGGGGACGGTCCGCTGGCCGCGGCCGCGGACGACGAGCTCGTGGCGAGCCTGCTCTCGCTGCACGGCCTGCACCCCGAGGACGTGCACACCCGGATCGCCCGCGCCCTGGCCGGCGCGGCCGACCCGGTGGAGCTGCTCGGCTTCGACGAGGCCACCGGAGTCCTGCGGCTGCGCCCCGCGGCCGCACCCACCGGCTGCGGCTGCGGCCCCGGCGGGGCGGAAACCGCCCGGCGGGCGCTCGAGGACGCCCTGACCTGCTTCGCCCCCGAGGTGACGAGCGTGGACATGGAGCCCGCACCGGCCCCGCAGCCCGCGCTCCTGCAGATCGGCACCCGGCCGCACGACCCGGCGCGGGTTCCGTGAGCGGGCCCGCCCTGCGTACGGGGGGCCCGCGCGGGCTGCGCCGGTTCGCCGGCCCGCGCCCGCCGAAGCCCGAGACCTGCGAGCTGTGCGGGGTGGCGGTGTCCCCGGAGGGGCACCGCCACCTGGTGGAGACCGAGAAGCGGACGCTGGTCTGCGCCTGCACCGCCTGCTCGCTGCTGTTCGACCGGCCCGGCACCCGGACCGGCCGCTACCGGGCCGTCCCCGACCGCTACCTGGCCGACCCGGACCACCGGCTCGACCCCGGGGTGTGGGAACGGCTCCAGATCCCCGTCGGCGTCGCCTTCTTCTTCCGCAACGCCGCACTGGACCGGCTGGTCGCGCTCTACCCCAGCCCGGCCGGAGCGACCGAAAGCGAACTCGATCCCCGGACCTGGCAGCAGGTCCTCGACGGCGGCCCGCTGGCCGCCCTGCTCGAACCCGACACGGAAGCCCTGCTCGTGCACCGCTGGGAAGGCCGCTCCGGCTGCTACCTCGTGCCGATCGACGCGTGCTACGAACTCGTCGGCCGGATGCGGATGCTGTGGCAGGGCTTCGACGGAGGAGCCGAGGCCCGGGCCGCGCTCGGCGCCTTCTTCGACGACGTCGAACGGCGGGCCAGGCCCGTGGCACCCGCAGCCCCCGCGGGGGACCGGACATGACGGGCTTCGGCTTCACCTGCACCGGGGTCCGGGCCGACCCGTATGCCGCCGGCCCCACCCTCGTGTTCCGGCTGCGCGTCACCGCCGACCCCGACACCCGCGTGCACGCCCTCGCCCTGCGCTGCCAGATCCGCATCGAACCGGCCCGGCGCGGCTACGGCCCCGCCGAGGCCGAGGGCCTCGCCGACCTGTTCGGCGAACGCTCCCGGTGGGGAACCACACTCCAGCCCGTGCAGTTCGCCCAGGTGCCGGTGATGGTGCCCGGCTTCACCGGGGAGACCGAGACGGACCTGGTCGTGCCCTGCACCTACGACATGGACATCGCCGCGACCCGGTATTTCGAAGCCCTCCAGGACGGCGAAGTACCCCTGCTGATGCTGTTCTCGGGCACCGCCTTCACCGGCGACGCCGGCTTCCGGGTCGAGCCGGTCCCCTGGGACCGCGAAGCCGCGTACCGGATGCCCGTTGCCGTCTGGCGCGAGATGGTCGAGCAGCACTTCCCCGGCTGCGGCTGGCTCCGCTTGCCCGCGGACATGATGGCCGAGCTGCTCGCCTACCGCTCCCGCCACGCGCTCGCCTCCTGGGAGGCGACCGTACGCGCCCTGCTGGACTCGGCCGACCCCGCGCAGCCGCCCCCGCCCGGGGCCGTCCGGCTGGGTGCGCTGCGTCCGCGCCTCACCGAGAGGACGGCCCCGTGACCGCGACCACCACCGCGGACGCCCGCTTCGCCGCCGCCCGGCAGGTGGCCGACGCCGTCCTCCTCGAGGGGTACGTGCTCTACCCGTACCGGGCCTCCGCCGCCAAGAACCGGATGCGATGGCAGTTCGGGGTCCTCGTACCCCCGGCATGGGGCCCGGCCCACGGCGAGCACGCCTTCCAGCGGACCGAGATCCTGATGGAGCCGAAGGGCGACGCGAAGCTCGCCCTGGAGCTGCGCTTCCTGCACGCGCAGCGGCGTACCGTCCAGCAGGCGCTGGACGGCGGCGGCTTCGCCGACGTCGACGAGCTGCACCTCGCCGACCGGGTCCTCGTCCCCTGGGACGAGGGCGCCGAGGAACGCGTCGAACTCGTCGTGCCCGTAGCCGAGTTGACTGGTGACGGCGTCACCGTGCCGTTCGCCCGGCCCCCGCGGGACGATGTCGAGGACGTCCTCGGCACCGACGGGCGGACGGCGGGCCGCCTGGTGCGGCGTACCGAGGGGATCGAGGGCGTCCTGCGGCTGCGGGCCGTGGAACTCGACGGCGCCTACCGGGTCTTCCGACTCACGGCCGTCGTGGAGAACACCAGCCCGTGGACCCCCGCGGTCGGATCCGGCGCCGACCGGGAGGCGGCCCTGCCCCGCTCGCTGGTCGCCGCGCACCTCCTGCTGGGCCTCGACTCCGGGTCCTTCCTGTCGATGACCGACCCGCCCGAATGGGCCCGGGAGGCCGTCGCCGCCTGCGAGAACCGCAACACCTGGCCGGTGCTCGCCGGCGAAGCGGGCCGCGCCGACGTGGTCCTGTCCTCACCGATCATCCTGGAGGACCACCCGGCCATCGCCCCCGAGAGCGCGGGCGCCATGTACGACGCCACCGAGATCGACGAGATCCTCGCCCTGCGCACGGCGGCGCTGACCGACCAGGAGAAGCGCGAGGCGCGCGGCACCGACGCCCGGGCGGCCGCCGTCATCGACCTCGCCGACTCCCTGCCCCCCGAGGTACTGGAACGGCTGCACGGCGCGGTGCGCTCCCTGCGGGAGGTCACCGGCTCGGAAGGGCCGGAGCAGATCTACGAAGTGCCCGACGAGGAAGCGGTGTTCAGGCCGGACACCCCCTGGTGGGACCCGGCCGGCGCGGACACCGCCGACCCGGCCCGGGACCGTGTCACCGTCGACGGCGCCCCCGTAGGCCCCGGCAGCCGCGTCCTGCTCCGCCCGGGACCGCGCCGCACCGATGCCCAGGACCTTTTCCTCCACGGCCGCACCGCGCTGGTCGAGGCCGTCCTGCACGACGTCGACGGGGGAGTGCACCTCGCCGTCACCGTGGAGGACGACCCCGGCGCGGACATCCGCCGGGAACAGGGCCGCTTCCTCTACTTCCAGCCCGACGAGGTCGCCCTGCTGGAGGACGCGTGAACCCCAAGGTCCTGATCGCGGGCATCGGCAACGTCTTCCTCGGCGACGACGGCTTCGGCGTGGAGACCGTCCGGGCCCTGGCCGCACGCCCGCTGCCCGACGGGGTCGAGGTGGTGGACTTCGGCGTGCGCGGGGTCCACCTCGCCTACCAGCTCCTCGACGGCTACGACACGCTCGTACTGGTCGACGCCACCGCCCGCGGCGGCGAACCGGGCACGCTCTACCTCATCGAGGCGCAGGCGGAAGCCGGTGCACAGACCCCGGCCGGGCCGGACGCGATGCCCGGTGAAGGACCCGTGCTCGACGGCCACCACATGTCGCCCGACACCGTCCTCGCCCTCCTGGACACCCTGTGCGCCGGGACCGGCGCCACCGCTCCGCGGCGCACGCTGGTCCTCGGCTGCGAGCCGGCCTGCGTCGAGGAGGGCATCGGACTGAGCGCACCCGTGGCCGCCGCCGTACCGGAGGCCGTCCGCATGGCCCTCGACCTGCTCGACCCCCCGGCCCCCGACGAAGCGGGCGCACCCCGCCGCGAACTGAGGAGAACCCCATGAAGAAGGCCGTCATCGGCGGAGCCGCTGCCGCTGCCCTCGTCACCGTCGTCGTGGTCCAGGTCTTTCCCGACCTCAGGCGTTACCTGCGCATGCGCAGGATGTGACGACGCTGCCGCCGCGCCCCCCGCCGAACGGCGTACGGGGGTGCGGCGCACCGGCGTGCCCGCCCGCCGCACCTCCGCCCCGCCGGTCTAATGAGCCCCGGCAGGACGGAGTCCGATGCACGAGATGTCGATTGCCATGGCCGTCGTGGGCCAGGTGGAAGAAGCCGCCGGGGTGGCCGGCGCGCACGCCGTCACGTCCGTACGGCTCCGGGTGGGCGAGCTGGCGGGGGTGGTACCCGACGCGCTGGCGTTCTGCTTCGAACTGGCCTGTGCCGGAACGGTTCTCGACGGCGCCGAGCTCACCACCGAATCCGTGGCCGCCCGCGCCCGCTGCGCGAGCTGCCCCGGCACCTGGGCCGTGGGGATGCCCCCCGAGCTGTGCTGTCCCGGATGCGGCAGGGCCACGGACGTGGAACTGCTGTCGGGCCGCGAGCTGGAGATCCTCAGCGTCCGCTGGGAGGACGGCCCCGCCGGTGCCCGAACCCGCGAACCGATTCCCGAGGAGGCCTGAACCATGTGCCGAGTGGTCGATCTGCGGCAGGCGGTGCTCGCCAAGAACGACGATGCCGCCCGGGCCCTGCGCACCGGACTCACCGCCCGCGGTACGACGGTGGTCAACCTGCTCTCCAGCCCCGGCAGCGGCAAGACGGAGCTCCTGGAGCGCGAACTGCTCCTGGCACGCGAACGATCGGTGCCGGTCGCCGCACTCACCGCGGACCTTGCCACCGAGAACGACGCGCTGCGGCTGGCCCGTTCGGGCGCCCCCGTCAAGCAGGTGCTCACGGACGGGCTGTGCCACCTGGAGGCCGGGATGCTCGGCCGTCACCTGGACGGCTGGCTGCCCGAGGACACCCGGATCCTCTTCGTCGAGAACGTGGGCAACCTGGTCTGCCCGGCGAGCTACGACCTGGGGGAGTCGCTGCGGGTGGTGCTTGCCTCGGTGACCGAGGGCGAGGACAAGCCGCTGAAGTACCCGACCGCCTTCGGGCTGGCGCAGCTGGTGGTCGTCACCAAGACCGACATCGCGCAGGCCGTCGAGTTCGACGAGGCCGCCTTCCGCGCCAACGTCGAACGCGTCAACCCCGGAGTGGAGATCGTCATGACCTCGGCCCGCAGGGGCGAGGGCATCGGCCTCCTGCTGGACCGGGCGCTGGCGGCCGGCGACGGGACCGGAACCCACACCCCGGTGATGGCCGGCCGGCAGCATGCGCAGAGCCACGATCCCGGACACCCGCACGGCCACGGCCACGGCCACGATGACGAGCACGGGTCCGGCCACCATCACCACCACCACGGCCCCGGCCACTCCCACGGCCCCGACGGCAATCACCGCCCCGACCGCGACCGCGACCGCGACCGCGACCGCGGTCCGGACCGCGGCCACCTGCACCCGCACGTCCAGCCCGCCGCGCAGCCCCGCTGATGGGGGCGGTCCAGCGCCGCCGCGTCACCGTCCGCGGCGTGGTCCAGGGCGTCGGCTTCCGCCCCTACCTCTACACGCGCGCGACCGGGCTCGGCCTCGCCGGGCACGTCACCAACACCCCCGAGGGCGTCGTCGCCGAGGTCGAGGGCGCGCCGGCCGCCGTCTCCCGGTTCTGCGAGCACCTCGCGGCGGACGCACCCCCGCTGGCCGTCGTCGACGCGGTGGACCACCACGAGGTGCCCGTCGCGGGCGGCTGCGGATTCACCATCATCGCCTCCCGGACCGGCGGACCCGCCCGGACGCTCGTCTCCCCGGACGTGGCCACCTGCGCCGACTGCCTCGCCGAGCTCGCGGACCCGGCCGACCGGCGCCACCGGCACCCGTTCATCACCTGCACCCACTGCGGGCCGCGGTTCACCATCGTCACCGGGCTGCCCTACGACCGCGACCACACCACCATGGCCCGCTTCCCCATGTGCCCCGACTGCGCCCACGAGTACGGCGATCCCGCCGACCGCCGCTTCCACGCCCAGCCGGTCGCCTGCCCGGCCTGCGGCCCCCGGCTGACCCTGCTCACCGGGCGGCCCCCCTGCGCTGCCCCGGACGAGGACCCGATCGCCGGGGCCCGCCGGCTCCTGGCGGCCGGGGCGATCCTCGCCGTCAAGGGCCTCGGCGGCTACCACCTCGCCTGCGACGCCACGCACGCCGGCGCCGTCGCCGAACTGCGCCGCCGCAAGGCCCGCGGCGACAAGCCCTTCGCCCTGATGGCCCGGGACATCCGCGACGCCGGGCGGTACGCCCGCATCGGCCCCGAGGAGCGCGCCCTCCTCGAGGGCGGTGTGCGGCCCATCGTGCTGCTGCGCCGCCGCGCCGCCGCGGACCCCGGGGGCGCGCCCGGCGTACTCGCCGAAGGGGTCGCCCCGCGCTGTCCCGACCTCGGCGTGATGCTCCCGTACACCCCGGTCCACCACCTGCTGCTCGGCCTGCCCGGTGACCCGCCGGGCCCCCGCCTGCTCGTCATGACCAGCGGGAACCTCGCCGGGGAGCCCATCGTCACCGACGACGACGAGGCCCTGGAGCGGCTCGCCGGCCTCGCCGACGCCTGGCTCACCCACGACCGCCCCATCCACGTGCCGTGCGACGACTCCGTGGTGCGCGTCTGCGACGGCGAGACACTGACCGTACGACGCGCCCGCGGCTACGCCCCCCTCCCGATGACGCTGCCCCTGCCCGTTCCCGCGACCCTCGCCGCCGGCGGCGACCTGAAGAACACCTTCTGCCTCGGTGAAGGACGCCGGGCCTGGCTGTCCGCCCACATCGGCGACATGGACGACCTCGCCACCCAGTACGCCCTCGAACGCGCCGAGCAGCAGCTGGAGTCCATCACCGGCGTCACCCCCGCACTCCTCGCGGCCGACCGGCACCCGGGCTACCGCTCCGCCCGGTGGGCGCGGCGCACCGCCGGATCCCGGCCGCTGGTCCGCGTGCAGCACCACCACGCGCACATCGCCTCCGCCCTCGCGGAGCACGGCCTCGACGGCGAGCACCCGGTGATCGGAGTCGCCTTCGACGGCACCGGCTACGGCGACGACGGCGCCGTGTGGGGCGGCGAGGTCCTCCTCGCCGACTACGCGGGCTACACCCGCTTCGCCCACCTCGGCTACGTCCCGCTGCCCGGCGGTGACGCGGCCGTGCACCGCCCGTACCGGATGGCCCTGGCCCATCTGCGGGCCGCCGGCCTGGCCCGCACCCCGGACCTGCCGTGCGTCGCCGCCTGCCCCCCGGACGAACTGCGCGTACTGGAACGCCAGCTGGAGCGCGGCCTGAACTGCGTCCCGACCTCCAGCATGGGGCGGCTCTTCGACGCCGTCTCCTCGCTCGCGGGCGTCTGCCACCATGCCGGCTACGAGGCGCAGGCCGCCATCGAGCTCGAGGCCGCCGCCCTCGGCGCGGGCGCGGCCGGCCCCGACTACGCCTTCGGGCTGCGCGCCCCGCGGCACCCCGCCGCCGGACCGGTGGTCGCCGACCCGGCGCCGCTGCTGGCGGCCGTGGTGGCCGACGTACGCGCGGGGACCGACCCGGGGCGGATCGCCGCGGGCTTCCACACCGCCGTCACCGCCCTCGTCGCCCGGCTCTGCGCACTGGCACGCGAACAGCACGGCCTGGACACCGTCGCGCTGACCGGCGGCGTCTTCGCCAACACCCTGCTGTCCTCCGCCTGCGCCCGCACCCTGCGGGCCTGCGGGTTCACCGTCCTGCGCCACAGCCGGGTCCCCCCGAACGACGGCGGCCTGTCCCTCGGCCAGCTCATGGTGGCGGCGGCCGCCACCCCGGAGCAGCACCCGCACCACCCGTACCACCCACAGCAAGGAGAAGCCCATGTGCCTGGCGGTACCCGGCAGAGTGCTTGACATCGGGGAGAAGGACGGCACCCGCATGGCTACCGTCGACTTCGGCGGCGTGCAGAAGGAGGTGTGCCTGGAGTACCTGCCGGACCTCCAGGTGGGCGAGTACGCCATCGTCCACGTGGGATTCGCCCTCCAGCGCCTCGACGAGGAGTCGGCCCGGCAGACTCTGGCGCTCTTCGAGGAACTCGGAATGCTCCAGGAGGAGTTCGGCGACCCGTGGGAGCAGGCGGCCGCCCAGTCCGGCGCCGACTCGCCCTGGCCCTTCGCCGACGGGCCGTTCGCCGGCGAGACCACCGCACCCCAGCGCGTTCAGGAAGAAGGCCGGCCGTGAAGTACATCGAAGAGTTCCAGGATCCCGACCTCGCGCGCCGGCTGCTCGACGACATCCACGCCACCGTGACCCGCCCCTGGGCCCTCATGGAGGTCTGCGGCGGCCAGACCCACACCATCATCCGGCACGGAATCGATCAACTCCTACCGGATCAGGTGGAGTTGATTCACGGCCCGGGTTGTCCGGTGTGCGTCACCCCGCTCGAGGTCATCGACAAGGCCCTGGAGATCGCCTCCCGCCCCGACGTGATCTTCTGCTCCTTCGGGGACATGCTCCGGGTGCCCGGCACCGGCCGCGACCTGTTCCAGGTGCGCAGCGAGGGCGGCGACGTACGCGTCGTCTACTCCCCGCTCGACGCCCTGCGCGTGGCCCAGGAGAACCCGCAGCGCCAGGTGGTGTTCTTCGGCATCGGCTTCGAGACCACCGCCCCGCCCAACGCCATGACGGTCCACCAGGCGAAGAAGCTCGGCATCCACAACTTCAGCCTGCTGGTGTCCCACGTCCGGGTGCCCCCGGCGATCGAGGCGATCATGCGGTCGCCGAGTTGCCGCGTCCAGGGCTTCCTCGCCGCCGGGCACGTGTGCAGCGTCATGGGCGTGAGTGAGTACCCGGAGCTGGCCGAGCGCCACCGCGTACCCATCGTGGTGACGGGATTCGAGCCGTTGGACATCCTGGAGGGCGTACGCCGGGCCGTGCGGCAACTGGAACGCGGCGAGCACACCGTCGACAACGCCTACGCGCGCGCCGTCCGCCCGGAGGGCAACCCGGCGGCCCTGGCCATGCTGGAGGACGTCTTCGAGGTCACCGACCGGGCCTGGCGCGGTATCGGCGTGATCCCCGACAGCGGGTGGCGGCTGTCCGAGCGCTACCGCGACTTCGACGCCGAACACCGCTTCTCGGTCAGCGGCATCAACACCCGGGAGCCGGCCGAGTGCCGCAGCGGCGAGGTGCTCCAGGGACTGCTCAAACCGCACGAGTGCGAGGCCTTCGGCACCCTGTGCACCCCGCGTAGCCCGCTCGGCGCCACGATGGTCTCCAGCGAGGGGGCCTGCGCCGCGTACTACCTCTACCGGCGGCTCGAACTGGGGACCGTTCCCGCCGCCGCGACCACCCCGCTGGAGGCGAGCCCCGTTGTCTGACGCCGGTACCACCCTCGACATCACGGGCTGGACCTGCCCGGCCCCGCTGCGCGACCGCCCGCGCGTGGTGATGGGCCACGGCGGCGGCGGCGCACTCTCCGCCGAGCTGGTCCAGCACCTCTTCGCCCCCGCCTTCGGCGGCGACGTGCTGGCCCAGCTGGGCGACTCGGCGGCCGTCCGCCTCGGGGGCGTCCGGCTGGCCTTCTCCACCGACTCCTACGTGGTGCGCCCGCTGTTCTTCCCGGGCGGCGGTATCGGCGACCTGGCGGTCAACGGCACCGTCAACGACCTGGCGATGAGCGGAGCACGCGCGGCGTACCTGTCCTGCGGGTTCATCCTGGAGGAGGGCGTCGAGATGTCGGTCGTGGCGCGTGTGGCCGAGGCCATGGGCGCCGCCGCACGGGCGGCGGGCGTGGAGATCGCCACCGGCGACACCAAGGTCGTCGAGGCGGGCCACGGCGACGGCGTCTACGTCAACACCGCCGGCATCGGGATCATCCCCGACGGCGTGGACCTGCGTCCGCAGCGGGTCGTACCGGGCGACGTCGTGATCGTCAGCGGCGAGATCGGCCTCCACGGGGTGGCGATCATGAGTGTCCGGGAGGGCCTGGAGTTCGGCGTGGACGTCGAGAGCGACTGCGCCGCCCTCGGCGGTCTCGTCCAGAGCATGCTCGCCGTCACCCCCGACCTACACGTCCTGCGTGATCCCACCCGGGGCGGCCTCGCCGCCTCCCTGAACGAGATCGCGGCCGCCTCGGGCACCGGCGTCGTGATCCACGAGCGCAGCGTCCCGGTCCCCGCGGCCGTCGCGAACGCCTGCGCGATCCTCGGCCTCGACCCGCTGTACGTGGCGAACGAGGGCAAGCTGGTGGCCTTCGTGCCGCGGGAACACGCCGAGGCCGTACTGGACGCGATGCGCGCCCATCCGCTGGGCCGCGGCGCGACGGTCGTCGGCGAGGCCGTGGACGCCCACCCGGGCCTGGTCGTCGCCCGTACCGCCCTCGGCGGCACCCGCGTGGTCGACCTCCCGATCGGCGAGCAGCTGCCGCGCATCTGCTGAAGCCTCCCGGCGGAGCCGACCGCACACGACCTGCCCGGCGGCGCCCGCCCGGCCACGGTCCCGCCAGCGGCGGCCGGGCCGGCCGACCGCCACGGTCTCGCCGGGGCTTGCCCGGTGGCCACCTGTCCGCCCGGCGGCGTCTCCCGGTTCCGCCCGGCGGCAGCCTTCTGGCTCCCCGGCCGGGTCGCTCCGGACGGCGGCAGCCGGCCGGCTGACCCCGCGCGCTCTCGCCGCGGCGGTCCCAGGGCCGACGCGGCAGCCGCCCGGGGGTGCCCAACGCGGTTCTGCCAGGCAGGCACGCCCGGCCGCGGCCCGGCGGCGGTCCGCCCGGCGGCGTCTCCCGGCTCCGCCCGGCGGCGGCCGTCCGGCTCAACCGGCCATGGTTGGTCTCGCCGGCGCGGAGCCAGGACGGTGCCCCGCCCGGCCATGGCCTGCCCGGGCGGCGGCCCATCCGGCGGTGGCGCCGGGGGTGGGGCGGGTCAGCGGTCGTCCCGCATGTCGTCGAGGTCCCGCTCGTCCAGGTCCCGCATCACGTCCCGCATCGTCGCGTCCTCCCGGCCCCGCTCGTGCGCGATCTCGTCGGGGGTGCGCGGCCTGCCGCCCGTCTTCATCCGGTCCGGATCCGGCGACCGCCCGCGGATCCGCTCCTGCTTGCTGCCCGTCTCGCCGCCCATGACCGTTCACACTCCTTCCGTGCGTACCGGTCCCTACCCTGGGGCTACCCGTCCGGCGCTGCCCGAACCAGGGGCCGGCCCGCCCGGTCGTGACCCTCGGCGGCCGGCGCAGCAGGGGCGGCCACCTCGCTCCCGGACTTTGCCCGAGTGATCCATGGTGGATGTGGCATCACTCTCCGCGCGGGCGGCTGCCGGCATCCCCGGACGCCATGGCCGCGCGCACCTCGCGCTCGGTCCGCTCCGGATCGTCGACGGAGACGGCGACCCGGCCGAAGGGCGCCCCTTCGGCCAGCTCCAGGCAGAGCACGGGGCTCTCGGCCTTCACCGCGACGAAGTCCTCCCCGGACGGCCTGTCCCGGACCCCGCTGCACCGCCCCGGGGACCACCTGCCCGAACCGGGTCGGCCGCGCAGTACGCGCCACCAGCTCCTCTCGATGCGCACCCCACGCAGCGCCGACACGGGTACGCGCACCTTCCGCCGCCGCGCCGCCAGGCCCTCGCGCACCCCCAGCCGCACCACGACCTCGCCCCCGTCCACCTCCACCCGCGCCATGACCGCTCACCGCCTTCCCACGGTGCGCCTCCCCGGGAAGGCCACGCCCACACCTGTGGGCGCACGGCGGCCGGGTCGGCGCGTCCAGGACACCGTCATCATCGGACGAGCGGACGTACCGGCCCGGCCCAGGGGCTCAGGTGCGGACGCTCAGGCGGGGATGCCCACCTTCTCGTAGGCCTCGTCGATCGCAGCCCGGGCGGCGGACTCCAGCGCGGTGTTGCCGACGAGGTACGTGCTGGTGACGTCCCGCAGGGCGCGTCGCATGTCCGAGAAGTCAGACGTGGTCAGCAGCCGCACCAGGGCGAGGTAGATCAGCAGCGCCCACTCCTCGACCTTGAGGATCGGCCGGCCCGCCGCGTCCACCGAGGTGAGCAGGTTGAACATCGCCTTGTTGTGGATGTTGCTGTTGGTGTGCACCCCGCCGCTGTCGTGCGTCGTGTCCAGATAGTCGTCCATGTGGTCGGGGTCGCCGGTCCGGGTGGGATCGCTCAGGTCGCGCAGCGGTTTCCCGTTGCCGCCCATCCCGGCCCCGAGCTCCCAGCTCCAGGTGCCGACGTCGTGGCGGTCCGGCGCCTGGTACCAGTTGGAGATGATGACGCCCATCGTGTCCGACAGCGACTCGTTCAGGGCGCCGGACTGGTCCTGGTAGATCAGGTTGCTGGAGGTCTCGATCACCCCGTGGGTCATCTCGTGCCCGATGATGTCGAGATGCCGGGCCAGGCTGACCAGCCGGCCTCCCTCGGACACCTGGCCGTACCACATCCGCCCCTTGAACCAGACGGCGTTGAACCACTCGGGCCCCGGTCCGTCCTCGCGGTAGGTGCAGTTGACCAGGGAGACCAGGTCCATGTCGGCGTCGTCGATGCCGTTGCGGAAGAGCTGGTCGCGGTAGTACTTCTCCACCCGCTCGGCATTGACGTGCGCCGAGACCCCGGCCCGGTGGCCGGCGCCGAAGTCGGCCTGCGGCGAGCCGATCGCCGCGGTCGGCGGCGGGGCGGTGTCGATGTCCGCGAAGTCCATGTCGTAGGTGGCGATCTGCCGCCACTGGTCGTGCAGGAGGAAGGAGCCGTTCTGTCGGCTGCCGTGGAACCGCTGCCGGGCGCTGACCTCGTCCTCGCCCTCCAGCCTGATCGGTACGGTGATCGTGGGGGACATCCCGTAGGACTTGAGGATCTCGCCGGAGTGCGCGTCGACGAGGTATCCGGTGAGCGGGAATGCCTCGCGCGGCGACGCGCCGAGGCCGTGGCCGCGCTGGCCGGCCTGACGGCGGTTCTCCGGCAGTTGGGCCGGCACCTCGCGCAGGTGCCAGGCCAGGTGCCATTGATCGTCGCGGCTGATGTACGTCAAGGTGGGCGGCGGCAGCTCCGCGGCGTCGACCGTGCTCCCGGTCGCCGACTTGACCCGCTCCAGAGCCTCCGTACCCGACAGCTCCGGCACGGGGGCGACGCCCGCCACCTCGCCGAGCCTGCCGTCCATCGACACCAGCCGCTGGTCCTCGTCGATCTCGACCAGCACCTCGGCGCCGAAGACGGGGATCGCCTGCCGGGTCTGCTCGAAGCGGACCAGAGTGGTGCCCGTACCGGCCTGACGGCGCTCCATGCTCAGGACGAGATCGGGCACCCGCTCGGGCCGGTCCTCGCGGACGGCCTCGCGCAGCGCCGGTGACTCCTGCACGGCGAGCTTCTCGGCCAGGTAGAACCGTGCGGCAGATTCCGCCGAGTTGAAACCGCGGGGCCCTTCGACGCCCTCCGGGGCGCCCACTCCGCGCACCGACTCGGGCCCTGGAGGCCCGCCGTCCGCCTGCGGGTCGTCGGTGAAGTGATAGCGGAAGCTTTCGAGTTGTGACATGACTGATGACACGACCCTTCGTGGCGCTTCTGGTTGGGCCCCCCTCCTGCTTCCCCTCCCGTTCGCGCGCGTCCCCCTCGCGGCGCTCCCCTCAAACGTCACATCAGGTGACACCGGCGGCAACCGGGCAGCCCGGAGGGATGCACGGTGCTCCCACAGCCGTGTCCGGTTCAACTGTGCCCCGTTCAACGGCATCCGCCGTGGATGCGGGGATGCGGGGCTGCCACCGCAAGACGACGATGGAGGGGTCGGGAGCCTGTTCTCGGAGCAGCGTGCCCGGCCGTTGGCCGGGCGCGTGGCCGTCGGCCCCCCGGGCTCCCGGGTCACGGAGGACTTCAGATGCCTGTGTTCTTCTTCGACATGGGGGGCACTCTGGCCGATGCCCTGCTGGCGGCCGACGACTCGCTGACGCTCCGGCCCCGGCCGCGCGTCATGGCCGTCCTCGACTCCCTCGGCGAGGTCCCGAAGGGCATCCTCTCCGACCCCGGAACGCTGGCACCGGCCACCGTGGCGGCAGCCCTGCACCAGGTGTTCCCCGGCCGCTTCACGGACGACGCCCTCGTGCGCTGGGGGCCGAAGGGCAGCCGGAGCCCCTTCGACGAGGCGGTCGCGAGCGTCCAGGCGCCCGGCTCGGCTCCCGTCACGTGCGTCTTCGTCGGCGAGGACCCCCAGGAGCGCGCGTTCGCCCGGGAAGCGGGCATGCGCACGGCGGCCCACCCGGTGTTCGCCCTGGCGGCCTGGGAGAACCGTCCCGTCTTCTGGACGCGGATCGAGCTGCCCGAGGGGCGGGAGCTGTCCGACCTGGCGGTGATCGCGAACGCCGCGGAGGTCGTCCCGGTGCATGTCGCCTCCGCGCGGCTCGTGCTCGCCATGGCGAGCACGAGCGGTGTCACAGCGCTCCAACAGGGGGGATTCACCACCGACTTGCGGGGAAGCGTGGAGGACACGGCGGCCTTCCTCCTCCGCGACAACCGCCCGCTCCCGGCCGTCGAAGCCTTCGAGGCGTTCGCCGGCGCCCCGCCCGGATCTCGCCCGGACGTCGAGGCGGCGCTGCGCGCCACGGCCGTCTTCGGCTACGTCGCCGACGAGCTGGCGGCGACGACCTCGGCCCTGCCGGTCGCTTCGCTGGGGCCCGCGCCCGGGGGCGTCTACCTCGCCGCGCCCGCCGGGGCCCCCGTGGAGGAGGTGCACCTGCCGGGCGCGAAGCCGGGACACACCGAACGGCTGCTACCGGACCCGGCGCTCCTCGGCTTCCGCACCGAGGCCCCGCCCGGACGCCTCACGGCGGCGGCGTCCGGGGACGGCCTCCCCTCCCCGGAGACGATCGCCGCGGTCCGTGAGGCCGTGACGTCCGAGGTGCTGAGCCGGCACGTGGCGCGCATCTCCGGCATCGAGCCGCTGGCGGAGGGCGGACCGCTGAAGGTGCGCAGCCGGGACGCGTCGGCCGAGGACAACGCGCGGGTCGTCGAGGCGCTGGCGCACCGGTTCGAGGACCTCGGCCTGACCGTCCGACTGCACCCGTTCCGGTGGCGCGAGCACCGGCTGCTGAACGTGGAGGCCGAGCACAGCGTCCCCGGCGCGGACTCGACCGTACTCATCACCGCCCACATGGACTCCACTGCGGCGAACGGCGACTTCGTCGACGCGGACGGCGATCCGCGCCCCTACGATCCAGCGGTGGACCCGGCGCCGGGAGCCGACGACGACGGCAGCGGAACGGCAGCCGTCATGGCCGCGGCGGAGTGCCTGAGAGGGCTGCTCGACGCCGGCCGGGAGCCCACCCGGAACGTGCGCTTCGTGCTGTTCAACGCCGAGGAACAGGGCCTGGTCGGGAGCAAGTTCTACGCACGGGCCGCCGCGGCGGCGGGCGACCGCATCGCCGGGGTCTTCCAGATGGACATGATCGCGGGCCGGCAGCAGGGGAGCAGCCCCGTCGTCGAGATCCACGCCGGATCGCTGGTGCCGGGCCCGGTCGTGAGCGCGTCCGACGCGCTGGGCGAACGCGTCGCCCGTACGGTGCCGGTCATCGACTCCGGTGTGGTTGTCCAGCAGCTCACCGGCCCTGCCGACCCGGCGGCGGGCCGCAGCGACCACGCGAGCTTCCACGAGCGGGGCTGGGCGGCCGTCGCCGTCTCCGAGGACCTGTTCTCCACGCCCGACGGAGACCCCGGCACCGGGACGCGGCAGTACCACACCCCGGGCGACACCCTCCTCGACCAGGACCACAACCCGGAGTTCGCGGCGACCGTCGCCCGCTCGGTCATCGCGACGGCCCTGACCTTCGCCGGCCTGTGACGGCGGCGAGCACCCCGCCGGTCGCTTCGGGGAGCGCACTCGCGGGGCATTTGCAGCCGGTCGGACAGGGGGGTCCGGCCGGCCTGCGGAGCCGAGTTGCGGACAGTAGGTGTCCGCAAGGGCGGATAGCTTGCTGTCATGGCCTCCAGGACGACACATCCCGTACTCGACACCCGCGCGCTGAACCGTGCCACGCTCGCCCGCCAGCTGCTGCTGAGCCGCGCCGAGATGCCCGCGCGGGACGCCGTCGCCCACCTCCTCGGGCTGCAGGCGCAGAACGTCAAGCCGCCCTACTTCCAGCTGCACGCCCGCCTGGCCGGCTTCGACCCCGCCGAACTGGCCGGCCTGATGGAGTCCCGCGAGGTGGTCCGAATGGTCACCATGCGCTCCACCATCCACACCCACACCGCGTACGACGCCCTCACCCTGCGCCCCCTCGTCCAGCCCGCCCGCGACCGCGAGGTCGACTACTTCCGCAAGGGCCTCGCGGGAGTGGACCTGGACCGGCTGGCCGACCGGACCCGCGCCCTCGTCGACAGTGCGCCGCGCACCATGGCCGAGATCCGGGAGGACCTGCTGGAGGAGTGGCCCGACGCCGACCCGCAGTCCCTGTCCGTCGCGGCGCGCTGCCGGCTGCCGCTGGTCCAGGTGACGCCCCGCGGAGTGTGGGGCCGCAGCGGGCAGGTACGGCTCACCACCGTCGAGAACTGGCTCGGCGAGCCCGCCGGCGCGGCGCAGCCCGTGGACGACGTGGTACTGCGCTACCTCGCCGCGTTCGGGCCCGCCTCCGTCAAGGACATGCAGACCTGGGCCGGGCTGACCCGGCTGCGCGAGGCCTTCGAGCGGCTGCGGCCGGGGCTGCTCGTCTTCCGCGACGAGAACGGCGTGGAGCTCTTCGACCTGCCCGACGCCCCCCGGCCGCACGCCGCCACCCCGGCGCCGCCCCGTTTCCTCCCGGAGTTCGACAACCTCCTGCTGTCGCACGCCGACCGGACCCGGGTGGTCGCCCCGGACGTCAAGGGGCGCAGCTGGACGGGGAACCAGGCCCACTGCACCCTGCTCGTCGACGGGTTCCTCGCCGGCCTGTGGAGGCTGGAAGGCGCGGTGCTCACCGTCGAACTGTTCGGCCGGGTGTCGAAGACGACCGAGGAGGAGATCGTCGCCGAGGGGGAGAAGCTGATCGCCGACATGGGCGGTCTGCCCGAGGGGAGCGACCGGCCCGCCCCGTCCGTACGGTTCGCGCCGATCCGCGGCTGAGCCGCGGCCGAGGCGCAGCAAACGGTCAACTCACGGCTGACGCCGCCCTGGTGGTCCGTACACCGGAGGCGGCACGATACCTGCCATGACGACCGAAAGTGCCCGGAACAGCGCCGTTGCCCAGTTCCTCGCCGCGCGGGACTTCCTGCTGGAGCGACGCGGCGACTACGAAGCCGCCCACACCGGATTCACCTGGCCCCGCCCCCACCGCTTCAACTGGGCCCTCGACTGGTTCGACCACATCGCCGCCGGCAACGACGCCGACGCCCTGCGCATCGTCGAGGAGGACGGCTCCGTCGAGGCCCTCTCCTTCGCCCGGCTCGCCGCCCGGTCCGACGCGACCGCCGACTGGCTGCGCGCCCGGGGCGTCGCGCCCGGCGACCGGATCCTCGTCATGCTCGGCAACCAGCGCGAGCTGTGGGAGGTGATGCTCGGCGCGATGAAGCTGCGCGCCGTCGTCATCCCCGCGACCCCGCTTCTCGGCCCGGCCGACCTGCGCGACCGGGTCGAGCGCGGCCACGTGCGGCACGTCGTCGCCCGCGCCGAGGACACGGCCAAGTTCGACGAGGTCCCGGGCGGCTACACCCGGATCGCCGCCGGCGGCGAGGACCAGGTCCCCGCGGGTTGGCTGCGGCTCATCGCGGCCGACGCAGCGGACGCCGGGGGCGGGTTCGTCCCCGATGGGGAGACCCTCGCCGCCGACCCCCTGATGCTCTACTTCACCTCCGGCACCACCGACCGCCCCAAGCTCGTCGAACACACCCACGCCTCGTACCCCATCGGGCACCTCTCCACCATGTACTGGCTCGGACTGCGCCCCGGCGACGTGCACCTCAACATCGCCTCGCCCGGCTGGGCCAAGCACGCCTGGTCCAACCTCTTCGCCCCCTGGAACGCCGGCGCGACCGTCCTCGTCCACAACTACACCCGCTTCGACCCCGAACGCCTGATGGCGGAGATGGACCGGCACGGCGTGACCACCTTCTGCGCCCCGCCCACTGTGTGGCGGATGCTGATCCAGTCCGACCTCACCCGGCTGGCCAGGCCCCCGCGGGAGGCCGTCGCCGCCGGCGAGCCGCTCAACCCCGAGGTCATCGAGAAGGTGCGCGAGGCCTGGGGCATCACCATCCGCGACGGCTTCGGCCAGACCGAGACCACCCTCCAGGTCGGCAACTTCCCCGGGGTCCCCGTCAAGCCCGGCTCCATGGGCCGTCCGGCGCCCGGCTACGAGATCGTCCTGCTGGACCCGGTCACCGGCAAGGAGTCCCCGGACGAGGGCGAACTGTGCGTGGACCTGCGCGTACGGCCCGCCGGCGTGATGACCGGCTACCGGGACGACCCCGAGCGCACCGCCGAGGCCATGGCGGACGGGCTCTACCGGACCGGCGACATCGCCGCCCGCGACGCCGACGGGTACCTCACCTACGTCGGGCGCTCCGACGACGTCTTCAAGGCCTCCGACTACAAGATCAGCCCGTTCGAGCTGGAGAGCGCCCTGCTGGAGCACGAGGCGGTCGCCGAGGCCGCCGTCGTCCCCGCCCCGGACGAGCTGCGGCTGGCGGTCCCCAAGGCCTACGTCACCCTCGCGGGCGGGTGGGAGCCCGGCCCGGAGACCGCCCGGGTGCTGTTCGAGCACTCCCGCGCCGTGCTGTCCCCGTACAAGAGGATCCGGTGCATCGAGTTCGGCGAACTGCCGAAGACCGTGTCCGGCAAGATCCGGCGGGTGGAGCTGCGGGACCTCACGGCGGCAGGCTCGGCGGCGGAGTACCGCGAGGCGGACCTGGGCTGAGCCGGACCCCGGCGGCCGGCAGCCGTCGGGCGGCGGGGCGATGGACCTGTGGGGCGGGGGACCTGACCCGTCGGGCGGCGGGGCGGTGGACCGGTCGGGCGGCGGGGCGGTGCGGCGCCCCCGGGCCCTGCGCGGGCGCCCTGCACGTGCAAGCGCCTGCGCGCGTGCCTGCGTACGCGCCTACGCCGGCAGGTGTGCCTCGATCGCGGCGATGACCTCGGCGGCCTCCGGCTCGGTACGCGGGCGGAAGCGCGCCACGACCTCACCGGCGGGGGAGATCAGGAACTTCTCGAAGTTCCACTGGATGTCCCCCGCCTCGCCGTCCGCGTCGGGGGTCTTCACCAGCTCCTGGTAGAGCGGGTGCCGGTTCTCGCCGTTGACCTCGGACTTCTCCAGCATCGGGAAGGTGACGCCGAAACCGGCCGCGCAGAAGGTCTGGATGTCCTCGGCATTGCCGGGCTCCTGCCCGCCGAACTGGTTGCAGGGCACGCCGATGACCGTGAAGCCCTTCTCCTCGTACTTGAACTGCAGGCGGGCCAGTCCCGAGTACTGGGGGGTGAGGCCGCACTGCGACGCGGTGTTCACCAGGAGGATCGCCTTGCCCTTGTGCGCGGCCAGGCTGGTGGGCTCGTCGGACAGGGTGGTCAGCGGGATGTCGTACAGGCTCACGGGACTCTCCTCGACAGTCGGCGGGTAACGTCCCGAGCCTAAGGGGTGGCCGCTACGCGCCGGATCCGACCAGCGCGTCCGCCGGGTCGTTGACCGGCTGCGGCATCCCGGTGAGGTCCATGACGAACAGCGGTATCCCGAGGTCGTCCGCACGGCTGCGGGCGTCCGCCGTGTACCCGGCGAGCGAGAAGTAGACGCTGGTCGCGGAAGCAGTGAGCCCGTTCAGCCAGACGCACTCCACCGCCCGCAGCCCGGCCGGCGCGGTGGTCGGGTCCACCTGGGCCACCAGCCCCGGAGCCCGCAGGTCCACCGCCGCCGAGGGGATGGGGCGCCCGTCGGGCTGCCGTACGTCCTGGAAGCCGAGCCAGCGCAGGTACAGCGCGGCGGTGGCCACCGCGTCCCGGGCCGTACGGATGGTCACCGGCCGGAACGCGGGCCGGGGCACCGCCGCCGACAACGGCAGGTGCGCCGGGTCCGGCCCGGGGCGGGCCGCCGGGCCGCCGGCCGCGGTCCCGCCGACGACCTCGCCGAGCGGATCCGGCGGGGGCGCCGCACGACCCGTCACCGCTGTGCCAGGAGCCGCAGGGCCCGGCGCCGTGGAGCCCGGAGCCGTGGGGTCCGTGGTGGATCCGGAGCCCGCCGTGGAGCTGGTCCCCGCACCGGCCTCCGGCCGCTCCAGAGGGTGCACCGGAAGGCGCACCACCGTGCCGCACGATCCGCAGCCCAGCTCGGGATGCGGCCACTCGCTCTCCCGGCCGCACGCCGTGCAGCGCACCGTCACCCAACTGTCCGACCAGGTGCGATGGGTCAGCAGCAGCGGTGGCGCGGACAGGTCCAGCGGGGGATTGACCGGGCTCCCGCAGGCGCAGGGGAAGACCGGCGCGGTATAGCCGTTCTCGCGCAGGCATGCCGGGCAGCGCACCGGTACCGCTTCCGCCATGACACCTGACCCCCTCCGTCGCCGTGCGTGGGTCCATGCTCCACCACCGGCGGCCCCCCGGGCGAGCGTCCGCGCCTTTTCCGCCCCGTTCCCGCCGTCGGATCGGTGATTTGTACAAGTCGTCGCGCGAGATGCGGCTTTTGGTGGCTTCCGGGGTTCCTTACCGCCTTGACGCCGAAGAAGACGCCGCTTAGCTTGTTCCGTATAGCAGAACAAAACTTCCGGATGACGGAAAAGCCTGACCGCCAGACCCGCAGGAGAACCTGATGCCTCGTATGACAGCCGCCGCTGCTGCAGTTGAGATCCTCAAGCTCGAGGGTGTCGAACAAGCGTTCGGTGTCCCCGGTGCTGCGATCAACCCCTTCTACCGCGAGCTGAAGAACGTGGGCGGCATCAACCACACGCTCGCCCGCCACGTCGAGGGCGCCTCGCACATGGCCGAGGGGTACACGCGCGCCAAGGCGGGCAACATCGGCGTCTGCATCGGTACCTCGGGCCCGGCCGGCACCGACATGATCACCGGCCTGTACTCCGCCATCGCCGACTCCATCCCGATCCTGTGCATCACCGGTCAGGCTCCGGTCTCGAAGCTCCACAAGGAGGACTTCCAGGCCGTCGACATCGCCTCGATCGCCAAGCCCGTCACCAAGGCGGCCACGACGGTCCTGGAGGCCGCGCAGGTCCCCGGCGTCTTCCAGCAGGCGTTCCACCTCATGCGCTCCGGCCGCCCCGGCCCGGTCCTCATCGACCTGCCGATCGACGTCCAGCTGACCGAGATCGAGTTCGACCCGGCGACCTACCAGCCGCTGCCGGTCTACAAGCCGCAGGCCAACCGCGCCCAGGCCGAGAAGGCCCTGGGCTTCCTGCTGGAGTCCGAGCGTCCGCTGATCGTCGCCGGCGGCGGCATCATCAACGCCGACGCTTCCGACCTGCTGGTCGAGTTCGCGGAACTGACCAACATTCCGGTCATCTCCACCCTCATGGGCTGGGGCGTCATCCCGGACGACCACGAACTGGCGGCCGGCATGGTCGGCGTCCAGACCTCGCACCGCTACGGCAACGCGACCTTCCTGGAGTCGGACGTCGTCATCGGCATCGGCAACCGCTGGGCCAACCGCCACACCGGTTACAACCTGGACGCGTACCTGGGCGACCGCAAGTTCGTCCACGTCGACATCGAGCCCACCCAGATCGGCAAGATCTTCGCCCCGGACTTCGGCATCGCCTCCGACGCCAAGGCCGCGCTGGAGCTCTTCATCGAGGTCGCCAAGGAGCTCAAGGCCCAGGGCAGGCTGCCGGACTTCTCCGCCTGGGCCGCCTCCGCCCAGGAGCGCAAGGCCACCCTCCAGCGCCGCACGCACTTCGACAACATCCCCATGAAGCCGCAGCGCGTCTACGAGGAGATGAACAAGGCGTTCGGTCCCGAGACCCGCTACGTCACCACCATCGGCCTCTCCCAGATCGCCGGCGCGCAGATGCTGCACGTCTACAAGCCGCGCCACTGGATCAACTGCGGCCAGGCCGGCCCGCTCGGCTGGACCATCCCGGCCGCCATCGGTGCCGCCACCGCGGACCCGGAGACCCCGATCGTCGCGCTCTCGGGCGACTACGACTTCCAGTTCATGATCGAGGAGCTGGCGGTCGCCGCCCAGCACAAGGTCCCCTACGTCCATGTCCTCGTGAACAACGCCTACCTGGGGCTGATCCGTCAGGCGCAGGGGGGCCTCGGCATCAACTTCGAGGTCAACCTCGAATTCGAGAACATCAACACCCCGGAGATCGGCGTCTACGGCGTCGACCACGTCAAGGTCGCCGAGGGCCTGGGCGTCAAGGCCATCCGCGTCACCGACCCGAACGAGCTGGGCGCCGCCTTCGAGCAGGCCAAGAAGCTGGCCCAGGAGTTCCAGGTCCCGGTCGTCGTCGAGGCCATCCTGGAGCGCGTCACCAACATCTCGATGAGCAAGACCGTCGACATGAGCGACGTCACCGAGTTCGAGGAGCTCGCGACCGAGCCCGGTCACGCTCCCACCGCGATCAAGGCCCTGCAGGTCTGATCCCCGGCTCCGGCCGTAGGCGACCCCCGTACCTCCGTGAGGAGGGCGGGGGTCGCTCCGCGTTCCGCCCTGCCACGGACGGCGCCCGTCCGGGCCGCCGGGGACGCCGCGCCCGCGTCCGTCCGGGGCGCCTTCACGGGCGTCGGCCCTCGCCGCCCGCTGCGGAGCCGCCGCGACGCAGGACACCGGCCGGGGCACTGCCGCTCCCGCGGGGCCGGCAAAGGCGGGATGGCCGCAGCGGCGCAGGCATCCAGAGGCGGCCGTGGTCGCCACCGCCGGGACCCGCCTGGCCGGCCGGATCGACTCGGCTGGGGTGGGCCTTGAAGCGGCGCTGGCCGAGGTCGTGGCGCCCCCCACGTCGCCCGTCCTGCGTACGTCCTCCACGGCGTACGGCCTCGCCGGCCTGCGGCTCGGCTTCGCGGTTGCGCACGAGGGGATGGCCGCGGCGCTGCGCAAGACGGCGGTTCCTTTCGGTGTCAGCCAGCTCGCGCAGGACGCGGCGGTGGCCTCGCAGCGCGCCGAGGACGAGCTGATGGGACGGGTCGGAGCGCGGGTCCACGGGACGCTGCCGGCGCAGCGTCGACGATTCTCCCGGCCCCGCCGGCCCGCCTGCTCCTCCTGGGAGGAGGGCAGTCCTTCCTCGGAAGGCTCGCGTTCGACCGCGCGGCGCCGGCCACCGACCGGGCGACGACCTCCCGGTGAGGCCGGCGGGCCGGTGAGGGCGGCACGACAAAGCGCCGAGTCACGGGACCGTCCGTGACTCGGCGCTCTGGTTGTTACCGCCCGACGGTGCGAGGCTGGCGCGACAGGACGTTC
The DNA here is from genome assembly GCF_055587885.1 of Streptomyces sp. NPDC046349. Classification (NCBI taxonomy): domain Bacteria; kingdom Bacillati; phylum Actinomycetota; class Actinomycetes; order Kitasatosporales; family Streptomycetaceae; genus Streptomyces; species Streptomyces sp. NPDC046349. The sequence continues at coordinate 159,525 of NZ_JBVJFK010000007.1, forward strand.
GCACCGCCGGGCGGAGTGTGTGGGGAGGAGGTCTCCTCTTACCGCAGGGGGCTCTGTGCGCGGCCCCTGTAAGAAGAGGAGTGGCTGGGACCGTGGCGGGCGGGCGACGAGAACTCCGGCACCGTCTCCCTCAGGTCAAGAGACGGGCCTCGGAACCCATTACCACCGCACTGGCTCGCACGCCTGCCACGGTCCTCGTCCTGCCCTCGCCGCGTACCACCCCTCATCCGGGTCCACGGGTCGGGCTCAGCACCCGGGGCCTGACCTCCCGTCAGGCCCCCGGTACATCCATATCGGCTCAGGCGTCGCGCAGGGCGCGCACGGCCTCCTCGACGCGACGGCCGTAGTCGGCGTCGGCGGCGTGGAAGTGAGCCAGGTTCTTCTCGATGACGTCCTCGAGGGTGACCTGCGACAGGCCGCCGGCGATGTTCGCCACCAGACGCTGCTTCTCGGCCTCCGACATCAGGCGGTAGAGCTCACCGGCCTGGAAGAAGTCGTCGTCCTTCGTGTGGGCCGGGGCCTCGTGGGTGCCCGTGTAGCCGGAGACGGCCTTCGGGGCACCGAGCGCCAGACCGGTTTCCGCCGGGCCCTGGTACGAGTTGGGCTCGTAGTTCTTGTCGTGGCGCGAGCCGTTGCGCAGCGCCATCACGCCGTCGCGGCCGTAGTTGTCCGCCTTCGTCGCCTTCGGGGCGTTGACCGGCAGCTGGGTGTGGTTCACCCCGAGGCGGTAGCGCTGGGCGTCCGCGTAGGCGAACAGGCGGCCCTGGAGCATCTTGTCCGGCGAGGCGGTGATGCCCGGGACGAAGTTGTTCGGGGAGAAGGCGGACTGCTCGACCTCGGCGAAGACGTTGTCCGGGTTGCGGTCGAGGACCAGGCGGCCCACGCGCTGCAGCGGGTAGTCGGCGTGCGGCCACACCTTGGTGAGGTCGAACGGGTTGAAGCGGTAGTCCGCGGCCTCGGCGGCCGGCATGATCTGGACGTACAGGGTCCAGCTCGGGTTCACGCCGCGCTCGATCGCCTGGAGAAGGTCGGTCTGGTGCGAGTTCGCGTCCTTGCCGACGAGCTCGGCGGCCTGCTCGCTGGAGAGGCAGCGGATGCCCTGGTTCGTCTTGAAGTGGTACTTGACGAAGAAGGCCTCGCCCTGCTCGTTCGTCCACTGGTAGGTGTGGGAGCCGTAGCCGTTCATGTGACGGTACGACGCCGGGATGCCGCGGTCACCCATCAGCCAGGTGATCTGGTGCGTTGCCTCGGGGGCGTGCGCCCAGAAGTCCCAGACGTTGTCCGGCTCCTGCTTGCCCGTGAAGGGGTCGCGCTTCTGGGAGTGGATGAAGTCGGGGAACTTGATCGGGTCCTTGATGAAGAACACCGGGGTGTTGTTGCCGACGAGGTCGTAGTTGCCCTCTTCGGTGTAGAACTTCAGGGCGAAGCCGCGGGGGTCGCGCACCGCGTCCGCGCCGCCGAGGGAGTCGGCGACGGTGGAGAACCGCAGGAAGGTCTCGGTCTTCTTGCCGACCGTGTTCAGGAATGCGGCGCTGGTGTACGCGGTGACGTCGTCGGTCACCTCGAAGTAGCCGTACGCGGCCGAGCCGCGGGCGTGCACCACACGCTCCGGGATGCGCTCACGGTTGAAGCGGGCGAGCTTCTCAAGGAGCTGCTGGTCCTGGATCAGGAGCGGGCCACCGACGCCGGCGGTGGCGGAGTTCTGATTGTCGGCGACCGGGGCGCCGGACTCGGTCGTCAGCGTGCGCTTCGACATGGTGACCTTCCGTACGGGTAACTGCTGACGGAAAGCGTCTTCCGTCATGCGGAACAGCCTAAATTCGGCGAGAACTAAACGTCAACAGTTTGTTGAACGAAGTTGTGGGGAGAGATGACCGGACGGTGCCGGCGCTTGGGCGCGACAGGACAGGTGTCAGCACCGGCACCATCCGGAGACTCGGTGCCCCCTGCGTGAGGGGGCGGTTCGGGCCCCGTGGGGCCCGGGGGCCTCAGACCTGGGCGCCGGAGAGGCGCTCGACGGCGCGCAGCAGGGCCGAGTGGTCCAGGCCGCCGTCACCCTGGGCGCGCAGCGAGGCGACCAGCTGGGCGACGACCGCGCCGACCGGGAGGGCCGCACCGACGTTGCGGGCGGCGTCGGTGACGATGCCCATGTCCTTGTGGTGCAGGTCGATCCGGAAGCCGGGCTTGAAGTCGCGGTTCAGGAAGTTGTCCTTCTTGCGGGTCAGGACCGTGGAGCCGGCCAGACCGCCGTTGAGCACGTCGAGGGCGGCCCGGAGGTCCACGCCCGACTTCTCGAGGAAGACGACGGCCTCGGCGCACGCCTGGATGTTCACCGCGACGATGAGCTGGTTGGCGGCCTTCACCGTCTGGCCGGAGCCGTGCGGGCCGCACAGGACGATGGTCTTGCCGAGGGCCTCGAGGATCGGGAGGGCCGCGTCGAAGTCGGCCTGCTCGCCACCCACCATGATCGACAGGACGGCCTCGATGGCGCCGGCCTCGCCGCCGGACACCGGGGCGTCGATGACGCGGATGCCCTTCTCGGCGGCGTTCTTCGCCAGGTCCACGGAGGTCTGCGGGGTGATCGACGACATGTCGACGATCAGCGCGCCGGACTTCGCGTTCTCGAGGATGCCCTCGGGGCCGTAGTTGATGGCCTCGACCTGCGGGGAGGCGGGGACCATCGTGATGATCACGTCGGCGTCCTCGACGGCCTCGGCGATCGAGCCGGCCGCGGTGCCGCCGGCGGCCGCCAGGCGGTCCAGCTTGTCCTGCTCCAGGGTGAAGCCGGTGACCGAGTAGCCGGCCTTCAGCAGGTTCTCGGCCATGGGGGAGCCCATGATTCCGAGACCGATCCAGGCGATCTTGGGGAGGTTGCTCATGATGAGGGTCCTTCTCTTAATGCTTCGTACGAAAAGTGCGTGAGGTCTCTGGCTGATCGCCCGGACTTCGTCCTCTACTTGGCGGCGCGGGCCTCGGCCGGCAGCCAGGCGAAGGAGGCGGCAGCGTCGGCGGCCTTGTACTCGAGGCCCACGTAGCCCTCGTACCCGGCCTTCTTCAGCTGGTCGAGCAGCTCCTCGAGGGGCAGCTCGCCGGTGCCGGGGGCACCTCGGCCGGGCTTGTCCGCGATCTGGACGTGCCCGGTCTTGGCGGCGTACTTTTCGATGACCTCGGAGAGGTCCTCATCGTTCATCGCCAGGTGGTACAGGTCGAGCAGGAACTTGGCGTTGCCGAGGCCGGTGGCCTCGTTCACCCTGTCCACCACCTCGACGGCGGCCGGGGCGCTCACCAGCGGGTAGAGCGGCGACTCGGGCTTGTTGAGGGTCTCGATCAGGAGGATCGCGCCGACGCGGTCCGCGGCCTGGGCCGCCACGACCAGGTTCTTCAGCGCCAGCTCGTCCTGGACGGCCGGGTCCACGCCTTCGACGCGGTTGCCGTACAGGGCGTTCAGCGCCTTGCAGCCGACCGAGGCCGCGAAGTCGGCGGCCACGTTGATGTTGGCGTTGAAACGCTCCGACTCCTCACCGGGAACCGAGACCGCACCGCGGTCCGGTCCCGGCAGCCGGCCGGCGTAGAAGTTCAGGCCCACCAGCTGGGTGCCGGCGTCCTCAAGAGCTTTCCTGAGGGCGTCGAGCTCCTCCTGTGCGGGGGTGGGGGTCTCGATCCAGGGCCACCACAGCTCGACCGCCGTGAAGCCCGCCGCGGCGGCGGCCGCGGGGCGCTCCAGGAGCGGGAGTTCCGTGAAGAGGATCGACAGGTTCACATCGAAGCGCTGGTCCGTGTATCCCATGAGGGGTGTGCGCTCCTTCCGTATTGCGGAAGTTATTTTCTGTCTGATGGAAGATTGCATGGGCTTCCGCGCGGATGTCAAGTGCGGACTGACGAAAAATCGAGACCGCGCGGTAGCTTGACGGCGTGCGATTGAGAGTGGAGTTCACGACCGAGCCCTTCGACCTCGAAGAGGCCCCCGACCATGCCGTGGCGGCCCGCGAGGTCATCCAGAAGGCCCAGCTGGAGGCGGTGGACGTCGGCCCCTTCGGCAACACCGCGGAGGGTGAGGCCGACCGGGTGCTGTCCGCCGTGAGTGCGCTGCTGCGCGACTCCCTGGAGGCCGGGGCCACGCGCGTCACCCTCCAGGTCAACGTGATCGGCGAGGAGACGCCATGACCGAGCCCCGCGACCACCCGTTCATCACGGCGGTCAAGCCGCTCGTGGACGCCATGGGCGGCGAGCTGATGGACCCTGCCCTGGCCACGCCCGACGACGTCGTGCTCACCTGGGAGGGCCGGGAGCTGCTCGCCGTGCGCCTGCCCCAGCTCTCGGACTCGCTGGACCACATCCTGGCCGCGCTGGAGCGCCGGCACGGCGTACCGTTGTCCCAGCTCGACCGGAAGTCCAAGCAGGACGTCGTGCGGATACTGGAGGCGCGGGGCGCCTTCTCCGTGCGGCACGGCGTGGAAACGGTCGCGGGCGCGCTGGGCGTGAGCCGCTTCACGGTCTACAACTACTTGAACAGGGAAAACCCCAACAAGAACAGCCAAGCGTGAACGGATTCTTACTCACGGTGACGAGCCGCCGCCCAATTCACCCGGGCGGCGGCTTTTGTGTACGGGAAGTTTCAACAAAGTGTTGACGCCGTGTTGTGGAGAGCGTTAGCTATGCGCAGCCCGTCAAAGCAACAACAGGCCACGGAGGCCTACCGTGACTTCGAGTCCGACCCCGGGTCTCACCCGGATCAACACCTTGGACGACAGTGCGGCCGCGGCCGAGCTGCACGAGGTGTGCGCCAGCTCGGCGTGGGGGAGCAGGATGCTCGCCCGGCGCCCCTTCGCCACCGCCGAGTCCCTGTTCGCCGCGAACGAGGCCGCCATGGCGGAGCTCACCGCGGAGGACCTCGCCGAGGCGATGGGCGGTCACGCGCCGATCGGCCGGCCGAAGCCCGGAGACCCGACCTCCGCCCGCGAGCAGCGCGGCATGGCCGGTGCCTCCGAGGAGCTGAAGAACGAGCTCCTCGAACTGAACCTGGCCTACCAGGAGAAGTTCGGCCACGTCTTCCTCATCTGCGCCACCGGTGCGACCGGTGAGTTCATGCGGGACTCGGTCAGGGTCCGGATCGGCAACTCGCCGGAGCAGGAGCGGGAAATCGCCCGCGGCGAGCTCGTCAAGATCAACCGGATCCGCCTGACCCGCCTCGTAGAAGGAGAGTGAGTCCGACCATGAGCACCGAGACCACCGCGTCGGTGTCCACGCACATCCTGGACACCAGCATCGGCAGGCCCGCCGAGGGCGTCGCCATCTCCCTGTCGGCCCGCACGGGACTCGACGGCGAGTGGTCGGCCCTGGGCGGATCCGCCACCGATGCGGACGGGCGCTGCAAGGACCTGCCGGCGCTGCCGGAGGGCACCACCCACGTACGTCTCGACTTCGAGACCGAGACGTACTTTTCGAACAAGCACAGCGCAAAGAAGCAAGCCGAGGCGCAGCAGGACGCCCCCCGCGTAAGGGACAGCGCTACGTTCTTCCCCGAGGTCACCATCACGTTCGCGGTGAACCCGGGCGAGCACTACCACGTACCGCTGCTGCTCAACCCGTTCGGCTACTCCGTTTACCGAGGGAGCTAGCATGGCCACGATTCTGGGCCAGAACCAGTACGGCAAGGCAGAGAACCGCGTCGTCAAGATCACGCGGGACGGCGACACCCACCACATCAAGGACCTGAACGTCTCGGTCGCCCTCTCCGGCGACATGGACGACGTCCACTACTCCGGCTCGAACGCCAACGTCCTGCCGACGGACACCACCAAGAACACGGTGTACGCGTTCGCCAAGGAGTACGGCATCGAGTCCGCCGAGCAGTTCGGCATCCACCTGGCCCGCTGGTTCGTGGGCAGCCAGGAGCCGATCCAGCGCGCGCGCATCCGGATCGAGGAGTACGCCTGGGACCGGATCGCCACGTCCGACGCCAACTCCAAGTTCATCGGGGCCGACGAGGTCAAGCACTCCTTCGTCCGCCAGGGCCAGGAGACCCGCGTCACCCAGATCACGTACGACGGCCGGAACTGGGAGGTCATCTCCGGCCTCAAGGACCTGGTCGTCATGAACTCCACGAACTCCGAGTTCTGGGGATACGTGAAGGACAAGTACACGACCCTGCAGGAGGCGTACGACCGCATCCTGGCCACCCAGGTGTCGAGCCGCTGGCGCTTCAACTGGTCGGACGACGAGCAGCGGATGCCCAACTGGGAGAAGTCCTACGCCGAGACCCGCAAGCACATGCTGCAGGCCTTCGCGGAGACCTACTCCCTCTCGCTGCAGCAGACCCTCTACCAGATGGGTTCGCGCATCATCAACCACCGTTCGGAGATCGACGAGGTCCGCTTCTCGCTCCCGAACAAGCACCACTTCCTCGTCGACCTCGAGCCCTTCGGCCTCAAGAACGACAACGAGGTGTACTTCGCCGCGGACCGTCCGTACGGTCTGATCGAGGCCACGATCCTGCGGGACGGCGCCGACGCGCGCATCCCGGTGGACATGACCAACCTCTAGAGCGCGGCACGCGCGTCCCGGGGCCCCGCAGTGGCTCCGGGACCGCGCGACACGACCCAACTTCCTGAATCGGCACCCGGACGCACCACATGGGGCGGCAGTACTGTCAGCTGCCAAGGCCCCGGCTCCGGCACTCAAATCCCCTGGGTCCTGCCGTGCCCGCACCGCCACTGAAAGCACGAGGAAGTCCCATGGCAGCATCGGCAGCCCATGACAGCGCCGCCCCGCGCATCGTCATCGAGAACTGTGCGATCGCGACCGTCGACGCCCATGACACCGAGTACGCCTCGGGCCACATCGTCGTGGCAGGCAACAGGATCGAGTTCATCGGTGCGGGCAAGGCCCCCGAGAACCTCGACAACGTAGTCCGCCGCATCGACGGCACCGGGCACCTCGTGACCCCCGGTCTGGTCAACACGCACCACCACTTCTACCAGTGGATCACGCGTGGCCTGGCCACCGACCACAACCTCTTCAACTGGCTCGTCGCGCTGTACCCGACGTGGGCGCGCATCGACGAGCAGATGACGTACACGGCCGCGCAGGGCTCCCTCGCCGCGATGGCCAAGGGCGGTGTCACCACCGCGATGGACCACCACTACGTCTTCCCCAAGGGCTCCGGCGACCTGTCCGGCTCGATCATCCGGGCGGCGTCCGAGATGGGCGTCCGCTTCACCCTCGCCCGCGGCTCCATGGACCGCAGCGAGAAGGACGGCGGCCTGCCGCCGGACCACGCCGTCGAGACCCTCGAGGGTGCGCTCGCCGACACCGAGGCGACCGTCAAGAAGTTCCACGACGCGTCCTTCGACTCGATGACCCAGGTCGCCGTCGCCCCCTGCTCCCCCTTCTCCGTCTCCACCGAACTGCTCAAGCAGGGCGCCGAGCTGGCCCGCCGCCTCGGCGTGCGCATGCACACGCACGGCAGCGAGACCGTCGAGGAGGAGAAGTTCTGCCACGAGCTCTTCGGCATGGGCCCGACCGACTACTTCGAGTCGACCGGCTGGCTCGGCGAGGACGTGTGGATGGCGCACAGCGTCCACATGAACGACTCCGACATCGCCGCGTTCGCCCGCACCAGGACCGGTGTCGCGCACTGCCCGTCCTCCAACGCCCGTCTGGCCGCCGGCATCGCCCGCGTCCCGGACATGCTCGCCGCCGGCGTCCCGGTCGGCCTCGGCGTGGACGGCACCGCCTCCAACGAGTCCGGTGAGCTGCACACCGAGCTGCGCAACGCGCTGCTGATCAACCGCCTGAACCCGGTCCACCGCGAGCGTGCCCTCAACGCGCGCCAGGCCCTGCGCCTGGGCACCTACGGCGGCGCCCAGGTCCTCGGCCGTGCCGACAACATCGGTTCGCTCGAGGTCGGCAAGTGCGCCGACCTGGTCCTGTGGAACCTGAACACCTTCCTGCACTCCTCGATCGCCGACCCGGTGACCGCTCTGGTCTTCGGTGCGGCCGCCCCGGTGACGGCCTCGTTCGTCAACGGCAAGCAGATCGTCGAGAACAACCGGCTGCTCTTCGCCGACGAGGACGCCATCGCGGTGTCCACGCGGGAAGAGGCCCAGCGCCTCGCGCGGATCGCGCAGGCCTGATCCCCCGGAGTCCGGCCGGGGGGGACGGCCCCCGGCCGGCCGCCGCGGACCCGAGCGGGGTCCGTGGCAGCCGTTCCCGGGAGGCGCCCGAGGTAATCCGAAGGCGCTCCCGGGAGCGGTGACTCGTGCCACCAGCGCCACAGCACATCGCGGAGGCGGCGATCGGGCGAATCGTTTCTGCACCCCTTGGGGCAAGTAGCGCCTCCACCGGCTCCACCCACAACTTCACACGCGCGCTCGACTCGCACCGCTTTCGCACCACCTCCATGACACCCACGTCCCTGCCGACGTGTTACCCGACCGGAGGAAGCCGTGGCCCAGCCGCCCAGGTTTCGCAAAGACGCAGTCGCAGTACCGGAGGAGAAGCACCCGGTCGACGAGACCCTCCCTCCGCTGAAGATGTTCACGAGCGGCCTGCAGCACGTGGCCGCGATGTACGCGGGTGTCGTGGCCCCGCCCATGATCGTCGGCCCCGCGGTCGGCCTCTCCGCCACCGAGACCGCCTTCCTGATGGGTGCCTCGCTCTTCACCGCAGGGCTCGCCACCCTCCTGCAGACCCTCGGTTTCTGGAAGGTCGGCGCCAAACTCCCCTTCGTCAACGGCGTCTCCTTCGCCGGTGTGACTCCGATGATCGCCATAGGGAAGGGGGAGGGCGCGGACGCCCTGCCCGTCATCTTCGGCGCGATCATCGTCGCGGGGGCCATCGGCTTTCTCGCCGCCCCCTACTTCGGCAAGCTCGTCCGCTTCTTCCCGCCCGTCGTCACGGGCACCGTCATCACCCTGATCGGCGTCTCGCTCCTGCCCGTGGCCTTCAACTGGTCGCAGGGCGGCAACCGCACCGCCGCCGACTACGGCTCGGTCAGGAACATCGGCATGGCCGCCGTCACCCTGGTGATCGTCCTGCTCATGCGCAAGTTCCTGCGCGGCTTCCTCCAGCAGATCTCCATCCTGCTCGGCCTCGTCGCGGGCACCCTGATCGCCCTTCCGCTGGGAATGACCAGCTTCGACGCCGTCAGGAACGCCTCGGTGGTGGGCTTCCCCACCCCGTTCCACTTCGGCGCGCCGCACTTCCAGGTCGCCGCGATCGTCTCGATGTGCATCGTCATGCTCGTCTGCATGACCGAGTCCACCGCCGACATCCTCGCCCTGGGCAAGATCGTCGGACGGCCGGCGGACGAGAAGGCCATCGCGGGAGGCCTGCGCGCCGACACCCTCGGCAGTGCCGTCAGCCCGCTCTTCAACGGGTTCATGTGCAGCGCCTTCGCCCAGAACATCGGCCTGGTGGCCATGACCAAGGTGCGCAGCCGCTTCGTCGTCGCCGCGGGCGGCGGCATCCTGATCCTTCTGGGCCTGTGTCCGATGGCGGCCTCCGTCATCGGGGTGGTCCCGCTGCCCGTCCTCGGCGGCGCCGGCATCGTCCTCTTCGGCTCGGTGGCCGCCAGCGGTATCCAGACCCTGGCCGGCGCGGCCATGGAGAAGGGCGAGAACGCCCTGATCGTCGCCGCTTCCGTCGGCATCGGCCTGATCCCGATCGCCGCACCGGAGTTCTACCACGCCTTCCCGAAGGACCTGCTGGTCGTCCTCGACTCCGGCATCAGCACGGGCTGCGTGGTGGCCATCGTGCTGAACCTGGCCTTCAACCACCTCGGCGCCAGGAAGGGCGCTGCCTCGGGCGCCGCACCCGAACCGGTGCCGGTCCACTGACCGGCACCGAGCAGGAGCACGGACGGTGCGCGCGCCACCCCCTGCGGGTGTGGCGGGCGCACCGCCGCTCCGGTACGGGCGAACCGCCGTGCGCCCGTACGTGCGGTGACGGCGCGCGGGTCAGGGCCGCCAGAGCATCAGGTTGCTCATCAGCTCCGCCTGCTCGATCGCGTCGTCGAGTGCGTGGTGCGTGTGGCGCCGGCGGGAGAGCAGTTCGCGGGGCATGCGCCCCTTGACCGCGGCCCGCAGCGGCACCCGCGCCTTCGTCGCGTAGAGGGTCTTCATGTCGAGGCATCCGGAGTGGCCGAAGGGGCTGTCCCCGCCGAACCGCATCAGGTACCAATACAGGAACGTCCAGTCGAAGGACGCCGGGTAGCCGCACATCACCGGCTGGGCGTCCGCGGACACCTTGCGCACCCAGGCGCGGAACTCGGCCATCGCCGCCGCCGGATGGGCGCCCTCCCGGACCAGGCGGTCGCGGTCCAGCCCGCTGACGGCCAGGGCCTCGGGCACGTACGCGTCACTGATCGGCCGCAACTCACGGTAGAAGGTCCGCTTCTCCGGATCCGCGGCCGTATACGCGTCCCCCTCCTGCCGGCCGGCGACCGCGGCCCCGAAACTGATCATCGAATACGGTCCGGGAATGGGTCCGTCGGCCTCGATGTCGACGGAGATGTAGAGACTGGGACGTGCGGTGCGGGCTGCCATGCGCGAGAGCATGCCAGCCCGCACCGCTGTCGACCATCCGGTTTTCGCCGCTACGGAGCCGGCGTCAGGAACATCCCCGTGTGATCGCTCCCCGCGGTGTTCTTGCAGCTGGAAGCGGACCCCGCGGGCTGCGCCACCGCCAGGGCCAGGCACCGGCCGGCGGCCAGCTGGCCGTAGTGGTTGGGGTGCATGGACTCCTGGATCAGGCCCTGGGACTCGTTGTTGTCGATCCAGCGCGCCCACTCACTGGTCCCGCCCGAGGCCGGTACCGTGGAGGACACCTGCTTGCTGGCCCTGGCGCACACCTCGCGTCCCTGGAGCATGTCCCGCAGGTCCAGGAACTGCACGCCCTTGGCCGCTGCGACGCCCTTGAGACGACCGGCGATCTGCGGCACGAGCGAGTCGCGGGCCCAGTCCGAGTCCCGGTTCCAGAAGGGGCAGCCGCCCGTGTTGAGCCGGCTCCAGTCGCTCTGGGTGTACCGGTTCTCCGCGCCGCGCGGGATCGGTGACGGGTAGGACTGGAGCACGATCCGGTAGGAGGAGTCGGCGTATCCGGCCGTGCGCATGACGGCCCGGACCTCGTCCACGGACTTGCCGACCTTGCCCATGACCGCGTCGATCTTCTGGTCGACCGCGTACTGCTGGTCGTCGTGGCAGTAGGAGTTCCAGATGATGAAGTCGTACGCGCAGCTCTTGATGATGTCGGCGAAGCCAAGGTCGTTGCCGCCGACGGACAGGGCGATCACCTTGACGTCGTGGCTCGCGGCCACCGCGGCGAGCTGGTCGGCCTGCGGGGCCTCTCCCCTGAAGGCCACACCGCCGTTGGACGCGCGGAACACGTTGTCGGACGTCGCGCCGGAACAGGCCAGGTTCACCGCGACGTCGGCGATCGCCCCGGCGCTGCGCACCTCGGCCGAGTCCGACCGGTGGCAGCCGCCGGCCGTGGTCCCGTACACCCTGGCGGGATCGTAGGTGCTGCCGCCGACCCAGCCCCGGTCGGTGCCGTTGCGGTTCCCGGTGTTGGTCAGGCTGTTGCCCTTCCAGCGCCCGGCCTCGCCCGAGATGTAGCTGTCGCCCACGGACACCACGGCCGTGGGCCCGGTCCCGGGGGCCGCCGCGGCGGCCCCGGCGCCGCCGGCCAGCAGCGCGCCGGCGGCGAGCGGCACGGTCGCGGCGGCACAGGCCAGTCGTCGCACCCGACTGGCGTCCCGGTCCTTGCTGACGTTGCGGAATCCGTTCACTGCGGAACTCCTGCGCTCGGCCACGCCGAAGGCGGCAACGACTGCGTTGCCGTTCGGTGTGGCTGGGAAGTGGGGGTACCGCCGGCCGGTGGCATCGGAAAGGTGACACGGGGCCGCTTGTTACCGCTAGGTACAGTCATGTTACGAACCAGTAACAACCGATCGGTCGTTCGGGTCGAGCGGCTCCGGAGCCCGTCAACTCCCCATTCACGCGGAACAGCTGACGGGTGGTCCGCAACTCGTGCACCCTGTGTGACAACGACCAGCCTTCCGGGCGGGCGCAGGCACCGGGAAGGACGAGGGGGACGGCACGCATGAAGTACAGGGTTGTGGCTGCCATCGACTTCGGGACGCACGGCTCGGGGTTCGCCTGGGCGGTGCTCCCGGCCGGAGCGGAAGGGCCCGACCAGCGCCAGATCGACTATCCGGACCAGTGGGACGACGCGCCCCTGACCTACCCGAAGAACCTCTCCGCCCTCTTCCTGGACCCCGCCGGCGAGGACCGCGACTGGGGGTACGCCGCCCGGCGCGCCGGCGCCGCGGGCGAACCCGGCCGGCTCGAACACGGCTTCAAGATGTGGCTCAGCCCCGAGGGCCGGGAGGACGCCCAGGGCCCCGGGGCCGGGCTCGTCGGCACTCCGGAACAGGCCGTACCACTGATCGCGGCCTACCTGCGCCGCCTGCGCGGCGCCGCCCTCGACCGGATCGTCGGCGGCGGCTTCATGGAGTCCGACATCCGCTGGTGCCTGACCGTTCCCGCCATCTGGGAGCCCGAGCAGCGCAACCTCATGCGCGACGCGGCACGTCTGGCCGGATTCCCCGCCGACGACCGCGACCGGCTGATCCTCGTCACGGAACCGGAGGCCGCGACCGTCTACTGCGCCCAGGACGGCGCCGCCGGAATCGGCGGCCTCGGCTCCACGGCCACCCTCGTCGTCGACTGCGGGGGCGGCACCGTCGACATCGCCGCCTACCGCTGCACGCCGGACGGGACTCTGGAGCAGCTGCGCCGCCCCTGCGGCGGCAAGCTCGGCTCGAACTACATCAACCGCCGCTTCCAGGTCCAGGTGCTCGCCCCGCGCCTGGGGCAGGCGGCGTTCAAGGCCCTGGAGGCGGCCCCGGCCCAGCTCCTGGAACTGATGGACGACTTCGAACGGATGAAGACCCACTTCCGCGGGGACAGCGACAGCCCGGTCAGCATCCCGATCTCGCTGAAGGCCAGCCGGATCATCGACCCCCACGGCGGCACGGAGCGCCTCGCCGCGGAACAGCAGGGGGTCGACGACCACATCGTCATCGAACCCGACGTGATGCGGGGGCTGTTCCACGGCACGACCGAACCCCTGGTGAAGCTGGTGGACACCCAGATCCGCGAGCTGCTCGCCGACCCCGCCGTCGCCGCCGACGGCCTGCGCGTGATCCTCGTCGGCGGCTTCGCCCAGTCCCACTACGTGCAGAGCCGGCTCGGCGCGCACCTCGACGGGGAGTTCCCGGCGGGGGTCCAGCTGATGATCCCGCCGAACCCCTCCCGCGCCGTGCTCGGCGGCGCCGTGCACTACGCCTGCCGCCCCGAGGTCGTGCACTCACGGCGCGCGTCCAACACCTACGCCGTCGAGGTCTCCGAGCGGCGCAGGTTCGGCGCCGTCTTCCGGGAGTCGGAAGCCGTACGCGCGCTCACCATCATCAAGGTCAAGGGGCAGGGCGCCTTCCGCGACGGCGTCCTCGACCCGCTCGTCTTCATGGGGGAGTCCGTACAGGTCGGCAGCGAACGGACCTACACCCTCGTCCCGCTCACCACCGACCAGCCGGAGGTGAAGGTCGCGCTGTACGCCGTACCCGAGGTGAAGGACCTCACGGTCAACACGCCAGGCGCCCGGCGTCTCGGAACCGTCGTCGTCGACATCTCCGAGTCCGTCGGCGAGGAGGAGGTGGACGACCGCGGGGTGGACCTGTACTTCACCTTCGGCGGAACCGAGATCGGTGTGGCCGCGGTCAACCCCCGCACCGGAGAACGCCGCGAAATGGTCGTCGAGTTCGCCGGAGTCCCCGAGCAGTAGGCAGCAGGCAGCAGGAAAGAGGTACGCGCGATGGAGAGCCCAGGACGACCGGACCGAGGACTGCCCGCGTCACCGGGCCCGTGGCCCGGCGGCACACCCCCCGTGCCGTCCCCGGCGCCCCCGGTGCCGGCCCCCGCCCCGGACGGTGCACGCATGCCGTGGCGTGTCTTCCAGGAGGTGAAGGCCCTGCGGGCGGAGGTGATTTCCCTGCGCGCCGAACGGCAGGAGGCCAAGGACCGTATCGACAAGCTGTACGAGGTGGTGCACGGCCTGCGCGCCGACCGGACCACGGAACTGGAGAGCGCCCACCACGAGACCTCGCAGGCCTACGCCGCCCTGCGGGACCGGATCATCGGCCACTGCCGCTCCGCCGCCGAAGCCGCCGCGGGGCAGCCCCACCACCGGGCGGAGACCCATGTGCGGCTCTGCGCCGCCCTGTTCCGCACCGTACTGGGCGAGCAACCGGCGGCCGAGGAGGACTGGCACCGCACGGCGGCCGGCGTGCTGGGCCCGCAGGTGCCCCTGGGCCCGGTGACGGACCTGCACCGGCAGACGGCCGAACTGCGCGCGCGCATCGCGGAGCTGGGCGGCGTCCACCGGTGGAACTTCGAGCTGCGCCTCGGCCACGTACCGGACCCGCGCCTGCAGGAGGTGTGGCCCCGGGCCGACGAGCGGGAGCCGCTCAGCCTCTGCGTCGCCCCCGCCTACCAGGTGGTCGGCCGGCCCCCGCACGTCCGGCCGCTCGTCCACACCGTGATCGGCCGGGTGTGACGGTGCCCGGACGCCCGTTGGACGGCACGGTGCTCGACCGCCGCTACCGGCTGGACCGGCTGCTCGGGCGCGGCGGCATGGGCGAGGTCTGGCAGGCCACCGACCTCAGGGACGGCAGCGGCCTCGCCGTGAAGACGATCCTCGCGCAGTCCCTGGACTCACCCGACGCACGCGCCCGGTTCCGGCACGAGGCACGGGCCCTGGAACGCGTCGTGAGCCCCTACACCGTGCGCCTGCTCGGATCCGGCTCCGACGGCGACATCGACTACCTGGCCATGGAGTACGTCGCGGGCCGCGGCCTCGACCGGGAACTCGCGGTCCGGTTCGTCGCCGACCGCACCTGGCGCTGGGCGGCGCCCCTCCTGCGCGGGATCGTCCAGGGCATCGCCGACGTGCACGCCGCCCAGACGGTGCACCGGGACATCAAGCCGTCCAACGTCCTCCTCACCGGGGACGGTTCCGTCAAGGTCTGCGACTTCGGCATCGCCAAGCTCCTGGGGCCGGAGCC
Source organism: Streptomyces sp. NPDC046349 (assembly GCF_055587885.1). Taxonomy (NCBI): domain Bacteria; kingdom Bacillati; phylum Actinomycetota; class Actinomycetes; order Kitasatosporales; family Streptomycetaceae; genus Streptomyces; species Streptomyces sp. NPDC046349. The sequence continues at coordinate 174,649 of NZ_JBVJFK010000007.1, forward strand.
CTTCACCCAGCTCACGGCCCCAGGCCAGGCCATCGGCAGCGCCCCCTACATGCCCCCGGAACAGTGGAACGGGGGGCCGGTCACCTACCTGGGCGACCTCTACTCCCTCGGGTGCCTCGCCTACGAACTGCTCACCGGTGTACGCCCTTTCGGCCCGTGCGCCGACCGGGAGGACTATCGCCGGGCCCACCTGGAGGAGCGGCCCGAGCGGCTGTCCGCGCTGCGCCCCGACCTGCCGGCGGCGCTGGACCTCCTGGTGTCCGCGCTGCTGGAGAAGCGCCCGGGCGACCGGCCGGCCTCCGCCGAGCTGGCCGCCGTGGTCCTGGACGTGTTCCCGCTGGAGGCCCGCGGGACCCGGTGGGCCAGGCAGCGGCTCGCCACCCACGACGCCGAGACCGACCGGATGCTGCGGGACGCCGAGAGCAACTGGCTGTCGAACCGGCCCGAGGCGGGGCTCGCCTCCAGCCGGGAGGTCGTACGCCGCAGGGTGCTGGTGAACGGCCCGAACGCGGACGCGACCCTGCGGGCCCGCCGGGTGGAGGCGGACTGCCTGTGGGCGCTGGGGGACGTCGCCGAGGCGCTGAAGCTGAGCGAGGAGCTCGCCGAACAACGGGTCGCGGTGCTCGGCCCGTACAACGACGAGGCGATCATGTCGCTGCGGGCGTGGGCCAGTCGGCTGTGGCACCTGGGCCGCCTCACCGAGGCGCTGGTGCCGCTGCGGCGGATAGCGGAGGCGCGCGCGGACACCCACGGGGACTACTCCCCGGAGTACCACCGGGCCGGTTACGACCTCGCGCTGTGCCTCTCCTCCTGCGGCCGGGGCGAGGAGGCGGCCCCGCTGCTGCGCGCCGTGGTGGCCGGACGTACCGACCTGCTCGGCGCGGGGGCCCCGGAGACTCTGGAGGCGTGCCTCCTGCTGGGAGCCGTGCTGCTGGAGCACGACGCGGCGGCGGAGGCCCTCGCGCGGCTGGAACCCCTCGAAGCCGCCCTCGACCGGGGCTGGATCCCCAACCAGCGGCCACCGGACCACGCCCGCGCGCTCATCGAGACGGCCCGGCTGCGCCTGAAGCGCAAGCGCTGAGCCCCCCGTGACCACTGAACCGGCGGGGACGGCAGAGGGAAGGACACGGCTCCGCCCCCGCAGCCGTGGGCTGCGGGGGCGGAGCCGGCCGGTTCGGGCCGCTGTGCGTTTCGGCCGGATCCGGATCCGGGGTCTCAGCCGACCAGCTGGTCGTACGCGGGGAGCGTGAGGAAGTCCGCGTAGTCCGCGTCCAGGGAGACCTTCAGGAAGAGGTCGTGGGCCTGCTGCCACTTCCCGGTCGCGAACGCCTCCTCGCCGACCTCGGCGCGCAGGGCGGTCAGTTCCTCCGCCGCCAGCTTGCGGGTCAGCTCGGCGGTGGCCGTCTCGCCGTTCTCGAAGACGACACCGGCGTTGATCCACTGCCAGATCTGCGAGCGGGAGATCTCGGCGGTGGCCGCGTCCTCCATCAGGCCGAAGATGCCGACGGCGCCGAGGCCGCGCAGCCAGGCCTCGATGTAGCGGATGCCGACCTGGACCGCGTTGCGCAGGCCCTCGTACGTGGGCTTCGCGTCCAGCGAGTCGATCGCGATGAGCTCGCCCGGGGCCACCGAGACGTCCTCGCGCAGCCGGTCCTTCTGGTTGGGCCTGTCGCCGAGGACGGCGTCGAAGGAGGCCATCGCGATCGGGACCAGGTCGGGGTGGGCGACCCAGGAGCCGTCGAAGCCGTCGCCCGCCTCGCGGTCCTTGTCGGCCTTGACCTTCGCGAAGGCGATCTTGTTGGCCTCGGCGTCCTTGCGGGACGGGATGAAGGCCGCCATGCCGCCGATGGCGTGCGCGCCGCGCTTGTGGCAGGTGCGCACGAGCAGTTCGGTGTAGGCCCGCATGAACGGGGCGGTCATCGTCACCGCGTTGCGGTCCGGCAGGACGAACTTCTCGCCGCCGTCGCGGAAGTTCTTCACGATGGAGAAGAGGTAGTCCCAGCGGCCCGCGTTCAGGCCCGCCGCGTGGTCGCGCAGTTCGTAGAGGATCTCGTCCATCTCGTACGCGGCGGTGATCGTCTCGATCAGGACGGTCGCGCGGACGGTGCCCTGCGGGATGCCGACGTAGTCCTGGGAGAAGACGAAGATGTCGTTCCAGAGGCGGGCCTCCAGGTGCGACTCCGTCTTCGGCAGGTAGAAGTACGGGCCCTTCCCCAGGTCGATCAGGCGCTTGGCGTTGTGGAAGAAGTACAGGCCGAAGTCGACGAGCGAGCCGGACGCCGGTCCGCCCTCGAACTGCAGGTGGCGCTCCTGCAGGTGCCAGCCGCGCGGCCGCATGACGACGGTCGCGAGCTCCTCGGCCGGCTTCAGGGCGTAGGCCTTGCCGGTGCGGGCGTCGGTGAAGTCGATGCGGCGCTCGTAGGCGTCGATCAGGTTGAGCTGGCCGAGGACGACGTTCTCCCAGGTGGGAGCCGAGGCGTCCTCGAAGTCGGCGAGCCAGACCTTGGCGCCCGAGTTCAGGGCGTTGATGGTCATCTTCCGGTCCGTCGGACCGGTGATCTCCACACGGCGGTCGTTCAGCGCGGCCGGCGCCGGGGCCACCTTCCAGTCGCCCTCGCGGACCTGTGCGGTCTCCGGGAGGAAGTCGAGGGTGGAGGTCCGGGCGATCTCGGCACGGCGCTCGCCGCGGCGGGCGAGGAGCTCGGCGCGGCGCGGGGCGAACCGCCGGTGGAGCTCGGCCACGAACGCGAGGGCCGCTTCGGTGAGGACTTCGTCCTGCCGCGGCAGGGGCTCGGCATCGACGATGGCCAGCGGGGACGGCGCTGGTGCGGACATAACTGTCACTCCTTCAGCGGCGGTGCCTGGCGGCCGCGGGGAATGCTCGCGCGAGGCGGCACGCAGTGCCGCCGGGGGTGGAGAGCTCCGAAATACGGTCGCGGGCGCCGTCTGTGGGTTCAGGGCGCTTCTGACCAGTGGATAGTAATTTCCTTATGGTGGAAGTTCAATGGTTTGTTGACGTCGAGATTCTCTGAGTCGACAGATTCCGCTTCCCGGTGGCCCTCAGTGCCACTGTCGTCACGCGGTGCTCAGAGGAGTCGTGCCAGGTCGGGCGGCGTGTCGATGTCGAAGGCCTCCGCGACGTCGGAGCACTCCACCAGTACGAGCTCTCCGGCGTGGCGCGCCAGATGCACCCGGGCACCCTTGTCGCCCCTCGCCGTCGCCGCGATGTCCGCCCAGCGGTCGGCCCCGAACAGCACCGGGTGCCCGCGCTCCCCGTCGTACGCCGCCGCCGCCAGGCTCGCGGGGGAGCGGTAGGCCTCCCGGACCCGGGCCACGGCCGCCGGGCCGATGCCCGGCTGGTCCACCAGGCAGACCAGGGCGGCGCGGGCACCCGTACCCGCCAGGGAGGCCAGGCCCACCCTCAGCGAGGAACCCATGCCCTCCGCCCACTCCGGGTTGTCCACGACCACGCAGCCCGACAGGTCGGCGCGCTCGCGGACCTCGGCCGCCGAGGCGCCGAGCACCACGTGCACCGGGCCGCAGCCGGCCTCCCGCAGCACCCGTACGGCGTTCTCCACCAGCGGGCGGCCCCGGTAGGACAGCAGGGCCTTCGGCCGGCCGCCGAGCCGGCGGCCACCGCCGGCGGCCAGCAGAAGTCCCGCGATCACGGGTGAATCGGAGTGCGTGTTGGCTGACATGCCACCGATTCTCGCTCCTGCGTGCCATCCTGCGGCCCCCGCGCGAAGGTGCGCCGTACGCAGGCCGGCGCCGCCCCGATCCTCAGCGGCCGGGAGACCCGGTTCTCGGCGGCGGCCAGCAGGGCACGTTCGTCACGGTCGGTCAGCATCTCGGCGTCTCCTTGCCAATCGGGGGCCAATACCGCGAGTCTGGACCCTCGATTGGCCTGGCCGTCAGAGCCAATCAGGGGAGGTTGGCATGGCGAACGGGCGAGTGGTCCGGACAGCGGACAGGACCATCGGCAGCCGCCAGCTCGCGGCTCTGCTCCCCGCGGACGTGCGCGCCCGTCCCGGCTACCGGTCGCTCGCCGAAGCCGTCCGCACGCTGATCCTCGACGGCCGCATCGCACTGCACGTGCGCCTGCCGGCCGAACGCGAGCTCGCCGAAGCCGTCGGCGCCAGCCGGGCCACTGTCACCGGCGCCTACGACCTGCTCCGCGAGAGCGGCTACGTGCGCAGCCGGCGAGGCTCCGGCACCTGGACCGAACTCCCCGATGGCCACCGCCCCGTCGGGGCCCACGCCCTGGTCGGCGCCGGCGGCTGCAGCGCCGACGGCGAGCCCGGCATCGACCTGGCCATCGCCGCCATGGGCGCCCCCGAAGGCGCCCTCGCCGACGCCCTCGCCCGGGCCGCGCCCCGGCTGCCCGACGCCGCCCGAACCCCCGGCTACCACCCCTTCGGCCTGCCCGACCTGCGCACGGCCGTCGCCGATCGCTTCACCCGGCGCGGCCTGCCCACCCGACCCGAGCAGATCCTCGTCACCTCCGGCGCCCAACAGGCCTTCACCCTGGTCGTCAGCCTGCTCTGCCGCGCCGGGGACCGGGTCGTCACCGAGAACCCCACCTACGCCAACGCCCTGGACGCCCTGCGCCACGCCCGGCTGCGCACCGGTTCCATCGCCGTCTCCGAAACCGGCTGGGACATGGAGATCGCCGAGTCCACACTGCGCCAGACCGTGCCGAGGCTGGCGTACACGATCCCCGACTTCCACAACCCGACGGGCGCGCTCATGCCCGAGGATCAGCGGCTGCGCCTGCTCGCGGCGACCCGGCGCACCGGCACCTGGCTGGTGGTCGACGAGACCATCGCCGACATCGCCCTCGACGTTCCGGCCCCCCGGCCCCTGGCCTCGCTGGCCCCGCCGGGCGGCGCGGAGCACGTGGTGACCATCGGCTCGCTGAGCAAGACCCACTGGGGTGGACTGCGCGTCGGCTGGGTACGGGCCACTGCGAAGATGATCGCCGAGCTGACGTCCCTGCGGGTCTCCGCCGACATGACCGGCTCGGTGCTCGACCAGCTCGTCGCGCTCCCGCTGCTGGACGGCATGGACCGCACCCTGCCCGCACGGCTCGAGCAGCTGCGCGTCCGGCGCGCGGCCCTGGCGGACTCGCTCCAGCGGCACACCCCGGAATGGTCCTGGCGGATACCGCCGGGCGGCCTGTCGCTCTGGGTCGACCTCGGCGAGCCGGTCAGCTCGGCCCTGGCCGAACGGGCCGCGGCCGCCGGCGTGCACATCGGCCGCGGCGCCCGCTTCGGCGTCGACCCCGGCACCTTCGAACACCGCCTCCGCATCCCGTACACCCTCCCCGCCGACCGCTTGGACGAGGGCGTACGCCGCCTCGCGGCCGCCTTCCACGGCGGCGTCCCCCTCGCCCCGTCGGTGGACCGCCCGCACTGGGTGGCGTAGGCCGGATCCGGCCCCGGACCGTCAGCCGACGCCCAGGGCCACCAGGCAGGTGTCGTCCTCGTGCGCGTCCGACGCGTACGCGTCCAGGATGCGGTCGAGGGTGTCCTGCGGGCCGAGCCCGTGGCACCGCGCCAGCACCTTGCCCAGGGTCTCGACGCTGTCGGCGATGTCCTCGCCGCGGCGCTCCACCATGCCGTCGGTATAGAGCAGCAGGAGGTCACCCGGTCGCAGGTCGGTGGTCGCGGTCTCGTAGGCGTGCCCCGGCAGCAGCCCGAACAGCGGCCCTCGGTGCTCCGTGCCCATCACCGAGGGGGCGCCGTCCCGCAGCAGCAGGGGCGCCGGGTGGCCCGCGCACGCCCAGCGGAACCGGCGCCGCGCGTCGATGTGCCCGATGATCGCGGTCGCCGTCTCGGCGGAGGGATCGGCGCACAGGAGCTCGTTGAGCCAGGTGGTCAACTGGCCCGCGTGGGTCCCCGGGGCGTGCGCGAGGCCCGCGAGCGCGTGCCGCTGCTGCGCCATCCGGGCCACCGCGCCCAGGCCGTGGCCGCAGGCGTCGCCGATGGCCAGCAGGATCCGGCCGTCCGGCAGCAGCCGGCACTTGTACCAGTCCCCGCCCACGGCGGCGTCCGCCTCCGCCGGGACGTAGGCGGCCGCGACGGACAGACCCGCCTCGGCCAGTTCGGCGGAGACCGTCGGCAGCAGCGCCTCCCGCAGGGCGGAGGCGACCCGCCGCTCCGCGGCCGCCTCCTCCCGCAGCCGGTCGGACTGCCGGCGCGTCGCGGCGAGCCTCTGGCGGCTGCGGACCTGCGACGTCAGATCGCGGGCGATGACGTGCACCGACCAGGGCAGCCCGTCGGTCGCGATCACCGGATGCCCCACGAGGTGCAGGGTACGGACCTCGCCGAGCACGCTGAAGCGGATCTCCGTCCCCGACGGCTCCTCCCCGTCCACCAACGCCACCAGGAACTTCGCGAAGCGCGGTACGTCCTCCAGCAGGACCGTGTCGCACAGCTCCATGAGCTCCAGGGGGCGCGCCGGGTCGGTGCGGAAGATCGACGACAGCCCCTCCGACCAGACCACCTCGCCGGACAGCAGGTCCCACGTGCCCCAGCCCATGGACGCGATGTACTGGGCGTCGAGGGAGAGCAGCTCCCCCCGGCTGTGGGCAGCCCGCCACGTCGCCAGTACTTCCCCGCCGCAGGAGGAGGCGTCGTAGAGCAGCTTCGTGCGGTGGAGGCCGTCGCTGCGCTGCTCCGTGTAGTCGAGGGCGTACGCCTTCAGGGCGCGCCCGGTGCCGAGTACGGAATCAAGGGCCCCGACGAGCCCGCCGACCGCCGCGCCTGGCTGCACTTCGAGCAGCCGCCGGCCGATCTGGCGGTCGGGGGCCTCCAGCCACTCGGCCGCGCGCACGTGGTTGCCCGCCTTGACCGTGAAGTCGACCGTCACCCCGGCCTCGTCGCGCACGGGGGTGAACAGCGCGGCCGACAGCGGAATGGCGGGCAGGGTCGCGCAGACGCACGCCCACGGGTCGTGCCCCCCGCCCGCGTCGCGGCAGCCGTGCCCCGGTCCTGGGGAACCGCAGGAGCAGGGCTCCGCGCCCTCGTCCCGCGCGAGCACGCCGGAAGCGGGTGCGGGCCCCTCGTCCAGCCGCACCCCGGCGCCGTGCCGGGCGGCTTCCCGCAAGGCCCGCACCTCGCGGGCAAGGTGCAGTTTCAGCGTCTCGGGGTCCTGGGGGACCAGGGGGCTCATGCGCCTCTCCCTCCGTCCGGCGGTGCGGGCTGCCGAGGGGCGCCTGCCCACCTGCCCACCGTCCACGCCCACCCGGGCACCGAGGGGCCGCAACGCCCTATGGCGTGCGGATCAGGCGGCGGGTGGCTGCCGCCGCGACCGCCGCCGTGCGGGATTCGACGCCGAGCTTCGCGTAGACGTGCACCAGGTGCGACTTGACCGTGGCCTGGCTGAGGAAGAGCTGTTTGGAGATCTGCTGGTTCGACAGGCCGTCCGCCACCAGCTGGAGCACCTCCAGCTCCCGTTTCGTCAGCGCCTCCGCCGGCGTCCGCATCCGGTCCATGAGGCGCAGCGCCACCGCCGGGGCCAGCGCCGACTGGCCCGCCGCGGCCGTACGCACGGCCGCCGCCAGCTCCTCCGGCGGGGCGTCCTTGAGCAGGTAGCCGGAGGCGCCCGCCTCCACCGCCGCCAGGATGTCCGCGTCCGTGTCGTACGTGGTCAGCACCAGCACCCGGGGGGCGCCCGGACGGGCCGTGATCAGGGCCGTCGCCTCGGAGCCGTGCATACCCGGCCCGAACTGGAGGTCCATCAGCACCACGTCCACCGGTTCGCGGGCGGCCAGCTCCACCGCCCGCTCGGCGGTCGCCGCCTCGGCCACCACCGCGAAGTCGGCCTCGGTGTCCAGCACCGCGCGCAGGCCCGCCCGGACCACGGGGTGGTCGTCGGCGAGCAGAAGACGGACGGTCACAGGGCCTCCACGGGGTCCGTGCGTTCCGGATGGTCCAGGGCCAGCGGCAGGGTGACGGCCACGGCGGTGCCCTGCCCGGGGGCGGACTCCACCGTGAACAGCCCGCCCAGGGTCTCGGCGCGCGAGCGCATGGCGGGCAGCCCGAAGCCGCCGTCGCCCGAGCCGGAGGCGGCCGAGGACGGGTCGAAGCCGTGTCCGTCGTCGACGATGTCCAGCGTCACCGAGGCGTCCATGAAGGTCAGAGTGATCTCCGCACGCCCGGCCCGGGCGTGCCGCACCACGTTGGCCAGCGCCGACTGGGCGATCCGCAGCAGCGCCACCTCGTAGGGGGTCGGGAGCACCCGGGGCCGGCCGCTCAGGGAGAACCGCACGCGCGGCCCCGGGACCCCCGCGCACAGCCGTTCCAGCGCCGCGGCGAGCGAGCCGTGTTCCAGGTCCGGCGGCGTGAGGGCGCGTACGAAGCGGCGCGCCTCGGCGAGGTTGTCCTGGGCGGCCCCCCGGGCCTGCGCGATGTGCGGCAGGGCCGGGTCCCCCTCCGGCAGAGCCCGCTCGGCCGCCCGCAGCAGCAGCTGGATGGAGGACAGGCCCTGTGCGAGGGTGTCGTGGATCTCCCGGGCCAGACGCTCCCGCTCGGCCAGGATCCCGGCGCCGCGTTCGGCCGCCGCCAGCTCGGCCCGGGTCGTGATGAGCTCCTCGATCAGCTCCCGGCGCCGTTCGCTCTCGCGGTACAGCGCCTGGTAGCCCAGTACGGTCGCCACCGCGACGGCGCCGCCCAGCAGCGGCCCCAGGAAGGCCCCCGGGGTCGCCGCGCCGCTGTGCGCGAGGAAGCCGCCGATGGCGGCGCAGGCGGTCACCGCAACGGCTGCGACCCCCCAGCGCAGCCGCAGCAGGTGCAGTTCCAGGAAGTACAGCGGGAAGGCGATCCACAGCCCGTCGGGGGCGACCAGCAGCAGGCCCGCCCAGACCGCCCCGAGCGCGGCCAGCCACACCGCGCCCGCCCGCGGCGAGCTGTGCACGGCGGGCGCCCGCACGCCGGCCGCGTACACGGCGGCGAGCAGCGCGCAGGCGGCGACCACCCAGCCGGCCCGGGGAGCGGAGTCGGCGACGGCCCGGCCGGCGGCCAGCGCGAGCAGCCCGAGGAACAGGGCGTGCAGGCACATCTTCAGCACCTTCGACACCGGCGTGAGGGGCCGGGCGGCGGGCGCGGTCGCGGGCACGGCCGGGCGCGCACAGGCGCCGGGGGGGACGGGGGGAGCGGCAGCAGTCATGTCCGAACCAGCGTAAGTCGGTCGCGGCCGGCCGCGGTCAACCGAAAGTTCGATGTCCGGGTGCGCCCTTCGATACGAGGATCACTACTGTGGCGCGATGCCTTGTGTCCACGCGGAAGACCAAGGTGGGGGACATGTTCGTCGCATGGAGAGATCTACGGTTCGCCAAGGGCCGCTTCGCCCTCATGGGCTCGGTCGTGTTGCTGATCACGCTGCTGGTCGGCCTGCTGTCCGGGCTCACCGCCGGCCTGGCCCGGGAGAACATCTCGGCCGTCACCGGCCTGCCCGTCTCGCACCTGGCCTTCGCGGCGCCCGCCGGCGACCGGAAGGTGTCCTTCACCAACTCCCAGGTGCCCGAGTCCGCCTGGCTGGCCTGGCGGGAGCAGCCCGGCGTGCGGACGGCCGAGCCCCTCGGCATCCGCACCACCAACGCCGTCTCGGGTGAGCGCACCGCCGCGGTCTCGGTCTTCGGCGTGGACCCCGCGGGCGGGCTCGCGCCGCGGGACGCGGGCCTCACCCAGGGCCGGGTAGTCCTCGCCGAAAAGGCGGCGGCGGAGCTCGGCGGCCTCACCGCCGGAGCCAGGCTCAGGATCGGCCCGCTCGAACTGACGGTGGCCGCCGTCGCCGGCACCGACGCCTACAGCCACACCCCGGTCGTCTGGATGGACCTGGGCGACTGGCAGCGCATCGGCAACCCCGGGACCTCCCCCGAGACCCTCGCCACCGTCGTCGCCGTCTCCGGCAGCGGCCTGGACCTCGCCGCCGCCGACCGGGCGGCGGACACCAGGGCGCAGACCGTCGACGAGGCCCTGGGCGCCATCGGCTCCTACCAGGCGGAGAACGGCTCGCTGCAGCTGATGCGCGGTTTCCTCTTCGCCATCTCGGCCCTGGTCATAGGCGCCTTCTTCACGGTGTGGACCATCCAGCGCAGCGGCGACATCGCCGTCCTGAAGGCGCTGGGCGCCTCCACCCCCTACCTCCTGCGGGACGCCCTCGGCCAGGCCGTGGTGATGCTCGCCCTCGGCACCGGGCTGGGCACGGCGCTCGCCTCCGGATTCGGCGCGCTGATCAGCGGCGGCGACGTGCCCTTCGTCCTCGACGCCGCCACGGTGCTCGTGCCCGCCGCGATCATGATCGCGCTCGGAGCGCTGGGCGCGGCCCTGTCCATCCGGCGGATCACCTCCGTCGACCCGCTGACCGCCCTCGGGAGCGCCCGATGACCCTCCTCGTCCACGACGTCACGCTCACCTACCCCGACGGCGAGAGCCGGCTCACCGCCCTCGACTCGGTCGGCCTGGACGTGCCCGCCAGCACCCTCACGGCGGTGATCGGACCCTCCGGCTCCGGCAAGTCCTCCCTGCTCGCGGTCGCCGCGACCCTCGTCACCCCGGACCGCGGCCGCGTCGTCGTGGCCGGGCAGGACACCGCATGCCTCGGCCCCGCCGAGAAGTCCGCCCTGCGCCGGGAGAAGATCGGGATCGTCTTCCAGCAGCCGAACCTGCTGGCTTCGCTGACGGCCGCCGAGCAGCTCCAGGTCATGGCGCACGTGGCGGGCCGGCCCCCGAAGGCCCTGCGCCGGCGGGCGCTGGAGCTGCTCGACGCGGTGGGCCTCGCCGACAAGGCCGACAAGCGCCCCCACCAGCTCTCGGGCGGCCAGCGCCAGCGGATCAACATAGCCCGCGCGCTGATGAACGAGCCCGCCGTGCTCCTGGTCGACGAGCCGACCAGCGCCCTCGACCACGAGCGCGGCGCCGCCGTGCTGGACCTGCTGGTCACCCTGACGCGCGAGCGTTCCACCGCGACCGTTCTGGTCACCCACGACCACGCCCACCTGGAGCGGATGGACCGTACGGCGACCATGGCCGACGGCCGGCTGACGGCCGGGCACCAGGACCCCGTCGCCGCGCCCTGAACCGGCGTACGGTGCCCCGCGACCGCGCACGGGACCTCGTACGGGAAAGCCCCGGCCGCCTCTCGGAGGGCGGCCGGGGCTTTCCCCGCAATACGTCCGGGCGGCAGGCCTACGCCGGGCTCTGGTTGGCCAGGGCCACCGACAGCTCGGCGGCGACGTTCTGGAGGATCGGGACGAAGGACTCGGTCACGGCTTCCGTGACGCGGCCGGCCGGGCCGGAGATGGAGATCGCGGCGGCGGTCGGCGAGTTCGGCACCGACACGGCCAGGCAGCGGACTCCTATCTCCTGCTCGTTGTCGTCGACCGCGTAGCCGGCCCGGCGGACCTGCTCCAGCGCCTCCAGGAAGCCCTCGGGCGTGGTGATGGTCTTCTCGGTCGCCGCAGGCATCCCGGTGCGGGCCAGCAGCGCCCGTACCTCGTCGGCGGGGGTGTGGGCGAGCAGCGCCTTGCCCACGCCGGTGGAGTGCGGCAGCACCCGGCGGCCGACCTCGGTGAACATGCGCATCGAGTGCTTGGACGGCACCTGGGCGACGTAGACGATCTCGTCGCCGTCGAGCAGGGCCATGTTCGCCGTCTCGCCGGTCTCCTCGACCAGACGGGCGAGGTAGGGGCGGGCCCAGGTCCCCAGCAGGCGCGACGCGGACTCGCCGAGGCGGATCAGGCGGGGGCCGAGGGAGTACCGTCGGTTGGGCTGCTGGCGTACGTACCCGCACGCCACCAGCGTGCGCATCAGGCGGTGGATGGTGGGCAGGGGCAGACCGCTGGCGGCCGAGAGTTCGCTGAGGCCGACCTCACCCCCGGCGTCGGCCATGCGTTCGAGCAGATCGAAGGCGCGCTCAAGGGACTGGACGCCACCGCTTGCGGCAGGGGTCTTTGAGGAAGCGTCGGTGGTGCTGGCGCTGGACGTCGGCACGGCGCGGTCCTTTCGGTGCTGGCAGGCAAGGGAGCAGCCTACCCGGCGGTCGGCGTCGGCCCCAGTGCTGGGGTGGGGCCGTCGCCGCCGGTCAGAGGTGGTTTGTCCTGGTGGTGGACGTCCTCGGGAAGTTATCCGCCCGACTCCCGGTGGTGGTAGCTACATTCTGAATAGCGAAATCTTAATTCCATCCTGTGGAAACCTCCAACTGTGGTCCCGGTGTGTCAGCGGTCCGTCCGGGCGCTCTTGACTGCTCCCGGATCGCCGGGAAGACTCCGTCAACAGAACGTTGAATTTCGCTCTGTGGAAGTAGATGGGGAGGTTCCGGTGGCCGACGTGGCTGTGGAACTGGTACTGCGCTCGACGCGCGTCATCACCCCCGAGGGGACGCGCGCCGCCTCGGTCGCCGTCGCCGGCGGGAGGATCACGGCCGTGCTGCCGCACGACGCCGAGGTACCGGCCGGAGCCCGGCTGGAGGACTTCGGCGACGACGTCCTGCTCCCCGGCCTGGTCGACACCCACGTCCACGTGAACGACCCCGGCCGCACCGAGTGGGAGGGCTTCTGGACGGCCACCCGCGCCGCCGCCGCCGGAGGCATCACCACGATCCTCGACATGCCGCTCAACTCCCTCCCGCCGACCACCACGGTCGACAACCTGCGCGTCAAGCAGGAGGTCGCCCGCGCCAAGGCGCACGTCGACGTCGGCTTCTGGGGCGGCGCCCTCCCGGACAACGTCAAGGACCTGGCCCCCCTGCACGACGCCGGCGTCTACGGCTTCAAGTGCTTCCTGTCGCCCTCCGGCGTGGACGAGTTCCCCGAGCTCGACCAGGACCAGCTGGCCACCTCCCTCGCCGAAATCACCGGCTTCGGCGGCCTGCTGATCGTGCACGCCGAGGACCCTCACCACCTCGACGCCGCCCCCGTCGTCCCGGGCCCCAAGTACGCCGACTTCCTCGCCTCCCGGCCGCGCGACGCGGAGAACACCGCCATCGGCAACCTGATCGCCCAGGCGAAGCGGCTGAACGCGCGCGTCCACGTCCTGCACCTGTCCTCCTCGGACGCGCTGCCGCTGATCGCCGCCGCCAAGGCCGAGGGCGTCCGCATCACCGTCGAGTCCTGCCCGCACTACCTCACCCTGACGGCCGAGGAAGTGCCGGACGGAGCCAGCGAGTTCAAGTGCTGCCCGCCCATCCGCGAGGCCGCCAACCAGGACCTCCTGTGGGACGCGCTCGCCGACGGCACCATCGACTGCATCGTCTCCGACCACTCGCCCTCCACCGCTGACCTGAAGACCAGCGACTTCTCCACCGCGTGGGGCGGCATCTCCTCCCTCCAGTTGGGCCTGCCCGCCGTCTGGACCGAGGCGCGCCGCCGCGGCCGGACCCTGGAGGACGTCGTCCGCTGGATGTCCGCGGCCCCGGCGCAGCTCGCGGGTCTCTCCCGGAAGGGCGCGATCGAGGCCGGCCGGGACGCCGACTTCGCCGTGCTCGCCCCCGAAGAAACGTTCACTGTGGACCCGGCCGAACTCCACCACCGCAACCGGGTCACGGCATACGCGGGCAAGACCCTGCACGGCGTCGTGAAGTCCACCTGGCTGCGCGGCACGCAGATCGCCGACCACGGCACCCCGACCGAGCCCACGGGCCTCCTCCTCGAAAGGCAGAACTGACCAGTGGCGATTGAATCCTTCACCGGCAACGCGAACCCGTACGGAGGCGGCGACCCGTACGCGGACTACCGCACCGCGGAATTCCCCTTCACCCAGTACGCGAACCTCGCCGCCCGTGAGCTGGGCGCCGGTGTCATCGCCGCCAACGACGAGTTCTTCGCCCAGCGCGAGAACCTGCTGATCTCCGAGGCCGCTCACTTCGACCCCGAGGACTTCGGCCACAAGGGCAAGGTCATGGACGGCTGGGAGACCCGCCGCCGCCGCGGCGTCTCCGCCACCCAGCCCTGGCCGACCCCCGAGGACCACGACTGGGCGCTGGTGCGCCTGGGCGCGCCGGGGGTCATCCGCGGCATCGTCGTCGACACCGCCCACTTCCGCGGCAACATGCCGCAGGCCGTCTCCATCGAGGCCACCAACTGGGAGGGCGCCCTCGCGCCGACCCCGGAGGAGCTCCAGGGCGACGACGTGAAGTGGACGACCGTCGTGCCCCGCACGGCGGTCGGCGGCCACGCCGCCAACGGCTTCGAGGTCGACGCCGAGCAGCGCTTCACGCACCTGCGCGTCAACCAGCACCCCGACGGCGGCATCGCCCGCCTGCGCGTCTACGGCGAGGTCCTGCCCGACCCGAAGTGGCTCGCGGCGCTGGGCTCCTTCGACGTGGTGGCGCTGGAGAACGGCGGTTCCGTGCAGGACGCCTCCAACCGCTTCTACTCCCCGCCGACCAACACCATCAACCCGGGCCGCTCCCGCAAGATGGACGACGGCTGGGAGACCGCCCGCCGCCGTGACAACGGCAACGACTGGATCCGCTACCAGCTCGTCACCGAGTCCGAGATCCGCGCCGTCGAGATCGACACCGCGTACCTCAAGGGGAACTCGGCCGGCTGGGCTTCGCTGTCGGTCAGGACGGGCGAGGAGGGCGAGTGGACGGAGTTCCTGCCGCGGACCCGCCTGCAGCCCGACACCAACCACCGCTTCGTACTGGACACCCCGGCGGTGGGCACCCACGTACGGATCGACATCTACCCGGACGGCGGCTTCTCCCGCCTGCGCCTCTTCGGCTCGCTGACGGAGGCCGGCGCGGCCGCGCTGACCGCCCGCCACCAGGAACTGGGCGGCTGACCCCGTACCCCCGACCGCCCCGGGGGCCGACACCTCCGGGGCCTGCACACCCCTCCGGGGCGCACCGCTCGACGGTGCGCCCCTGAGGGGGTGGACGGCCTGCGGTCAGACGGCCAGCACCGCCACGACCTCCTCGTCCTCGAAGTCGCCGGTGGGCACGAACCCGAGCCCGGCGTAGAGGCGGGCGGCGGGAGCGTTGTCCGGGTGGTACGAGAGCCGGATCTCCCGGCAGGACGGCAGCGCGCCGAGCCGCCCGACCAGGGCCCGCACCGCGGCCCGGCCCACGCCCCTGCCCTGTTCGGCGGCGTCGACGATCATGCCGCCGATCCAGTGGGCGCCGCCCTCCTCGTCGTATGCCCACATCACGTGCCCGACCACCGTGTCGTCGGCCCGGACGGCGAGCGAGTTCCACACGCCGCCGCGCATCGAGAGAAGCAGGTAGCGGGCGCCGAGGGCGGCGACGAACCGACGCTGGTCGTCGGCGGGCGCGACGTCGGCGACGTCCCGCCAGTTGCTGTCGGTGACCTCGTCGAGCACCACGCACCGGCCCCGCCGATCGGTGAAGTCCACCCCTGCCCCCGTCCGTTCGTCATGTCGATCAAGACGAGCATAGGCGCCCGACGTCGGACCCCGTCCGACGGGAAGGCCGCCGCCGGACGGGATGCCGGCGCGAACCGGCCCGGACCCCGACGCGCCCGATGGGGGTGCCCGGTACGCCGGGGGAGAGGCGGGCCCGACGCGCGGCCGGCCTGCGCCCTGCGGCCGCCCCGCTCCCGGGCCTG
Source organism: Streptomyces sp. NPDC046349 (assembly GCF_055587885.1). Classification (NCBI taxonomy): domain Bacteria; kingdom Bacillati; phylum Actinomycetota; class Actinomycetes; order Kitasatosporales; family Streptomycetaceae; genus Streptomyces; species Streptomyces sp. NPDC046349. Next base: position 190,217 of record NZ_JBVJFK010000007.1, read on the forward strand.
GCCGCACCGCGCGGGTCCGCCCCACCTCACCGGCCGGCAGTGCGGGCCGACCCGGGCCGGCCGGGGGGCACCGCGAGTCACCGCGTCGCCCGCGGGCGCCGGGCCTCCTCGCCCGCCGGGGGCAGACGGCGCACCTCCTGAGGGCGCAGGCGCCCCCGTCCGCCCCCCGGCCGGTGAGGGCTACGCCGCGTGGCCGCCGTCCACCGCGAACTCCGCGCCCGTGACGTAGCCCGCCCGCGGGCCGGCCAGGAAGGCCACCACGTCCGCGACCTCCTCCGCCCTCCCGAACCGCCCGACCGCCGTCAGCGCCGCCTGCGGGCCCGCGTACGGTCCGTCGGCCGGGTTCATGTCGGTGTCGACGGGCCCCGGATGCACCACGTTCGCGGTGATCCCGCGCCCGCCGAGCTCGCGCGCCAGCGCCTTCGTCAGCCCGACGGTCGCGGCCTTGCTCATCGCGTACAGCACTCCGCCCGGCCCGGGCACCCGCTGGGCCATGCAGCTGCCGATGGTGATGATCCGGCCGCCCTCCCGCATGCGCGCGGCGGCGGCCTGCGCCGCGAGGAACGCGCCCCGCACGTTGACGCCGAGCACCCGGTCGACGTCGCCCGGCTCCACCGCCTCCATCGGTCCGACCGCCCCGACCCCGGCGTTGTTGACCAGCACGTCGAGCCGCCCGAAGCGCCGCACGGTCTCCCCGACGGCGTTCGCCACCTGCCCGGCGTCCCCGGCGTCGGCCCGCAGGGCGACCGCCCGCCGCCCGAGCGCCTCCACCGCCTTCACCACGCGCCCGGCGGCCTCCGCATCGCTGACGTACGTGATCGCGACGTCCGCCCCGTCCTCGGCGAGCCGCACCGCGACCGCCGCCCCGATCCCCCGGCTGCCCCCGGTCACCAGTGCCACCGCATTCGCGTCCATGTGTTCGTCCTCCTGCATCGCTGATTGATTGCGGGTTCAATCAAATAGCGCCCGACCCCCCGCCGCTGGCAGGAATCCGACCCCGCGTTTCCGGCTCGGACGGCGGCGAAACGCGCGGGTGCCGTGCGTGGCGGCGCGATGAGTTCCGGCGGGGGCGGGAGTCTGAACCCCGAGGACCATCGAGCGAGGAGCGCAGAGGCATGGCCGAGCTGACACTGACCACCTTCGTGACGCTGGACGGCGTGATGCAGGCGCCCGGCGGGCCCGACGAGGACCGCAGTGACGGGTTCGAGTACGGCGGGTGGGCCGCGCCGTACGTCGACGAGGGGATGGGGGAGTTCGTCACCGAGGTGTTCGCCCGGGCCGGGGCGCTCCTGCTCGGGCGGCGGACGTACGAGATCTTCGCCGGCTACTGGCCGGAGCACGACGATCCCGCCGACCCCGTGGCGGGCGGGCTGAACCGGCTGCCCAAGTACGTGGCCTCGACCACCCTGAAAGAGCCGGCCTGGGGGCCGGCGACCGTGCTCGACGGGGAGAACCTGCAGAGCGAGATCGTCCGGGTCAAGGACGCGCTGGGCGGGGACGGGGAACTCCAGGTGCACGGCAGCGGGCAGCTCGCGCAGTGGCTCCTCGCCCGGGACCTCGTCGACGAGATCAATCTGCTGGTCTTCCCCGTGGTGCTGGGGGCCGGGCGCCGGCTGTTCCCCACCGGCGGGCTGCCGACCGCCTACGAGCTGACGGCCTCCCGCACGACGTCCGCCGGGACGGCCGTCCACACCTACCGGCCGACGGGCCGCGCTTCCTTCGGCACCGTCGGCTCCTGACCGCCCACGGCCTCACCTGGCCGGACGCCACCGGAGCCAGGGGTCGAGCCCGTCCGCGCGGTGGCGGTCGACCGGATCGAACCCGAGTTCGCCCACCGGGCGACGTGCATCGGCGGGCGGCCGCCGGCGCGGCGAGGAGACGGGTGGCTCGTCGTGGCGGGCGTCGACGCCGCCGTGGCCCGGATGGCTCTCCGGACCGGCCTCCCCGGTTTCGTGGCGCCGGTTCCATCTGACGAAGATCGCCCACTGCTCGCGTTCCAGAGCCGCCGCGGCCTCGTTCGCCGCCGTGCGAGGTGCTCGTCGGCCGGGTCGCCGCGGCCGTGGTCGTCGCTCCGCAAGTGGTGCGGACTGCCGTCGACGTCGGCGAGGCCCGCCCGCGGGCCGTCGCACCCGTCCGGTGCGGCGTGCACCCGCCGGAAGCCGTCTGCCGCCGGATCCTCTTCGTCCCGCGCAACGGCCATGCCGCTACCGCCGGTCCAGGGCCAGTTGGACCACGCGGCCCTCGCGCAGGACCAGGAGGTCCGGGGCCTCGTGCTCGTGGTGGCGGATGCGGCCGACCGGGCCCGGCGGGCGGATGTGCGGGGTCAGAAGCAGGAGGAGGTCCTCCAGGGCCGGCAGCTGGTCCGCGTGGATTTCCTGACGGACCGTCAAGGCCCAGCCGTCGCGCTCCGCCGGTCCGAACTCGCCCACCAGCATCCCGCCGACGTGCCACGCAGGGCCGCGGGGCGAGAGCAGGCCGTCCCCCGTCAGGTGGCGGCGCACCTCCGCGAGCACGGTGTCGGGCGTGCTGTCGAGCAGGTCGAACGCCAGGTCCACGGCGTAGAGATCAGCCATGCGCCCGACTGTACGGGTCAGGGACGCGAGGCCCGGAAACGGGTCGCCCCGCATGATCGGCTCCGGTACGGTGTGCCCCGCAACCGTGCGAGCCGCCGCTGTCTCCACCTCCCGAGCAACACTGGAGACCTTCCGTGGCCGTCGCCTCGCCCACCCTGCAAGCCGCACCCCGCCGCGCCTGGCTCGCCGATCTGCCCGTCCTGGCCGTCGCCGTCGTGTGGGGGGCGAGCTACCTCGCCGCCAAGGGGATCACCACCGCGCACACCGTGATCGCCGTGCTCGTGCTGCGGTTCGCGCTCGTCCTGCCCGTGCTGGTCGTCGCCGGGTGGGCGCGGCTGCGCGCGCTCACCCCCGCCCAGCTGCGGGGCGCCGGCCTGCTGGGGCTCGTGCTCGGCGGGATCTTCCTGCTGGAGACCTACGGGGTCGTCCACACCTCCGCCACCAACGCCGGGCTGATCATCAGCCTGACCATGATCTTCACCCCGCTCGCCGACGCCGCCATGAAGCGGAAGGCGCCCTCCGCCGGGTTCCTCGGGGCCGCCGCAGCCTCCGTCCTCGGCGTCGTGCTGCTCACCCAGGGCGCCGGATTCACCGCGCCCGGCCTCGGTGACCTGCTCATCCTCGGCGCCGCCCTCGCCCGGACCCTGCACGTGCTGCTGATGGCCCGGTCCGAGGGCGTCCGCGGTGCCGACCCGCTGTCGCTGACCACCGTGCAGCTCGGCGGGGCCGTTCTCGTCTTCGCCCTGCTGGCCGCCGTACCGGGGACCGGCGCGGCCCCCTGGGCCGCCGCGGCGGACTTCGGGCCCGCCCAGTGGGCGGGGCTGGCGTTCCTCTCCGTCTTCTGCACGCTCTTCGCCTTCTTCGTGCAGATGTGGGCCGTGCGCCGCACCTCGCCCTCCCGGGTCAGCCTGCTGCTCGGCACCGAGCCGCTGTGGGCGGCCGTCGCGGGCATCGCCGTCGGCGGGGAGCACCTGGGCCCCCTCGGATACGCCGGTGTCGTCCTGGTTCTGGCCGGTACCGCCTGGGGGCGGCACGCGCTCACCGCTGCCCCCGCCTAAGCGCCCCGAGCCTGGCCGGAAAGCGCCGCAGCCAGCCGGGGATCGCCGCCGTAGGGTGACCGGATGCCCTGCTCCCCGATGCGGTCACCGCTCCGGCAGGTCCGGGAGCTCCTCCAGCCGGACCCGGCGCCGCTCGCGCCGCGACAGCTCGCAGGCCTCCGCGACCCGCAGCGCGGCCAGCGCCTCCCGCCCGTCGCAGGGGTTCTCGCCCACGCCGCGCACCAGGTGCACGAAGGCGTTCAGCTCGGCCTCGTACGCGGGGCCGAAGCGTTCCAGGAAGCCGGTCCACGGCTTGCTCGCCGGCGGTGGCCCGTTCGGTTCGGTCGAGGCGATCGGCGTCCGGTCGTCCAGCCCGGCGGAGACCTGGTCCCGCTCCCCGGCCAGCTCCATCCGCACGTCGTAGCCGGCGCCGTTGCACCGGGTGCCGGTGGCCGTGACCAGGGTGCCGTCGTCGAGCGTGAGGACCGCCGCGGCCGTGTCCACGTCCCCCGTCTGCCGGAACTGCGGCGGGCCTGCGTCCGACCCTGCCGCGTACACCTCCACCACCTCGCGCCCGGTCACCCACCGCACCATGTCGAAGTCGTGCACCATGCAGTCCCGGTACAGGCCGCCCGAGGCCGCCAGGTAGTCGGCGGCCGGCGGTGCCGGATCGGCCGTCGTCGTCCGTACGGTGTGCAGCCGGCCCAGGGCGCCGGAGCGGACCAGCTCCCGGGCCGTGAGATAGCCCGCGTCGAAGCGGCGCATGAAGCCCACCTGGAGCAGCCCGCCCAGGGCCGACACCTCGCGCAGGACGGACAGCGTGCGGTTCAGGTCGGGGGCGATCGGCTTCTCGCAGAACACCGGGAGCCCGCCGCGGATCGCCCGGACGACCAGCTCCGCGTGGCCGTCGGTGGACGAGGCCACGACCACCGCGTCCACGCCCCAGGTGAAGACCTGCTCCACGGAGGGCGCGGCCGTGGCACCGAGCCGGTCGGCGAGGCGTGCCGCCCGCGCGGGATCGGAGTCGGCGAGCAGGAGCGAGCCCGCCTCCGGGTGGCGGGCGAGCGCCGCCGCGTGGAACGAGCCGATCCGGCCGGTTCCGATGAGCCCGATGCGCATGGACTCAACCTGGCCCCGTCGGGGGAACCTGTCAATCCGCTCGCGGCGATCTTGAGGGTTTCGCGCTCTGATCGGCGATCCCGCCGTGTCGATCTGCGGGTGCATGCCCCGATGGCCCTTCATGGTCCACTGTGGCGGATACTGGGCGGCTGAAACCGGAATGACCGAATGATGACGGACGCGATGGCGGACGAGACGGACGAGGGAAGGGCGCGGCGACGTGGCTAGGGTTCGGACAGGGGTACGCGTCGTGGGCGCCGTGCTCGCGGCGGTACTGGGGGCCTCGCTCGCGGGTTGCAGCAGTACGGGCGGCAAGCGCGCCGAGGAGCGGGCGAAGGCCGCCGAGGCGGGCCGGCCCGCCGTGTCCACCCCGCGCTGGACCTTCGCGATGGTGACCCACGCCGGCGACGGCGACACCTTCTGGGACATCGTCCAGAAGGGCGCCAAGGAGGCCGCGGCCAAGGACAACATCAACTTCGTCTACGCCCACGACGACCAGGCCCAACAGCAGGCGCAGTTCGTGCAGAACGCCATCGACCAGAAGGTGGACGGGATCGTCGTCAGCCTCGCCAAGCCCGATGCCCTCAAGGACGTCGTCGGCAAGGCCGTCAAGGCCGGCATCCCGGTGATCACGGTCAACTCCGGATCCGCCCAGTCCGCCGCCTACGGGGCGCTCACCCACATCGGCCAGGACGAGACGATCGCCGGCGAGGCGGTCGGTACCGAGCTGAACAAGCGCGGCCGCAAGAAGACCGTCTGCGTCCTGCACGAGCAGGGCAACGTCGGCCACGAGCAGCGCTGCGCCGGTGCCAAGAAGACCTTCTCCGGGACGATGGAGAACCTGTACGTCGAAGGCACGAACATGCCCTCCGTGCAGGCGGCCGTCCAGGCCAAACTCCAGGCGGACCCGTCCGTCGACGCGATCCTCACCCTCGGCGCGCCCTTCGCCCCCACCGCCGTCAAGGCCAAGGAGGCCGCCGGGAGCGAGGCCGAGGTCGACACCTTCGACCTCAACGACTCCGTGGCCCGCGACCTCAAGTCCGGCGCCCTCGGCTTCGCCGTGGACCAGCAGCCCTACCTGCAGGGATACCAGGCCATCGACCTGCTGTGGCTCTACCGCTACAACGCGGACGTGCTCGGCGGCGGCCGCCCCGTGCTCACCGGACCGCAGATCGTCACCGCCGCCGAGGCCGCCGAGCTGGAGGAGTACATCAAGCGGGGCAGCCGATGACCGCCGCCACCGCCGTCGACGAACGGCTCGCGCCGACCTCCCTCGTACGCAAGCTGCTCGGGCGCCCCGAGCTGGGCGCGGTGGTCGGCGCCGTCGCCGTCTTCGTCTTCTTCTCCATCGCCGCCCCCACCTTCCTGCAGGCCTCCAGCCTCAGCACGATCCTGTACTCGGCCTCCACCATCGGGATCATGGCGGTCCCCGTGGCCATGCTGATGATCGGCGGCGAGTTCGATCTCTCCGCCGGTGTCATGGTCACGACCTCGGCGTTGGTGAGTTCGATGTTCAGCTACCAGATGACGGCGAACGTCTGGGTCGGCGTCCTGGTGTCCCTGCTGGTCACCCTGGCGATCGGGTTCTTCAACGGCTTCATGCTGACCCGCACCAGGCTGCCCAGCTTCATCATCACGCTCGGCACCTTCCTGATGCTGACCGGCCTGAACCTCGGCTTCACCAAGCTCGTCAGCGGCACGGTCTCCACCAAGTCCATCGCCGACATGGAGGGCTTCCCCTCCGCCCGCGCCCTCTTCGCCTCGAAGTGGGAGATCGGCTCGGTCACCCTCCAGATCACCGTCTTGTGGTGGCTGGCCCTGGTCGCCGTCGCCACGTGGATCCTGCTGCGCACCCGCGCCGGCAACTGGATCTTCGCCGTGGGCGGCGGGGCCGACGCGGCCCGCGCGGTCGGCGTGCCCGTCGTGAAGACCCGTATCGGCCTCTACATGGGCGTCGCCCTGTGCGCATGGATCTCCGGCCAGCACATCCTCTTCTCCTTCGACGTGGTCCAGTCGGGCGAGGGCGTCGGCAACGAGTTCCTCTACATCATCGCCGCGGTCATCGGCGGCTGTCTGATGACCGGCGGCTACGGCTCCGCCATCGGCTCGGCGGTCGGCGCCTTCATCTTCGGCATGACCAGCAACGGCATCGTGTACGCCCAGTGGAACCCGGACTGGTTCAAGTTCTTCCTCGGCGCGATGCTCCTGCTGGCCACGCTGCTCAACGCATGGGTCCGCAAGCGGGCGGAGGCGAGCAAGTGACCACCGACAGCACCCCCACGACCCCGGACGCGACGGCCGCCCTGGTGAAGCTGACCGGCGTCAGCAAGTACTACGGCAACATCCGCGCCCTGCAGGACGTCTCCCTGGAGGTCTCCGCCGGCGAGATCACCTGCGTCCTCGGCGACAACGGTGCGGGCAAGTCCACCCTCATCAAGATCATCGCGGGGCTGCACCGGCACGATGCCGGCACCTTCGAGATCGAGGGCGAGGAGACCGTCCTCGCCAACCCGCGCGCGGCCCTCGACCACGGCATCGCGACCGTGTACCAGGACCTCGCCGTGGTCCCGCTCATGCCCGTCTGGCGCAACTTCTTCCTCGGCTCCGAGCCGACGAAGGGCCGCGGCCCCCTGCGCCGCCTCGACGTGGAGTCCATGCGCTGCACCACCCGCGGCGAACTGCTGCGCATGGGCATCGACCTGCGCGACGTGGACCAGCCCATCGGCACCCTGTCCGGCGGGGAGCGGCAGTGCGTGGCCATCGCCCGCGCCGTGTACTTCGGGGCGAAGGTCCTCGTCCTCGACGAGCCGACCGCGGCCCTCGGAGTCAAGCAGTCCGGCGTGGTCCTCAAGTACGTCGCGGCGGCCCGCGACGCCGGCCTCGGTGTGGTCCTGATCACCCACAACCCGCACCACGCGTACCTGGTCGGGGACCGCTTCGTGCTGCTCAAGCGCGGCACCATGGCGGGCAGTCACACCCGCGACTCGATCACCCTGGACGAGCTCACCCGCCAGATGGCGGGCGGCTCCGAGCTCGACGAACTGAGCCACGAGCTGGAGCGGGTGGCAGAATCGGGACCGGGCCCCACGGACGCCCCGGCCCGCGGAGCCGGCCGCACCGGTCCGGCGGGCCCGGCCGACCAGGCTTCCCGCACCACCGCACCCACGAGGGACGACACGACTCGATGAGCACGTACCGGGACTTCACGCTCACCCACCGGGGGTCGGCGCGAGGCACCGTCCTGCGCACCATCGGCACCCGTGAGCGGCGGTCGCACCTGACCGCCCCGCGCGTCCCGACCGTCGGCATCGACATCGGCGGCACGAAGGTGATGGCCGGTGTCGTCGACGCCGACGGCGTCATCCTCGAGAAGATCCGCACCGAGACCCCGGACAAGTCGAAGAGCCCCAAGGTCGTCGAGGACACCATCGTCGAGCTGGTGCTGGACCTCTCCGACCGGCACGACGTGCACGCCGTCGGCATCGGTGCGGCCGGCTGGGTCGACGCCGACCGCTCCCGGGTCCTGTTCGCGCCCCACCTGGCCTGGCGCGACGAGCCCCTGCGCGACGCCCTGCAGTCCCGGCTGGCGGTCCCGGTCATGGTCGACAACGACGCCAACACCGCGGCCTGGGCCGAATGGCGCTTCGGTGCCGGACGGGGCGAGGACCACCTCGTCATGATCACGCTCGGCACCGGGATCGGCGGTGCCATCCTCGAGGGCGGCCAGGTCAAGCGCGGCCGGTACGGGGTCGCCGGCGAGTTCGGCCACATGCAGGTCGTCCCCGGCGGGCACCGCTGCCCCTGCGGCAACCGGGGCTGCTGGGAGCAGTACAGCTCCGGCAACGCCCTGGTGCGCGAGGCCCGCGAGCTGGCCGCCGCCGACTCCCCGGTCGCGTACAACATCATCGCCAGGGTCGGCGGGAACGTCTCCGAGATCACCGGGCCGCTGATCACCGAGCTGGCCCGCGAGGGCGACGCCATGTGCGTCGAGCTGCTCCAGGACATCGGCCAGTGGCTCGGCGTCGGCATCGCCAACCTCGCCGCCGCCCTCGACCCGTCCTGCTTCGTGATCGGCGGAGGCGTCAGCGCTGCCGACGACCTGCTGATCGGCCCCGCCCGGGACGCCTTCCGCCGCCACCTCACCGGCCGCGGCTACCGCCCCGAGGCCCGCATCGCCAAGGCCCAGCTCGGCCCCGACGCGGGCATGGTCGGCGCCGCCGACCTCGCCCGGCTCGTCGCCCGGCGCTTCCGCCGCGCCACCCGCCGACGGGTCGAGCGCCACGAGCGCTACGCGCAGCTGGGCCAGCTGGGCCGCAGGCGCGAGACCGCCGCACCCGAGGACCAGGACCAGTCGTGAACCCGCCCACCCTGCCCCACCAGGCCTCCGCCCCCGACGGGGGCGGCACGCCCCTGCCCACCCCCGAGGACCGCCGGCACGTCGTCAAGCGCCGCTGGATCACCGCGATCATCATCGTCCTGCTGATCGGCGTACCCGCGGGCTACCTCGCGATCTCCACTCAGCAGAGCCGCGAGAGCGGGCGCGACAAGGCCGCCAAGGTCGGCGCGTCCAAGGTGCGCCCCGGGTGGCCCTCCAAGGTGCAGCGCAGCATCTACGAGGTACCGATCCCGGCGAAGGCCTGGAAGGTCGGGTTCCTCGAGACCAACAATTGGCGCACCAGCCGGCTCTTCACGCAGTTCGCGGTGACCCCGGCCGACCTGGACGCCTTCCTCGCCTCCGTCGGCAGCAGCCGCGCCGAGCTGGTCCCCGGTGACGTCGCCATCTCGCCCCACGACTCCGACGTCGCGGGCTGGAGCTGGAGCCCGCACGCCACCTGGTACGGGACCAGCCTGGAACAGGCCGACCCGCGCCCCAGCAGGGACATCACGGTAGACCTCACCGACCCCGAGCACCCCAAGGTCTACGTGGTCTCCACGACCACCCCGTGACCCGGCGGGCGCGGCACTAGCCTGGGATCATGAAGCTCACCAAGCGGCTGCACTCCTGCGTCCAGTTGGAGAAGGACGGGCACACGCTCGTCATCGACCCGGGCGCCTTCAGCGAACCGGACGCGGGCCTGGGGGCGGACGCCCTGCTGGTCACGCACGAACACCCCGACCATTTCGACGAGGGCCGACTGCGGGCCGCCCTCGACGCGAATCCGGCGGCCGGGCTGTGGACCCTGCGCAGCGTCGCCGAGCGGCTCGCCCCGGCCTACCCGGGGAGGGTGCACACCGTCGGCCACGGCGACACCTTCACCGCGGCCGGTTTCGAGGTGCAGGTCCACGGCGAACTGCACGCAGTGATCCACCCGGACATCCCGCGGGTCACGAACGTCGGCTACCTCGTCGACGGATCCCTCTTCCACCCCGGTGACGCGCTGACCGTGCCCGGGGTCCCGGTGGAGACCCTGATGGTGCCGGTGCACGCACCCTGGAACAAGGTCTCCGAGGTGATCGACTACCTCCGCGAGGTGGCGCCGCGCCGGGCCCTCGACATCCACGACGCCTACCTCGCCGACATCGCCCGGCCGATCTACGACTTCGCCCTGGACAAACTGGGCGGCACCGACCACGGACGGCTCACCGCGGGGGACAGCGCCGAGCTGTGACGGCAGGGCGGGGCCGGGCCGTGACGGTCGCAGGGTCGCTGTCGGTGCCGGGCGGTAGGTTGGCGGGTATGCGTATCGCCACCTACAACGTCAACTCCATCACCGCCCGGCTGCCGCGCCTGCTGGCCTGGCTGGAGAGCTCCGGCACCGATGTCGTGTGCATCCAGGAGACCAAGTGCTCGGCGGAGCAGTTCCCGCACGAGCAGCTGCGCGAGCTGGGCTACGAGGCGGCCGTCAACGCCACCGGCCGCTGGAACGGCGTGGCCCTGCTCTCCAAGGTCGGCCTGGACGACGTGGTCACGGGGCTGCCCGGCGGCCCCGACTACGAGGGCGTCCAGGAGCCCCGGGCGATCTCCGCCACCTGCGGCGGGGTCCGGGTCTGGTCGGTGTACGTGCCCAACGGCCGCGAGGTCGAGCACGACCACTACGGCTACAAGCTGGACTGGTTCCGCTCCCTGGCCGCGGCCGTCGCCGAGGACGCGGCCGGCCCGCGCCCCTTCGCCGTGCTCGGCGACTTCAACGTGGCCCCGACCGACGAGGACGTATACGACCCGGCCGTCTTCGCGGGCCTCACCCACGTCACCCCGGCCGAGCGAGCCGCCCTGGAGGCGCTGCGCGCCGCCGGCCTCTCGGACGTCTTCCCGCGCGCGCTGAAGTACGACCGCCCGTACACGTTCTGGGACTACCGGATGCTCGCCTTCCCCAAGAACAAGGGCATGCGCATCGACCTGGTCTACGGCAACGAGCCCTTCACCAAGGCCGTCACCGACGCCTACGTCGACCGCGAGGAGCGCAAGGGCAAGGGCGCCTCCGACCACGCCCCGGTCGTCGTCGACCTCGATCTCGACCGGTAGGCCGACGGGCCCTTTGCAGGCGCGCCCTGTGGCCAGCGGAGGATCCTGGTGCGACGCTGGGCGGTATGAACATCCCTTTCCTTGACAACTGGCTGAACCGGCGTGAAACGGAACAGGGTGCGGGGCTTGCCGCCGCCCTCGTGGACGACCCCGAGGGTGTCGCCGAGTTGTTCTCGGAGTGCGAGATGCTGCGGGTCCACGCACGGGCGGCGGGGCTCGAACTCGACGGGAGCCCGGCCTCGTTGGAGGCCCTCGACCAGTTGATGCCCCGCTGGCGGCGGGACCCCGAGGTGGTGCCCTGGCTCGGCAACGACGCGGGCTTCTACCTCGGTACCGTGATCGTCCGGACCGTCCCGGGAGCCGCCTGGCAGGTGTGGCCCAACGGCCAGCCGGTGATCCGCCTGGCCTCGGGCCGGGAGCTGAACGTGATCGAGTCGGGGGTGTCCTGGGCGATGACCGGTTCCCCCGAGCTCAGCCAGGCGTACGCCGAGGCCTCCGAGGGCTGATGCGTTCCCGGCGCCCGCCGCGGCTGACGGCGGCGGGCGGCGTGTCGCGGCGAAGTGCCCTTCCATGCTGGATAGTTTGCGCTGACCGGCATCCGACACCGAGTGGGCAGGGCAGCGCATGGCCGTCGATCCGTTGATCGAGCTGCGGGACGTCAACAAGCACTTCGGACCGCTGCACGTGCTGCGGGACATCAGCCTGACCGTCGGCCGCGGGGAGGTGGTGGTGGTCATCGGGCCCTCCGGCTCCGGGAAGTCGACCCTGTGCCGGGCGATCAACCGGCTGGAGAGCGTCGAGTCGGGCACGATCCTGATCGACGGGGAGCCGCTGCCGGCCGAGGGGAAGGACCTGGCCCGGCTGCGCGCCGAGGTGGGGATGGTCTTCCAGTCCTTCAACCTCTTCGCGCACAAGACCGTCCTGGCCAACGTCTCGCTCGCGCAGGTCAAGGTCCGCGGGCGCACGCGGGGTGAGGCGGACCGGCGCTCCCGCGAGCTCCTGGACCGCGTCGGCCTCGCCGACCAGGCCGACAAGTTCCCCGCCCAGCTCTCCGGCGGCCAGCAGCAGCGCGTGGCCATCGCCCGCGCACTCGCCATGGACCCGAAGGCCCTGCTCTTCGACGAGCCGACCTCCGCACTGGACCCGGAGATGATCAACGAGGTGCTGGAGGTCATGCGGCAGCTCGCCCGGGACGGGATGACCATGGTCGTGGTCACCCACGAGATGGGCTTCGCCCGCTCCGCGGCCAACCGCGTGCTGTTCATGGCCGACGGCCGGATCGTCGAGGACCGCACCCCGGAGGAGTTCTTCACCGCCCCCGAGAGCGACCGGGCCAAGGACTTCCTCTCCAAGATCCTCAAGCACTGAGGGTCCGGAGCGGGGGTGCCCCGGCCCGGCCGCCGTGGGTCACTGCTCGCGCAGCGGCACCGAGACATAACCGGGGTCGCCCGGCGGCGAGGAGAAGGTCAGCTGCGCGCCGGTGGGGTTGTGCTCGGCGTAGAGCGGGTCGACGGTGTCCACGACGAGGGCGAGCCGGTGGCCCGCGGGGACGTCGTAGGCGGTCGAGAAGAGCTCCAGGTCCACGCCGAAGGCCCGGCCCGGGGACTTGCCGTGGAAGGTGTACGGGGCGTTGCTGACCAGCTTGCCGATGCCGAGCGGGCCGACGTCGTAGAGGTACGCGACGAAAGTGCCGTCACCCTTGGTGGGCGTGACGGTGGTGTGCAGGCGGACGGTGCCGCGGATCCGGCGGGCCTCCTCGTAGCGCTTCGACTGCCAGACCGCCGCGAAGGAGCGGGGGAGCAGCGGGATCGAGGCGACCGGGGGCGCCTTGAAGAACTGGTCGAAGACGCTGGAAAGGAGCACGATGCCGCCGTTGGCCCCGGAGTCGACGTTCGCGAAGAGGTGCTCGCTGTCGGAGAGCGCGAGCTTCTCGGTGCCGCCGGAGCCGACCGAGGCCCAGTCGGCGTAACCTTCGTAGCCGCTGTCGCTGCGGGACTTGATCTGCACCGGGGCCTCGGTGTCGATGCCGTTGTGCTCGCCCTTGAGGTAGCGGTCGAACCAGCGGTGGGTGTTGGTCCAGGTGTCGTTGGGCAGGCCGAGCAGGCCGGTGCCCTCGGCGGTGGCGTGGTCTCCCGGGCGGAACTCCAGCCGCTTGGGGCCGGTCAGGCGCTCGTAGAACTTCGCGTACTGGTTGGGCGGGAAGACCGTGTCGCCCCATGCGTTGCCGAGCATGATCGCGGCGCCGTTGGCGTTGATCCGGTCCACCTGCTCGGCGGCCGACCGCTTCCTGCCCCACTCGATCATCTGCTGCTCGCGGTCCAGCCGTGAGCCGAGGAAGTCGCCCAGAATGGACTGGAGTTCGGGGCCTGGGCGGCCCGTGAGGTAGCCGGCGGCACCGAGCAGCCCGGCGGCCTGGAGGTGCTGGGTGCGGCCCGAGTAGATGGATTCGATGAGGTCGGCCCAGCCGCTCATCGCGACCACGGCCTTGACGCGCGGGTCGTGCGCGGAGGCCAGCAGGCTGATGCCGGCGCCGTACGAGACCCCGCCCAGGCCGATGCGGTCCGCGTCTGCGGGGGTGTGCGCGAGGGCCCAGTCGATGACGGCGGAGACGTCGGCGATGTCCGGCGGCCCGGCCACCTCGATCTGCCCGCCGGAGAGCCAGAAGCCGCGGGAGGTGTAACTGACCACGACATAGCCGGAGTCGGCGAGCTTCTTGGCCTGGGCGATGTATTCGATCTGCGGCATGCCCCAGCTGGTGGGCAGCACGATCAGCGGATACTTCCGGCCGCTCTGGGCTCCGGCCGGGGTGAAGACGTTGCCCTTGAGGGTGATGCCGCCCGAGCCGGGGATGTCGTGAAAGCGCAGGTCCGCAGCGGCGGTCTGCGGGGCGGCGGTGGCGGCCGCGGTGGGCGCGGGAGCCGCCTGGGCCTGGTGGGGGGCCAGGCCCAGGGCGGTCGCCGCCAGGAGTGCCGCCACGGCTGCGGCGGTGGGGGTGCGTTCCATCGGTCGCTCCTCGCGTGCACCGGGAGTCGTGAAAGTGACCCGACGGTAACGGGAGCGGCTTACCGAAGGTAACCCGTCGGTAAGTTACGTGGTGGTAACAATTGAACGAGAGTCAGGAGGAGAGGTCCGCAGGTCAGCCGTTCTGCGGGGCGGCCGACAGGGCGCTCTTGGCCTTCCACTGGTCCCAGGAGAGGTTCCACTCGCCGTAGCCGTTGCCGATGTCCGCGTTGCCCTTGGAGCCCTCGCCGACCACCTCGAAGGCGTCACCGATCTGGGACTGGGCGAAGAACTCCTTGGCGTTGGCGTCGCTCATCCCCACACAGCCGGAACTGCTGTTGCTCCGGCCGAAGTTGGCCTCGTTCCACGGCGCTGCGTGCGCGTACATGCCGGACCAGGTGAGCCGCATCGAGTAATCGACCATCTTGTCGTAGGCGTTGTCCAGGCCCACCGTCTGGGAATCCATCCGGATGGTGCCCTCCTTCGACATGATCACCATCTTCCCGGACCAGGAGGCCTTCTTGCCGCCCGGGGTGCCGGCCGAGATCGGGATCGTCTTCTGCACCTGGCCGTTCTCCGTCACCGTCAGCTTCTTGGTGTCGAGGCTGACCTGGACCCGGCGGTCCTTGCCGATCTTGAACTCGGTGTTGTAGTCCCGGGCGAACATCCCGCCGCCCTTGCCCGAGTCCACGCCGTTCAGGTTCATCTCGACCTTCACGTCGGTGCCGGACTTCCAGTAGTCCTTGGGGCGCCAGTCGACACGGTCGTTGCCGGAGTGGTCCTTGATCCAGCCCCAGGAGCCCTCGGTGTTGTCCGACGTGGTCACCTTGAGCTGCTTCTCCACCTCGGCCTTGTTCGTCACCGGGTTGTCGAAGACGAGCGACACGGGCATCGCCACGCCCACCGTGCTGCCCTTGGGGATGTTGATCGAGACCTTGTTCACCTTGTCGGCGGCACTGGTCCTGAACTGCGTGGTCGCGCTCTGGCTGTCGGTGTTCTGCGCCTCGACCTTGTACTCCGCGCCGGCCGGGGCGTTGCGCTCCGAGGTCCAGGTCCTGCCGTCGTCGGCTATCTTCCCCGGCAGCTCCGCTCCCTTGGCGTCGGTCACCTTCACCGCGGCGAGCTTGCCCTCGGCGACCGTCACCGTCACCGGCTGGCCCGCCTTGACCTGATCGCCCGTGAGGTTCACCGAGACCGCCATGGGCGCCTTCGGCTTCGACTCGTCCTTGCCCTTGCCGTCGCTTCCGCCGTCACTCCCGCCCGAGCAGGCGGTCAGCGCGGCGGCCAGGAGTGCGGTGCCCGCAATGGCGGTGCGGCGTGTGCGGCTCAACGAAGGGCCCCTTCGAGTCGTGGCGGTGAGGAACGTTCGCAAAAGAGGATGAGAACGGGACGACTTTAGGTTGCACAAATCGCAGAAAAGATCGCCCATTTTCTTGTGACGTGGACCGCAGCGAAACGGTCATCATCCGGTCACATTCGTTGCGCACTTCGGTCACGGGTGGCTGTGAGAGTCCTGTGAACGACCCCTCAGGACGATCAGGAAGGCCGTCAGCCGTGTGCGCACTGCTCGTTACCCCCACCCGGCAGGACCAGGACCATGAGCTCCAAGTGCGCACGCTGTCCGTCCCCGAATACCAGTCCTTCCTCTCCAGGACCCCGGCGGCGAGCTTTCTCCAGCACCCGTCATGGGGCCGTGTTAAGGACCTTTGGCGCTCGGAAATGGTCGGATGGCACTGTCCGGGCAGCGAGATCGAAGGGGCCGCACTCGTTCTCCATCGGCAATTCCCCGGCACCCGAAAAAGCTTCGCCTACCTGCCCGAAGGGCCCGTCGCCGACTGGTCCGACCCGCGCATCGACCGCTGGCTGGACCCGCTCGTGCGCCACCTGCGCGCCGCCGGCGCCTTCGCCGTCCGGATCGGCCCCAGCCCCGCCTACCGCCGCTGGGACGCGGCCACGGCGAAAGCCGGCACCGGAACGGGCCGCCGGATATCCGACGTCCTGGCCACCGAGGTCGACCCCGTGGGCGCCGCCCTCGCCGACCGGCTGCGCACCCGCGGCTGGAAGCGCTGCGGCGGCGAGGACGACGGTGACGCCCAGCCCCGCCACGTCTTCCGGGTGCCGCTCGCCGGACGCAGCCTCGACGACCTGTGGTCGGGCCTGAACCAGGAGTGGCGGCGCAACGTGCGCAAGGCCGGCAAGGCCGGCGTGGAGACGGTCCTCGGCACCTCCGCCGACCTGCCCGAGTTCTACCGGCTGCTGCGGATCACCGAGGAGCGCGACGGTTTCCGGCTCGGCCGCTCCCTCGCGTACTACCAGCAGCAGTACCGCGTCCTGAACGAGGAGCAGCCCGGCCGGATGCGGCTCTACCTGGCGGTCCACCGCGGCGAGATCCTCGCCGCCCACACCATGATCAGCACCGGCAGCAGGGTCTGGTACCAGACCGGCGCCTCCGCCGACCACCGGCGCGAAGTACGGCCCAGCAACGCCCTGCAGTGGCGCATGATGCGCGACGCACACGCCCTCGGAGCCGAGGAGTACGACATGCGCGGGGTACCCTCCACCCTCGACCCCGACGAACGTTCCTTCGGGCTGCTGCGCTGGAAGCTCGGCACCGGCGGACAGGTCGTCGAAACGCTCGGCGAATGGGAGATCCCGATGGACGGAGTCGCCAACGCGGCGCTCTACAAGGCCTTCCAGGCCTACCTGACCCGCCGGTGACGGCCACCGACACCAGAGAGGCCGGTCTCCCCGCCGACAGCGCGGCACCCGAGAAGACCTCGGTGCTGCGCAGCGGCGCGCTCATGGCGGCCGGTTCGATCGTCTCCCGTGCCACCGGCTTCATCCGCTCCGCCGTCGTCGTCGCCGCCCTGGGCACGGGACTGCTCGGCGACGGCTACGCCGTCGCCAACACCGTCCCGAACATCATCTACATCCTGCTCGTCGGCGGGGCGCTCAACGCCGTCTTCGTGCCCGAACTCGTCCGGGCCGCCAAGGAACACGCAGACGGCGGCGCCGCCTACACCGACCGGCTGCTCACCGCCTGCACCGCCGTGCTCGTCGCCCTCACCGCCGCCGCCGTCCTCGCCGCCCCGCTCATCGTCTCGGCGTACACCGGCTACACCGGCCCCCAGGAGAGCACCACCGTGGCCCTGGCCCGGTACTGCCTGCCCCAGATCCTCTTCTACGGGCTGTTCACCCTCCTCGGCCAAGTGCTCAACTCCCGCGGCCGGTTCGGCGCCATGATGTGGACCCCCGTCCTCAACAACGTCGTCGTCATCGCCGTCTTCGGGCTGTTCCTGTACGTCTCCCAGGGCGCCGCCGGCGGCCTGACCGCGGCCGAGACCCGGCTCCTGGGCCTCGGCACGACCACCGGCATCGCCGTCCAGGCCCTCGCCCTGGTCCCCTCGCTCCGCGCCGCCCGCTTCCGCTGGCGCCCCCGCTTCGACTGGCGCGGCAGCGGCCTCGGCCGCCCCCTGCGCAACGCGGGGTGGCTCGTCCTGCTCGTCCTCACCAACCAGATCGCCTACTGGGTCGTCACCCGGCTCTCCACCGCCACCGGACAGCGGGCGGTCGAGGCCGGACTCGCGGGCGGCGCCGGCTACACCGCCTACAGCAACGCCTACCAGCTGTGGATCGTCCCGCAGGGCATCATCACCGTCTCCCTCGTCACCGCCCTGATGCCCCGGATGAGCTCCGCCGCCGCCGACGGCGCCCTCGGCACCGTCCGCCGCGACATCTCCTACGCCCTGCGCTCCAGCGCCGCCCTCGTCGTCCCCGCCGCCGCCCTCATGGCCGCCCTCGCCCCCTGGGTGATGGGCGGCGTCTTCGGCCACGGGCGCACCGGCGCCGCCGACATCGAGGTCATGGCGGGCATGCTCACGGCCTTCGCCCCGGGCCTGGTCGCCTTCTCCGCGCAGTACGTGCTCTCCCGCGGCTTCTACGCCCTGTCCGACACCCGTACCCCCTTCTTCCTGAACCTCGTCATCGTCTTCCTCAACGCCGGACTGTCGGCCGCCGCCTATTTCCTGCTGTCCCCGCGCTGGGCGGTCACCGGCATGGCCGCCGCCTCCTCCGTCGCCTTCCTCGCGGGCGCCGCCGCCACCGGGTACGCACTCTCCCGCAGGCTCGGCCCGCGCACGGGCAGCCGCAGTGAACGGCGCGCCACCGCCGTACGCACCCACCTGCGGCTGCTCGCGGCATGCGCGCCCGCGGCCGCGGCGGCGTACGCGGCGGCCCGCGCCGCCGAGCGCTTCGGCGACTTCGCCGCGGTCGGAGCGGGAACCGCGGCCCTCGCCCTGGTCGTCGTCCTCCTTGCCCGGCCGCTGCGCCTGGCCGAGATCACCGACCTGCCGGCCTCCCTGCGGCGCAGGACCGGCCGGTAGCCGCAGGGGAGCCGAAGAACGCCTTGGGATACTGACCGGATGCCACGCGTACTGCTGATCGAGGACGACCCTTCCATCCGCGAAGGGGTGGGCCTCGGCCTGCGCCGCCGCGGCCACGACGTACAGGCCGCCGAGACCGGGGAGGAAGGACTCGCCCTGATGGCGACCTTCCACCCCGAACTCGTGCTGCTCGACCTGATGCTGCCCGGCATCAACGGCGTGCAGGTCTGCCACCGGATCCGCCAGACCAGCGAAGTGCCGATCATCATGCTCACCGCACGCGGCGACGACTTCGACATCGTCATCGGCCTGGAGGCGGGCGCCGACGACTACATCGTCAAACCCGCCCGCACCGAGGTCATCGAAGCCCGCATCAAGGCCGTGCTGCGCCGGCTCAGCGACCCGGTGGGATCCCGCCCCGGAATCGAGACGCACGGCGAACTCGCCATCGACCGCGCCGGACTGACCGTCGCAAAGAACGGCGAACGCGTCGCCCTGGCCCCCAGCGAGATCAAACTCCTGCTGCACCTGTCGGCCTCGCCCGAACAGGTCTTCTCCCGCCAGCAGCTCCTCGAGTACGTCTGGGACCACAGCTACCACGCCGACGCCCGGCTCGTGGACGCCTGCGTCCGCCGTCTGCGCCACAAGATAGAGGACCCCGCCGCCAGCCCCCGTTACATACAGACCGTGCGCGGCTTCGGCTACCGCTTCGGCCCCCTGTAGGCCGCGGTGCGACGCATAGCACCCCTGGGGCTGCGCACCCGGCTGATAGCCGCCTTCCTCCTGGTCGCCGCGATCAGCGCGGGAACCACCGCGGCCCTGACCTACCAGCAGGCCCGCAACGCCATCCTCAAACAGACCCAGGACACCGCCGTGAGCACCCTGCGCGACCAGGTCGAGCAGCAGGAGCTCCGACTGCCCCTGGAGCAGCAGGAACTCCAGCGCATCGTCATCGAACTGGGCAAGCGCGGCAAACCCCACCCGTGGATCGTCTTCGGCGAGTACGGCGGCCTACGCGTCTCCACCAACCCGGGCACGCCCACGTCCACCGTGATCACCGACAGCCTGCGCGACCGCGTCCGCAACAACCAGTACGCCGCCTTCCAGCGCGTCGAGGACCAGCGCGGCAACCCCTGGCTCACGATCGGCGTCCCCGCCGTCTTCGAGCACAACGGGTACACCGAGTCCACCGGGGTCGTCTTCTACGCCAGCGTCCCGCTCTCCACCGAGAAGCAGACCGTCGAAGCCATGGTCGAGGCCGCTCAGCAGGGCGCCGTCCCGGGCCTGGCCATTGCCGTCGTCCCTGCCCTGCTGGCCGCCCGCAGCGTGCTGCGGCCGGTCCGTGACATGCGTCGCGCCGCCCAGAAGCTCGGACGCGGCCGCCTCGACACCCGCATCGAGGTCCGGGGCGCCGACGAACTCGCCGGACTCGCCCGCACCTTCAACGAGACCGCCCGCGCCCTGGAGCAGTCCGTGCGCGAACTCCAGGACGCCGAGGTCCGGGCCCGCCGCTTCGCCTCCGACGTCTCCCACGAACTGCGCACCCCGCTCGCCGGGATGCTCGCCGTCACCGAGGTCCTCGACGAGGACGCGGCCCGCCTCGACGCCGACACCGCCAAGGCCCTGCGCCTGGTCAGCGCCGAGACCGGCAAACTCGCCGTCCTCGTCGAGGACCTCATGGAGATCTCCCGCTTCGACGCCCGGGCCGCCGAGCTCAACCTCGACGACGTGGACATAGCCGAAGCCGTGCGCAAGACCCTCGAACGCCGCCACTGGGACGACGACCGCGTCGTCACCGCACTGCCCCACGGGGTACGCGCCCGCCTCGACCCGCGCCGCTTCGACGTGGTCCTCGCCAACCTCGTCGGCAACGCCCTGCGGCACGGCGGCGCCCCCGTGCACGTCACCGTGCGCACCGCACCCGGCAAGGACGGCGAACGGCTCCTCGTCGACGTCGCCGACAGCGGCCCCGGCATCGCCCCCGACGTGCTGCCCCACATCTTCGACCGCTTCTTCAAGGCCGACGCGGCCAGAACCCGCTCCGCCGGCAGCGGCCTCGGACTCGCCATCACCCTGGAGAACGTCCGCCTGCACGGCGGCACCCTCCGGGCGGGCAACCGACCCGCCGGCGGCGCCCTCTTCACCCTCGACATGCCGCTGGAGGCCCACGTATGACAGGGCGGAAGACGGGACGCCGCGCCATGGCGGCCACCGCCGCACTGGCGGGCTGTGCCCTGCTGCTCGCCGGCTGCGGGATCAAACGCACCGGGGTGATCGAGAGCGGGCACGCCGCCAGCGTGAAGGTGCCCGGCAGCAAGAACGCCGCCACCCTCTACTTCGTCTCCAAGGACGGCGACCGGGTCGTCCCGGTCCCCTTCTCGATCGGCACCGACTACATGCTCGCGCCCGTGCCGCTCCTGCGGATCCTGCTGGACGGCCCCACCGGTCCGGCATCGGCGGCCGGACTCACCACGGCCCTGCCCCAGGTACCCGCGTCCGACGCCGGCGCGGAGAGGATGGCGGTGAGCAGGTACTCGCAGGAGGAGGGGATCACGGTCAGCGTGCCCTTCCCCGTGGCCGGCCTGTCCGACCTGGCCCGCAAGCAGCTGGTGTGCACCTTCGGCATCTCCGTCGTGCCGGACACCGTCACCCCGGTCGCGATCCAGGGCACCGACACCGCCCTCCCCGCCGCCGACTGCGACCCGCGGCGCTGACGGCGGCGGGCGTCCGCCCGCGGTGCGCCCTTGCGGGCGGGGCCGCCCACCCGCCACGGTGGCCCCATGGACCACGCCGCGGACGTCCCCGACGTCTTCGACCCCCGCATCTACGCCGCAGGCGTCCCCCACGAGCGCTACCGGCTGCTGCGCGACCGGCATCCCGTCGCCTGGCAGCCGGAGACCGAGATCGCGGGCTGGCCGGCCGGCCCCGGGTTCTGGGCCGTCACCCGGCACGCCGACGTCGTCCGGGTCCTGCGCGACCACCGGACGTACTCCTCCTGGCTGGGCGCCACCCAGATCCGCGATCCCGACCCGGCCGACCTGCCCTTCCTGCGCCGCACCATGCTCAACCAGGATCCCCCCGAACACGGCAGGCTGCGCCGCCTCGTCGCCCGCGCCTTCACCCCCGCCCGCGTCGACGCCTTCGCCGGGCGGGTGCGCGAGCGGGCCCGCACGCTGCTGGCCGCCGCCCGGGACGCCGCCGAGGACGGCGCCGCAGACATCGTCCGCACCGTCACCGACGAGTACGCGCTGCTCAACCTCACCGACCTGCTCGGCGTCCCGCCCGCCGACCGGGCGCTGCTGCTGGAATGGACCGTACGGGTCATCGGCTACCAGGACCCCGAGGACGCCCCCGCACCGCTCCTCGGCCCCGACGGCAAGCCGCTCAACCCGCGCTCGCCGGCCCTGCTCGGCGAGATGTTCGCCTACGCCCGCGCACTCGCCGCCCACAAACGCCGGCACCCCGGCGACGACGTGATGACCGCCCTCGCCACGGCCGGGCTCGATCCCGCCGAACTGGAGATGTTCTTCTTCCTGCTCACCGTCGCGGGCAACGACACCGTGCGCAGTGCCGCCCCCGGCGGCCTCCTCGCCCTCGCCCACGCCCCCGACGAACACCGCCGGCTCGCGCAGGGCAGGGCCCCTGCGGAAAGCGCTGTCGAGGAACTCCTGCGCGTCCACCCGCCGGTCCTCAGCTTCCGCCGCACCGCCGCCGTCGACCACGAACTGGCCGGGCAGCCGGTCCGGGCCGGCGACAAGGTCGTCGTCTTCCACGCCTCCGCCAACCACGACGAGCGTGTCTTCACCGACCCCGGCCGCCTGGACCTCGGCCGCACACCCAACCCGCACGTGTCCTTCGGGGACGGCCCGCACGTCTGCCTGGGCGCGCACTTCGCCCGCCTCCAGCTGCGCACCCTCTACCAGGAGTGGTGCGCGGCCATGCCCCCACCCGAACTCACCGGTCAGCCGAAGCGCCTGGTGTCGAACTTCATCAACGGGATCACACGGCTGCCGCTGCGGGTGTCCGGGCCGGCCGCGTGACGTCCGCGACCAGCTCCGTCACGTCCGGCCCGTAGGCGTCGGAGTTGACGACCTTCAGCACCAGGCAGAACGAGTCCGCCCCGTACTTGCGCGCCAGCTGCGTGTGATGCCGGTTCAGGTACCGGGCGGCGGCCTGGTTGCTGACCGCGGTCTGCCCGGACAGCAGGAACACCGGCCGGCCGCCCTCGCCGCCCGCCAGCCGGGCCAGCAGCACGTACTCCTCCAGCCCCTTGCGCCACCGGTAGGTCTCGCCGTCCACCTGGATCGCGCCCCGGTCCTCGTGCTGCTCCGTCTCGGTGTTGACGGTGATGCCCGGCAGCATCGACGCCAGGTGCGCCGTCGTCCGGGCGTTGGAGGAGGGCCCGCCGACGCAGAACTCGGCCCGGTCGCCGAAGCCCTGACGGGCCGTGTCGTGCGTGACGATCTGCACGTTCGCCCCGCAGTCCTTGATCAGAGCGGAGATCTCCAGCAGGGCGAAGGCATCGTTGCGGTGCAGGGAGGAATCCTTTCCCCCCATCTGCCGGTTGACCACGAACAGGCAGTCGGCGCCGGTCGGCAGACCGAAGAACGCCTGCTTGCGGCGGAGCGCGCGCCGCCAGAGGTAGGTCCGGGAGAACCAGCCGAACCCGCCGCTGAGGGCGGTGGCTATCACCCCGAGCACGATGTTGCGCACGTCGTCGTTCATGCGCGGGATGCTAGGCCATCCGGCGCGTGAGAACACCGCCCGGTCCGCCCTCCGGCGACGCGCCCGGGACCGGCGCCCTGACGGGGCGGCGGGCCCGGCGCTAGGCTCGGCCCACGCTGCCACTGGAGGTCCGGATGCACCGTCCCGCCGTCGCCCGCACGTTACCGATGCTGACCGTCGTCGCCGCACTCGTGGCGACCGGAGCCGCCCCGCCCTCCGCCGCCGCGACCCCGGCCCCGCCGCCGAAGGTACCCGTCGCCGCCGGCTACGGCGGAGCCGTCGCCAGCGTCGACGCCGACGCGTCGGCCGCCGGGATCGCCGTGCTGCGCTCCGGCGGCAACGCCGTCGACGCGGCCGTCGCCACCGCCGCCGCGCTCGGCGTCACCGAGCCCTACTCGGCCGGTATCGGAGGCGGCGGCTACTTCGTCTACTACGACGCCCGCGCACAACGGGTGCACACCATCGACGGCCGGGAGACCGCCCCGGCCACGGCCACCGCCACCCTGTTCCAGGAGAACGGCCGGCCCATCCCCTTCGCCGAGGGCCAGACCAGCGGCCTCGGCGTCGGCGTCCCCGGCACCCCCGCCACCTGGAAGAGCGCCCTCGACGCCTGGGGCAGCCGCCCGCTGCGCCGACTCCTGCAGCCCGCCGAGAAACTGGCCCGCGACGGCTTCACCGTCGACGCCACCTTCCGGGCCCAGACCGAGCTCAACGAGGCCCGGTTCAGGGACTTCCCGGACACCTCGAAGCTCTTCCTGCCCGGCGGCTCCCTGCCGGTCGTCGGCTCCACCTTCAAGAATCCCGACCTCGCCGACACCTACGCCGAACTCGCCCGCAAGGGAACCGGCGCCCTCTACCGGGGCCCCATCGCCGACGACATCGTCCGCACCGTCCGCCGGCCCCCGGTGGACCCCGCGGCCCCCCGCAAGGTCCGGCCCGGCGACCTGACCGCCCGGGACCTGAGCGCGTACGGCACCAAGCGGCAGGACCCCACCCGGGTGAACTACCGGGGCCTGGACGTCTACAGCATGGCGCCCTCGTCCTCCGGCGGCACCACCGTCGGCGAGGCGCTGAACATCCTGGAACGGACCGACCTCTCGAAGCTGTCCGAGGCCCAGTACCTGCACCGCTTCATCGAGGCCTCCCGGATCTCCTTCGCCGACCGCGGCCGCTGGGTCGGCGACCCGGCCGCCGAGGACGTCCCGACGCGCCAACTGCTCTCGCAGCGCTTCGCCGACTCCCGCGCCTGTCTGATCGAGCCGGACCGGGCCCTGACCAGCCCGCTGGCCCCCGGAGACCCGCGCCACCCGGAGCCCTGCGCCACCACCGGACAGGCCGCCCCGACCACGTACGAGGGAGAGAACACCACCCACCTGACGGTCGCCGACCGCTGGGGCAACGTCGTCTCCTACACCCTGACCATCGAGTCCACCGGCGGCAGCGCGATCACCGTCCCCGGCCGCGGCTTCCTGCTCAACAATGAGCTCACCGACTTCTCCTTCGCCCCGGCGGCGCCCGGGGTCCCCGACCCGAACCTGCCCGGCCCCGGAAAGCGGCCGCGCTCGTCCATGTCGCCGACGATCGTGCTGGACGACGGCCGGCCGGTGCTGGCGGTCGGCTCGCCCGGCGGAGCCACCATCATCACCACCGTCCTGCAGACCCTGACCGGCCACCTGGACCGGGGTCTGCCACTGGTCGACGCGATCGCCGCACCGCGGGCCAGCCAGCGCAACCAGACCACCACCGAGCTGGAACCGAGCCTGTGGAACAGCCCGCTGCGGGCCGAGCTGGAGGCCCTGGGCCACGGCTTCCGGCAGAACCCGGAGATCGGCGCCGCCACCGGGGTCCAGCGGCTGCCCGACGGCCGATGGCTGGCGGCGGCCGAGACCTCCCGGCGCGGCGGCGGCTCGGCCATGGTCGTACGCCCGCACGGCGCGCCGTAGGACCGGCCGGGGGAGGTCAGGGCGCGGTGAGGATCCGCGGGCCGCGTGCGGTGATCGCGACCGTGTGCTCCGAGTGGGCGGCGCGGGTGCCGTCGACGGTACGCAGGGTCCAGCCGTCGCCGTCGCACCGGTAGTCGTCCGTACCACCCGCGATCAGCATCGGCTCGATGGCGAGGACCATGCCGGGGCGCAGCCTCATCCCGCGCCCCGGCGGGCCCTCGTTGGGCACGCCCGGGTCCTCGTGCATGCTGCGCCCGATGCCGTGGCCGCCGAAGCCGTCGGGGACGCCGTATCCGGCGGAGCGGCAGACCGTGCCGACGGCGTGGGCGATGTCCCCGATCCTGTTGCCGGGCGCGGCGGCGGCGATGCCGGCCGCGAGGGCCGCCTCGGACGTCTCGATCAGCCGCCGGTCCTCGGGCCGGGCGCGGCCGACGGTGAAGCTGACCGCCGCGTCCCCGGCCCAGCCGCCGAGCTCCGCCCCGCAGTCGATGCTGACGAGGTCGCCGTCGCGCAACCGGTAGTCGTCGGGGATGCCGTGCACGATCGCGTCGTTCACGGAGGCGCACACCACCGCCGGGAAGGGCACCGGCGCGAAGCTCGGCCGGTAGCCGAGGAAGGGCGAGGTCGCCCCGGCCCCGCGGAGCACCTCGCGGGCCACCCGGTCCAGGTCCGACAGGGCCACTCCCACGTGCGAGGCCTTCCGTACGGCGGCCAGGGCGTGGGCGACGACCCGGCCCGCGGCGCGCATCTTCTCGATCTCGGGTGCTGTCTTCAGTTTCACCATGCCAATAACTATACCGGTATAACTATAACGGGATAACTATTGGCCGTCCGGGTACGATGGACGCATGGTCCGTACCCCCCTCACCCCCGAAGAGCGTGAGCGCGGCGAGCGTCTGGGCGCCCTGCTGCGCGAGGCCCGCGGCGCCCGCAGCATGGTCGAGGTCGCGGCCGGGGCCGGGCTCTCGGCCGAGACCCTGCGAAAGATCGAGACCGGCCGGGCGCCCACCCCCGCCTTCTTCACGGTTGCCGCACTGGCCGAAGCGCTCGGGCTCTCGCTCGACGAGGTGCTCAGGCGCTGCGCCGCCGTACCCGCCTGAGGCCCGGGCCGCAGTGGCGGCCGTGAGGCCCGCCCGCGGCGCCGTTCGGGCGGGAGCCGAGGCCGAACGGCCCAATCCGCGGTGGGACTTGCCGCACGCGGGGCAGGCGTGAAGGCGTGTCAGCCACGAACGCAGCCAAACGACTCGGATTCGCAGCCGTCGGCGCCCTCCTCGCCGGAGGGCTGCTCCTGGCGGCCTGCACACTGCCGGGCGACCGGCCGGGTCCCGTGCGGGGAGCGGACGGGCGGGACCGTACGGGAGCCGTGGAGCCGGGCGGGCCGCACGGCCGCTGAGGGGTGACGTCCCGCTCTCACCCGATGGGGTGAAGCACCCATCCGCCGGGCGGACCACGCCGAAGCCAAGGTGTGAGCACCCTGCGCACCACCCTCGCCCGACCCGCGGCCACCGCTCTTCGCCGCCGCCCTGAGCGGGCCGGCCCTTCACTCCCGCCGCCGGTGGCCTGCCGGCCCTCCGCTCCCGCCGGCCCGCCCCGGCGCGGCCCGCCCGGGTGCGGCCGGGACCGCCCGGTCCCGTCGGGCTGCGCCCCGGTGCGGCCGGGACCGACCGGCCCATCCCGCCGGACCGCGACCTCTGCCGCCTCGACACGGCGCCGGCCGTCCCCCGGGGCGGACGCCGCCGGATGGCGGCTGCACCTCCCGCATGCGCCCCGAACGAGGCCGCACGGCGACCTCGCGGCCCCGACCGCCTTCGACAGCGGGCACAGCGGCTTCGCCGGCGTCCCCCCATCCGATCACCGAAGTCCAAGGAGCAACCGATCATGAACCACACCCGCACCGCCACGCGCAGGGCCACCCGCATCCGCCGTACCGCGATCGCCGTGGCAGCGGCCGCCGTCCTGCCGTTCTCGCTCGCGGCCTGCTCCGACTCCGGTGGCGACGCCGGGGCCGCCCCCGCCGCCGGTTCGGCCCAGGACCGGGCGGCCGGCGCCCCGGCGGCCGCCGACGGCGCCGTGACGGCCGACGGGCCCTTCGGCCCGGCCTGTGCCGGCGTGCCCAAGCAGGGAGCGGGCTCCTTCGAGGGCATGGCCAAGGATCCGGTCGCCACCGCGGCCTCCAACAATCCGGCCCTGTCCACCCTGGTCGCCGCGGTCAAGAAGGCCGGCCTGGCCGACACCCTCAACAACGCCAAGGACATCACCGTCTTCGCACCGACCGACGACGCCTTCGCGAAGATCCCGAAGGCCGACCTCGACAAGGTCCTCGCCGACAAGGCCGCGCTGACCAAGATCCTCACCTACCACGTGGTCGGCCAGAAGCTCACCCCGAGGCAGCTGGAGAGCGGCACCTTCGAGACGCTGCAGAAGGGTGAGCTGACCACGGACGGCCTGGGGGAGGAGTACAAGGTCAACGGCACCTCCAACGTGGTCTGCGGCGAGGTGGAGACCGCCAACGCCACGGTCTACATCATCGACACCGTCCTGATGCCGAAGTAGCGGGCGGCGGGCCGGGCTGCCGGCCGGCCGCGTTAGGGTCCGGGTATGGGTCTCCAGGAGCTCGGCAGCGCGCGGTACGTCAGCCTCACCACCTTCCGCAAGGACGGCACGCCCGTGGCGACGCCGGTGTGGGCGGTCGCCGACGGGGGTGAGCTGTACGTGTGGACGCGCAGCGACTCGTGGAAGGTCAAGCGCATCCGCAACGACGGCCGGGTCACGGTCGCCCCGTGCGACGTGCGCGGCCGCCTGGAGGAAGGCGCGGCCGTGGTCGAGGGGCAGGCCCGGCTGCTCGACGAGGAGGGCCTGCGCCGGGTGCGCAGGCTCATGTCACGCAAGTACACCTGGCAGTTCTGGGCGGTGGACGTGCCCGCCGCCCTGGTGCGGCGGGGGAAGCGGCCGCACACCGCGATCGCCGTCAAGCTTTGAGACTCCCGTAGCCCGCCCGTAACACGGGTGGGGTCCAATGCGGTCATGGAGACCGCGACTTCACTGGCGATCAGTCAACTCTCCGGATATCTGCGGGGATTGACACAGAGGCTGGATGCCGGGGCAGGCTGGTACGGGGAGTTCCTGCGCCGGGATCCGGAGGGCATGCGGGCCTGTCTTGACGGGGCGGCGATACCCCCGTGGGATGTGATGGAGTCGCTGCTGGGGGACCTGGCGGGGGCGGGGGGCGCGGAGCTCGCGGCGCGGGAGACCGTGTACGCGGCGCGGCTGCGCGCGGCGGCCGTCACCGTGTGGGACCGGCTGCCGGGGGGCGAGGAAGAACTACGGACCCTGCTCGCGGCGGCCGCCGCCCAGCGGGCCGGTTCGGAGGCCGCCCTGCGGGGCCTGACCGCCCGCCTCGGCGGGAGCGCCGACCGGTCCGAGGCCGATGTCCTGACCCGCGAACTGTCCTGGGCCCAGGACGACATGGCCCGCGCCGCGGCCCGCCACGAAGACCTGGCGGCCCGCCTGGCCGGCCTGGAGGCGGAGGCCACCCCCTCGCCGACCGGCCCCCACCGGGGATCCCCCCACCCGCCCCGGCCCGGGACCCGAACGGACCCTCTGCCCGCGACGCCGGCGGCGGGCGCAGATGCCGCACATCCGCCCCGGGCCGTTTCACCCGCCCGGACCGGCGCCCCGGCGGGCGCTCGGCCGCAGGCCCCGGAGGGGGTGGGCGCGGGCTCCGGTGTTCCGGGTGCGGGGACCGCGGCGCACGCGGGGGACCGGCGTGCGGCAGCGGGCGGGGACGTTTCGCCAGGGCAGACCGCTGCCCCGGTGGGCGCTCGGCCGCAGGCCCCGGACGGGACGGGCGCCGGCTCCGGGGCTCCGACCGCGGCGGGAGGGAGCGACGAGCGCTCGGCGCAGGCGGCGGTGCTGCCGCCCGTCGGGCGGGCCGAGGGGCGGTGGCTGCGCGGGGCGCGGCGGGCCGGGGGCGCCCGGTACGCCGGGGCGGCGGCTCCCCAGGCCCCGGTCTTCACCCCGCCGCCGGGCCACCCGGACGCCGAGACCACGGGAGGGCCGGGGAGCGCGCCAAGCCCTTCCGTCCCGCGCGGCGCCCGGTTCGGCAGGCCGAAGCCCGAGCCCGAGCCGCGGCCCGAGCGGGCGACCGTACAGCAGGCCGCGCCCGCCCCCGCGCAGCCGACCGGCAGGCCGCGGGCCGTCGCCTCCGAGCTGCTCGCCCTGCGCGCGCAGGGCCGTACCGGCGAGGCGCACGCCCTTCTGTGCCAGGCCGCGGCCTGGCCCGCCGGGCAGCTGCCCGAGCTGGCCGCCGAACTGGCCCGCGCGGGCCTCGCGGCCGACTGGACCACCCTGCTGTGGGAGGCGGCCTCGCTGCCGCCCGAACGACTCGCGGCGGCGGCCGCCGCCCTCGGCGACGCCGGCCGGGAGGCCGACCGCGACACCCTGCTGCGCCAGGGCGTGGCCCGCCCCTGTGCCGAGGTCGCGGACGCGGCCCTCGCCCTCGGCGCGGCCGGCCGCAACCGCGAGGCCGACGCCCTGCTCGGCGCCTTCGTGCGGGTCCGCACCGCCGAAGAGGCCGCCGCCCTGGCCCGGCACGACCCGCGATGGCTCGCCCCGCGCCTGCTCCGGGCGGCCGGTCTGCTCCCCGGCGCCCGCCGGCGCGACCTCCTCCACGCCCTCCGCGTGGCCGGCATCGTCGCAACCTGAGGGGCTGTCCCGTCGTCCCCGGGCGCGCGACGCCGGACGCGGCGCTCGCCGCGTCGTCGGAACGCCCGGACACGCGCGGCACGAGGGACGCTCCTCCGCCCTGCGACGCCCCGCATCCGGCGCCGCGTGCCGATCCACCGGGGAGGACGAACCGCCCGCGGCGGGAGCTCGTCCGCAAGGCGGCCCGAGTGCCGTGCCGCCTTGCGGACACCCCCCGGTTCTTGCCGTCAAAGTCCCGCCCGCTGACCGCAAACGACCGCGGCGCGACGTAACGTGATCGACTACTCCAACCGTGCACGGCGGTCTTGCCCCACGCTGTGACGAGGCCTACGTTCTACTCCCTACGCACTCCGTCTACGTGCGTAGAACCGGCGTTCCCGTCGCAAGGAGCAGCTCATGGCCCAAGTCGTCCGCGCCGCGCTGGTCCAGGCCACCTGGACCGGAGACACCGAGTCGATGATCGCCAAGCACGAGGAGTACGCCCGGCGGGCCGCCGCCGAGGGCGCGAAGATCATCGGCTTCCAGGAAGTGTTCAACGCCCCCTACTTCTGCCAGGTCCAGGAGCCCGAGCACTACCGCTGGGCCGAGGCCGTCCCCGACGGCCCGACCGTCCGCCGCATGCAGGGCCTCGCCCGCGAGACCGGCATGGTCGTCGTCGTCCCGGTCTTCGAGCTGGAGAGCGCGGGCTTCTACTACAACACCGCCGCCGTCATCGACGCCGACGGCACCTACCTCGGCAAGTACCGCAAGCACCACATCCCGCAGGTCAAGGGCTTCTGGGAGAAGTACTACTTCCGCCCGGGCAACCTCGGCTGGCCCGTCTTCGACACCGCCGTCGGCAGGGTCGGCGTCTACATCTGCTACGACCGCCACTTCCCCGAGGGCTGGCGCCAGCTCGGCCTGGCCGGCGCCCAGCTGGTCTACAACCCCTCCGCCACCCACCGCGGCCTCTCCGCCTACCTCTGGCAGCTGGAACAGCCCGCCGCGGCCGTCGCCAACGAGTACTTCGTCGCGGCGATCAACCGCGTCGGCCAGGAGGAGTACGGCGACAACGACTTCTACGGCACGAGCTACTTCGTCGACCCGCGCGGCCGGTTCGTCGGCGACGTCGCCAGCGACAAGGAGGAGGAACTCCTCGTCCGCGACCTCGACTTCGACCTGATCAAGGAGGTCCGCGACCAGTGGGCCTTCTACCGCGACCGCCGCCCCGACGCCTACGGAGGGCTCGTACAGCCGTGACCAACCCCACCCCGCTCCACAACCGCCACCGCACCGTCCTGCCCGACTGGCTCGCGCTCTACTACAAGAACCCCATCGAGCTCACCCACGGCGAGGGGCGCCACGTCTGGGACGCCGACGGCAACCGCTACCTCGACTTCTTCGGCGGCATCCTCACCACGATGACCGCCCACGCCCTGCCCGAGGTCACCAAGGCCGTCGCCGAACAGGCCGGACGGATCATCCACTCCTCCACCCTGTACCTCAACCGGCCGATGATCGAGCTGGCCGAGCGGGTCGCGGCCCTGTCCGGCATCCCCGACGCCCGCGTCTTCTTCACCACCTCCGGCACCGAGGCCAACGACACCGCCCTGCTGCTCGCGACGACGTACCGCCGCTCGAACCAGATCCTGGCGATGCGCAACAGCTACCACGGCCGGTCCTTCTCCACCGTCTCCGTCACCGGCAACCGCGGCTGGTCGCCGACCAGCCTCTCGCCCCTGCAGACCTACTACGTCCACGGCGCCGTCCGCACCCGCGGCCCCTTCGCCCACCTCGACGACACCGCCTTCACCGCCGCGGCCGTCGCCGACCTCGAGGACGTACTCGGGCAGGCCCGCGGGGGAGTGGCCGCCCTCATCGCCGAACCGGTCCAGGGCGTCGGCGGCTTCACCTCCCCGCCCGACGGCCTGTACGGCGCCTTCCGCGAGGTGCTCGACCGCCACGGCATCCTGTGGATCAGCGACGAGGTGCAGACCGGCTGGGGCCGTACCGGAGACCACTTCTGGGGCTGGCAGGCCCACGGCCGGAACGGCCCGCCGGACATCCTCACCTTCGCCAAGGGCATCGGCAACGGCATGTCCATCGGCGGGGTCGTCGCCCGCCCCGAGGTGATGAACTGCCTGGACTCCAACTCCATCTCCACCTTCGGCGGCTCGCCCGTCACGATGGCGGCCGGCGTCGCCAACCTCGGCTACCTGCTGGAACACGACCTCCAGGGCAACGCCCGCCGCGTCGGCGGCCTGCTCCTGGAACGGCTGCGCGGCATCGCCGCCACCGTTCCCGCCGTACGGGAGGTCCGCGGCCGGGGACTGATGGCCGGCATCGAACTGACCAGGCCCGGCACCGACGAGGCCGATCCCGACGCAGCCGCCGCCGTCCTGGAGGCCGCCCGCGAAGGCGGCCTCCTGCTCGGCAAGGGCGGCGGCCACAACACCAGCGTGCTGCGCATCGCGCCGCCGCTGTCCCTCACCGTCGCCGAGGCGGAAGAGGGTGCCGAGATCCTCGAACAGGCACTCCACCAAGTGAACCGTGTCGAGTAGGGGGAACCTCCCATGAGCAACCGCACTCTCATCAGCGGCGGCCTGGTCGTCACCGCCGCCGACGAACTCCACGCGGACGTGCTGATCGAGGACGGCCGTGTCGCGGCGCTGGCCGCGCACGGCTCCGCGGCCGCCGGGGCCTGGACCGCCGAACGCACGATCGACGCCACCGGGAAGTACGTCATCCCGGGCGGCGTCGACGCGCACACCCACATGGAGCTCCCCTTCGGCGGGACCTCCGCCTCGGACACCTTCGAGACCGGCACCAGAGCCGCCGCCTGGGGCGGCACCACGACCATCGTCGACTTCGCCGTGCAGAGCGTGGGCCACTCCCTGCGCGAAGGGCTCGACACCTGGTACGCCAAGGCCGACGGCAACTGCGCCGTCGACTACGCCTTCCACATGATCCTCTCGGACGTCAACGAGGGCACCCTGAAGGAGATGGACCTCCTGGTGGGGGAGGGCGTCACCTCCTTCAAGCTGTTCATGGCCTACCCCGGCGTCTTCTACAGCGACGACGGGCAGATCCTGCGCGCGATGCAGCGCGGCGCCTCCAACGGCGGACTGATCATGATGCACGCCGAGAACGGCATCGCCATCGACGTCCTCGTCGAACAGGCCCTGGCCCGCGGCGAGACCGATCCCCGCCACCACGGCGAGGTCCGCAAGGTGCTCCTGGAGGCGGAGGCGACCCATCGCGCCATCCAGCTCGCCCGGGTCGCCGGATCCCCGCTGTACGTGGTGCACGTCTCGGCGGAGGAGGCGGTGGCGGAGCTCGCGGCCGCCCGTGACAAGGGGCTCCCGGTGTTCGGGGAGACCTGCCCGCAGTACCTGTTCCTGTCCACCGACAACCTGGCGAAGCCGGACTTCCAGGGCGCCAAGTACGTCTGTTCCACGCCGCTGCGACCCCGCGAGCACCAGGCGGCGCTGTGGCGGGGGCTGCGCACGAACGACCTCCAGGTGGTCTCCACCGACCACTGCCCCTTCTGCTTCCGGGGCCAGAAGGAGCTCGGCCGGGGAGACTTCTCGAAGATCCCGAACGGCCTGCCCGGCGTGGAGAACCGCATGGACCTGCTGCACCAGGCCGTGGTGGACGGCCACATCAGCCGCCGCCGGTGGATCGAGATCGCCTGCGCCACGCCCGCCCGGATGTTCGGCCTCTACCCGAAGAAGGGGACCATCGCACCCGGGGCCGACGCCGACATCGTCCTCTACGATCCGCACGCCGAGCAGGTCATCTCCGCCGAGACACACCACATGAACGTGGACTACTCGGCGTACGAGGGCAAGCGGATCACCGGACGCGTCGACACCGTGCTCTCGCGCGGCGAACTCGTCATCGACCGGCGGGAGTACACCGGCCGGGCCGGCCACGGGGCCTTCGTCCACCGCTCCACCTGCCAGTACCTGTAAAGAGCGTCAAGGAGCCGCCCGATGGACTTCGGCCTCGTCCTGCAGACCGACCCGCCCGCCTCCCAGGTCATCAGCCTCATGAAGCGCGCCGAGCGCAACGGCTTCCGCTACGGCTGGACCTTCGACTCCGCCGTGCTGTGGCAGGAGCCGTTCGTCATCTACAGCCAGATCCTGGCCAACACGCAGAAACTGCACGTCGGCCCGATGGTGACCAATCCGGGCACCCGCACCTGGGAGGTCACCGCCTCCACCTTCGCCACCCTCAACGACATGTACGGCAACCGCACCGTCTGCGGGATCGGCCGCGGCGACTCGGCGATGCGCGTCGCCGGCCGGGCGCCCAACACCCTGGCCCGGCTCGGCGAGGCCATCGACGTCATCCGCGACCTCGCCGAGGGCCGCGAGGCGTCCGTCGACGGAAATCCGATCCGCATCCCCTGGATCAAGGACGGCAGACTCCCCGTCTGGATGGCCGCGTACGGCCCGAAGGCACTGGCCCTGGCCGGGCAGAAGGCCGACGGGTTCATCCTCCAGCTCGCCGACCCCTACCTCACCGAGTGGATGATCAAGGCGGTACGGCAGGCCGCCGCGGAGGCGGGCCGGGACCCGTCCGCGATCACGATCTGCGTGGCGGCACCCGCGTACGTGGGCGAGGACCTGGCCCACGCCCGGGACCAGTGCCGCTGGTTCGGCGGCATGGTCGGCAACCACGTGGCCGACCTCGTCTCCCGCTACGGCGAGCACTCCGGCATGGTCCCGGAGGAGCTGACCGAATACGTCAAGGCCCGCCACGGCTACGACTACAGCCACCACGGCCGCGCCGGCAACCCGTCCACCGACTTCGTCCCCGACGACATCGTGGAGCGCTTCTGCCTGCTGGGCCCGGCCGAGGCGCACATCGAGAAGCTGCAGGCCCTGCGCGACCTGGGCGTCGACCAGTTCGCGGTCTACGACATGCACGACGCGAAGGAGTCCACGATCGACGCCTACGGCACGCGGATCATCCCCGCCGTGAACGCCTGACCCGCCCGCCGGCCCGGCCGCACGGCCCGGGCCGGCTCCTTGGGGGACGCGGAGCATCGTGACGGCGACCTGGCGAACGCCCGACCCGGCAGCCCACCGGACTCCGGGGCGGACCACCGCCGCGCACCCCCCTTCCGACGCTCCGCCACGCGCCGAGGGAGATCGAGCGCCCGGCGTCCACCTCCGTGTCCGGTACCGGCGGTGGGGTTTGCCGGCCGGGCGTGCTTTGCTGGAGGCATGATCGATGAGTTCCTGGCCCAGGGCCTGCCCGATGTGGAAGAAGCCGTCCGCAAGGCGGCGGCGATCGAGATCATGCCGAGATTCAGGCAGCTCGCCGAGCACGAGGTCCTCGAGAAGAGCGGCCCCCACGACCTGGTGACCGTCGCCGACCGCAAGGCCGAGGAACACCTCACGGCCTCACTGACGCGACTGCTGCCCGGCTCGGTCGTGGTCGGCGAGGAAGCCGTCCACGCCGACCCCACCGTGTACGAGGCGCTGCGCGCCGACGCCCCGGTGTGGATCGTCGACCCCGTCGACGGAACCCGCCAGTTCGTGAACGGGGACCCGGCCTTCTGCACC
Organism: Streptomyces sp. NPDC046349; assembly: GCF_055587885.1. Classification (NCBI taxonomy): domain Bacteria; kingdom Bacillati; phylum Actinomycetota; class Actinomycetes; order Kitasatosporales; family Streptomycetaceae; genus Streptomyces; species Streptomyces sp. NPDC046349. Next base: position 225,718 of record NZ_JBVJFK010000007.1, read on the forward strand.
CTGGTCGCACTGGCACAGCGCGGAGAGGTCCTCGCCTCCTGGACCTTCGCCCCGGCACTGGAAGAGCTCGCGACCGCTGTACGAGGTCAGGGCGCGTACGTCAACGGCCACCGGATCCGCAGCGGTTCACCCGATCCGGGCGCCGACCTGCGCGTCGCCATCGCCCACCCGCTCTACACCAGCGACGAGAACAAGCGCACCCTGGCGCGGCTGGACGTCCCCGGCGTCGCCGCCAGGCCCTGCGGCTCGGCCGGCCTGGAGTACCTGAAGGTGGCCCGCGGGGAGATGGACGCCCTCGCCTTCACCTGGCCCTCGGCCTGGGACCACGCGGCCGGGCTGCTGCTGGTCGCCGAGGCCGGCGGCGCGCAGAGCACCGTCGACGGGGTCCCCTTCCGGGTGGACCGCGACAACGCCCTGCCGTTCGCCGTCGGCCGGGACGAGGCCACCACCGTACGCATCCGGGAACTGCTCCGGGGCCGATAAGGGGTCCGGTACCGCGTGCACGTCGCCATATCCTGGGGGCGCAGGCGCCGCCGCCGGAAACGAAGGAGTCGCAAGTGCCGTCGATTTTCGATGTGGTCGTGGTGGGGGCGGGGCCGAACGGGCTCACCGCCGCCGTCGAACTGGCCCGGCGCGGCTTCTCGGTGGCCGTCTTCGAAGCCGCCGACACGGTCGGCGGCGGAGCCCGGACCGAGGAGCTCACCCTCCCCGGCTTCCGGCACGACCCCTGCTCGGCGGTGCACCCGCTCGGCGCCGGATCACCGGTCTTCGCCACCATGCCGCTGAAGCGGTACGGGCTGGAATGGCTGCACGCCCCGCTGCCCATGGCGCACCCCTTCGACGACGGAACGGCCGCCGTCCTGTCGCGCTCCGTCGCGGAGACGGCGGCGTCCTTCGGGCCGCGGGACGCAGGTGCCTACCGGCGCCTGGTGGGGCCGTTCCTCGGTCGATGGGACACCCTGGCCCGGGACTTCATGTCCCTGCCGAACACCGCGCTGCCCCGCGACCCGGTGACCCTCGCCCGCTTCGGGCTGGCCGGCCTGCCGCCCTCGACCTGGCTGCTGCGCCGCTTCCAGGACGAACGGGCGCGGGCGCTGTTCGCGGGGCTGGTGGCCCACGTCATCGCACCGCTCGGCGGGATCGGGACCGGCGCCGTCGGCCTGGTCTTCGCCCTCGCCGCCCATGCGGGCGGATGGCCGATGGCCCGCGGCGGCTCCCAGTCCGTCTCCGACGCCCTCGCCTCCTACCTGCGCGACCTCGGCGGGTCCATCCACACAGGCTTCGAGGTCAAGCGGCTCGACGACCTCCCGCCCGCCCGCGCCTACGTCTTCGACACCTCGCCGACCGCGCTGGCCCGGATCGCCCGCCTGGGGCGCGCGTACGACGGCTACCGGTACGGCGCCTCCGTATTCAAGATCGACTACGCCCTGGACGGCCCGGTCCCGTGGACGGCCGAGGAGCCGCGCCGGGCCGGGACCGTCCAGATCGGCCCGCGCACGCGCGACATCGACGCCGCCCTGCAGCTCGCCTCGGGCGGCCGGGCCCCCCGCACGCCGTTCCTCATCACGGCGCAGCCCAGCCTTGCCGACCCCGGCAGGGCCCCCGAGGGCAAGCACGTCTTCTGGGCGTACGGGCACGTCCCCGCGGGCTGGGACGGCGACCTCACCGAGGCCGTCGAGCGCCAACTGGAGCGCTTCGCACCGGGCTTCCGCGACCTGGTCCTGGCCCGCGCCACCGCCGGCCCGCCCCAGCTCGCCGCCCGAAACCCCAACTACGTCGGCGGCGACATCGCCTGCGGAGCCGCCTCGGGCCTCCAGCTCCTGCTGCGCCCCAGGCTCAGCCTCTCCCCTTACACGACGGCCCACCCGGCCGTCTTCATCTGCTCCTCCGCGACCCCGCCGGGGCCGGGCGTCCACGGAATGTCCGGCCACAACGCCGCCAAGGCGGTCTGGCGCCACCTGCGCAAGGCCGGCTGAAGCCGCCCGCCCCAGCTCACCTGCGAAGGGACTTCCGATGGTCCGCATCACCCTGGTCCGCGGTGACATCACCGCGGAGAAGGCCGACGCCATCGTCAACGCCGCGAACTCCTCGCTGCTCGGCGGCGGCGGAGTCGACGGCGCCATCCACCGCAAGGGCGGCCCGGAGATCCTCGCGGCCTGCGAGGACCTGCGCCGCGGGCACTACGGCAAGGGCCTCCCGACGGGCCGGGCCGTGGCCACCACCGCCGGCCGGCTGGCCGCCGACCACGTCATCCACACGGTGGGCCCCGTCTGGTCGCGCGAGGAGGACCGGTCGGAGCTGCTCGCCTCCTGCTACCGCGAGTCGCTGCGCGTCGCCGACGAGCTGGGCGCCCGCACGGTCGCCTTCCCGGCCATCTCCACCGGTGTCTACGGCTGGCCCATGGACGACGGGGCGAGGATCGCGGTACGGACCGTCCGGGCCGCCCGCACCGAGGTGCAGGAGGTGCGGTTCGTCCTCTTCGACGAAGCCGCCCTCGCCGCCTTCGAAGCCGCGGTCGAAGCGTCCCGGTAGGCCTGCGGGGCGAGTCGGGTCAGCGCGGGCGCCGGGAGGCGCCCGGCGCGGGCTTCGGATAGGTCCTGGACTGCTTCACGCTGCCGTAGGCGAAGCTCGACTCGATCGAGGCGATGCCGGGGATGGCATGGATCCGGTGGCGCACCAGGGCCTCGTACGCCTCGAGGTCCTCGATGACGACCCGGAGCAGGTAGTCGCTGCTTCCCGCCATGAGGTAGCAGTCCTGGATGTGCTCGATGACCGCCACGTGCTCCTCGAAGAGCCGCACGGCCTCCGCCGTGTGCCGCTCCAGGCGGATCCGGACGAAGACGGTGACGGGCAGCCCGTAGGCGACCTGGTCGACCATGGCCGTGTAGCCGCGGATCAAACCCGCCTCCTCCAGCCGCCGCACCCGGCGCAGGCAGGGCGAGGGGGACAGCCGGACGCGGTCGGCCAGTTCCTGGTTGGAAAGGCGCCCGTCCGTCTGCAATTCCCGGATGATCTGCAGATCGACTGCGTCCATGGCCACTCCTTGGCAGATTCTGCCCCAAACGTATGTCCGAGCGGCAGAACTGGCAATCGGCTGCCCCGGCCGAAGCCCTACCGTTGCCCTCGAACAGGCCGGACCGGCCCGTGATCCAGAGGCTGGAGTCATTTCCTTGGTCGCGACGCACACCACCCGGGCGACCCTGCCTCCCGATGCGGCGGGCCCGCGCGCCGGACACCCCGGCCCGCGCGGGCTCTCCCCCCAGGCCCGGGGCATGACGGCGCTGCTGGTGACGGTGTCGATCTGGGCGGCGTTCGCGCTCAGCGCCCGGGCCCTGAGCAGTTCCACGCTGCTGCCCGCGGACGCGGCCCTGCTGCGGTTCGGCCTTCCCCTCGTCGTCCTCCTCCCCGCCCTGTGGCGGCGCCGCCGCGCCATCGCCGCGGTGCGGCCGGGCCCCGCCCTGAAGATCGTCTGTGGTGCCGGGGTGCCCTTCTTCCTGGCCGCGATGCACGGCGGAGCCCTGACCTCCGCGGCCTTCGTCGGCTCCATCGTCCCCGGCATGGTCCCGCTCTTCGTCTCCCTGATCATGATCCGCCGAGGTCACGGCGTACCCCGGGGCACGCAGGCGGCCGGCCTCGCCCTGATCGCGGCCGGCGTGGTCGCCCTCGTCTGGCGCTACGTCGTCCCCGTGGACACCGACGTCCTGGCCGGCTCCGGCATCCTCCTCGTGGCCAGCGGCCTGTGGGCCCTCTACACCGTGGGGCTGCGCGAGGTGGACCTCGATCCGATCGGATCGATCGGCCTGCTGTGCCTGCCCTCGTTCGCGATCATCGGACTGCTCGTCGTGGCCGGCGTCCTGCCCACCGGGATCGCCCACGCCGCGGGCGCCGACATCGCCCTCTTCCTGGTCGTGCAGGGCCTCGGAGTGGGGTTGTGCGCCGGCCTGCTGTACGCCTTCGCCATCCGCCGCCTCGGCGCCGAACGCAGCTCCGTCGTCGGCAGCCTGAGCCCGGTCGCCGTGGTCCTGCTCGCCATCCCCCTGCTCGGCGAATCACCGACCGCCGCCGTCCTCGTCGGCGTCCCCCTGATCACCGTCGGCGTCGTCCTCGCCAACCGCCGCCCCCGACCCGAGGTCCCCGCAGATGCTTGAGCTCCTCCCCACGCTGCCCACCGACCCGCTGTGGGACCTGACGTACGAGTTCGGTGGCGACGAGCGGCCCGAACGCCTCAACCTGGTCCTCGGCGTCTACCGGGACCAGGCCGGCACCACCCCGGTCATGGCAGCCGTCCGCGAGGCCGAGATCCGGCTGGCGCAGCGCTCCGAGTCCAAGGAGTACCGCGGGCTCTCCGGCAACGCCGCCTTCAACCAGTCCCTGCTGGACCTGGTCCTGGGCCCGGACGGGCCCGCGGAGCGGGCCGCCGCCGTCCAGACCGTCGCGGGCTCCGGCGCGCTGCGGCTGCTCGCCGACCTTGTCTTCCGCACCCGCCCGGGTGCCACGGTGTGGATCAGCGACCCGGCCTACGTCAACCACCGCCCCATCCTGGAGGCCGCCGGACTCAAGGTCCGCACCTACGGGTGGCGGGACGCCGAGGGCGGCTTCGACACGGCCGCAGTGATGCGGGAGCTGGCCGACGCGGGGCGCGACGACGTCGTCCTGCTCCAGGGGTGCTGCCACAACCCCACGGGCGTCGACCCCCTGCTGGACGACTGGGAGGCGCTGGCCGAGTCGGCCGTGCGCGGCGGTTGGGTGCCCTTCGTGGACCTCGCCTACCACGGGCTCGGCGACGGCCTGGAGGCCGACCTGCTGGCCACGCGGATGCTGGCGGCCCGGGTGCCCGAGATGCTCGTCGCCGTGAGCTGCTCGAAGAACTTCGGCCTCTACAGCGACCGCGTCGGCTGCGCCATCGTGCTCGGCGCCTCGGGGCGGGCCGTGCGGCACGCCGAGACGGCCCTGCAGAACGCCGCCCGGACCCTGTACTCCATGCCGCCCGAGCACGGCGCCGCCGTCGTGACCGCGATTCTCCAGGACGAGGGGCTGCGGGCCTCCTGGCGGGCGGAGCTGGACGTCATGCGCGGGCGGATCAAGGCCAACCGGGCGGACCTGACCGCCCACCTCGCGGCGCTCGGCCGCACGGAACAGGCCCGCTCGCTGGCCCGGCAGAAGGGCATGTTCTCGATGCTGCCGCTGAGCCCGAACCAGATGCTCCGGCTGCGCAGGCAGTACGCCATCTACGGGACGACCTCCGGGCGCATCAACATCGCCGGCATCCCGGCCCACCGGATCCCGTGCCTCGCCCAGGGGATCGCGGCGGTCCTGGACACGGCCGACGTGACCCGCCGGCGCGAGCTCGCCTGATCCGGAAGACGATTCCGGCCGCCCGGCGACATGACAGTCCCCGGCAGTCCTTCGGTGCCATGAGCCATCCGCCGTCGCCGATGGCTCCCGTGGTCGACAGGTACTGCCGGGGGCCTGGCCAGAGCCTGGATCGAAGTCACTCGGGCCCCAGGACGTCTCCTGAGGGAGGTGCGGCTCTATCCGGTGATCCGGTGTATTAGTGAGTTTCCTCCCAATTCGCCCTGAGTCAAGAGTTTTCGGGACGTAGGCTGGAAGAAATTCGCGTCGCGCTCCGTACGAGGCCGACGGGAGGTGTGGCCATGACCGCAGCGCCGGATTTCCGGGTCGCCCGCGGGCCCGGCGCCACCGTCTGGGCACCCGAGACGGTCACTGCCGACCCGTACAACGCACAGACCCCCTCGGCCGCGCTCGCCGAGCCCGTCACGCCCACCGCGGCCTTCTTCGTGCGCGACCACTTCGACATTCCACCGGCCGACCCGGGCCGGTGGCGGCTCCAGGTGGGCGGCGCCGTGGCCACCGCCTTCTCCATCGGCCGCGAAGAGCTGCTCGCACTGGAACACCGCGAGCTGGACGCCGTCGTGGAATGCGCCGGGAACGGCCGAGGTCTGATGCGCCCGGCCCCGCCCGGCCTGCCCTGGGACCAGAGGGCGGTGGGCTGCGCGCACTTCGCGGGCGTGCCCTTCCGGGTCCTCGCGGACCGCGCGGGAATCGACCCGGAGGCCGTCGAGGTCGTCTTCACCGGAGCCGACGCCGGCTCTGTGCGCGGCCACCGGACGCCCTTCGAACGCAGCCTCCCCCTCGCCGTGGCCCGCCACCCCGACACCCTCCTCGCCACCCGCATGAACGACGAGCCCCTCACACCCGAGCACGGAGCGCCGGTCCGCCTGGTGGTCCCCGGCCGGTACGCCGTCGCGGACGTGAAGTGGCTGGTCGGCGCACGGGCCGTGACCGCCCCCTTCACCGGCTTCTTCCAGGCCGAGGAGTACCTCTACCTCGCCCCGCGCGGCACCCCCGAAGGACCCGTGACGGCCCTGCGCGTCAAGTCGCTCATCACCGAGCCCGCCCCGGACGAGGACCTGCGCCGGGGCCACGAGACCCTGGTCCGCGGCCGCGCCTGGTCGGGCGACGGGGTGCCGGTGCGCAGGGTCGAGGTACGGGCCGAACCCGAGGACGACGGCCGCGACCCGGAGCACCTCCGGGGCTGGCAGGAGGCCGTCCTCGACCCACCGGCCGGCCCGTACGCCTGGACCGGCTGGTCCTACCGGTGGACCCCGGGGCAGCCGGGACCCTACCGGCTGCTGTCCCGCGCGACCGACGCCCGCGGAGACACACAGCCGCCGCAGGCCCCGTGGAACGCCCGTGGCTACGGCTGCAACCCCGTGGCCTCCGTGGAGGTGGTGGTCGTATGAACGGTTCCGAGGCGACGATCGAGGTCATCGCCACCCCGTCGCTCGGGGACACCAGCTACCTGCTCGTCAGCGGCGACGAGGCCGCCCTCGTCGACCCGCAGCGGGACGTCTGGGGGCTCATGGGCTCCTGTGCAGCCAAGGGGGTCCGGATCCGGTACGTCCTGGAGACGCACGTGCACAACGACTACGTCTCCGGCGCGCTGGAGGTCCGCGCGGCGACCGGCGCCACCATCGCCGGCCCGGCCCGCGCCCCCTACGCCTTCGACCACCTGCCCATGGCGCAGGACGACGAGATCTCCGTCGGCGAAGCCACCGTACGGGCCGTGGAAACACCCGGACACACCGCCGAACACACCTCCTACCTCGTCTTCGACGACGCAGGCCCCGCCCCCTCGGCCGTCTTCACCGGAGGCAGCCTCCTCGTCGGCAACGCCGGCCGCACCGACCTGTCCGGCAGCGACCGCACCGAGGAACTCGCCCGGGCCCAGTACCGGACCCTGCGCCGGCTCGCCCTGCTCCCGGACGGCACCCGCGTGCTGCCGACGCACGGCGCGGGCAGCTCCTGCGCGGCCGGACCGGTGTCGGGGGAGCGGACCAGCACGGTCGGCACGGAGCGGCGCACCAACCCCGTGCTGACCGCCCAGGACGAGGAGGAGTTCGTCAGGGGGCGGATGTCGGGCCTGCCCCCGTACCCCGCCTACTACCGCCACATGGCGCCCCTCAACCGGCACGGGCCGCGCGTCCTCGGCGGCCCGCCGGCCCTCCGCCCGCTCACCCCGCACATGGTGGAGGGGCTCGCCGGCGGCGGCGCGCAGATCGTCGACGGCCGGGACCGGGCGGCCTTCGCCGCCGGCCACCTGCCCGACTCGATCTGCGACGAGCTCGACGAGCGCTTCGCGAGCCTGGTCGGCGAGGTCGTGCCCTTCGGGACGCGCCTGGTCCTCGTCCTGCCGGAACCGGCCGGGGACGCCGCCCGCGAGGCGGTGACCCAGCTCCTGCGGATCGGATACGACGACGTCGCCGGGTACCTGGAGGGAGGCGTCGACGCCTGGGCCGCCGCCGGCCGGCCGCTGCGCACCTTCCGTACCGCGGACGCGGCCGCGCTGGCCGGACGCCTCGACGGCAGACGGGTGCTCGACGTCCGACCGGACCGCCCCGAGGGCGGCATCCCCGGCTCCCTCGCCGTGCCCCTGGCCGAACTTCCCCGCAGGATCGGCGAGCTGCCCCGGGACCGGGAGATCTGGGTGGTGTGCGCCAGCGGACGCCGGGCGGCCGTCGCGGCGGGCCTGATCGACCGTGCGGGGATCCCGGTGACCGCGGTCATCAGCGGCGGTGCCCGGGATCTGCTGGTGCACGGCTGACCGGCCGTCCGGTACCGAGCGGGCGGGGCGGCCCGGGCAGCCGGGGTGCGCTTCGGCGTCGGCCACCGGACGGCCCGGTCGACGGGTTTCGCGCCGCCCCGGCGGAGGTACTGGTCCTACTCGCCCTTCCGGCGGATACAGGGCCCGGCGCCGATGCCTCGGATAGGGTGAATCGGTAGGAATCAGGCCCCCGGGGTGAGGTCGGTGTGGACACTTACCAGTCGACGAGCGAGGTGCCGGACCCGCCGGCGGCGGTTGTCGGCTACGCCGGCGTGCTCCGCGAACTGCTGCCGATCGCCCTGTGGCGCGAGGACGCCGACGGGCGCATCGCGGAGTGGTCCCTGGCCGCCCAGGACCTGCTCGGACACCGCCCCGAGGACATCATCGGCCGCCCCGGAACCTCCGTATTGGTCCCCGAGGCCAACCACGGGCTCGCCGACCAGCTGACCCGGCGCGTCCAGGCGGGCGAGACCGTCGTCGGCACCCTCCCCGTGCGCCACCGCGACGGGCACCGCGTCGTGATGGAGATGTGGATCGTCCCCGCCGTCGACGCCTCCGGACGGACGGGCGCCCTGCTCATCGCCGTGGAGACCTCCGAGGTCCTCCACATGCGCGACTCCCTCGCCGCCCTCCAGAGCCTGTTCACCCAGTCCCCCATCGGCCTCGCCACCCTCGGCCTTGACCTGCGCTTCCTCCGGGTCAACGACGCGCTCGCCCGGATGAACGGCGTCTCCGCCGCAGAGCACCTCGGCAAACGGCTCACCGAAGTGGTCCCCGGCGTCAACGCGGCCGCCCTCGAGGCGACGATGCGCCAGGTCCTCGACCGGGGCACCGCCGTCGTCGACGTCCGCCGCACCGGGCGAACCCCCGCCGACCCCGAGCACGACCGGACCTGGTCCTGCTCCTACGCCCCGCTCCTGGACGGCTCCGGAAGGCCCCTCGGCCTGATCGCCTCCCTCATCGACATCACCGAGAGCCAGCAGGCCCAGGCCGAGGCCGAGCTGGCCCAGAACCGCTTCGCCCTGCTCGCGGAAGCGGGCACCCGCATCGGCACGACCCTGGACCTGCGCCAGACCGCCCAGGAGATCGTGGAGCTGCTGGTACCGCAGCTCTCGGACTCCGCCGACGTACAGCTCCTCGAATCCGTCCTCGGCCCCGACGAGGGCGCGGCGCCCGCGGCATCCGCCCGCGGGGTCCTGCGCCGGCTGGCGGCCCACTTCCCCGACCCGACCGCCCCCACCGCGAAACTCACCGCCGGCCAGACCTTCCAGATCCCCGCCGGCACCGTCTACGAGCAGGTCATCACCGAGGGCCGGCCCATGAACCTGTACGTCTCCGACATCCCGGCACTGATCACCTCCCCGCGTGCCGACGCCCTGCGGGCCTACCTGGCCACCCTGGGCTCGGCCCGCCTGGTCCCGCTCGTCGCCCGCGGCACCGTGCTGGGAGCCGTCACCGTTACCCGGACGCGCGAGCGTGAGCCCTTCGACGAGCAGGACTGCGTACTGGTCGACGAACTCGTCGCCCGGGCCGCCCTCAACATCGACAACGCCCGCATGTACACCCGCCAGCGCCAGGCCGCCCTGACCCTCCAGCGCAGCCTCACCAACAGCGTCCTGCCCGAGGTCCCCGGCCTCGAACTCACCGGCCGCTACCTCCCCGCCAGCGACCACGACGTCGGCGGGGACTGGTTCGACGCCATCCCGCTCCCCGGCGGCCGGACCGGGCTGGTCATCGGGGACGTCATGGGCCACGGAATCCACGCGGCGGCCGTCATGGGCCAGCTGCGCACGGCCGTACGGACCCTCGCGCGCCACGGCGTACCCCCCGCACAGCTGCTCCGCTCCCTCGACGCCGTGGTCGCCGACCTCGGCGAGGACGAGATGGCGACCTGCGTGTACGCCGTCCACCACGCGGCATCGGGCGCCTGCGTGATCGCCCGCGCCGGCCATCCGCCGCCCGCCGTCGTCGCCCCCGACGGGGCGGTGTCCTTCCTCCACGGCCCGCCCGGTACCCCCCTCGGCGCCGGCGGAAGGGACTTCCGCACCGAGGAGGTGCACCTGCCCCCGGGCAGCCTGCTCGTCCTCTACACCGACGGACTCATCGAGGCCCGGGACCGCGACCTCGACCAGGGCATGGCACAGCTGGGACAGGCCCTGCACGGGGTGGAGCAGCCATTGGAGGCGCTGTGCGACCAGATCCTGCGGCGGCTGCTCCCGCGCGCCCAGCAGGACGACGTGGCGATGCTGCTGGCCCGCTCCCGGCCGCTGTGACCCGCCCGCCGACAACGGCTCCCGGGCCGACCCCCGGCGGCCCGCCGCGTCACCAGGCCAGGTCCTCCAGCGCGTCCAGGTCCAGCGGCGCCGGCGGCTGCGGCTCCGCGCCGCCGGTCAGCGGCAGTTCGGCCCAGATGACCTTCCCGCGGTCCGTGTAGCGGGTGCCCCACCGTTCGGCGTACTGCGCGACGAGGAACAGCCCGCGCCCGCCCTCGTCGGTGGTGGCCGCGTACCGCAGGTGCGGGGAGGTGCTGCTGCCGTCGGAGACCTCGCAGATCAGGCTGCGGTCGCGCAGCAGGCGTACCCCGACGGGTGCGCTCCCGTAGCGGATCGCGTTGGTGACCAGCTCGCTGAGGATCAACTCGGCGGCGAAGGCGATGTCCCCGAGGCCCCACTCGACGAGCTGCGCCGAGCCGGCGTTGCGCACCCGGGACACCGCCGAGTGCTCGACGGGCACCTCCCATTCGGCGATCCGGTCCGCCTCCAGCCGCCGGGTGTCCGCGATCAGCAGCGCGATGTCGTCGCTCGGCACCGGGAACAGCATCGTCGTGAGCACGTCCGAGGCGGCCTGGTCGGGGCTGCGGCCGGGCCGCGACAGCGCGTCGGCGAGCAGTTGCAGACCGGTGTCGAAGTCGCGGTCGCGGTCCTCCACCAGGCCGTCCGTGAACAGGGCGAGCCTGCTTCCCTCGGGCAGCTGGAACTCGACCGCCTCGAAGGGCATCCCGCCCACGCCGAGCGGGAGTCCGGTGGGCAGCTCGGGGAACTCCACCCGGCCGTCGGGGCGGACCAGCGCGGGCCCGGGGTGCCCGGCGCTCGCCATCCGGCAGCGTCCGGAGACCGGGTCGTAGACCGCGTAGAGACAGGTGGCGCCGGTGACGCCGGAGGGGCGCTCGGGCGGCCCGTCGGGCCCCGCTTCCTCCCCGCCCGCCCCGCCGCCTTCCCCGTCCGCGTCTGCGCCGCCGTTCCCGCCGTCCGAGTCCCCGCCCCCGGCCTCGTCCTGGTCGATCCGGTTGATCAGCTCGTCCAGGTGTCCGAGCAGCTCGTCGGGCGGCAGATCCAGGGTGGAGAAGTTGTGCACCGCGGTCCGCAGCCGCCCCATGGTGGCCGCGGCGTGCACCCCGTGCCCGACGACGTCGCCCACGACCAGCGCCACGCGGGCCCCCGGGAGCTGGATGACGTCGAACCAGTCGCCCCCCACCCCGGCCGTTGCGGGCAGGTAGCGGTAGGCCACGTCCACGGCGCTCTGGTCGGGCAGCACCCGGGGCAGGAGGCTGCGCTGGAGGGTCACGGCCATCGCGTGCTCCCGGGTGAACCGGCGGGCGTTGTCGATGGAGACGGCCGCCCGCGCACCCAGCTCCTCCGCGAAGGACAGGTCCTCCTCGTCGAAGGGCTCCGGGGTGTCGGCGCGCCAGAAGTTGGCCATGCCCAGGACCACCCCGCGGGCCTGGAGCGGTACCGAGATCAGCGAGTGCAGGCCGTACTCGAGGGCCACGCGGGTGCCCTGTGAGTCCTGGGCCCGCCAGCCCATGGCCGCGTTCAGGTCGGCTGCGAGCACCGCGTGACCGGCGTCCAGTGCCGCGGCCATCGGAGCGGTCGGCACTTCGAACCGGATGAGGTCGCCCACCGGCTGGAGCGGCGAGTCGGTGCGCACGCCCGAGATGGCAGCCCGGCGCATCTCGGTGTACACACCGCCCACGGAGGGCTCGTCGCCGCGCAGCACGGGCTCCAGCAGCTCCACCGTCACGAAGTCGGCGAAGCGCGGTACGGCCACCTCCGACAGCTCCTCGGCGGTCCGCCCCACGTCCAGCGTGGTGCCGATCCGCACGCCCGCGTCGTAGAGCAGCTGGAGGCGGCTGCGGGCGACCTCGGCCCGGCCGGAGAGCGAGGCGAGCTCGGTGGTGTCGCGCAGGGTCACCACGCGGCCCGCCGGCCGCCCCGCGTACGCCATCGTGGGCCGTACGTTGACCGCGAGCAGCCGGTCGCCCGCCAGGTGCACGTGGTCGGTCACGACACGGCCCGAAGCGAGGAGCTCGGTGGTGCGGGGGTCGAGACCGAGGTCGCCGACAGCGCGCTCCTCGGCGTCCTGCGGCAGGTCGAGGAGCCTGCGGGCCTCGTCGTTGGCCAGGATGAGCCGCTGGTCGTTGCCGATGATGAGCACGCCCTCGCGCACGGCGTGCAGAACGGCCTCGTGGTGTTCGTTCATCCGGGTCATCTCGGCCGCGCCCAGCCCCCGGGTCTGGTGCAGCAGCCGCCGGCTGACCAGGGCGGCGCCGGCGGTGCCGAGCAGCAGACCGCTCGCCGTTGCGCCGACGAGGAGGGGGAGCTGCCCCTCCACCGCGTCGGAGACGTTCTTCACCTCTATGCCGGTGCCGACCAGGCCGATGACGGCACCGTCCGCGTTCCGCACGGGGACCACGGCCCGTACGGCGTCGCTCGGCTGGCCCTCGAAGACCTCCGTGAAGGACTCCCCTGCGACGGCCCGGGAGACGTCCGAGGCCCGCTGGCCGATCAGCTCGGGCCGCGAGTCGGTGTAGCGGACCCCCCGGACGTCCATCACCGCGATGAAGTCCAGGCCCGAGGCCCTGCGGGCCGCCTCGGCCAGCGGCTGGAGCGCGGCCGTCGGATCCCGGGACATCAGCGCCTCCGGAAGGCCGGGGGCGTGCGCGAAGGCCTCCGCTGCGGCGAGCGAGCGGTTGCGGGCGTCGCGCTGGCTGTCGTAACGGGCCTGGAGCACCAGGGCCAGCGCGGCGGCGCTGATCAGCAGCACCACGATGACCGCCTGGAGGGCGAAGACCTGACCGGCCACACTGTGAGCCCCCCGGGACAGGCGCGCGGACATGCGCGAACCCCTCCCGGTCGGGTGTCGACCAAAACGTCCGGTCATGAGCCCTTTCTAACACTGTCCAGGAGTTTGGGCGTGGCCGGGCCGCGGGACCGGCCGGTGCCGCTCGCCGTCATGACCTCGTGCCCCCCAGCCGACCGCGTAGTACCGCAGCCGTCCGTCCTGCCCCACCAGCCGCATCCCGGCCGCGGCCATGACCCGCTGCGAAGCCGCCTTCTCCCGGTCGGCGTCGCCCTCCGCGCCGCTCGCACCGGGTGCGCGGGCATGATCCGGCAGTGGCGTAGCCCCTGCCCCGCTCCGTCTCGACCAGCCCGTACCCGACGCGCAGCCGGCCCCCGGCATCCGGCGGGCCGTGGAACCCGGCGCCGCCGATCGCCGCGCCGCCCGCCCCGGTCCGCATCTCGTACTGCCCCGAAGGGCCCGGGACCGCCGGCCGCCGGCGTCCGCAGGAAGCGTTCGGCGCCCGCACGGTCCGCCGCGTCCGGGGGCCCAGCGCGCGGCCGGGCCGGGCTCGCCGGCCGCGATACGCCGGGCGAGGTCACGGTCGAGGGGCACGAGCACGAGGCGTTGCGTCAGCAAGGAGTCCATGCCCGTAGGTGTTACCGGACCGGCACGGCGCGCGCACCCGGATGGATGCGCAGCCGTCCGCTCCGGCCCCTGGAGCGGCGAAGGCCCGGCCTCCGGGCGGGGGCCGGGCCTCCCGGCGGGGCCTCCGGGCCGGGTGGGTCAGAGGACGTCGGCGGCGATGTTGGCCGCGACCTGCTCCAGGAGGGGGCCCGCGTTCGGGATGGACCTGGCCGGGTCGGGCTCCAGGTCCGTCAGCGGGTACGCCTTGCGGATGCCCGCCGCCTGCAGGGCCTCCTGGCCCAGCAGCAGTCGGCCGCAGACCGCCACCACCGGCTTGCCGGCGGCGCGCGCCGCCGCAGCGACGCCCGCGGGGGCCTTGCCGTGCAGGGTCTGCTCGTCCAGCGAGCCCTCGCCGGTGATGACGAGCGTGGCCCGCTCCAGCGCCGGCGCGAAGCCCAGTACCTCCAGCATCAGCTCGATGCCGGGACGGAAGCTCGCGCCCAGCAGCAGCGCGCCGTAGCCGATACCGCCCGCCCCGCCCGCGCCCGGGGAGGCGGCAAGCTCGGTCGCCTTCGGACCGATCGACTTCTCCAGCACCTGCGCGTAGTGCGCCAGCGCCGCGTCGAGCGTCGCCACGTCCTCGGGCGAGGCGCCCTTCTGCGGGCCGTAGACGGCCGCGCAGCCCTTCGGGCCGGTCAGCGGGTTGTCCACGTCGCTGGCCAGGACGAGGTCGACCTCCGCGAAGCGCGGGTCCACGCCCGACAGGTCGGCCGAGGCGAGATCGGCCAGCGCGCCGCCGCCCGGACCGACGGGCTCGCCGTCCGCGTCCAGGAAGACCGCACCGAGGGCCGCCAGCATGCCGGCGCCGCCGTCCGTGGTGGCGCTGCCGCCGACGCCGAAGACGATCGAGCGGGCGCCCGCGTCCAGCGCGGCCTTGAGGACCTCGCCCGAGCCGTACGTGGTCGCCGTCAGCGGGGCGAAGGTGCCCGCCGGCAGCAGCTGGAGGCCGGAGGCCTCCGCCATCTCGACCACCGCGGTGCTCCCGCGCAGCGCGAAGGCGGCCGTGACCTGCTCGCCCAGGGGGCCGGTGACCCGTACCTCCCGGCGCTCGAAACCGGCCGCCACGGCGGCGGCTACCGTGCCGTCGCCGCCGTCCGCGACGGGGAGGGTCTCGATCTCCACGCCCGGTACGGCCCTGCGAAGGCCGGCCGTCACCCGCTCCGCGACCTGCACGGCCGTGAGCGAGCCCTTGAATTTGTCCGCGGCGATGAGCACGCGCGCGGCCTCAGTTACTGCTCCGTCCGTCACCTTGCTATTCCCTTGCTATCGAACAGTGCAGTCGCGCCGCCATGAGCTTATCCGGAGGATCCTCCTATGCCCATGAGTGGCCTGGGCCACACCCGGCGCGCCATGCCCCTAAATAGGGATATACGCCCGCATAGTGTGGCCGCATGAGCGCCGAATCACTGGAACAGCCACGTCCGGACACCCCCGTAGGGGGCCCAGGCAGCCCGGTGGACGGCGCGCCCGACCACACCGTCGTCACCCTCGGCGTGATCGCCGTGCTGGCCGTCGTCGCCTGGGCCGCACTCGGCGGGGACTCCTTCGACACCGCCTCCACCGCGGCGCTGGCCTGGGTCCTGAACAACTTCGCCTGGCTGTTCGTGATCGCCGCCGACGTCTTCCTCGTCCTGTGCGTCGTCCTCGCGGTCAGCCGCTTCGGCCGGATCCGCCTCGGCGCGGACGACTCCGTGCCCGAGTTCACCAACCTGTCCTGGATCGCGATGATGTTCAGCGCCGGCATGGGTATCGGCCTGATGTTCTACGGCGTGGGCGAGCCGCTCACCCACTACCTGGCGCCGCCGCCCGCCTCCGGAGCGGCCCCCCGCACGGGCGCGGCCGCCCTCGCGGCCATGGAGTACTCCTTCTTCCACTGGACCCTCACCCCATGGGCCATCTACGGCATCGCGGGACTCGCCCTCGCCTACGCGACCTTCCGCAAGGGCCGCGGCAACCGCCTCAGCTCCGCCTTCGTCCCCCTGATCGGCCGGGAACGGGCCGACGGCGGCCCCGGCCGGGCCATCGACCTGCTCGCCGTCTTCGCCACCGTCTTCGGCACCGCCACCAGCCTCGGCCTCGGCGCGCTCCAGGTGTCCAAGGGCCTCAGCCTCACCACCGGGATCGAGGACTCCACCACCGTCGAGCTGATCATCATCTGCTCGCTCTCGGCGACGTTCGTGTTCTCCGCCTTCTCCGGCCTGCACAAGGGCGTCAAGTGGCTGAGCACCGGCAACATCGTGCTCGCCACCGCCCTGATGGCCTTCGTGTTCCTGCTCGGCCCCACCGTCCACATCCTCGACGTGATCCCCTCCAGCGTCGGCGGATACCTGAGCGAGCTGCTGCCCATGGCCAGCCGCACCGGCGCCTTCACCGACAGCGCCTGGCTCGGCGCGTGGACCATCTTCTACTGGGCGTGGTGGCTCTCCTGGGCCCCGTTCGTCGGCACCTTCATCGCCCGCATCTCACGGGGCCGCACCATCCGTGAATTCCTCATCGGCGTGCTGCTCGTACCCAGCGGGGCCACCGTCGTCTGGTTCTGCGTGATGGGCGGCACCGCCATCCGCCTCGACTCGACCGGCGCAGTCGACCTCGCCGCCGAGCTCAAGGACGGCACCGAGGCCTCCCTCTTCGCGATGCTGGACGCCCTGCCGCTGTCCGCGGTCACCTCGTGGGTCGCGATGGCCCTCGTCATGACCTACTTCGTCACCAGCGCCGACTCCGCCTCCCTCGTCATGGGGTCGCTCACCAGCCGCGGCTCCCTCCACCCGCCCACCTGGCTCGTCGTCACCTGGGGCGTGCTGATGGCCGCCGTGGCCGCCGTGCTGCTCCTCGCGGGCGGCCTGAAGTCCCTGCAGACCGCCACCATCCTGGTCGCGCTGCCCTTCGTCGTCGTCATGCTGCTCCTGTGCTGGGCCCTGCTCAAGGAGCTCCGCGAGGACCCCGGCGCGGGACCCGCCCGCCACCATCCCCTGCACGGTGTCCGGGACGCGGTCCGCGCCATGGCCGGCGGCACCGTCGGCGAACAGGGGCCGGCGGCCGGCCGCAGGCCCCCTGGGTAGGGTGGCCGGGTGACCACCACGGATGACTTCGCCACGTACATCGCGAGCCTGCCCCGGGTGCTGGCCGGCGCGGCCGCCCTCTACCGGGACGCCGAGGGCCGGGTCCTGCTCGTCGAGCCCAACTACCGTGAGGGCTGGGCCCTGCCGGGCGGCACCATCGAGTCGGACGAGGGGGAGTCGCCGCGCACCGCAGCCCGCCGGGAGAGCGCCGAGGAGATCGGGATCGACGTTCCGCTCGGCCGCCTCCTCGCCGTGGACTGGACGATCGGCCCCGGCCGCCCGCCGCTCGTCGCGTACCTCTACGACGGGGGAGTGCTCGACGAGGCCCAGTTGGCCTCGATCAGGCTGCAGGAGGAGGAACTGATCTCGTGGCGCCTCGTCGACCCCGCCGAACTCACCGCCTACCTGCCCGGATCGCTCGGCCGACGCGCCGAGGAGGCCTACCGCGTCCTCCGGTCGGGTGAGGGCACCGCGGAACTGGAGAACGGCCGGCGCCCGGTCACCCCGTAAACCCCCGGCCTACTTCGACCAGGACAGAATCAGAAGATGATCACGATGTACGCCTGGCCCAGCACGGCCGACGGGCCGGACGCCCTGCCCATGGTCCACTTCACGACGGACCAGCAGGCCGGTGGCGAGGTCACCCCCGACGGGACGCCGGTGTGGCTCTTCGACACCGCGATACGCGAGGGCGGCTGGGCCCGGTTCGCCGACTTCGAGGGCTGGTCCACACCCGCCGCCGACTGGCGGGCCCTCTACCGCCGCGAGGACGACTTCCTCGCCGTCACCGGCCCCGGCGCCTGCGAGGGCTGGTACGAGGGCAGCCTCGGCGCCGACACCGACTGGGTGGCGGCGGCCGCCACCCGGCAGAGCGTGGTGCTGCTCGCCGCCCCCGTGCAGCACCCCTCGCTCTACGGCTACGCCGTGGAGGCCGGCGCCGCCTTCGCACTGCTCGTCCCGCTCGTCGTGGTCTGACCCCCGGTCAGGCCAGGAGCTTGGCCTTGGCGCGGTCGAACTCCTCCTGGGTGATGTCGCCCTTGTCCTTGAGGGCGGAGAGCTTGTGCAGCTCGTCCGCCGAACCGCCGCCGGGGACGGCCGCCTGCTGGACGTACTGCTTGAAGGCCGCCTCGTTCTCCTGCATCTGCTTCATCTCCCGCTCGGTCATGCTCTTCCCGCGGGCGATGAGGTACACGAACACGCCGAGGAACGGCAGGATCAGGACGAAGA
Source organism: Streptomyces sp. NPDC046349 (assembly GCF_055587885.1). Classification (NCBI taxonomy): domain Bacteria; kingdom Bacillati; phylum Actinomycetota; class Actinomycetes; order Kitasatosporales; family Streptomycetaceae; genus Streptomyces; species Streptomyces sp. NPDC046349. The sequence continues at coordinate 243,874 of NZ_JBVJFK010000007.1, forward strand.
TCAGCCAGCCCGCCTTGCCCCAGCCGCCCATGGTGTGGTCACGGAAGATGTCCGTGATGATCTTGAAGAGCAGGAAGAACCACATGATCCACAGGAACAGCCACAGCATCGTCCAGAAGAGGTTCAGCAGCGGATAGTCGTCCATGCCCGGCTCCGATCGTTTAGCGGTATCTCTTTCATACAGGTGCTCACGTATGTCCGCATTCGGAACGATATGCCCCGGCCCCCTTGGAGTGACTTCGGCCCCGCCACCGCTGCGGCGACCCCGCCGAAGGGCGCTCGGGTGCTTGCCTTGGGGCTCCGGGCCACACCCCGTGGCCGCAGCCGACCCCACAGGAGCACGCACCCATGGCCGCACCCCGGGAACCGGACGTCTCGAAGGTCGAAGCCTTCATGGAAAAGGCACTCGGGGACCTGAGCGGAGCCATGGCCACAGCCCTGTGCGCCGTCGGCGACCGGCTCGGCCTGTTCAAGGAGCTCGCCGCGGTCGGCCCGTCCCGCAGCCAGGACCTTGCGGAGCGCCTGGACCTCCGCGAACGCTACGTCCGCGAGTGGCTGCGCGGCCTCACGGCCGCGGGCTACCTGACCGAGCCCGAACCGGGCACCTTCGCCCTGCCCCCCGAGCACGTTCCCGCACTCGCCGAGGAGTCGGGACCGATGTTCCTGGGCGGCGTCCACCAGATGCTCCCCGGCCTGTGGCAGCCCTACGAACAACTCGTGGAAGCCTTCCGGACGGGCGGCGGCGTGCCGCAGGCCGCCTACCCTCCCTCCGTGTGGGACGGAATGAGCCGGTTCTCCGGCAGTTGGTTCGAGAGCGTCATGATCGACGACTGGCTCTCCACCTTCCCGCACGTCGTCGGGAAGCTCGAACGCGGCAGCCACGTCGCCGACGTCGGCTGCGGCGCCGGCCGCGCCCTGATCGTCCTGGCCAAGGCGTTCCCGCACTCACGGTTCACGGGCTTCGACGTCTTCCCGGCACAGGTGGAACGCGCCCGCGCCAACGCCGAGCGGGCGGGTGTCGCCGACCGGGTCTCCTTCCGCCTCCTGGACGTGGCACAGGGTCTCCCCGACCGGTACGACATCGTCACCACCTTCGACGTCATCCACGACGCGGCGGACCCCCGAGGCCTGCTGAGCGCCATCAGAGCCGCCGTCAAGGACAACGGCGACTACCTCATGCTCGAGATCAACTCCCGGGACCGGCCCGAGGAGAACGTCGGCCCCGTCGCCTCACTCCTGTACGGGTTCAGCGTCTTCTACTGCATGACCACGTCCCTGGCCGGAGACGGAGCCGCCCTCGGCACCTGCGGCCTGCCCGAGGAGACCGTCCGCGCCCTCTGCGCCGAGGCCGGCTTCACGGACGTCACCCGTTCCCCCGCCGAAGACCCCTTCAACGTCCTCTACGACGTCAGACCCTGACCCGCCTCGAAGGCCAGCAGCCGCACCTTGCGCTCGAGCCCGCCGCCGTAGCCGGTCATGCTGCCGGAGGCACCGATCACCCGGTGGCACGGCACGATGATCCCGACCGGGTTCCTACCGTTGGCCAGACCCACCGCGCGCGAGGCGTTCGGCTTGCCCAGCCTCGCCGCCAGCTCCCCGTACGACCACGTCTCGCCGTAGGGGATCCGCACGAGCTGGTCCCAGACGCTGCGCTGGAACCCGGTGCCCTCCAACCGGAGCGGGAGGTCGAACGCGGTCAGCTTCCCGGCGAAGTACGCGGTCAGCTGGCGCACCACTTCGGGGAACGGCCCCTCGGCGGCGGCCACCCGCTCCCCGAAGGACTCCTCGGCCGGCCGGTGGCGCTGACCGGCCATGTAGAGGCCGCTGAGGACGCCGTCCGCGGCGACCAGGGTGAGCGGACCGTACGGACTGTCGACGACGGTGTGCTGCTTGACGTTCATGGCTGCTCCTCAGACGGGCAGGTGGTTGATGGGGTGGGAGTCCGTGGCCCACAGGTACTGGACGGCGTACGCGCGCCAGGGCCGCCAACCGGCGGCCCGCGCCGTGAGCGCGGAGGGGGACGACGGCAGCCCCAGCCCCTGCGCCGCGCGCCGGACGCCCAGATCGGACGGCAGGAACGCGTCCGGGTCGCCGAGCGCCCGCATCGCGATCACCTCGGTGGTCCACGGCCCGAAGCCGGGCAGTGCCGACAACCGCGCCCGGGCGGCGTCCCAGTCGCTGTCGATGCCGAGCGGCAGCGAACCATCGGCCAGCGCCGACACCAGGGTGGTCAGTGTGGCCCGCCGGCTGCGCGGCAGGGCCAGCGACTCCGGGTCGAGTCCGGCCAGCGCCTGCGGCGACGGGAAGAGGTGCGTCAGCCCGCCCAGCGGGTCCTCGACGCGCTCCCCGTGCGCCGCGACGAGCCGTGCGGCGTGCGTGCGCGCCGCCGCGGTGGACACCTGCTGGCCGAGCACGGCCCGTACGGCGAACTCCGCCGCGTCGACCGTCCGCGGGACCCGGCGCCCCGGGGCCTTGTCCACGAGCGGCGCCAGCAGCGGGTCGGAGCGCAGCTGCTCGTCGACGGCCTCGGGGTCGGCGTCGAGGTCGAGCATCCAACGGCAGCGGCTGATGGCGATCGTCAGGTCGCGGAGGTCGGTGAGGGCCAGTCGGCAGCCGATGTGGTCGGGCCGCGGGGTCAGCGCCACGACGCCGGTGCCGTGGGGGAGGCGCAGAGTGCGCCGGTAGGCGCCGTCACGCCACTCCTCGACGCCGGGGACGGCGGTCGCTGCGAGGTGCCCGAAGAGGTTGTCGGGGTTCAGGGGGGCCCGGAACGGCAGCCGGAGGCTGATCGTTCCGGGGATCCGGGGCGGGGCGTCCTTCTTCCGTCCGGCCTTCACGGAGCGGTCCCGCAGCTCGCTCGGGGAGAGGGCGAAGACCTCGCGGACCGTGTCGTTGAAGGTGCGGATGGAGGAGAAGCCCGCGGCGAACGCGACGTCGCCCATCGGCAGCTCGGAGGTCTCGATGAGCAGCCGGGCGGTCTGAGCGCGCTGGGCCCTGGCCAGGGCGAGCGGGCCGGCGCCGAGCTCGGCGCGCAGCTGCCGTTCGACCTGGCGGGTGGAGTAGCCGAGGCGGGCGGCCAGGCCCGGGACGCCCTCGCGGTCGACGACGCCGTCCTGGATCAGCCGCATCGCCCGGGCGACGGCGTCGGCGCGGGCGTTCCACTCGGGGGAGCCGGGGCTGGTGTCGGGCCGGCAGCGCTTGCACGCGCGGAACCCGGCCTGCTGGCAGGCGGCGGCGCTGGGCAGGAAGGTCATGTTCTCGACCTTGGGCGGCACGGCGGGACAGCTGGGCCGGCAGTAGATCCGGGTGGTCAGGACTGCGGTGAAGAACCAGCCGTCGAAGCGGGCGTCCTTCGACTGCACGGCCCTTACGCAGCGCTCGGTGTCGGTGTGCATGGCTCCAGGATCCGGGGGGTGATCCTCGGCGGCTGGCGGTTTTCCGACATCAAGGCTATCCCGGGCTGCGGGCTGCGGCCGCCCCCGTGCCGGTCCCCGGACACGCAGAAGGCCCCGGACGCCGTGGCATCCGGAGCCTCCTCGAACCTGCCGGGCTAGCGCAGCGACGTGGCGCGGGCTTCGCGGCGGTTGTGGCGGAAGGTGTTGGCCCTCCGCGTCGTCGCGAACAGCGGAATGGTCGCAGCCATCGCGATCTGCAGGGCACAGCCGGTCTGGAGCAGCAGCTGACCGCCCGGGGCGTCGAACGCCCAGGCCGCCAGCAGCCCCATCGCGCTGATGATCCAGCAGAGCATCGCCACCGCGAGGACACCCCGCGGCTTGGGGTACTCGACCCGGCTCACCATCAGCCACGCCACCCCGATGATCGCCAGCAGCGTCGGGATGAACGGGAGTTCCAGCAGCACGATCGAAACGACCGTCAGCGCGCCGAAGGGGCTCGGCATGCCCTGGAACATGCCGTCCTTCATCGTCACGCAGCTGAATCTCGCGAGCCGGAGCACCACGGCGAGCAGCACCACGATCGCGGCCAGCGCCGACATCTTCTGGTCCGCGTCGACGGCGACCATGCCGTAGACGAGGACGAAGTAGGCCGGAGCGAGACCGAAGCTGATCAGGTCGGACAGGTTGTCCAGCTCGGCACCCATCGGCGAGCTGCGCAGCTTGCGGGCCACGATGCCGTCGAAGAGGTCGAAGACCGCGGCGAGCAGCATCAGTATCACCGCCGTGGCGGCGCTGTTGCGTGCCATGCCCGTCTCGCCGCTCCCGGTGAGGTGCGGGATGAGGATCCCGGTGGTGGTGAAGTACACCGCCATGAATCCGCACGTGGCGTTGCCGAGGGTGAGGGTGTCCGCTATCGACAGCCGCAGCGAGAGCGGCATGTCGTCCTCGGCGGACTCCTCCTCGGAGGACTCGGGCACCCAGCCGGCGGCCGGAGTCTCAGGGTCAGTCACGGTCAATTCGTGTCACCCCCGCGGTGGTGGCCTGACCGACCTCGACCGCGACCTCGACGCCCTCCGGGAGGTAGATGTCGACGCGGGAGCCGAAGCGGATCAGACCGATGCGTTCGCCCTGCTCCACCTTGGTGCCGGCCGGCAGGTACGGGACGATGCGCCGGGCCACGGCGCCGGCGATCTGCACCATCTCGATGTCACCGAGCTCGGTGTCGAAGTGCCAGACAACGCGCTCGTTGTTCTCGCTCTCCTTGTTGAAGGCCGGGACGAATCCGCCGGGGATGTGCTCCACGGACGTCACCGTGCCCGCGAGGGGCGCGCGGTTGACGTGGACGTTGAGCGGGCTCATGAAGATCGCGACCCGGGTCCGTCCGTCCTTCCACGGCATGATGCTCTGCACCACACCGTCGGCGGGCGAGATGACACGGCCCTGAGCGATCTCACGCTCGGGGTCACGGAAGAACCACAGCATGCCCGCGGCGAGCGCGGTTGCGGGCACGGCCACAGCGGCCCAGCGCCCGGACCTGCGGGCCCGGGTGAGGCTGAGCGCCGCGGTGGCGACGGTCGGCAGAAGCCACGGCGATGCTCCGCGGGCGAGACGTACGCCGAGTCGGCTGTCGCGGGGTGCAGAGGTTTGGCTGTGGGGCATGGATGACCTTCGTAGCGGGTGATTGCCGCGCCGCAAACAGGGGGACGGGACGGCGGCTTTACTGGAATGCTATCGGTTGCGCGCAACAACTGGGCAAGCCAGAAGCCGAGTCGATGGCCGTCGGCCAGTGACTGCTAGTGACCTTGCTGCGACGGACCCGGGTAAGATCCGCCGCAAAAGGGACTTTCAGCCCTGGAGTCGGTACTCCTCGAGCAGGCGTCGCCCGATGATCATTTTCTGGATCTCGGCGGTACCTTCGCCGATCAGCAGCATCGGTGCCTCGCGGTAGAGGCGCTCGATCTCGTACTCCTTCGAGAATCCGTATCCACCGTGGATGCGGAAGGCGTCCTCCACCACCTCCTTGCAGTATTCGGAGGCGAGGTACTTCGCCATCCCTGCTTCGAGGTCGTTTCGTTCCCCAGAGTCCTTTTTGCGTGCTGCATTCACCATCATCGCATGAGCGGCTTCGACCTTGGTAGCCATCTCGGCCAGCTTGAACTGGATGGCCTGGTGTTCGGCGATCGCCTTGCCGAAAGTGTGACGTTGCTGGGCATACGAGACGCCGAGCTCGAAAGCACGCTGAGCGACGCCGCAGCCACGCGCCGCCACGTTGACGCGGCCGACCTCGACCCCGTCCATCATTTGGTAAAACCCTCGGCCGGTCCGGCCTCCGAGGACGCGATTGGCCGGAATGCGCAGTCCGTCCATGATGAGCTCGGTCGTGTCGACGCCCTTGTAGCCCATCTTGTCGATCTTGCCGGGGATGGTCAGGCCGGGGCGGACCTCGCCGAAGCCGGGCTCCTTCTCGACGAGGAAGGTCGTCATCGACTTGTGGGGCGCGGTGCCCTCGGGGTGTCCTTCGTCACTCCGGACGAGAACGGCCACCAGCGTGGAGCTGCCGCCGTTCGTCAGCCACATCTTCTGGCCGTTCAGGACGTACTCGTCGCCGTCCCTGACCGCCTTGGACGAGATGGCCGACACGTCGGAGCCGAGGGCCGGCTCGGACATCGAGAAGGCGCCGCGCACCTCGCCCAGCGCCATGCGCGGGAGGAAGTGGTCCTTCTGCTCCTGCGTGCCGTGCTGCTTGAGCATGTACGCCACGATGAAGTGCGTGTTGATGATGCCCGAGACGGACATCCAGCCCCGTGCGATCTCCTCGACGCACAGGGCGTAGGTGAGGAGCGACTCACCCAGGCCGCCGTACTCCTCCGGGATCATCAGCCCGAAGAGGCCGAGCTCCTTGAGGCCGTCGACGATCGCTTGCGGGTACTCGTCGCGGTGCTCCAGCTCGGTGGCGACCGGGATGATCTCCTTGTCGACGAACTCGCGGACGGTCTTGAGGATCTCCCGCTGGACGTCGGTCAGCCCGGCGGTCTGGGCGAGTCGGGCCATGGCTACTTCTCCTGGGTCTTCAGCTGGGGGCGGCCGGGCTGCTCGCCGCCGCGCTCCTTGATGTACGTCTCGGTCGGGACCATCACCTTGCGCCGGAAGACGCAGACGAGGGTGCCGTCCTGCTTGTAGCCCTTGGTCTCGACGTAGACGATGCCGCGGTCGTTCTTCGACTTCGACGGGGTCTTGTCGAGGACCGTGGTCTCGCCGTAGATCGTGTCGCCGTGGAAGGTCGGCGCCACGTGCCGCAGGGACTCGATCTCCAGGTTGGCGATGGCCTTCCCGGAGACGTCCGGCACGGACATGCCGAGCAGCAGCGAGTAGATGTAATTGCCCACGACCACGTTCTTGCCGAAGTCGGTGGTGTTCTCGGCGTAGTTCGCGTCCATGTGGAGCGGGTGGTGGTTCATGGTCAGGAGGCAGAAGAGGTGGTCGTCGTACTCCGTGACCGTCTTCCCGGGCCAGTGCTTGTAGACCGCCCCGACCTCGAACTCCTCGTACGTGCGTCCGAACTGCATGGCCCTACGCCTCCGGGATCTCGAACTTGGTGGTGCGCTGCATGCCGGCGGCCCGCCCCTTGCCGGCGATGACCAGGGCCATCTTGCGGCTGGCCTCGTCGATCATCTCGTCGCCGAGCATCGCGGAGCCCTTCTTGCCGCCGGCCTCCGACGTGCACCAGTCGTACGCGTCGAGGATCAGCTCGGCGTGGTCGTAGTCCTCCTGGGAGGGGGAGAAGACCTCGTTGGCCGCGTCGACCTGGCCGGGGTGCAGCACCCACTTGCCGTCGAAGCCCAGCGCGGCCGCCCGGCCCGCCACCTCGCGGTAGGCGTCCACGTCGCGGATCTGCAGGAAGGGGCCGTCGATGGCCTGGAGGTTGTGCGTCCGGGCCGCCATCAGGATCCGCATGAGGATGTAGTGGTAGGCGTCCGCCGGGTAGCCGGGCGGCTGCATGCCCACGACCAGGGACTTCATGTTGATCGAGGCCATGAAGTCGGCCGGACCGAAGATGATCGTCTCCAGCCGGGGGGAGGCGGCGGCGATCTCGTCGACGTTCACCAGGCCCTTGGCGTTCTCGATCTGCGCCTCGATGCCGATCTTGCCGACCTCGAAGCCCATGGTCTTCTCGATCTGGGTCAGGAGGAGGTCGAGGGCCACGACCTGCTGGGCGTCCTGGACCTTGGGCAGCATGATGCAGTCGAGGTTCTGGCCCGCACCCTCGACGACGGTGATGACGTCGCGGTAGGTCCAGTGGGTGGTCCAGTCGTTGACGCGCACGACGCGGGTCTTGCCGGTCCAGTCGCCGTTGTTCAGCGCGTCCACGATGGTGTGGCGGGCGCCTTCCTTGGCGAGCGGGGCGCAGGCGTCCTCCAGGTCCAGGAAGACCTGGTCGGCCGGCAGGCCCTGGGCCTTCTCCAGGAACCGCGGGTTCGAGCCGGGCACCGCGAGGCAGGAGCGACGCGGGCGAAGGCGGTTCACCGGGTGGACTGGCGTGGTCATGCGGGGACCTCCGTGCTTGCAACGAGTGCGTTGTCTGTGTCGAGGGGGGCGAGCTTGTTGGCCTTGCGGATCTCGTCGACGATACGGCCGATGATCTCCGTGATGCCGAAGTCCTTCGGGGTGAAGACCGCGGCGACCCCCGCGGCCTTGAGCGCGACGGCGTCGGCGTTCGGAATGATGCCTCCGACGATGACGGGGATGTCACCCGCCCCCGCTCCGCGCAGCCGCTCCAGGACGTCCGGGACGAGGGCGCTGTGCGATCCGGACAGGATGGACAGTCCCACGCAGTGCACGTCCTCGGCCAGCGCGGCGGAGGAGATCTCCTCAGGCGTCAGCCTGATGCCCTGGTAGACCACTTCGAAGCCGGCGTCGCGGGCGCGGACGGCGATCTGCTCGGCCCCGTTGGAGTGCCCGTCCAGGCCGGGCTTGCCCACCAGCAGGCGCAGCCGGCCCGAGCCGAGCTCATCGGCGGTGCGGGCGACCTTCTCGCGGACCTCGTGCATCGGAGTGCCCGGTTCGGCGGCCACGGCGACGGGGGCCGACGAGACCCCGGTCGGGGCCCGGAACTCGCCGAACACCTCGCGCAGCGCGCCCGCCCACTCACCGGTGGTGACACCGGCCCGGGCGCACTCCAGGGTGGCCTCCATCAGGTTCTCGGTGCCCGCCGCGGCCTCCTTGAGGCGTTCCAGCGCCTGCTGCGTGGTGGGGAAGACGAACGGGTCGCCGTTCCCCTGCCGGTCCGAGGACTCCTGCCGCTCGGTGCGCCAGCGGGCGATCCGCTCGACGGTGAAGGCCTCCACGGCCGGGTCCACCGTCATGATGGCGCCGTCGAGGTCGGCCGTCAGCGGGTTCGGCTCGGTCTGCTCGAAGCAGTTCACGCCGACGATCTTGTCCTCGCCGGCCTCGATCCGCGCGCGCCGCTCGGCGTGCGAGGAGACCAGCTGGGACTTCAGGTACCCGGACTCGACGGCGGCCATGGCGCCGCCCATCTCCTGGATCCGGTCGATCTCGGCCAGGCAGTCGGCGACCAGGGAGTCGACTTTGGCCTCGATGACGTGGGATCCGGCGAAGATGTCGTCGTACTCCAGCAGGTCGCTCTCGTGGGCGAGGACCTGCTGGATGCGCAGCGACCACTGCTGGTCCCACGGGCGGGGCAGGCCCAGCGCCTCGTTCCAGGCGGGCAGCTGCACCGCGCGGGCGCGGGCGTCCTTGGAGAGGGTGACCGCGAGCATCTCCAGCACGATGCGCTGGACGTTGTTCTCCGGCTGTGCCTCGGTGAGCCCCAGGGAGTTGACCTGGACGCCGTAACGGAAGCGGCGCTGCTTCGCGTTCTCGATGCCGTAGCGCTCCTTGGTGACCTTGTCCCAGATGCGGCCGAAGGCGCGCATCTTGCACATCTCCTCGATGAAGCGGACGCCCGCGTTCACGAAGAAGGAGATACGGGCGACCACCTCGCCGAAGCGCTCCTGGGGAACCTGCCCCGAGTCGCGCACCGAGTCGAGGACGGCGATCGCCGTGGACATCGCGTACGAGATCTCCTGGACCGGGGTGGCCCCGGCCTCCTGCAGGTGGTAGCTGCAGATGTTGATCGGGTTCCACTTCGGGATGTGGTTGACCGTGTACGCGATCATGTCGGTCGTCAGCCGCAGGGACGGCCCCGGCGGGAAGACGTGCGTCCCGCGCGAGAGGTACTCCTTGACGATGTCGTTCTGGGTGGTGCCCTGGAGCTGGGAGATGTCAGCCCCCTGCTCCTCGGCGGCCACCTGGTAGAGCGCCAGCAGCCACATGGCGGTGGCGTTGATCGTCATCGAGGTGTTCATCTGCTCCAGGGGTATGTCCTGGAACAGCCGCCGCATGTCGCCCAGATGGGAGACCGGGACCCCGACCCGGCCCACCTCGCCGCGGGCGAGGATGTGGTCGGGGTCGTAGCCGGTCTGCGTCGGCAGGTCGAACGCGACCGACAGGCCGGTCTGGCCCTTGGCGAGGTTGCGGCGGTACAGCTCGTTGGACGCCTCGGCCGTGGAGTGGCCGGCGTACGTCCGCATGAGCCACGGACGGTCCTTCTGGCGCTCTGTCATCTCAGGCTGTCCCTTAGGCCTTTGAACGGACTCAGACGTTGCGGAAGCGGTTGATGGCGTCGAGGTGCTTGGCGCGCATCTCGTGGTCGCGGACGCCCAGGCCCTCCTCGGGGGCCAGCGCGAGGACGCCGACCTTGCCCTGGTGGAGGTTGCGGTGGACGTCGTAGGCGGCCTGGCCGGTCTCCTCCAGGGAGTAGACCTTCGACAGGGTGGGGTGGATCTTGCCCTTGGCGATCAGGCGGTTGGCCTCCCACGCCTCGCGGTAGTTGGCGAAGTGCGAGCCGACGATCCGCTTCAGCGACATCCACAGGTAGCGGTTGTCGTACTGGTGCATGTAGCCCGAGGTCGAGGCGCAGGTGGTGATGGTGCCGCCCTTGCGGGTGACGTAGACCGAGGCGCCGAAGGTCTCGCGGCCCGGGTGCTCGAAGACGATGTCGATGTCCTCGCCGCCGGTCAGCTCGCGGATCTTGGAGCCGAAGCGCTTCCACTCGCGGGGGTCCTGGGTGTTCTCGTCCTTCCAGAACTTGTAGCCCTCGGCGTTGCGGTCGATGACCGCCGTGGCGCCCATGGACCGGCAGATGTCGGCCTTCTCGGGGGAGGAGACGACGCAGATCGGGTTGGCGCCGCCGGCCAGCGCGAACTGGGTGGCGTAGGAGCCGAGGCCGCCGCTGGCGCCCCAGATCAGGACGTTGTCGCCCTGCTTCATGCCGGCGCCGTTGCTGGAGACCAGCTGGCGGTAGGCGGTGGAGTTGACCAGGCCGGGGGAGGCGGCCTCCTCCCAGCTCAGGTGGTCGGGCTTGGGCATCAGCTGGTTCGACTTGACGAGCGCGATTTCGGCCAGGCCGCCGAAGTTGGTCTCGAAGCCCCAGATGCGCTGCTCGGGGTCGAGCATCGTGTCGTTGTGGCCGTCCGAGGACTCCAGCTCGACGGAGAGGCAGTGCGCGACGACCTCGTCGCCCGGGTTCCAGGCGTTGACGCCGGGGCCGGTGCGCAGGACGACGCCCGCGAGGTCGGAGCCGATGACGTGGTACGGGAGGTCGTGGCGCTTGGTGAGCTCCGACAGGCGCCCGTAGCGCTCCAGGAAGCTGAAGGTGGAGACGGGCTCGAAGATCGAGGTCCACACGGAGTTGTAGTTGACCGAGGAGGCCATGACGGCCACCAGGGCCTCGCCGGGGCCCAGCTCGGGGAGCGGCACGTGGTCCAGGTGCAGGGACTTGCGCGGGTCCTTCTCGCGCGTGGTGAGCCCGGCGAACATCTCCGCCTCGTCCTTGTGCACGGTGACCGCGCGGTAGGAGTCGGGCAGCGGCAGGGCTGCGAAGTCTGCGGCGGTGGCGGACTGCGACTGAATCGCGTCCAGGATGTCCTTCACGGTGAGCCTCCGGCTAGCGCTGATGAGGGTGCGCTGAGGTGAACGGGTGCGTGGTGCGGGTTGCGGTGTGCCGTCGGTCCGGCGGTGCTGTGGTGCTGGGCGCCGCCCGTGGTGGGGCGTGCGGGTGCCTGGTGACGCAGGCGTCCGGGGCGCGTTCCGTGCCGTGTGGGCGTGGGTCGCGGGGACATCCGGACGACTTCAACGTATGGCACCCCGTGTCACCCGGCAAGGCACCGCGTGCCAAAACTTTCTCTCATTTGCCTATTGACCTGCGCAGATGAGCGATGATCGATCAGAGTTACTGTCGAGTAGGGGCAAGCCGGACATACGAAAGCGGCCGCCCCCTCCTCGGGGGCGGCCGCTGTGACGAGCATCGCTTCCGGTGCGGCTACCTCGCGCGCAGTGCCTCTTCGATGGTCCGCATGACCTCGTCCAGAGGCGCGTCGGTACGCGCCACCGCCACCAGCACCTCGCCCTCCGTGCGGACCGCCGCCGGCGCGGAGGGCGCCGCCGTGCTCAGGGTGCGGCCCGCGCCGATCCCGGTGCCGAAGGTCTTGCGCACGATCGAGAAGGCGTGGTCCAGCTGCGCCTCCACGTCGCCCTGGCCGCCGGCCCGCAGCCAGCGCCGCAGCACGTGGTTGTGGGCCGTGACCACGGCCGAGGCGGCCACCTCGGCCAGGAGCGGGTCGTCGTTGCCGTCGTGGTGGTCGGTCTCGTCGAAGTGCGCCAGCAGGTAGCGCGTGAAGAGCCGCTCGTACCGGGCCACGGAGGCGATCTCGCGCTCCCGCAGCGCCGGCACCTCGCGGGTCAGCCGGTAGCGCTCCACCGACACCGCGGGCGAGGCGGCGTACATCTTCATGACTTCCTTGATCCCGCGGCACACCGTGTCGAGCGGGTGCTCGTGCGCCGGGGCGACGTCCAGGACGGCTTCGGCGCGGATCAGGGTGTCGTCGTGGTCGGGGAAGATCGCCTCTTCCTTCGACCGGAAGTGCCGGAAGAAGGTCCGCCGCGCGACGCCCGCCGTCGCGGCGATCTCGTCGACCGTCGTCGCCTCGTACCCCTTGGTGGCGAACAGCTCCATGGCCGCCGTGGCGAGCTCACGGCGCATTTTGAGCCGCTGGGCGGCAGCCCGGGTGCCGGCCGCGCTCTCCGGGGCGTCGGGGGCCGAGGAGGCGCGGGGCGAGGTCTTGGCGGGCTGGGACATAGAGCGAAAGTACTTCATTCGCGCAGGGGAGCGCGCCTGAGGGGGGTGGGAGAGGGGGGGATGCGGGGGAGAGCCCGCACTGGGCTCGGGAGGGTCAGTCCGCCGTGAGGGTCCGGCGGACCCGAGCAGCCCTCCCCACGCATCCGGCTCATGGCCCGCTCGGTTACCGCCGGGCGTACTCACGGAATCCGCGGCCGGTCTTCCGGCCCAGGCAGCCCGCCGCCACCAGGTGCTCCAGCAGCGGGGACGGGGCCAGGCCCGGGTCGCGGAACTCCTTGTGGAGAACCTTCTCGATGGCCAGCGAGACGTCGAGGCCGACCACGTCGAGCAGCTCGAACGGTCCCATCGGGTAGCCGCCGCCCAGCTTCATCGCCGCGTCGATCTGGTCGAGGCTCGCGTAGTGCTCCTCGACCATCTTGATCGCGTTGTTGAGGTACGGGAACAGCAGCGCGTTCACGATGAAGCCGGCCCGGTCGCCGCAGTCCACGGGGTGCTTGCGCACCTTCACGCAGATCTCGCGGACCGTGGCGTGCACGTCGTCGGCCGTCAGGACGGTCCGGACCACCTCGACCAGCTTCATCGCCGGCGCCGGGTTGAAGAAGTGCATGCCGATCACGTCCTGCGGACGCGAGGTCACCCGGGCCACCGCGATCACCGGCAGCGAGGACGTGGTGGTGGCCAGCACCGCACCCGGCTTGCAGACCTTGTCCAGCGCCGCGAACAGCTCCTGCTTGACCGCCAGGTCCTCGGCGACCGCCTCCACCGCCAGGTCCACCTCGGCGAAGGCGTCCAGCGACCCGGCCGGGGTGATCCGGCCCAGGGTCCCGTCGGCCGCCTCCTGTGTCAGCCGGCCCTTGGACACCGCACGGCCCAGGGACTTGCCGATGGCGGCCTTGGCGGCCTCCGCCTTCTCCTGGCTGCGAGCCGCCAGGACCACGTCGAACCCGGACTGGGCGAAGACCTGCGCGATGCCGCTCGCCATGGTGCCGGAGCCGGCCACGCCGACCGAGCTCACCGGGCGGCCCGCACCCAGCAGGGACCCGTCCAGCGGGGTCTGCAGGTCACGCACGATCACCGAGCTGCCGGGCGCCTCGTACGTGTAGAAGCCGCGCCCGGACTTCTGCCCGGCCAGCCCGGCCTCGGCCAGCTGCCCCAAAATCGGGGCCGGGGCGTGCAGCCGGTCGCCGGAGGAGGCGTACATGGCCTCCAGGACCGTGCGGGCCGTGTCCACGCCGATCAGGTCGAGCAGCGCGAGCGGGCCCATGGGCAGGCCGCAGCCGAGCCGCATCGCGGCGTCGATGTCCTCGCGGGAGGCGTACTTCGCCTCGTACATGGCGGCGGCCTGGTTGAGGTAGCCGAAGAGCAGGCCGTCCGCGACGAAACCGGGCCGGTCGCCGACCGCGACGGGCTCCTTGCCGAGCTCGCGGGCCAGCTCCGTGACCGCTTCCACGGCCGTCGGGGCGGTCAGGACGCAGGAGACGACCTCGACCAGCTTCATCGCCGGGACCGGATTGAAGAAGTGCAGGCCGAGCACGCGCTCGGGGCGCTGGGACTCGGCGGCGAGCCGGGTCACCGACAGGGCGTTGGTGCCCGTCGCCAGGATGGTGTCGGGCCGCACGACCGCGTCGAGCTCGCGGAAGACCTGCTGCTTGACCTCGTACGACTCCGGCACGACCTCGATGACGAGATCGGCCTCGGCCGCGGCGGCCAGGTCGGTGAAGGTGCGGAATCGGGCCAGGACGTCCGCCCGCTCCTGCTCGGTGAGCCGCTCCCGGGTGACGGAACGCGCCGTCGCCGCGGCGAGGGAGGCCGAGGCCCGGCGGGCGGCGCTCTCGCTGATGTCGATGCCGATGACCTCGCGGCCGGCCCGGGCGAGGACCTCGGCGATGCCGGTGCCCATCGTGCCGAGTCCGACGACGGCGATGGTCTGGAGGGTGGGCTGACTGGACTGACGGTCCATCGAGGGACTCCAGTGGAAGAGGGTGACGACTGAGGGGAGCGCGCGGCGCACAGCGCGCGCGGATGCCGTACGGAATGCCGTGCGGTGAGGAGCCCGGGCGCGGACGGCCCGGACGGGGAACCCGGCGGGCGGACCCGGGGGCGGAAGCGGCAGGACCCTGTCCCGGGGTCATGCCGTGCATGCGAAACGAACCGACCGGCACGAGGCGGCTGCGTCACCAGGCCGCCCTCGTACGTGTTGCAACGACAGTAACTCGCCGGTAACTGGTGCGCCAGAGCGCGGAGATGTGACCTGTACCGCCGAAATGTACCGATCATCGATCATCGATCAACCGCGCTTGATCATCTGCGTGAACCCGGCGTGCCGACCGCCCCGCCCCCCTAGGGTGGGCCGGGTGAACGACGTGCTGGAGCGCCTGCGGGCGGAGGCGGGCGGGTCCCCCGAGTACGAGGTACTGCTCGCGGCCGGGCCCGACGCTCTCGCGGACTCCCTGACCTCGGCCGGGCTGCCCCTGTGGGCCCGCGAACTGGCCGCGTACCGGCTCGGGCTCGCCGGGGACCGGCGCGCCTTCGAATCCCTCGTGCTGCTCCTCAACCACCGGGACCCGCCCCGCTGCGCCGCCGCCGCCGAGGCCTTGGCCGTCCTCGGCGACCCGCGCACCGCCCGCGCGGCCGCGGCCCTCGCCACCAACGGCCTGCGCACGGCCTACGCCCTCCAGCCCGTCCGGCTGCTCACCGCGCTCCGCGCCCCCGAGTCCGTACCGGCCCTGCTCGCCACCCTGTCCGCGCTGCTGTCCCCGAACGACCCCTACTGGCGGGTGGCCCTGGCCTGCGTCGAGGGACTGGGCGCCCTCGGCGACCCCCGCGCACGCGAAATCCTCACCCGCGCCCAGTCCCATCCCCGCCTGGCCGTGGCCGCCACGACCGCCCTGCGGGCCCTCGAGGACTGAGTGGCGCCGTCGAGGACTGACAGGAGCGGCCCACGACCGGTCACGGAGGAAGCCACCCGACCCGCATGTCCGCACCCGAAGGGGTCGGTGCGCCTCGAGGAGAATCCCCGGCCGTCCAGGTCTCGGCCCTGGCCCCGTGGGCACTCCTGGTGGAGGTGGAGGCCTTCGCGGTGCTGCCGGCCCGAGGCCCGGCAGACCGGCCGGCAGGCGGGCTGCCGGACCGCCCGCCGGCCCCTGCGGTCAGCCGCGGAAGCCCAGCAGGCCGTGCAGGGCGGCGCCGCCCGCCGAGGATGGCACGGCCCGGGTCGCCGCCGTCGGCTGCGGGGCCGCCTGCGCGGGGCAGGCGGCGTCCGCGGCCTGCCCCGTCCTCAGGTAGGCCGCCACCTTCTCGTCCAGGCACTTGTTCCCGCTCAGGGCGATGCCGTGGTTGCCGCCGCCCTCCTCGACCACCAGGGCCGCGCCCGACAGCTTCTCCCGCATGCTGACCGCCCCGTGGAAGGGCGTCGCCGCGTCGTCCGTCGCCTGCAGGAGCAGGGCGGGCGGCAGATCCGCGTTGGTCACGTCCGGGGCCCGGAGGGGCTCGGTCGGCCAGAACGCGCACGGCGCGTTGTACCAGGCGTTGTTCCAGGTCATGAACGGCGCCTTGGTGTGGGTGCGCCACATGTCCGCGCGCCACTCGTTCCAGTCCCGGGGCCAGGCCGAGTCCCGGCACTGGACCGCCGTGTAGACGCTGTAACTGTTGCCCGCCGAGGGCTCCACCGCGCCGAACCGCTCGTATGCCGCCACCAGGGGCTTCGGGTCCCTTTTCACCGCGTAGGCCGCGAAGGCCTCCGCGAGGCTGGGCCAGTAGCCGTTGTAGTAGCCGCCCGGCATGTAGGTGTCCTCCAGCTCCGACGGGCCCACCTTGCCGCCGGCCGGCGCCCCCCGCAGCGCCTGCCGCATCGCGTACCAGCGCGCCTCGACCGCCGCAGGGTCGGTGCCGAGCCGATACGTGGCGTCGTGCCGGGCGATCCACGCGAGGAACGCCTTGTGGCGGGCGTCGAAGGCGAGGTCCTGGGCGAGGTTGTCCTGGTACCAGACCCCGTTCGGGTCGACCACGGAGTCAAGGACGAGCCGGTGCACCCGGCCCGGGTGGAGCTTGGCGTAGACCGCGCCCAGGTAGGTCCCGTAGGAGTAGCCGAAGTAGCTGATGCGCTCCGCACCGAGGGCGGTGCGCAGGACCTCGATGTCCCGGGCGGCCGAGACGGTGCCGATGTGCGGCAGCACGTCCGCGTGCTTGGCGCCGCAGGATTCGGCGAAGGTCCGTACGCGGTCCAGGTTGGCGTGCTCGGTGGCCGCGTCCTGCGGTACGGAGTCGGGCCGTACCGGGGAGAAGTGCCCGGCCCCGCAGTCGAGGGCGGGCTCGCTCTTGCCGACGCCCCGGGGATCGAAGCCGATCACGTCGTACTGCGCCGCCACGTCCTTGGGCAGGGCGGAGGCGACGAACCCGGCGAGCGCGCGCCCGCTGCCGCCCGGGCCGCCCGGGTTCACCAGCAGCGGGCCCTGGGAGGTCTTGGCGGTGTGGGGGACCCGGGTCAGCGCGAGCGTGATCGTCCGGCCGGCGGGCCGGTCGTGGTCGAGAGGCACCTCGAGGGACGCGCACTGCAGCGTCGGGTAGCGGGGCGTCGCGCAGCCGGTCCAGCGCAGGGCGGCCTGCGCGGCCGCCGCGGCCGCGGGCGATGCAGGGGCGGCCGTCACCGGACTCGTGAGGGCGGCGGCGACGGTGGAGATCGCCAGCAGGACGGCGGCGCGCTTCTTCAAGGGGTGGAGCATGGGGCCTCCCAGCCGAGGGTTCTGGGCGGAATCGTCCCGGAAACCACGCCTGGAAGGCGGCATTGGAAGGGCTATTGGCCCGATGTGATGACCGTTCAGGGCGTGATGGACGTCAGAGGAGGGTGAGCTGGGTGGCCCCGGCCGGCTCGGGCCCGTCCGGGCGTTCGGGGCCCGTGGTCCTGCGGGTATCGCCCCGCCGGGCCGGGCCGATGCCGAATTCGGCGGCCAGTTCGTGGACTTGGCGGGTGATCGTCCGCTGGTACCAGGTGGGCGCGTACGAGCCGCCCGCGTACATCCGCTCGTAGCGCTCGACGAGGTGCGGGTGGTGCTTGCCCAGCCAGGCGGTGAACCACTCGCGGGCCCCCGGCCGCAGATGGAGTACCAGGGGTGTCACCGAGGTGGCGCCGGACTCGGCGACGGCCCGCACGGTGGCCCGCAGCTGGGCGGGGGAGTCGCCGAGGAAGGGGATGACCGGGGCCATCAGCACCCCGCACTCGATCCCGGCGCCGGTCAGGGTCCGTACGGCGTTCAGCCGGGCGGCCGGCGAGGGGGTCCCGGGCTCCACGGTCCGCCACAGGGCCGTGTCGGTGAAGCCGACGGAGACCGAGATCCCCACCTCGGTGACCTCGGCGGCCTCGCGCAGGAGGGGGAGGTCGCGCAGGATCAGCGTGCCCTTGGTGAGGATCGAGAAGGGGTTGGCCCGGTCGCGCAGGGCCTCGATGATCCCCGGCATCAGCCGGTAGCGGCCCTCGGCGCGCTGGTAGCAGTCCACGTTGGTGCCCATGGCGATGTGCGCGCCGGTCCAGCGGGGTGCGGCCAGCTCGCGGCGCAGCAGTTCGGGGGCGTTGGTCTTGACGACGATCTGGGAGTCGAAGCCGAGGCCGGTGTCGAGGTCGAGGTAGCTGTGCGTCTTGCGGGCGAAGCAGTACACGCATGCGTGGCTGCAGCCGCGGTAGGGGTTGACGGTCCACTCGAACGGCATGCGCGATGCGCCGGGGACCCGGTTGACGATCGACCGGGCCCGTACCTCGTGGAAGGTGATCCCCCGGAACTCGGGTGTGTCGACGGTGCGCGTCACGACGGCGCCGGCCCCGAAGAGCGCGGCCGGCCCCGCGGGGCCCTCGGTCAGGTTCTCCCAGCGCATGGTGCGCCTCCCTTGCTGGCTCTGCCGAGAGAATAGAACAAACGTTCCCATGATCGTGCGGGCGCGGAAGCCCGCTGCTCGGCGGCCGACCCGGATTTGGGCCACCGCCCCGGAGGTGGTTGGCTTCGCCGTGACGAGCGGACACAACTGCTGGAGGAACAGGTATGGCGCAGGTCGAGGCCACCACGGAGCGCATCATCGGGGCCGACGCGGAGACGGTCTTCGACACGCTGGCCGACTACAGCGGAACCCGGGGCAAGCTGCTGCCCGAGCACTTCAGCGAGTACGAAGTGCTCGAGGGCGGCGACGGCGAGGGCACCCTGGTGCACTGGAAACTCCAGGCGACCAGCAAGCGCGTGCGCGACTGCCTGCTCGAGGTCACCGAGCCCACCGACGGACAGCTCGTGGAGAAGGACCGCAACTCCTCCATGGTCACCACCTGGGTGGTCACCCCGGCCGGCGAGGGCAGGTCCAAGGCCGTCGTCACCACCGTGTGGAACGGCGCCGGCGGCATCGGCGGCTTCTTCGAGCGCACCTTCGCGCCCAAGGGCCTCGGCCGCATCTACGACACCCTGCTGGCCAACCTGGCTGCGGAAGTCGAAGGCAAGGCCTGAGCAAGGCCGTTGCCCGGGCCCGGGCGGGCCCGGGCAGAGCCCCGCCGCCTCACCGGATCGGGTGGACTTTCCTCCCCGGCCCTTCCCGGCTGCGCCCCCGCCCCCCGGCCCTTCCCGGCTCCGCCCCCGACCCCTCCCGGCCGAACCGCGGCCGGGCGCCGGAACGGACGCCGCGCGCTGATCCACCCCGGAGCGGGGGACAGCCCTTAGGGTGGGCGCAGTGCGTGCCGGCCGCGTCGAGCGCGACCGCGCAACCGACTGCCCGGGGGCCCGATGAAGATCCTCATCTCCGCCGACATGGAAGGCGCCACCGGCGTCACCTGGCCCGCGGACGTGCTGCCCGGCACGCCCCAGTGGGAGCGCTGCCGCGGGATGTTCACCTCCGACGTCAACGCCGCCGTGCTCGGCTTCTACGACGGCGGCGCCGAGCGGGTGGTCATCAACGAGGCCCACTGGAGCATGCGCAACCTGCTGCTGGAGCGGCTCGACGCCCGGGCCGAGATGCTCACCGGCCGCCACAAGTCCCTCTCCATGGTCGAGGGCGTCCAGCGCGGCGACGTCGACGGCGTCGCCTTCGTCGGCTACCACACCGGTGCCGGCACCGAAGGCGTCCTGGCCCACACCTACCTGGCCAACTCCATCACCGGTGTCTGGCTCAACGGGACCCGCGCGAGCGAGGGGCTGCTCAACGCCCACGTCGTCGCCGAGTACGGGGTCCCGGTCATCCTGGTCACAGGGGACGACCTGACCTGTGTGGACGCCGCCGGTTACGCCCCGGAGGCGGTGACCGTCGCGGTCAAGGACCACGTCTCGCGCTACGCCGCCGTCTGCCGGACCCCCGCCCGCACCGCCGCCGACATCCGGGCCGCGGCCAAGGAGGCCACCGCCCTCGCCGTCCGGCGCGAACCGGTGCCCGGCGGCCCGTTCACCGTGGAGCTGGAGTTCGACGCCGAACACCTGGCCATGTCCGCCACCGTGGTTCCGGGGGTGCGGCGCAGCGGGGAGCGCAGGGTCGCGTACACCAGCGAGACGATGTACGAGGGGATCCGCGCCTTCAAGGCCGTCACGACGGTCGTCTCGGCGGCCGTGGAGGAGCAGTATGGCTGACATGCGCGCAATCGACACCGGGGTCCCCGCCGAAGCCGGCGGCGCCGTGAACGGATTCTCGGACGCCGGGAACGCCGTGGACACGGTCGACGCGGCGGCCCTCGACGAGGCCGTCGCCTTCACCTCGGACCTCATCAGGATCGACACCACCAACCGGGGCGGCGGCGACTGCCGCGAGCGGCCGGCCGCCGAATACGTCGCCGAACGGCTCGCCGCCGCCGGCCTGGAACCGCTCCTGCTGGAGCGCACCCCGGGCCGCACCAACGTCGTCGCCCGGATCCCGGGCGCCGACCCGTCCGCCGACGCCCTCCTCGTCCACGGACACCTCGACGTGGTCCCCGCCGAGGCCGCCGACTGGAGCGTGGACCCCTTCTCCGGCGAGGTCCAGGGCGGTGTCGTCTGGGGCCGTGGCGCCGTCGACATGAAGAACATG
Source organism: Streptomyces sp. NPDC046349 (assembly GCF_055587885.1). Taxonomy (NCBI): domain Bacteria; kingdom Bacillati; phylum Actinomycetota; class Actinomycetes; order Kitasatosporales; family Streptomycetaceae; genus Streptomyces; species Streptomyces sp. NPDC046349. The sequence continues at coordinate 264,484 of NZ_JBVJFK010000007.1, forward strand.
GACGCGATGGTGCTGGCCGTCGTACGCGCCTGGGCACGCGCGGGAGTCCGGCCGCGCCGGGACATCGTGATCGCCTACACCGCCGACGAGGAGGACAGCGCCGTCGACGGCTCCGGCTTCCTCGCAGACCACCACCCGGAACTCTTCGAAGGCTGTACGGAGGGCCTGAGCGAATCCGGCGCCTTCACCGTCCACACCGGCCGCGGCCGCGCCCTCTACCCGATCGCCGCCGGCGAACGCGGCACCGCCTGGCTGAAGTTGACCGCGCGCGGCACCACCGGCCACGGATCCAAGCCCAACACGGCCAACGCCGTCACCCGGCTCGCCGCCGCGGTCGCCCGGATCGGCGAGCACGAGTGGCCGGTCCGGCTCACCGGCACCGTGAGCGCGTGCATCACCGAACTCGCCGCCCTCCAGGGCCTGTCCGTCGACCCGCGGCGCCCCGGCTTCGACCTCGACTCGGTCCTCGGCAAGCTGGGTCCGGCCGCCGCCCTCGTGGAGGCGACCGTCCGCAACAGCGCCAACCCGACCATGCTCGACGCCGGTTACAAGCTGAACGTGATCCCCGGCCAGGCCACCGCCTTCGTCGACGGGCGCACCCTGCCCGGCGGCGAGGCCGAGTTCACCGCCACCCTCGACGCGCTCACCGGCCCGGACGTCACCTGGGAGTTCCACCACCGGGAGGTCGCGCTCGAGGCACCCGTGGACGGGCGGACCTACGCAGTCCTTCGCGAGTGCGTCGAGCGGTTCGACCCGGACGGGCACGTGGTGCCCTTCTGCATGGCGGGCGGCACCGACGCCAAGCAGTTCTCCCGGCTCGGCATCACCGGCTACGGCTTCTCCCCGCTGAAGCTGCCACCCGGCTTCGACTATTGGTCCCTCTTCCACGGCGTGGACGAGCGGGTCCCCGTCGAGGCCCTCCACTTCGGCGTCCGCGTCCTCGACCGCGCCCTGCGGACCCTGTGAACGGGGCCCGGTGATGGCCGCCGCGCAGACCTGCCCCTATGGGAGCTGGCCCTCGCCGATCGATGCCGGCCTCGCGGCCTCGCTCGACGGACGTCCCGAGTACCTCGGCGCGGTCGGCCCCGAGGTGTGGTGGACCGAGCCCCGGCCGCGGGAAGCCGGCCGCCGCACCCTCGTGCGCCGCCGCCCCGCCGGGTCCGGGACGGAGGTCAGCGAGCTGCCCGCGCCGTGGAACGTGCGCAGCCGGCTCACCGAGTACGGCGGACTGCCCTGGGCGGGCACCGAGCGGGCGAGCGGCGGCCCCCTGCTGGTCTTCGTCCACTTCGCCGACCAGCGGCTGTACGCGTACGAGCCGGACGCGCCCGGCGCCCCCGACCCGCGGCCCCTCACCCCGGTGTCCGCGACCGGCGGCGGGCTGCGCTGGGCCGACCCGGTACTGCGCGGTGACGAAGTATGGTGCGTGCTGGAGGAGTTCACGGGACCCGCACCGACCGATGTGCGCCGGGTGCTGGCCGCCGTCCCGCTGGACGGATCGGCGGCCCGGGACCGCGCCGCCGTACGGGAGCTCACCGACGACCGGCACCGCTTCACCACCGGCCCCAGGCTCTCCCCGGACGGCCGGCGGGCGGCGTGGCTGGTGTGGGACCACCCCCGGATGCCCTGGGACGGGACCGCGCTGCAGCTGGCCGAGGTCACCGCCGACGGGCGGCTCGCCGGCGCCCGGACCGTCCTCGGCGGCCCCGACGAGTCCGTCGCCCAGGTCGAATGGACGGCCGACGGAACCCTCCTCGCGGTCAGCGACCGCGGCGGCTGGTGGAACCCGTACCGGGTGGACCCGGACACGGGGCGGGTCGTCAACCTGTGCCTGCGGGAGGAGGAGTTCGGCGGAGCCCTGTGGAAGCCCGGACTGCGCTGGATCGCCCCGCTCCCCGACGGACTCGTCGCCGTACTGCACGGCCAGGGATCCTCGGTGCTCGGCATCCTGGACCCGGAGAGCGGCGACCTGGTGGACGCGGCCGGGCCCTGGACGAACTGGCAGCCGACGCTCGCCGTGCACGGCAGCCGGGTCTACGGGGTCGCCGCGAGCCCGCGCAGTGCCTACGAGGTGGTCGAGCTGGACACCGCGAGCGGGCATGCCAGGGCCGTCGGCGCGCAGGGCGCGGACCCGGTGGATCCGGCCTACTACCCCGAGCCGCAGAGCCGTACCTTCCTCGGCCCGGACGACCGGCAGATCCACGCGCACGTCTACCCGCCGCACCACCCGGCCTGCCGGGCACCCGCCGACGAGCTGCCCCCGTACGTGGTGTGGGCGCACGGCGGGCCCACCGACCACGTGCCCCCCGTACTCGACCTGCACATCGCCTACTTCACCTCGCGCGGGATCGGCGTGGTCGAGGTGAACTACGGCGGCTCCACCGGCTACGGCCGCGCCTACCGGGAGCGGCTGCGCGAACAGTGGGGCGTGGTGGACGTGGAGGACTGCGCGGCGGTGGCCCGCGCACTGGCCGCCGAGGGCACCGCAGATCCCGCCCGGCTCGCGATCCGCGGCGCCAGCGCGGGCGGCTGGACTGCGGCTGCGTCGCTGGCCGCGACGGACCTGTACGCCTGCGCGGCGATCATCTATCCGGTGTTGGACCTGCTGGGATTCGCCGAGGAGACCCACGACCTGGAATCCCGCTACATCGACGGCCTGGCCGGCCCGCCCCAGACTCTCGCCGTCGTGAGCCGCGAGCGCTCCCCGGTGGCCAACGCCGACCGGATCACGGCGCCGTTCGTCCTGTTCCAGGGACTGGACGACGCGGTCTGCCCGCCGGCGCAGGCGGAGCGGCTGACGGCCGCGATGCGGGGCCGCCCGGTCCCGCACGCCTACCTGGCCTTCGAGGGCGAGGGCCACGGATTCCGCCGCGCCGACACCATGGTCCGGGCGCTGGAGGCAGAACTGTCGCTGTACTCCCAGGTCTTCGGGATCGAACGCAGCGACGTGCCGAGGCTTGCCCTGGAGACCTCTTCGTGAATCTCAGACCATGACGAGCAGGCGGGTCCTCGCCTTGAGCTTCCTGTTCACCGAACGGCTCTGGACGTAGACCTCCAATTCGGGGTTGTGGCCCGCCTTCACGGAGACCGTACCCCGGATTCCCGTGCCGAAGAGGAGGCTGCGCGCCGCGTCGCCCGTGTAGGCCCGGTCGGTTTTCTTCTCGACGACGACGACCTCCTTGTCGGGCTGCACCTGCACGCGGCTTCCCAACTGGTAATAGCAGGAGCCTCGTTCGTAGACCACATCCGGGTGGGCATCGACGAAGGCGCGGATTCCCATGTCCTCGTCGACCTCCAGCAGCCGGTATTTGCCGGCCGCGATCGGTTCGAGTTGGGCGCGTACGTCGTCGACGGAAACGTCCTGGCCGACCGCGAACAGGTTCTTCGTGCCTCGCACGCCCTTCTCCCGGCCGCGCAGGAAACCGGTGGCGGCGGCGCGCACGGTGCCGATGGCCTCCTTGACGCCCTCCTGGGAGTCCGCGTCCCAGATGGCGATGTTCCCCGCCGGGAAGCCGTAGTTCTGGGCGGTCCGCTTCGCCAGGGAGTTCGGGACGAGGATCGCGGAGGTCCAGTGGTCCGGGAGCGAGCCCATCGTCGCCGTGATCCGGTCGAGCCAGGGGCCGAGCACAGCCATGTCGCCGTCGTGCCGGCGGTCGCCGCCCGAGGCGTTCTCCTCGCCGTCCGTCACCACGATCTGGAGGAAACTGTGCTCGCCGTATTCCTCCCAGATGTGGCCCAGGTCGTCCAGGGATTTCAGGGATGCCTCGATGAGAGCGGTGGCGCCGTTCTTCACCCGGTAAAGGCCCCGCATGGACGGCAGGTGTTTCACGTCCATGTCCCAGACCAGGTTCTCCACCCTGTGGTCGAAGGAATAGAGGCTGATCCGCGTCTCATGGCCGAGACGGTCCGACTCGGCCTTCAGCCCCGACACGAACTCGTCCACGACCCGGATGAGTTGATTCTGGTGCTGATGCATGGAACCCGAACAGTCCACCACCAGCGCGACGTGGTTCACCTTGTGCTGGATCCTGTGTGCGGACATGACTGCGCTCCTTTTCCGAAGCTCCCCGAGTGATGTCTCCACACTATGGGGACCCACTGACAACGGAGCTTGACGGAAAATCACCCGCAGCAGGACACCGTCATGCGGTCGTCACGGCGGCTTTCACGAGGTCCGCAGCCAGACGCGCAGCGGGCCGACGGGGGTGAATCCGTTGCGCAGTGCGGCGTCCAGGTCCTCGCCGTGCTCGTATCCGACCACCGGCAGGTCCGGCCGGCGGGCGGCGATCGCGGTCAGGGCGCCCGCCCAGGCCGCGTCGGCGTCTGCCCCGTCACGGGCGAACAGGTTGGAGACGCCCACCACGCCACCGCCGGTGTGCAGGGCGGCCCCGGCGACGATCCGGCCCCCGGCGCGGCCCGCGAGGAAGGCGCTGTCACCGCCGAGCAGGGAGGGCTTGAACAGCCCGTTGCTCTCCCCGCCGTTCCAGGCGGCCTCCCAGGCCGCCAGCTCCGTGGCGTCGCCGGCCTCGGACCACTCCAGTGCGGCAGGGCCCGCCGCCGGGACCGTTGCCCCGGCCGGGCGGTGGATCCACTGCGCCTCGAACAGCACCTCGAAGCCGTCCCCGGCCAGGTCCAGGGCGGCGAAGCTGTCCTTCACCGAGCAGCCGGGGGAGGCGGTGTCGACCGACAGGAGCACACGCTCCACCGGGACGGCCGCGTCCAGGGTCACGGCATCGGGATACAGCGGCGGGGTCCGCACCGGGCTCAGCCAGAGGTCCCCGCCGTCGTACCGAGGCGACAGCCCGTGCGCGCGGCAGACCGCGTCGCACCACGAGGCGTTGTTCAGCGCGGCCCGGCGGCGCAGCGCCGCACTCGTCCCATCCGTGATCATGATGCGATCGTGCCACAGCACCTAGCCTTGGCGGATGACCTTTTCGACCTTCGTCCGCGAGGGGAGCCGCGTCGGCCTGCGGCCCTACCGGCTCGCCGACGGGCCCGAGTTCACCGCGCGCGTCCGCGAGAGCCGGGACCTCCACCACCCCTGGCTGTACCCGCCCGCCACCGTCGAGGAGTACGAGCCCTACGCCGCCCGGCTGACCGAGGGCGACGCCCGCGCCGGGTTCCTCGTGTGCGAGCTCGGCACCGGAGCGCTCGCCGGATTCGTCAACATCAACAACATCGTGCGGGGCGCCTTCCAGTGCGGGGCCCTCGGCTACGGGGCCTTCACGCACGCAGCGCGCCGCGGGCTCCTGCGCGAAGCCCTCGGCCTGGTCCTCGACCACGCCTTCGCCCCCGCCGGAGAGGGCCTCGGCCTGCACCGGCTGGAGGCCAACGTCCAGCCCGGCAACACCGCTTCGATCGCACTGGTCCGCGGCGCCGGCTTCCGGCTGGAGGGCTTGTCCCCCGACTTCCTCCACGTCGACGGAGCCTGGCGCGACCACGAACGCTGGGCCCTCACCGCCGGGATGCCGCGCGCACGATGACGCCGCAGGCGGCGGCGTCGACCGGCCCCGGCTCCGCCCCGGGCTCCGGTCGCGACGATTTCCTCCGCCGCGGCGCCTCATCGCGCAGGATGGGTGGATGCGCACCCTCGTACTGCTCGACGCCCCGTCCAACCTGGGTCTGCGGCCGCCCGCGCCCGGGACCGTCCCCGGTGTCTACAAGCTCGCGGGCGCCCTGCGCGAGCACGGTCTGCTGACCAGGCTCGGCGCGCGCGAGGGCGGTGTCGTGGTCCCGCCCCGCTACGACCGCGGCGACTGGACGGAAGGCGACGGCGTCTTCAACGCCGACGCGCTCGCCGCGTACACCGTCGCCCTCGCCGACCGGATCGAACGCCATCTGCGGGCCGGGGAGTTCCCCGTCGTCCTCGGCGGGGACTGCTCCATCCAGCTCGGCGCCTCGCTCGCCATGCGCCGGACCGGCCGCTACGGTCTGGCCGCCGTCGACGGCTCCGCCGACTTCCGCCACCCGGGCAACACCGCCGTCAACGGGCCCGTCGGGGCCGCGGGCGGCGAGGAGCTGGCCCTGGCCACCGGCCGCGGGCAGGCCTCCCTCAGCGACATCGAGGGCCTCGCGCCGTACCTGCGCGACGAGGACGTCCGGCTGTTCGGGATCCGGGACGGGGACGCGGACCTCCTCGAGCTGGCGGAAGCCGGGATCTTCGCCGCCACCGTCGGCGAGATCCGCCGCCGGGGCGCCGCGGCCGTCGCCCGCTCCGCGCTGGAGGGCCTTCACCCGCCGGTGACCGACGGATTCTGGGTGCACCTGGACGCCGACGTGCTCGACCCGGAGGTGATGCCCGCCGTGGACAGCCCCGACCCCGGGGGCCTGCTGCCCGAGGAACTCGCCGAACTGCTGGGCGTGCTGGTGGGCTCCCCGCGCTGCGTCGGGCTGAACGTCACCATCTACGACCCGGACCTCGACCCGGACGGCCGTGCGGGCGCGCTCCTCGCGGATCTCGTGACGGGAGCCCTTGCGTCATCCTGACCGGTGGTGATCCGCGGAATCCCTGTGCACCGGCCGCCGTGGCGTGTTCCATTTCCTCATGGCCACCACCGTCCGACGTGCCGTACTGACCCTCCCCGCAGCCCCGTTGGGCTCCGACAACCCGCTGCCCGCCCTGCGCGCACCCGACGGCGTCCACGTCCTGGACGAGCGCTCCCGCGACGGTCTGCCGCGGGACATGGCCCGGCAGATCGGGTATGCCCCGCTGCGCTCGCTGCTGCCCGTACGGATCCGCGACGGGTACCGGCGGGAGCGCGCGGAGCGGGACTTCGAGGCCGTCGTCATCGAGAACGAGCACCTGCGGGTCACGGTGCTGCCGGGTCTGGGCGGGCGCGTCCACTCGCTCGTCCACCTGCCGACCGGGCGCGAACTGCTCTACCGGAACCCGGTGTTCCAGCCCGCCAACTTCGCGCTGAACGGCGCCTGGTTCTCCGGCGGCATCGAGTGGAACACCGGCGCGACCGGCCACACCACCCTGTCCTGCGCCCCCCTGCACGCCGCACTGGTCCCCGCCCCGGACGGCGGCGCGATGGTCCGGCTGTGGGAGTGGGAGCGGCTGCGCGACCTGCCCTTCCAGGTGGACCTGTGGCTGCCCGGGGACTCGCAGTTCCTCTACGTCGGCGTCCGCGTGCGCAACCCGCACGAGCGGCCCGCACCCGTGTACTGGTGGTCCAACACCGCCGTCCCGGAGGACCCGGGCAGCCGGGTCCTGGCCCCCGCCGACGCGGCCTGGCACTTCGGGTACGAGCGCTCGCTGCGCCGCGTCCCGGTGCCGGAGTGGGAGGCCGCGGACCGCACGTACCCGCTGCGCAGCGAGTACCCGGCCGACTTCTTCTACGAGGTCCCGGACGGGGCCCGGCCCTGGATCGCCTGCCTGGACGCCGGTGGGCGGGGGCTGGTGCAGACCTCCACCGGGCGGCTGCGGGGCCGCAAGCTGTTCGTGTGGGGCGCGGGCGGCGGCGGCCGGCGCTGGCAGGAGTGGCTGACCGAGCCGGGCACGGGCGGCTACGCGGAGATCCAGGCCGGGCTGGCCCGGACCCAGTTGGAGCACGTACGGCTCGAGGGCGGGGCGGAGTTCAGCTGGCTGGAGGCGTACGGGCCGCTGTCGGCGGAGCCCTCGGCGGTGCACGGAGCGGACTGGGCGGCGGCCCGCGGCGCGGCGCAGGACGCGCTGGAGGCCGTACTGCCGCGGGAACACGTGGACGCGGCGTACGAGGCGTGGCGCGGTAGCGCCGACACCGAACCGGGGGAGCGGCTGGCGGTCGGCTCGGGCTGGGGAGCGCTGGAGGTGCTGTGCTCCGGCCACCGGCTGCCGGGCACGCCCTTTGAGGAGTCCACGCTGGGCGAGGAGCAGGAACCGTGGCTGGCCCTGTGGCGCACGGGCGTTCTGCCCGCCCCGCGCCGGATGGTGCCGCCGGGGCCGAGCCTGGTCGCCGCGCACTGGCGGGACATGCTGGAGACGGCTCCCGCCGATCCGCTGACCGAGTACCACCTGGGGGTGGCGCAGTGGCACGCGGGCGACACCGCCCAGGCGGTACGGAGCTGGGAGCGCGGCCTGGCGCTCGCCCCGTCGCGGTGGCCGCTGCTGCGCTGCCTGGCGGTGGCGGACGCACTGGCGGGCGATGCGGCGCGGGCCGCCGACCGATTCGCGGCGGCCTTCGAGGGCATGGCGGTGGAGAGCCGCGGGGACGGGCCGTGGACGGCCGCGGAGTCGGCCCTCGGCCAGGAGGCGATGGCCGCGCTCCTCACGGCGGGCCGGCTGCCCCAGGCCCGGGCCGTCTGGGACGGGCTCCGGCCGGCCCTGCGCGAACAGGGCCGCTTCCGGCTGCTGGCCGCCCGGCTGCTCGCGGCGGAGGGCCATGTGCGGGCGGCCCGCCGTGTTTTCGAGGACGGCTTCGAACTCCCCGACCTGCGGGAGGGCGAGGAATCCCTGTCCGAGGTGTGGTCCGCCCTCACCGACTGCCCGCTGCCCGCCCGCTACGACTTCCGGATGCGGCCGCCGGTCTGATCCCCCGCCCGCGGGCGGGCACCCGCCACCGCCGCCGCGGGCTCAGGCCCGGCACAGGATCTCGGCGTTCAGGACGGAGAACCAGGCGTCCGGATCGGTGCCCCAGGCGTGCCAGGCCTCCGCCGCCGCCTCCAGCTCGCCGGTCGTCGCGTGGCCGCCGCGGACGGCGATGCCCGCGTACGAGGAGGCCTTCGTCCGGTCGGCCCACAGCGCGGACCACCACGCCGTCTCCTCCGGGGTGGCGAAGCACCAGGCGGTGGCCGAGGAGGCCACGTCCGTGAAGCCGGCCTGCCGGGCCCAGGACCGCAGCCGGCGGCCCGCGTCCGGTTCGCCGCCGTTGGCTCGGGCCACCCGCCGGTACAGGTCCAGCCACTCGTCGAGCCCCGGCGTCGCCGGGTACCAGGTCATCGCCGCGTAGTCGGCGTCGCGCGCGGCGACCAGCCCGCCCGGACGGCACACCCGCCGCATCTCACGCAGCGCCCGCACCGGATCCCCGACGTGCTGCAGCACCTGGTGGGCGTGGACCACGTCGAAGGAGTCGTCCGGGAAGTCCAGCGCGTGCACGTCCGCGACGGCGAAGGACACGGCGCCGTCCAAGCCCCGCTCCGCCACCTGCGCCCGGGCCTGCGCCAGGACGTCCTCGGCCGCGTCGACGGCGGTGACCCGGCCGCCCGGTGCGACCAGCTCGGCCAGGTCCGCCGTGATGGTGCCCGGGCCGCACCCGACGTCCAGCACCGACAGGCCGGGGCGCAGCTCGCCGATCAGGTAGGCGGCGGAGTTCTCGGCCGTGCGCCAGCGGTGCGAGCGCAGGACCGACTCGTGGTGGCCGTGCGTGTAGACGGCGGTCTCCCTGGCGGCGTTCGTGGCGTCCATGGCCGTACCCCTCCTGGTCGAAGCGTTGGGACCACCGTAAGTGACCAGTTCGTCATTTGAGATCTGCGTTTTGACATGTGGACACCACTCTTTCCTTGCAGGGGCTTCGGGTGGGTATCTGGCAGCGCGGTGCGCGGGCGAGGAGGGTTGCAGCGCGGGAGTCACCCCCGGCGGAGGGCGGTGGGGGAGCCATGTTCCGACACGCTGCTCGAACGGCACGCCGAAGCGCTGCGCTTCTTCGGCGAGCAGGTGCGCGCCGTGAGGGGCGACCAGTGGGCCGCGCCCACGCCGTGCACGGAATGGACCGTGCGGGTTGGGACAGGGCCTCAGGGGCCGCGCACGCCGCCTTCGCCGCCTCCGGCGCGCTGGAGCGGACCGTGCGCCTCTCGTACGGGCCCGCGCCGGGGTCGGCGTACTGCGCGGAGCTGACCGCCGACTGCGTCGTGCACGGCTGGGACCTCTGCCGCGGCATCGGGGTCGACGACCGGCTGCCCGTAACCCTCGTCGAGTTCTCGATCAAGGAGCTCATGCCGTACGCCGACGCACTGGCGGCCGGCGGCATGTACGCGGAGCCGGTCGAGGTCCCCGCGGGTGCGGACGCGCAGACCAGGCTGCTCGCGATGGTGGGGCGCAAGGGCTGACGCCCGAAGCCGACGGGCGGGCGGCGTGTCGGCGGGCCGGGGTGACGGTCGGCGTCGGACAACGGGCATATACGGCCAATTAATCGTATAAAGGTCAGGATCGGCGGAGTGCGGCGCGACGAACGCGGAAGGCGGACAGCGGTGGCGGGGATGCAGCGCACGACGGCGGAGGGCCGCGGCCCGGTCCGCTACGGCCCGCCCGCGCCGCAGCCGGGCCTGCCCGTGCTCGCCGAACTGATCTCCGTCCTCGGCGCTGCCGCCGGGCGCTCCGCCCCGCAGCCCCCGGGCGGCGGGGATTCACTGCGCGAGGCGGCCTGCCGGTACTGGGGCCGGCGCGGGCTCGCCGCCTCACCGGAGAACGTGGCGGCGGGCCCCGGCGCCCCGGCGCTGCTCCTGGCCCTCCTCGGGGCGTACGGGGGCGATGTGATGCTGCCCCGGCCCTGCCCCGCCTGGTGGACCCCGCAGGTCAGGCTGCTCGGGCGGCGGGCCTACCACGTGCCGACCCCGGCCGAGTGCGGCGGCGTACCGGACCCCTACGCCCTGCTGGAGACCGTACGGCGGGTGCGTGCCGAGGGCGGCGACCCGCGGGTGCTGCTGCTGTCCGTCGCCGACGACCCGACCGCGACCGTCCCGCCGCCCGAGCTGGTGCGCGAGGCCTGTGAGGCCGCCGAGTCCGCCGGGCTGTTCGTCGTCAGCGACGAGAGCTGGCGCGACACCCTCCACCGGCCCCACGACGACCTCGTCCTGAGCCCCGCCGAGATGCTGCCCGACCAGGCGGCGGTCCTCGTCGACCTGTCCGGCGCGCTGCTCCCGGCAGGCTGGCCCGCCGCCGTGGTCCGCTTTCCCGGCACGCCGCGCGGGGTCCGGCTGCGCGCCGGCACCCTCGACGTCCTCACCGCCACCGGCGCCGTGGTCGCCGGACCCGTCGCCGGCGCCGCCGCGCACGCCCTCGACGAACCCGACGCCGTCGCCGCCCGCGCGTACGAGGCCGCCCGACTGCACGGCCTGGTGGCCGCCGCCGCGCACCGGGAGATCCGGGCGGCAGGAGCCCTGGCCAGGCCTCCGCAGGCCGGACGCCACCTCTACGCCGACCTCACGCCGCTGCGCGCCGGACTCGCCCGGCACGGCGTCGGCGACGCCATGGAACTGGAGGACTGGCTCGGCGGCCGCCTCGGCGCGCCCACCCCCGGCGGGCAGCGGTTCGCGGACGAACTCGGCGCACTGCGCGTCAGGTTGTCCACCGGGCCGCTGCTGGGCTCCACCCCCGAGGAGCGGCTGGCGGTGCTCACCGCCCGCGACCCGCTCGAACTGCCGCACGTGCGGAGCTCCCTGGACCTCCTCGGATCGGTCCTGGCCGGGCTGGCCTGACCCCCGGGCCGCCCGGCCCGCCGCGACCCCGCACCCGCACCCGCACCCGCGACCACGGCGAACGGAGACTTCTCGATGAGCGACCGGACGGACGCCGCCCCCGCACCCGCCCCGGCCGCCCCCTCCGCGGGGCCCGTACGCCAAGCCGCCGGCCGGCCGGCCCCGCTCCCCTCCGCCCCCCGCCCGCTCGGCGAACACCGGCGCTGGCCCCGCTCGTTCGCCGACCGGCTGACCGCCCCGCTCCCCGGCGTCCGCGCCTTCGCCCGGCTCGCCCGCGAGGGCGCCTTCCGGCCCGGCCCCGAGGGGCTGCGCGGCATCCCGGACCTGCCGTACGAGCCGGGCCCGCTGCCGGCGACGGCCCCCGGCGAGGTGTCCGTCACCTGGGCCGGGCACGCCAGCTGGGTCGTGCGGACCGGCGGACTGACCGTGCTGACCGACCCCGTCTGGTCCCGGCGGATCCTCGGCACCCCGTCCCGGATGACGCCCGTCGGGGTGCGCTGGGAGGACCTGCCGCCGGTGGACGCGGTCGTGATCAGCCACAACCACTACGACCACCTCGACGCCCCCACCCTCAGGCGGCTGCCCCGGGACACCGCCCTCTTCGTCCCGGCGGGCCTGGCGGGCTGGTTCCGCCGCCGGGGCTTCACCCGGGTCACCGACCTCGACTGGTGGGAATCCGCCGAACTGGGCGGCGTACGGTTCGAGTTCGTCCCGGCCCACCACTGGTCGAAGCGGTCCCTGCTCGACACCTGCCGGTCGCTGTGGGGCGGCTGGATCCTCACCGACACCCTGAGCCCGGTGCCGAGGAAGGTCTACTTCGCGGGGGACACGGGCTACGGCCGCTGGTTCCGCGAGATCGGCCTCCGCCACCCCGGCATCGACCTCGCCCTGCTGCCCGTCGGTGCGTACGCCCCGCGCTGGTGGCTCGGCGACGTCCACGCCGACCCGGAGGAAGCGGTCCAGGCCTGTCTCGACCTCGGCGCCCGCAGGATGGCCCCCATGCACTGGGCCGCCTTCGTGCTCTCCGCCGAACCGGTCATGGAGCCCCTGCACCGCACCCTGGCCGCCTGGTCCCGGTCGGGACTGCCCCGCGAAGACCTCTGGGACCTCCCGGTCGGCGCCTCCCGCACCCTGCCGGACCCGGACCCGGACCCGGACCCGGACCCGGACCCGGACCCGGACCCGGAACTGGATCCGGATCCGGTGACGGAGACGGCGGACCCGGATACGCATACGGCCACCGGCCCGGACACCGCCTAGTGCCGCCGGGCACGGCCGCCCGGCCGGGACACCACCGGCACGACACCCTCAGGCCGTGCCTCCCGGGCTACGGCGCAGCCGGCGCCAGGCCGCCGGGCCCGCGCTGATCAGCAGGGCCAGGCCGACCGCCGCGGCCACCCCCTTCCACGGCTCCGAGAAGAGCGAGCCGCCCAGGATGCCGATCAGCCCGTACGTGGCCGCCCAGGCCACGCAGGCGGGGCCGTCGCCGCGGGCGAACCGGCGCAGCGGCAGCCCGGCCAGCAGACAGGCCAGCATCACCGGGATCCGGCCCGCCGGGACCAGCCGGGAGAGCACCAGCACCGTCACCCCGTGCTCGTCCAGCCGGGTCTGAGCCTGCTCCAGCCGCTCGGGCGTGGCCCGTCCGCGCAACGCCGCCAGCCACCGCGAGCCGTTGCGGGACCGCACGCCGCGCTGCCCGAGCCAGTACAGCGCCAGGTCCCCGGTGAAGGCCGCCAGCGCGGCCACCGCGAACACCGCCAGCACCCCGTAGGGCGACTGGTGGTGGAACGCCACCACCGCCGCCGAACTCACCAGCGCCCCCGTCGGAATCACCGGCACCAGTGCCCCCAGCGCCACCAGCACGAACAGCGCCGGATAGCCCACCGCCTGCTGGGTGGTCTCCGGCGGTACCTGGCCGGCCCCCGCGGCTGCCGCCGCTGCCACAGCCGTGAGGTCGCGGAGCGTCACGGCAGCCGCACCCGCTCACCGTGCCCCGGTACGCGCACGCACACCTCGGGCGCCAACTGCCGGGCGCGCCGTTCGAACTCCTCGCCGGGCGCGTGGAACTCGTGCGGCCGCACCGCGTCCATCCCCACCGGCCAGTACGTCCCGTAGTGGACCGGCACCGCCGCCGCCGGGGCCAGCCGCACCAGCGCGTGCGCCGCCCGCCCGGCGTCCAGGTGCCCCGGCCCCAGGTACGGACCCCAGCCGCCCACCGGCAGCAGGGCCACGTCCACCGGCCCGACCTCGTCGGCCATCGTGGCGAACAGCCCGGTGTCCCCGGCGAAGTACGTTCGAGCGGAGCCCAGAACCACGTATCCGAGCGCCGGCGCGCGGTGCGGCCCGAACGGCAGCCGCCGCCCGTCGTGCCGGGCGCTGACCGCCCGGACCCGTACGCCCTCCGTCACGCGGACCTCTTCGCCCGGCGAGGTCTCCGTCACCGTCAGCCCGCGCAGCCCGGCGAGCCGGGCCAGCCCCGGGACCGCCCGTCGCGCCCCCCGCGGGACCAGGAGCCTGGTCCCGGGCGCGAGCCGCCCCAGCGACGGCAGGTGCAGGTGGTCCGCGTGCAGGTGCGACACCAGCACCACGTCCGCCACCGCCGCCTCGGGCGGCGGGAGCGCTCCGCGGCGCCGCCGCAGGTGTGCGAGCCGCCGCGTGAACAACGGGTCCGTCAGCAGCCGCACCCCGGAATCCTCGACGGTGCACGTCGCATGGCCCCACCAGGTGATCTCCACCGGCACCAGGCCCTCCCTCCCTCGCCGTCCCGTCGGACTCGGGGTGTCCTACCCATCATGCCGGGCCGGCGGCCCCCGCCACCGCGTCGGAATCCGAACCCGGCAGCCCCTCCTCTCGGGCGGCGGATCGGAGTAGGGTCCGGCGGCATGGAAGAGTTGCGCGTGGCCGCGATCGCCAGCCTGGCCCCGCTCGAAGACCTGGACGCCGACCCCTTCGCCGTCGACTCCTGCGGCCAGCACGCCGTGTGCGCACGCTGGGCGGCGGACCGGGGGTACGTGGTGACCAAGCAGCTGCTGGTCTACGGGATGCGTGCGGACCACTGCGGATTCTGGTCCGAGATAGCCAGCGGGCGGGTCGACCTCTTTGTCGCCGCCAACCAGCGGGTACTGGCCCGCGCGCTGTGCTGCGTCGAGGAGTTCACCGCCGAATGCGCACGGCGCGGGCTGCGCCTGGAGACCGCCGGGGACGAAGAGCCCCGGTACACCTCCGCGATGAAGGCCGAGGTGCACCGGCGGCTGTCCATGCCGACCGCAGGCTGCGCCCGCACCTGACCGCCGCCCCGTCCGGCCGCATCCGGCCGTACTTGCGCTCAGGTCCCCGCCCGGCCGACCCGCCGCGCGCTCCTGCACGCCGTACGGCCGCCCGGCCGTGCCGCCCCCGCTGTGCGAGCCTGGAAGCGGGAGACGAGCCAGGGGGTGGCAGGTGCGGCGACGGCGGTGGCGGACCACGGGCAACGCCCTGGTGCGGGTGGTCCTCGTCTGGGCGGTGTCCACCCTCACGATGCTCGCCCTGGCCGGAATCCTCCCGGACTTCCGGCTCCGGTCCGGCGACAGCGACAGCATCACGCAGATCGGCCTCACCGCGGCCTGGGGTGCCGGCGCCTTCGGCCTGCTCAGCGCCCTCGTCTGGCCCGTGCTGGTACGGGCCCTGCTGCTCGTGCCCGCCCTCGTGCTGGGACTGCTCGTCTTCTTCCTGAACGGCTCGCTCCTGCTGATAGCGCTCAGCCTGATCCCCGACGGGCGGGGCGAGGCGGCCCCCGAGACCGCGGTCGTCGTCGCCGCCGTGATGTCCGCGGTGGCCTCGGCGACCTCCACCGCGCTGGCGGTGCGCGACGACGAGGCCTACCGGCGCCGGCTCTACCGGCTCGCCGACCGGCGCCGCCGCCGGCAGGGCCCCGCAGCCGCGCCCCGCACGGGGGCGGCCGCGCCCGGGCTGTTGGTCCTCCAGCTCGACGGGGTCGGGTACGAAGTGCTGCGAGAGGCCTGCAACAGCGCGCTGATGCCGACCGTCGCCGGCTGGCTGGAGCGCGGCCACCGGATCACGTCCTGGCGCACGGACTGGTCGAGCCAGACCGGCGCCAGCCAGCTCGGCATCCTGCACGGCTCCACCTTCGACGTGCCCGCCTTCCGCTGGTACGAGAAGGACACCCGCGAGGTGATGGTCTGCAACCGGCCCACCAGCGCCGCGGAACTCCAGCGGCGGGCAGTCGAACGCACCGGCGACGGCGGACTGCTCACGCTCGACGGGGCCAGCCGGGGCAACCTCTTCAGCGGCGGCGCACACCAGCTGGCGCTCGTGCTCTCGGTCTCGGCGCGGCGCGGACGGGCCAACCGGTCCCGCTCCGGCTACTTCGCGTACTTCTCCGATCCGGCCAACGCCGTCCGCACGGCCCTGTCCTTCGTCGCCGACGCGGGCCGCGAGGTCGTCCAGTCCCTGCGGGCACGGATCCGCGGGGACCGGCCGCGGGTCTCGCGCGGCGGGCTCTACCCGCTGATCCGCGCCTTCGCGACCGTGGTCGAGCGGGACGTCGTCGTGGCGGCGGTGATCGGCGACATGCTCGCGGGGCGCTCCGTGGTCTACGCCGACCTCGTCGCCTACGACGAGGTCGCGCACCACTCGGGCCCGCGCGGCCGGGACACCGACCAGGTGCTGGAACGCCTCGACCGCAGCCTCGCGCTGATCGCCCGGGTCGCCGAGCACGCACCGCGCCCGTACCGCATCGTGCTGCTGTCCGACCACGGCCAGAGTCCGGGGGAGACCTTCCTCGCACGGTACGGGCTGACCCTCAAGGACCTGGTGCGGGCGGGCTGCGGACTGCCCGTCTCCCGCAAGGCCGGCCGTACGAGCAGCGGGGCCGAGGCCCGCGCGGCGGTCCTCGCCGCCCTCCACCGGCCGGAGGAGGAGGGTGAGGACCGCCCGGTGACGGGATCCGACCCGGTGGTGCTGGCCTCCGGCAACCTCGCCCTGATCTCCTTCCCGGACGTCCCCGGACGGGCCTCCAGGGCCTGCATCGAGCGTGCGCACCCCGCGCTGCTGGCGACCCTGGCGAACCATCCCGGCGTCGGCTTCCTGCTGGTGGACGGGGTGGTGCTGGGCGCGGGCGGGGCCGAGGCCCGGCTGGACGCGCCCGGCGAGGCGGAGGAGATGCTGGCCGCCTTCGGGCCGGGCGCGGCCGCGGCCGTCCGCCGGGCCGACGCCTTCCCGCACGTCGCCGACATCATGGTCAACTCGGCGTACGACCCGGAGACGGGCGCGGTGCACGCCTTCGAGGAGCAGATCGGCTCCCACGGCGGCCTGGGCGGGGAGCAGGGGCATCCGTTCCTGATGTGGCCCGCGGAGCTCTCGGACCCCGGTGATGAACTGGTCGGTGCCGAGGCCGTGCACGGGGTGCTGCGCGGCTGGCTCAGGGAGGCGGACGGCCCGCAGGTCCCGGTGGCCGTACCGGGGGACAGGTGGGCGGCCGACCCCGCGTCCCGCGACACGGAGCGGTACGCGGCAGCCCCGCCCGCGGAGGCCGTGGAAGCGGTCGGCGGGGAGACCTCGCGCAAGGCGCCGCAGAATTCCCCGTCGGAAGGCCCCAACGGCGGAATCCTTCCTTCCGGGGGGCTGACCGCGCGGGACGAAAACCGCTGATTTGGTACGTCCCGTACGGTGGCCGACCATGTGTCGACCCGCCCACCATGTGAGACGACCCGAGGCGCACCACCGATGACCAGCACCGCAGCCCTGCCCGCCGAGGCCACCGCACCCCCCGAGCCGGGCCGCGACCCCCATGCCCGGCGCTTCGGCCTCCCCATCGCGACCTGCCTGGTCATGGGCAACATCATCGGAGGCGGGATCTTCCTCCTCCCCGCCTCCGTCGCGCCCTTCGGCACCATCAGCCTCCTCGCCTTCGCGGTGCTCACCCTCGGAGCGATCGCCCTCGCGCTCGTCTTCGGCCGCCTCGCCCACCGGCACCCGCAGACCGGTGGTCCGTACGTCTACGCCCGCGCCGCCTTCGGCGACTTCGCCGGCTTCCTCGCCGCCTGGAGCTACTGGATAACCTCCTGGGTGTCGAACGCGGCCCTCGCCGTCGCCTCCGTCGGCTACCTCTGCGTCCTCTTCCCGGCCATCGGCGAGCACAAGTGGTCCATGTGCCTCGCGGCCCTGGCCATGCAGTGGCTGCCCGCGCTCGCCAACCTGGCCGGCACCCGCTACGTCGGCGCTGTCCAACTCGTCGCCACCGTGCTGAAGTTCGCCCCGCTGCTGCTGGTGGCCGTGGGCGGCCTGTTCTTCTTCGACCCCGCCAACCTCGGCCCGTTCCAGGCGACCGGCCAGAGCCCCGCCGGCGCGCTGTCCGCCTCCGCGGCGATCCTCCTCTTCAGCTACCTCGGTGTGGAGTCCGCCGCCGTCAGCGCCGGAGAGGTCCGCGACCCCGCGCGCAACGTCGGCCGGGCCACGATCCTCGGCACCACCGGCGCGGCCGTCGTCTACCTCCTCGGCACCCTCTCCGTCTTCGGCCTCGTCGCCCACGAGAAGCTGGTCTCCTCCCAAGCCCCCTTCACCGACGCGGTCGACGCCATGTTCGGCGGCACATGGGGCGGCACCCTCGTGGCCTGCGCCGCCGTCGTCTCGATGGCCGGCGCCCTCAACGGCTGGACCCTGCTCAGCGCCCAGACCCCGTACGCCGCCGCCAAGGACGGGTTGTTCCCGCGGGCCTTCGAGAAGAAGCGGCGCGGCGTCCCGGTCGTCGGCGTCGTCGTCACGACCTCCCTGGCCTCCGCCCTGACCGTCTACAACTACACGGCCGGCTCCGAGGGCGTCTTCGAGATCCTCGTCCTCGTCACCACCTTCACCGCGACCGTCCCCTACCTGCTCTCCACGGCCGCCCAGATCTACTTCCTGCTCTCCGGCCAGGGCGAACGCGTCCGGCGGGGGCGCCTGGTCCGTGACGGTGCCCTCGCCGTCCTGGCCTTCGGCTTCTCCATGTGGCTGGTGGCCGGCTCCGGATACGCCGCCGTCTACCAGGGCGTGCTCTTCCTCTTCGCCGGCGTCGCCGTGTACGCCGCGATGGCCGCCCGCAGGCAGCGGACAGCGGCCTGACCTGCGCGGTAGCGTGGAAGGACAGCGCCTTTCAGGGGGCACGAAAGGTTCGCCATGTCCGCGATCAGAGAAAGCATCGAGATCGACCGCAGTCCCGAAGAGGTCTTCTCCTACGCCTCGGACGCCTCCCACCTGCCGGAGTGGCAGAAGAGCGCCGTGTCGGTCCGGGGCGCCGGACATCCGGCCGTCGGCTCGCTCATCGCCGTGCGGCGCCGGATCGGCCGCCGGGAGTTCCCGACGACCATGGAGCTCACCGAGTACGACCCGCCGAGGAGCTGGCACCTGCACGGCATCGACGGCCCGGTCCGCGGCGACGTCCGGGGCACCGTCGAGCCGCTGGGCGACGGGACGCGCTCCCGGCTCACGCTGAGCCTCGACTTCGAGGGCCACGGCCTCGGCAGGGTCCTCGTACCGCTCGTCGTCAAGCCGTACGCGCGCAAGGAGATACCGCTGAACGAGGAGAAGCTCAAGCACCTCATCGAGACCTGAACCGGGCGGCGCCCGGGCGAAAACCGGATGCCGGGCGGTGTGCGGTGTGACCACACTGGCCGCACCACACACCGCCCCGCCCCGAAGGACGTCCCCGCCCGTGCAGGCTGCCGTCACCGTCACCCCCGCCCAGATCCCCGAACTGCTGCTCGGCCTCGCCACTGTGCGGCCCGTGTTCCTCTGGGGGGCGCCCGGCATCGGGAAGTCCTCACTCGTACGGAAGTTCGCCGACTCCCTCGGCCTGGAGTGCGTCAGCCTCCTCGGCACGCAGCTCGCCCCCGAGGACCTGATCGGGGTACCGCAGATCCGCGACGGCCGCTCCGTCTTCTGCCCGCCCCAGGCCATCGCCCGGGACGAGCCGTACTGCCTCTTCCTCGACGAGCTCAACGCCGCGAGCCCGGACGTCCAGAAGGCCTTCTACTCGCTGATCCTCGACCGCCGGATCGGCTCCTACCAACTGCCCGCCGGCTCCATCGTCATCGGCGCCGGCAACCGCGCCACGGACAACGCGCTGGCCCGCCCCATCGCGTCCGCGCTGGTCAACCGCCTCACCCACGTCCACCTGCGGGCGTCCGCGCAGGACTGGCTGGTGTGGGCCGGCGAGCACGGCATCCACCCGTGGGTCACCGACTACCTCACCGACCGGCCCGACCACCTCTGGTCGCAGCCGCCCAAGACCGAGGAGCCCTTCTCCACCCCGCGCTCCTGGCACATGCTCTCCGACGCCCTGCACTCCTTCGGCGCGGAGCTGGACGAGCAGACCCTCAAGGTGGTCGCCCACGGCACGCTCACCCCCGCGCACGCCGTCTCCTTCTGCGGCTATGCCAAGATCGTGCGCCACACCTTCGGCATCGAGGCCATCCTGAAGGGCGACGCCTCCTGGCCCGCCCGGCTCCAGGACCGCGACCTGCTCTACTACCTCGCGGAGGCCTTCCGGGGCCGCCTGCTCAAGGAACTCCCGGCGCAGAAGGAACACGTCTCGCCCGCCCTGCGCCAGCACACCCACCGCTTCAAGTCGCTCCTGGTCCAGCTCGCCGAGATCTCCGTCGAGGTCGCCCAGACCGTCATCGCCGACGACGCCGACGGCCTGCCCGTGCTGCCCGGGTGGTTCCTGATCGAAGCCGCCCGGGACATGCCGCGGCTGGTCGAGGCCCGCCGGTGAGCCGGAGTGGGAAGGCCCGGACGAAGGCCGCCGCCAAGCCCGACCCTGCCGCACAGGCCTTCGCCGAGGGCCTCGCCCTGGTCAAGCAGAACCCGGCCCTCGGCGCCCTCGACGGCAAGATCTGCCGCGAGCCCGGCTGCCCGCAGTCGCCGGCCCAGGGCCTGGCCGCCGTCACCTCCAACGGCGTCGTCCACGTGCACCCCACGCGGCGGGCCGAACCCCGCGAATGGGCGTGGGCGATAGCCCACGCCCTCCTGCACCTCGGCTTCGGTCACGTGCCGGCCGCCGAGGACGAGAACCGCACCCAGCCCGATCCCTTCGACCTCGCCGCCCGCTGCGCGGTCGTCAACCGCTTCCTGCTGACCTTCCCGGTCGGCCGCACCCCCGACCACCTGCCCGGCGCCTATCCGGGCGGCGACGAGGACGAGCTCGCCGCCCGCTGGCGCCGCGACGGCATCCCCGCCGACTACGAGCACTGCGGCACCGCCGGGCGCGGCCCCGACCAGGTCCTGACCACCTGGCGGGCCTGGGGCGGCGCCGCCGTCCCCGACTGGCAGAGCGCCTTCGCCGCCGCCCTGACCCGCAGTGTCTCCGCCGCCATGGACGCGGCCGGCGGCCGCCGCGACCGGAACACCGGCGAGCGGGTGGAGCAGCGCCCGTGGGACCGGGCCCTGAACTGGTTCGTGTCCTCGTACCCGCTGCTCGGCGGGCTCGCCGCCGGCCTGACCGTCGTCGCCGACGCCGAGCTGGCGCGCGCCCAGGACATCGCCGTCGCGGCCGTCAGCGCCACCGCGGGGGAGATCTACATCAACCCGCTGCGCACCTTCCAGGACGACGAGTGGCGGTTCATCCTGGCCCACGAGATGCTGCACGCCGCCCTGCGCCACGGTGGGCGCCGCGGCGGCCGCGACCCGTACCTGCACAACGTCGCCGCCGACTACGTCGTCAACGACTGGCTGGTCGAGATGCGGATCGGCAGCATGCCCGAGGGGCTGCTGCACGACCCGGCGCTGCGCGGGCTCTCCGTCGAGGAGGTGTACGACCGGATCGCCACCGACCTGCGCCGGATGCGGCGCCTGGCCACCCTGCGCGGCAAGGGCGCCGGGGACATCCTGGGCGAGCCCCTCGCGCACGGCGCGGCGCGCCCGTACACGGACCTCGACGACTTCTACCGGCGCGGCCTCGTCCAGGGCTTCGACCTGCACGTGCGTGACGGGCGCGGCCTGCTGCCCGCCGGGCTCGTCCAGGAGATCCGGGCCCTCGCCCACCCACCCGTGCCCTGGGACGCCCGGCTCGCCCGCTGGTTCGACGAGTACGTGCCGAGGCCGGAGCCCGTACGGTCCTACGCCCGTCCGGCGCGCCGCCAGGCCTCGACGCCGGACATCCCGCGCGCGGGGCGGTACTTCCCTCCCGAGGAGACCGCCCGCTGCACCTTCGGTGTGGTCCTCGACACCTCCGGGTCGATGAACGCCGCACTGCTCGGCAAGGCGCTGGGCGCGATCGCCTCCTACGCCGAGGCCCGCGACGTCCCGGCGGCGCGGGTGGTGTTCTGCGACGCGGCGCCGTACGACGCGGGCTACGTACCGCCGACCGAGATCGCCGGCCGGGTCCGGGTCCGCGGCCGGGGCGGCACGGTGCTCCAGCCGGGCGTGGACCTGCTCCAGCGGGCCGAGGACTTCCCGCGCTCGGCGCCGCTCCTGGTGATCACCGACGGCTGGTGCGACACCCTGCGCATCCGCCGCGAGCACGCCTACCTGATCCCCCAGGGAGCCTCCCTCCCCTTCACCCCCAGGGGTCCCGTCTTCCGCCTGACCTGACGGCCGTCACGACCGCTGCCTTCGGCCCAGCCGGTAGATGCCGTAGGTGGTGGCGAGGATGACGTCCACGGCCGCCCAGAGGGCGACCAGCAGCCAGACGCCGATCGCGGTGCCGACATCCCCGGCGTCCCGGCACACCTGGAGCGCGTCCCCCGTCAGCCCCGCACAGGCCTCGGGATCCGCGTCGGCGCCGTTCAGCGCGGCGATGATCCAGACGAGGAAGAACACCTGGACCGCGAGGAAGACCCAGAAGAAGATCCGGCGCGGCTTCCTCGGGCCGGGAGCGGAGCGCGTCGGCCTTTCGGGGCGCGGACCCCACGTAGGGGGCTGCGCGGGAGGGGGCGGGAGCGGGGTGTCGGCCATGGACGGAACCTCCTCACGCCACGATCCCACCCCTCGACGCAGAACGCCCCCGGCCCGCGTATGCGCAGGTCGGGGGCGTGCCGGTGGAGACCGACTCAGTCGAGGTAGTCGCGCAGCACCTGCGACCGCGACGGGTGGCGCAGTTTCGACATGGTCTTCGACTCGATCTGGCGGATGCGCTCACGGGTGACCCCGTACACGCGGCCGATCTCGTCGAGGGTCTTCGGCTGGCCGTCGTTGAGGCCGTAGCGCATGGAGACCACGCCCGCCTCGCGCTCCGAGAGCGTGCCCAGGATGGACTGGAGCTGCTCCTGCAGGAAGGTGAAGGAGACCGCGTCCGCAGGCACGACGGCCTCGGAGTCCTCGATGAGGTCACCGAACTCGCTGTCGCCCTCCTCACCCAGCGGGGTGTGCAGGGAGATCGGCTCGCGGCCGTACTTCTGGACCTCGATGACCTTCTCGGGGGTCATGTCGAGTTCCTTGCCCAGCTCCTCCGGAGTGGGCTCGCGGCCGAGGTCCTGGAGCATCTGGCGCTGCACGCGGGCGAGCTTGTTGATGATCTCGACCATGTGCACGGGGATGCGGATGGTGCGCGACTGGTCGGCCATGGCGCGCGTGATCGCCTGCCGGATCCACCAGGTCGCGTACGTGGAGAACTTGAAGCCCTTGGTGTAGTCGAACTTCTCCACGGCGCGGATCAGGCCGACGTTGCCCTCCTGGATCAGGTCCAGGAAGAGCATGCCGCGGCCGGTGTAGCGCTTGGCCAGGGATACCACCAGACGGAGGTTTGCCTCCAACAGGTGGTTCTTCGCGCGGCGGCCGTCCTCGACGAGGATCTCCAGCTCGCGCTTGAAGGCGGGCTTGTGGTCCTCCTCCTCTTCGAGCTTGTACTCGGAGAAGAGACCGGCCTCGATGCGCTTGGCGAGCTCGACCTCCTGCTCGGCGTTGAGGAGCGGCACCTTGCCGATGAGCTTGAGGTAGTCCTTGACCGGGTCGGCGGTGGCACCGGCCACCATGACCGTCTGCGCCGGGGCGTCGTCCTCGTCGTCGTCGGACAGCACGAAGCCCTGGGCGCCGGCCTTGGGGGCCCCCTCCTCGGCCTCGTCGACGAGGTCCTCGGCCGCCCAGTCCTCGCCCTCGACGACCGGGTTCTCGCCCTCGTCGGCGTCCTTGGCGCTGGTCTTCTTCGCCGCGGCGGTCTTCTTCACGGCGGTCTTCTTGGCGGCGGTCTTCTTGACCGTGCGCTTCTTCGGCTCGGCGGCGGCCTCGGCCGGCGCCGCCTCCGCAGCCGCGGCGGCCGACGGAGCGGATATCGCCGAGGCCGTGGACGTGACCGCGGTGGCCGCGGCGGGGGCCGCGGTCTTGCGCGCACCGATGGGGCGGGGCGCGGCGGCGGCCTTCTTGGCCACGGTGCGGGCGGGGGCGGCGGCAGCCTTGCGGGGCTTCTTGGCGGCAGCCTTGGTGGCGGGGGCCGCGCTGACGTGAAGGGCGACACCCTCCTCGTCGAGGACCTGGTTCAGGCTGCGCAGGACCCGCTTCCACTGGTCCACCGGGATGCGGCCGGCCTCGAAGGCCTGGCGCACGTCGTCACCGTTGATGTGACCCTGCTCGCGGCCGCGCTCGACGAGCGCGACGAGGGCCTCGGATTCGGCGATCTCCGGAGGGAACGTACGGGACGGGCTGAGCGACACAAGGAGCCTCTCGTTGCGAACAAATATGGGGTGGGCGGGACATCATCACGCGAACTCGGGAAACAGACCCGAGGGGGGTCTGTATTCCGGGCCGCGCGAGGACACCTGTCGGTTCATCGCATGCCCGAGTCGATTCGTTACGCGCTGAATTGAGTGACCTGCGCCACGCTGCGACCGGGCAACCCGATCCGGCGCGAATCCGTCCGCCCTCCGCGTCAGCCCTTTTTGCGGGCTTCGATCAGGAAGCGGGCGGTGTGCGCGACGAACGGACCGTCGCGCTCGATCCGTTCGTGCAGCTCGCGCAAGCGGTCCCGGTACTGCCCGACCGTGAAGCCGGGCACCATCCAGATCACCTTCCTCAGAAAGTAGATCACGGCTCCGATGTCGTGGAACTCGGCGCGCAGCCGCTCGGAGCGCAGGTCCACGACATCGAGACCCGCCTTCGTGGCGTCGGCGACCGCGTCGTCGGGGTGCCGGGCGCGCCGGACCTCCTCGGGCTGGGGCCCGAGAAAATATTCGACGAGTTCGAAGACGCTCGCCGGGCCGACCTGCTGCGAGAGATACGTTCCGCCGGGTGTCAGCACCCGGGCGATCTCGTCCCACCAGATGGTCACCGGGTGCCGACTGGTCACCAGCTCGAATGCCTCGTCGCCGAAGGGCAGGGGCGGCTCGTCGGAGTCCACCACCACCACCGCGCCCAGCGGGTGCAGCAGCCGGGTCGCCCGCTCGACGTTGGGCGGCCAGGACTCGGTGGCCACCGTCAGGGGCGGCAGGGGGCCGGACCCGGCGAGGACCTCGCCGCCGCCGGTCTGGATGTCCAGGGCGGACCGGACCCGGGCCAGGCGCTCGGCCATCAGGCGCTGGTACCCCCAGGAAGGACGCTGCTCGGTGGCCCGCCCGTCGAGCCAGGAGAAGTCCCAGCCGTCCACGGACACTGACTCGGCCTCGGCGACAAGATGGTCGAAAGTACGCGTCATGTACTGATCGTCGCAGGTCGGGCGCCGGACGACCACCGATTTGGTCGACTACAGTGGTCGGCGGGCCGTGACTGGCGTTCGGGTGGATCACCACCGGGGAGCGGCCCGGCGTACCCGAGGACCTCCCGTACGTCGACTGCCGCGCGCCTGGGCGAACCGCGATCCGCGCACCGCGCACCGCAGCGACGTTCAGGAGACCCCGTGACGACTGCCCAGCAGACCGCCCCCGCCGCCGGCACCGCCCGGCTGATGGACGGCACCTCCCTCGCCCGCCGCATCTCGGAGCAGACCGCCGCCCTCGCGGCGAAGATCACCGAGCGCACCGGCACCGCGCCCTGCCTCGCGACCGTACTCGTCGGCGAGGACCCCGCCTCCGTCACCTACGTGCGCATGAAGCAGAACCGGTGCGCGAAGGCCGGGATCACCTCCCGCCACGTGGAGCTGCCGGCCTCGACCACCACGCAGGAGCTGGTGGCGGCTATCACGGCCCTGTCCGAGGACCCGGAGATCAGCGGCATCCTGCTCCAGCACCCCGTCCCGCACCACATCGACGAGCGTGCCGCCTTCGAGGCCATCGCCCCCGGCAAGGACGTGGACGGGGTCACCATGCACTCCTTCGCGGCCATGGGCTTCGGCCTGCCGGGCTTCGTCTCCTGCACCCCCGGCGGCATCATGCGCCTGCTCGCCGCGTACGACGTGGACCTGACCGGCAAGCACGCCGTGGTCGTCGGCCGCAGCGCGATCCTGGGCAAGCCGGCCGGGATGCTGCTGCTGGAGCAGAACGCCACCGTCACCTACTGCCACTCCCGCACCCGGGACCTGTCCTCGATTGTGCGCCAGGCGGACGTGCTGGTCGCCGCTGTCGGCAAGGCCGAGTTCATCCGGGGCGAGGACATCAAGCCGGGCGCGGTGGTCCTGGACGCCGGCTACAACGAGGGCAACGTCGGCGACGTTCACTTCGAGTCGGCTGCGGCCCGGGCGTCGCTGATCACGCCCGTGCCGGGCGGTGTCGGACCGATGACCATCGCCGTCCTGCTGGAGCAGACCGTGCAGGCCGCCGCGGCGCAGGCCGGGCTGGACCTCGCGCAGCTCTGATCCACCCGGCCGGCAACCGGGGGCGCCCCGGACTCCGGTCCGGCGCGCCGCCGTGTCCCGGCCCTCAGGTGCACGTGCGGAACTCGCCGGCCAGGGCGGTCTCGCCGCTCATCGGGCCTGTCCGACGGGGTCGGCGGGGCCGACGGGATCGGTTGCCGGACCGGCGGGGGCGGCGCCGGCGCCGCCCCCGCCCGCACTGCCGGCGCCTGCGCCGGGCGCCGGGTCGAGCCCGGCCACGGCCCGCTCCGCCGCGGTGAGCGGCGGCCCCTTCAGCGCGCCCCGGTCGGAGGCGCGCACCACGTGCCAGACCACCGCCGGGCGGAGCCAGTGGGTGGGCTCGATACTCATGGTGAGGACGTTGAACAGGGCGGCGGTGAGCGCCTCGTCCGTGGTGGCTCCCGTCATCAGGCGGTTGACATAGCCGTTGAGCACGTTGGTGCCGGCGCGCGGCTTCATCCCGGTGGCGCCCGGATACAGGATGTCCTGCGACGTGGCGAGCTCCCAGGCGGTGCCGACCTGGGGGGCGATCACGCGCTGCGCCTCGCGGCCGATCCCGGGGTGGGCCAGGCCCTTGCCCCGCAGCAGGGTGCGTACGGCGAGCAGTCCCTGGGCGGCGACGGTCATGCCCTGTCCGTACAACGGGTTGAAGGTGGCGACGGAGTCGCCCACGGCGAAGAAGCCGTCGGGCAGCTCGGCCTTCTCGAAGTAGATCCGGCGGTTGGCGGTGCCCTGGGTGACGGCGACGTCCGTGAGGGGCTTGCGGTGCTCCAGCAGCTCGCCGACGATCGGGTCGCGGACGGACTTGGCGAACGGGATGAACGCGTCGGGGTCGCCCGTCGGCTGGCCGCCGCGAGTGCCGGACAGGGTCGCCTGCCACTGGCCGTTCTCGATGGGCACGATCGTGGCGGTCTGCCCGGGCACGGGCACCCGCGGGTCGGACTGCACGTTGACGATGGGGAAGCCCATCTCGTGTGCGCCGGCGGGGGCCTCGAAGATCCGGGTCGCGTAGACGAGCCCGGAGTCGACCTCGGCCTGCCGGATGCCGCTCACTCCGAGTGCCTGGAGCCACGTCCGGGCCCGTGATCCGCGGCCGCTGGCATCGACCACGAGATCGGCCGTCACCAGCCGGTCCTGTTCCCCGGGGGTGTCGACCCGGACGCCGGTGACCCGGGCCGCCGTGCCCTCCAGGCCCCGGACCCGGCTCTGCTGGAGGGTCGACACCCCGGCGAGGCCGGTGACGCGGGCGCGGACCACCGAGTCGAGGAGGTCGCGGCTGCAGGAGATGTTGAACTGCTTCTCCCCGCAGCGCGGGATCCAGCCCTGGGCGGTCTTGGTGACCAGGTCGGTGGGCAGGCTGCGGCGGATGGCGCCGGCCTTCGTCCAGTCGTCGGTGATGCCGGGCAGGATCCGCTCGATGGCCCGGGCGCCGCCGGACCACAGCAGGTGGGTGTGCCGGGCCTGCGGGAGCCCGCGGCGCGGGGCCGGCCCCTCGGGCAGCGGGTCGGCGTCGATGACGGTGACCGTGGCGTGCTCGGCGAGGACAGCGGCCGCGAGGAGGCCGGCCAGACTGCCGCCTATGACGACGGCGTGGCGGGGCGGTGAGGACTGGTTCATCGTGGCGTGCTCTCTGTCAGGGCCGTGCTGAGGGCATCGGCGTGAGGGATGCGGCGACTGGCTGGTGCTGGGCACGGCGTGGCACGGGGCATCCCCCAGCCGAGTGAGGACTTGGTGCGTTCGATCACCTCGGGGAACTGCTGCTCCCGGGGCGACGGCAGGTGGGGGCGCAGGATGGTGCCGAGGTGCAGGCCGAAGGTCTCGGCCCGGATCTCCGCCGGGTCCCCCTGGTCGGCGCGTGCGGCGGCCTGCCGGACCACCGTGTCCGGTCCGGTGCCGGGCGGGAAGGAGGTGAAGTGGAAGTCCACCTTCCGATCTCCGCCGCGCCGCCGGGCGTAGGCGGCGCACAGCGCCACGACGATCTCCCCGGCATTGGCCGGGGCCTTCGGGCGTGCGCCCTCCAGCACCTCGGAGCCCAGCTTGCGCACGGCCCGTGTGGTCCTCATGGTGCTTCTCCCTCGGCGGCGGCGCCCTCGGTCGGCGCCCCGCCCTTCCCGCCCGGAATTCCGAGCTGCCCCTCGCGTG
Organism: Streptomyces sp. NPDC046349; assembly: GCF_055587885.1. Taxonomy (NCBI): domain Bacteria; kingdom Bacillati; phylum Actinomycetota; class Actinomycetes; order Kitasatosporales; family Streptomycetaceae; genus Streptomyces; species Streptomyces sp. NPDC046349. The sequence continues at coordinate 292,706 of NZ_JBVJFK010000007.1, forward strand.
CGAGGAGATCGTCCAAGTGGTCGGCCAGGGACTTCCAGCCCTGGGGCGACAGCCGGCCGGCCCGCGTGACGATGCTGCGTACGTCGTGGGCACGCAGCACGGCCAACATCGGATTCTCCCGCTCCCGTTCCACGCACTCCAGTTCGCCCTCGATCAGCGCGAGCGCGGTGGCGAGCGCCTCGGTGTCGTCGGCGAGCAGGAAACCGCCGTCGACGCCGTAGAAGCGCTGGATCCCGGCGGCCGCCACGAGGTTCGGCATGCCCTCGCCCTGGGCGAGGCGGGTCAGCGACTGCCCCGTCGCATCGAAGGACTTGGCGATGGCCGTCAGCGAGTGGGCCTGGCCGTCCTCCCGCGGCCGGGTGCGCCGCAGGTGCTCGAACCGCTGGTGCACCTGCTCCTTCAGGTGGAGCCGGGGCGGCCGGCCGTCGAGGGTCTGCCGGATGGCCCGGGGCGTCATGCCGGTCAGGTACGAGAGGTGCTCCAGGTCTTCCCGGCCGTCCGAGACGGTGGTGGCGGACAGGGCGAGGGCCCGTTCCACCGCGCTCTTGCTGTCGGCCAGCAGGAAGCCGGCATAGACGCCGAAGAACCGCTGCACGCCCGCCGCGTGACCCATTCGCAGCAGCCCGGTCCCCGCGTTGAGCGGACCGAGGGAGGCGCCGGGCGCGTCGAAGTCGTGGGCGATGGCGGCCAGCGGCCACTCCCGGCCGTGCTTGTCGCGCCGGGTCGCGCGCAGCAGCCGGAACCGCTGGTGCACACGCTGCTCCAGGGGCACTTCGGCGGCCGTCCCCGCCACCACACCGGGAACGCGCTGGGGTGCGACGCCGGACAGGTGGCTCAGCCGTCCCACCGCCAGCACCTCGCCGGGATCCCGGCCGCACCGCTCCGCGAGGGCCGCGACACGCCGCCAGATCGCGGGGAGGTCGGGTCGTGCGGTGGCTCGCACCGGCGGAATCTCCATATGTCGACAAGGCGTTCGAGTGGTTCGGGCTGCGTGAAGCCTAGCCCCCCACCCCCTGCCGAACCACGGGAACCCCCAATGTTTCCTGGCGCCGGCCTCAAAAGCCGTTGGCATGACCTCGGAGGTAATCGACCCCCGTGGCGGGTCGCGGCACAGTGGGGGCGTCGGATTTCCGGGGCCGCGCACCCGGTTCCGGAATCCGGCTCCCACCTGCCCGTTCGACCTCGAAGAGGCTGATTCCCCATGTCCGCGACCCTGCTCGCCGGTTTCGCCCGTACCTCCGTGCCGCAGCTCGCGCTGCGTCGCTTCCTCGCCCTCGACGCCGTCGTCACCACCGGCAACGGCCTCGCCTACGCCGCCTTCTCCGCGCCGCTGGGACGGCTGCTCGGGGTCGGGCAGGAGCTGCTCCTGGCCCTCGGCGTCATGCTCGTGCTGTACGGCGCCGCCGTAGGGTGGCTGGCCTCGCGCAGCCAGCCCCCGGCGCTCGCCGTGAAGGCCGTCGTCGAGACCAACTACGCCTGGGCCGCGCTGAGCGTGGTGGCCCTCGTCGTCTGGTTCTCGCCGACCGTCGCCGGGACCGTGTGGATCCCGGCGCAGGCCCTCACCGTCGCCGGCTTCGCCGTGCTCCAGCAGCTCGCCCTGCGCTCAGTCGCCGAGTGAGCGCAGGTACTTCACCGTCGCCGGGTCGGCCGGGAGCATCGTCTCGATGGCCAGCTCGGCGACGGTCACGTCCATCGGCGTGTTGAAGGTCGCGATGGACGACACGAAGGACAACAGGTGGCCGTCGTGCTCGATGACCAGCGGGAGCGCGATGTACGGGACGGGCTCCTCCGGTCCGCCCCCGCCCGGGCGTTCGGCCACCGGGTAGGCGGAGACCTCCTCGTACAGCGCGCGCAGCGGCTCCGAGCGGGCCAGGGCGATCTGGCGCTCCATCTGGGCGAGCAGGTGCCCGCGCCACTCCCTGAGGTTGCGGATCCTCGGCGCCAGGCCCTCGGGGTGCAAGGTGATCCGCATCGCGTTCAGCGGAGGCGTCAGCAGGTGCTCCGGCAGACCGTCCAGCAGCATCAGGATGCCCCGGTTGGCGGCGACGACCTCGTACGTGGCGTTCACGACCAGCGCCGGGTAGGGCTCGTATCCGGTCAGCAGCCGCTCGATGCCCTCCCGCAGCGTCTCCATCGCCGGGTCGTCGAGTGCGGTCTGCGCGTAGTGGGGGGCGTAACCCGCGGCGAGCAGGAGGGAGTTGCGCTCGCGCATCGGGACGTCGAGGTGGTCGGCGAGCTTGAGCAGCATCTCCTCGCTCGGCCGGGAGCGACCCGTTTCGATGAAGCTGATGTGCCGGGAGGAGGAGTCGGCGCGGCCCGCCAGCTCCAGCTGGCTGATGCCGCGCCGCTCCCGCCATGCGCGGAGCAGGGCGCCGACCGCGGGCGTCGAGGAGGTCATGGCCCCGACGGTAGCCCAGCCCGCCGGACGGGGACTCCGGCGCGATCAGCCGACATCGAAGACGTTGCGCAGGCCGAGGCGGTGGCGCCACAGGTCGTGCCGCTTGGCCGCCTCCATCTCCGGCGCCCGGTACAGCGGCCGGACGGTGCACCGCTGCGCCGTCGAATCGTCCTGGTCCAGCAGGCTGTTGACGGCCGCGCGGGCCGACGCGTTGGCGCCCTCCATCGTCGCCAGGTCGATGTCGACGGCGACGTAGTCCCCGCTGAGGAAGAAGTTCGGTATGCGCGTGCCCGCGCTCGGCCGGTTGCGGAGCGTGCCGACCGGGTGGATCAGCAGCTCGTCCTCGTTGGTGGGGTTCGGGGTGCCGAGCCCGTCCACCCCGGGGTCCAGGAACCACGAGTGCAGCTTCGAGTCGGACAGCAGCGTCCTGCCGGCGTCGTTGAGGGATGCCTTCAGCTGCGCCCACACCTCGCGCGCCACCTCGTCGCGGGTGCACTGCTTGGCCGTCTTCCCGTACAGGATCCCCGGCTTGTCCCATTCCGATATGTCCACCGACAGGCAGTCGACCGCCGCCCCGTCGCCGTAGTCGGCGGGGAAGTCCCGCGCCGGCCAGTGCTCCGCCTGCTGGATCGCCGTCAACGACCAGGGTGAGTCGATGCAGTTGAAGTGGCCGTGCACCAGCGGGGCCCGTTCGGTCAGGTAGAACTGGATGCCGGTCATCCAGTCGGTCTGGAGCCTGTCGCAGCGCCCCAGCATCGGGTCGGCGGCCCGCAGCCCGGCGCTCCAGGTGCGCCGGGCGTGTTCGACGGGCAGGGCGCTGACGTAGTGGTCGGCGGTCACGGTCTGCCGCGCGCCGTCGGGGCTCTCGACCGCGACCCCGCTCACCCGGCCGTTTCCGTACTGCACTTCCCGTACGGTCCAGCCGATCCTGAAATTCACGCCGAGGGAGCGCAGATGTGCCTCCCACGGGTCGATCCACGCCTCGTTGGTCGGCAGGTTGAGTATCCGGTCCGGCGGGCCGTCCGCCCCGCGGCCCAGAAGGTTGAAGACGAAGGCCTCGCCGAGGGTGCCGACCGTGCGGGTGGAGGCCTCCTCCGCCTTGGTCGCCACGATGTTGCGGGTGACGCCGACCGCCAGGATGCGCTGGTACTCGTTCGACATCCGCGCGGCGCGGGTGAACTCCCACCACGGCGTGTTCTCCCAGACCTCGGTCCGCCGCTCGTCGCAGCTGGTGAGGAAGACGAGGACGCGGTCGACGAAGTACGCCGTCTCGTGCAGCGGCAGCCGGACCGCGGTCTGCAGGATGCCGGAGAGGGCGCGCCGCACCTCCTCGGGCGTGAGGGCGGCGGGGGAGTGGCCGGGCCAGGGGATGGGGCCGCGCAGGTCCTCGCGGCCCCCGGCGCGGGCGAACATCATCTCGGGCGGTGCGACCAGGTTGCCCCACACCCCGTTCTCGTTGCCCGGGAAGGGGATGCGCCGCATGGTGTCGGGCAGGTTGTGGTAGATGCCCGGGATGAAGCGGAATCCGTGCTCCGCCGGCAGCGGTCTGCGGCCGCCGCGGGCGCTGCCCGGCACGTCCATGCTGCGGGCCTTGCCGCCGAGCGCCCGGCGCTCGTACACGGTGACGGCGTAGCCGCGCTCGGCGAGTTCGTGCGCCGCGGTCAGGCCCGCGACCCCGCCGCCGAGGACGGCGACGCGCCGGCCGTTCGGCTGCGGCGTCGAGGGCGGTGCGGGCTGTTCCGCCGAGGCGGTGGCGGCGGCCGCCGCCGGCGCCGCCAGGGCCGCCGCGGCCTGGGCCGACAAGGCCGCGGCGCCCGTGCCCGCGATGAACGTACGCCTGGAACTTCCGGTGCCCGCCATGGCGAATGCCCTTTCGTTACCGCTGGTAACAGTCCCGTTCGGCGCAGGAGCCTAAGGGGCGCGCGCCGGGGGCGGAAGGCGCAGAAGTACCCGAGCGCACTATGGCGCGAAAGGTTCGATCCGGCGTGCACTGTGGGAACCTTGACTACACGTCACGGGGAAAAGGAGCCGGGTGCATGCCGAGTGAACCGCTGTCGCAGAAGGAGATCGAGGACCGCCTGAGGGAACTCCCCGGCTGGGCCTTCGAGGACGACCGGATCATCCGTACCTACCGACTGGGCACCCACTTCGCGGCCAGCGCCCTGGTCGCCCACATCGCCTCCGTCCAGCAGGAGTTGAACCACCACTCCGACCTGACGCTCGGCTACAACACCGTGCGGCTCTCCGTGAACAGCCACGACGCCGGAGGCGTGGTGACAGAGACCGACTTCGCCCTCGCCGAGCGCGTCGAGTCCCTCGCCCCCGCCCACGGCGCGAGCTGATGACCACGCACATACCCACCGCGAAACCCCTGCTCGACTACGACGCGGAGGCCGAGGTCTACGACGCCTCCCGCGGCGGTATCCCCCGCGCCGAGGCCGCCGCGGCGGCCGTCCTCAGCCTCCTCCCGGCGGACGTGGGAACCCTCCTCGACCTCGGCTGCGGCACGGGCATCGTCACCGCCCGGCTCACGCGCCCCGGGCTGCGCGTCCTGGGCGCCGACGCCTCCCACGGCATGGCCGCCGCCGCACTGCGCCGCGGCGTCCCCGTCGCCCTCGCCGACGCCGCCCGGCTGCCCCTGCGCCCGGGCTCGCTGGACGCGGTGAGCGCGGTGTGGCTGCTGCACCTGCTGCGGGAGCCCGGGCTGGTGCCCGCGGTGATCGCCGAGGCGGCCCGGGTGCTGCGGCCCGGCGGGGTCCTCGTCGCCACCGTGGACAAGGACTCCGCGCACGATGTCGGCAGCGACATCGACGCCGTCTTCGCCGCGCACCTGACCCCGACCCCCTCGGACGCCTCCGGGGAGGTCGAGGCCCACGCGGCCCGGGCGGGCCTGCGCCCCGGCGGCGAGGCCCGCTTCACCGGGCACGGCCAGGGCCGCACCCCGCGCGGCTCCGCCGAGGCGCTGCTCGCGGGACGGTACGCCTCACGCATCGTCCCGCGCGGCATCACCGCACCGGAGCTGGCTGCCCGGCTCGAACTGCTGCCCGACCAGGACACCCCGCGCGCGGAGCCGGTGTACCGCCTGCGGAGCTTCGTACGGATGTGACGGCCCGGCCGGGGCCGGCGCTCACGCCGGCTCCAGCCGCCACCACTGCGACGGGGAGTCGGTGTCCTCGCCCTGCCGGACCCGGCCCTGCGCGTCGGCCTCCAGCGGCAGGCCGCTGATGCAGGCGATCAAGGACACCACGCCCGGGGCGTCGAGGTGCTCCTCGACGATCCACTCCTGCGCGCCGAAGGCGTTCGCCCGCCACACCTGCACCCGGGCCCCGCTCTCGGTCGACGCGTTCGCCACGTCGAGGCGCCTGTCGTTGTCCTCGCTCACCACGTGGAAGATCCCGCCGCCGCTGTGCACCGGCGCGATCAGCCACCGGCGGGCGGCCTCCGGAGCGGGCGGGCCGTCCGGGCCGACCCGCACCCGGGAGGCGCCCTCCAGCTGGAGCACCAGCCCGCTGTCCACGTTGCGGATCCGGTAGATCCCTTCGGGAAGGTTCACCCGGTCGCCCTCACACGTCGAATTCGGCCGGGTCCGGGCCGATCCGGCGGCCCGCCGCGCCCGCGCCCAGGGCGTCCAGCGCGGCCATCTCGGCCGCGTCCAGCTCGAAGCCGAAGACGTCCAGGTTCTCCCGGATGCGGGCCGGGGTCACGGACTTGGGGATCACGACGTTCCCGCGCTGGAGGTGCCAGCGCAGCACCACCTGCGCGGCGCTGCGGCCGTGCGCCTCGGCGATCGCGGTGACGGCCGGCAGCGTGAGGAGCTCCTTGCCCTGGCCCAGCGGGGACCACGCCTCGGTGACGATGCCGCGCGCGGCGTGCTCGGCGCGCAGTGCGGCCTGCGGGTGCAGCGGATGCAGCTCGACCTGGTTCACGGCCGGCACCAGGGCGCTCCCGGCGGCGATCCGGTCCAGGTCCTGCGGCCGGAAGTTCGACACGCCCACCGCCTTGGCGCGGCCGCTCGCGGCGATCTCCTCGAAGGTCTTCCAGATGGCGACGAAGTCGTCGCGCATCGGGCGAGGCCAGTGGATCAGGTACAGGTCGACGTGGTCGAGGCCCAGCTTGGCGAGGGAGTCGTCGAAGGCGCGCAGCACCGCGTCGCGGCCCCATGTCTGCTTCGGGCCGTTCCACAGCTTGGTGGTGACGAACAGTTCCTCGCGCGGCAGCCCGGACGCGGCGACGGCTTTGCCCGTGCCCTTCTCGTTGCCGTAGATGGCCGCCGTGTCGATGCTGCGGTAACCGGCCTCCAGGGCGGTCCCCACGGCGCGCTCCGCCTCCGCGTCCGGCACCTGCCAGACGCCGAAGCCGAGCTGGGGCATGAGCGTGCCGCTGTTGAGCTTGATGGCCGGGACCTGGTTCACGTCGGGTCGTTCCCTCACGTCGGCGCGTTGGTGCGCGGTGGTAGAGCGTCGTACGAGGGGCGACAACCGGCCCCTCGCACCACGTATTCCCGCCGGCCGGGCGTGTCCGTCACCCGAGGTACGCCTCCCGCACCAGCGGGTCCGCCCGCACCTCGGCCGGCGTGCCTTCGGCGAGCACCGTCCCGAGGTCCAGTACGACGACCCGCGCGCAGAGGTCCATCACGAAAGCCACGTTGTGCTCCACCAGCAGCACCGCGCATCCCTGCTCCGCCGCCAGCCGCCGCACCACCGCGGCGAGCCGTTCGCGCTCGGGCGCCGACATGCCGGACGCCGGTTCGTCCAGCAGCAGCACTCGTGGGGGATCGGCCACCGCACGTGCCAGCTCGACCATCCGGGCCTGCCCGACGGGCAGCCCTCCGGCGCACGAGGTCCCGAGCCCGCCGATCCCGCAGTCGGCCAGCACCCGCTCGCCGCGCACCCGCCGGTCCCGTTCCCGGGCGCGCCGGGCCGGGAGGGCGAGCAGGTCGGCGGCCGGGCCGCCCCCGCCGCCCCGCCACTCCTGCGCCACGAGCACGTTGTCGGCCACGCTGAGCTGCCCGAACAGCTGCTGGCGCTGGAACGTCCGGCGCATTCCGTGCCGGGCCCGCCAGACGGGGGAGCGGCGTGTGATGTCCGCCCCGTCCAACAGGATCCGGCCCCGGTCGGGCCGGCGGATTCCCGACATGACGTCGAACAGGGTGGTCTTACCGGCCCCGTTGGGCCCGATCAGCCCACACACCTCCCCCGCCCGGACCCCGAGGTCCACCCCGCTCAGCGCCTCGACGCCGCCGAAGCGCACGCCGACACCAGCCGCGTGGAGCACGTAGCCGCTCATGTGCCCATCCCCAGATACGCCTCGGTGAGCCGGTCGGCCTCCACCTCGTCACGCGGGCCGCACCAGGAGACCCGGCCCTGGGAGAGGCAGGCCACGGTGTCGGCGACGCCCAGGATCCCGGCCGCCTTCTCCTCCACCAGGAGCAGCGCGGTGCCTTCGTCGCGCAGCTCGGTGAGCAGCGCGTACACCTCCTCCGCGACGCGCGGCGCCAGCCCGAGCGAGGGCTCGTCGGCGATCAGCACAGCGGGCGGCCGCTGCAGCAGGGGAGCCAGGGCCAGCATCTGCTGCTCCCCGCCGGACAGGGCGCCGGCGCTCACCCCGCGGCGTTGGGCCAGCCGGGGGAAGCGGTCGTAGACGCAGTCCCGGGCGTCCGCCTCCGGCAGGTACAGGGCCAGGTTCTCCTCGATGGTCAGGGACGGGAAGATCCCCCGGCCCTCGGGAGCGAGCACCACCCCGGCCCGCGACCGGCGTACGGCGCCGTCGCCCGTGGCGTCCCGCCCGGCCACGTACACCGCCCCGGCGTCGGCGGGCAGGAGCCCGGCGGCCACCCGGCACGCGGTGCTCTTCCCGGCGCCGTTCGGCCCGAGCACGGCGAGGATCTCCCCGCGCCGTACGACGAGGTCGATCCCGTGCAGCACGAGCCCGCCGTCGTATCCGGCCGTGACGCCGCGCAGCTCGAGGGCGGGCCGTGCGGGGCTCTTCCCCGCCCCGTCCCTTCCCGAGCGGCCGGGTTCCGTCCCCGGCCCCCCGTCGCGGGGCTCCGCGTCGCAGCCCCGGGCCTGCAACGCCGGCGGATTCGTCCTGTCCGGGGCGGGGGAAGGCCCCGAGGGAAGCCGTGCCCGTCGCCGGGCCAGCCGTACCGGTACGGCCGCGCAGTACCCGTCGGGGTCGTTGGCGAGGGCCAGTCCGGCCAGGCCGAACAGGATCACCGGCAGGTGTGCGGACTCCGTCACGTAGTCGGACAGCAGCCGCGGGGCCACCGCGTACACCAGCCCGGCCACCACCGCGTACTGCGGACGCCGCACGCCGGCCGCGACCACCACCGCCAGCCAGACCAGGCCCGTCATCGCCGTGAAGTCGGTCGCCGTGACGCGGGTGTGGTACGACGCGTACATCACGCCCCCGAACCCGGCCAGCCCGGCGGACAGGGTGAACAGCAGCAGTTTGGTGCGCAGCACCGAAATCCCCGAGGCCGCCGCCGCTGCCGGAGCCGACCGTACGGCCAGCATGGCGCGCCCCGACGGGGAGCCGCGCAGCGCGCTCAGCCCGGCGGCCACCAGCGCGACGAGCACCACCAGGGCCACTCCGAGCGCCCGGTCGTCGGAGAGGTCCACCGGCCCGAGGACGGGGCGGGGGACCGACCAGCCCGTGTCGCCGTTGCGCAGCCAGCGCAGTTGGAACAGCACCTGGTCGGCGAGGAAGGCCAGGGCCAGCGTGGCGAGCGCCAGCGATCTGCCGCCGAGCCGCAGCGCCGGCAGCGCGACCAGTGCCCCCAGGAGCGCCGCCGCGCACGTGCCGACCGCCAGCGCGGCGGCGAAGGGCCAGCCGCGGCTCATGAGCAGCCCGGCCACGAGCGCGGCCCCGGTGACGAAGGTGCCCTGTGCGAGGGACACCATCGCCCCGAGCCCGGTCACCACGGTGAAGGACATGAACACCAGGGCCACGGCAAGCCCTTGCGCCAGCAGCCCGCTCCAGAAGGGTGTCGTCACGGTGTAGAACGCCACGCACAGCAGTCCCGCGCCCGCCGCCCACACCCCCCACCGCCGCCCCCACGCAGCCCCGTCGAGGTGGTCCACCGGCGGGGCGTCCACGGCGGAGACCCCCGCGGTCCGGGCCCTGCGGGTCAGTACGAGCAGCCCGCCGAACAGGATCAGGAAGGGCACCGCCGTACGGAAGCCCGTGACGGACTCGGCGAAGGACGCGTAGCCCGCGACCAGGTTCTGCAGAACCCCCAGCCCCAGCCCGCCCGCGAAGGCGAGGGGTACGGACGCGAACCGCCCGATGACCGCCGCCGTGGCCGAGACGAACAGGAACAGCGTGAAGTCGTGGGCGGACAGGCCCAGCAGCGGGGTCGCCAGTACGCCCGCCAGCCCGGCCAGCGCCGAGGCGATCATCCATGCCGCCGACGACAGCCGGTCGGCGCTGATCCCGCGCAGTTCGGTCAGGGAGCGGTTGTCGACGCAGGCCCGCAGCCGCAGTCCCGTCCGCGTGTGCCGCATCAGCACCCACAGGGCCACCGCCACCAGCGCGGTGACCACCCAGGTGATCAGCTGGTCGGAGTCGATGCCGACGCCCTCCGTGAGCTGCCAGGACTTCGCCGGGCTCGGCCCCACGCCCGGCAGCCCGAACCGGTTCTCGGCCGGTTCCACCGGGGCGCCCGCGTCCGCCAGCAGTTCGACCGCCCACAGTCCGGCGGCGGGCAGCGCCACCAGCAGCCCTATGGTCGCGACGATCTGCGCGGTCTCACCGACCCGTGCGAGCCGCCGGAACATCAGCCGGTCCAGACCCCAGCCCAGACCGGGCGCGAGGACGAACACCACCAGCAGTGCCGCCGGGACCGCCGGCCAGCCCAGCCCGGAGTGCAGTTCGTAGAAGGTGAGCGCGCACAGGTAGGCGGTGGCCCCGTGGGCGAAGTTGAACAGTCCGGATGCCGAGTACGAGAGCACCAGTCCGGTGGCGAGCAGCGCGTACAGGGCGCCGGAGACCAGACCGCTCAGGACGAGGACGAGCAGATCCCCCATGGCGCGGCCCTACTTGAAGGGGATGGGCTCGTGGCACTTGAACGGGACGGAGACCTCGTACGCGCCGTTCTTCAGCTGTACGAGCGCCCCGCAGCCGAAGCTGTCCTTCTGCCCCTTGGGCAGGGCGCGGTCGCCGACGAGCGTGCCGGTGTCGGAGAAGTTCTGCGCGGCCGCCTGGAAGGACTCGACGGTCAGGCTCCTGCCGGCCTTCTGCGCGATGGACACGAACAGGTCGGCCGACATGTAACCGGTGAGATGGTGCATGGTGAGCGGCACGTCCTTGCCGCCGGCGGCCGCCTTGATGTCGGCCTTGAACTGCGCCATCCTCGGATGGTCCGACTCGAACGGCTGGAACTGCAGCAGCACGTGGACCCCGTCGAGGGCCTGCCGGGTTGCGTCCTGGGCGAGCAGCCCGGGGTCGTAGTCGGTCGGGTCGGAGAGCAGCCCCTCGTACCCGCTGCGCTTGAGAGCGGTGAAGAGTCCGATGTTGTTGGGGGTCTGCATGACGGAGACCACGGCGTCGGGGGCCTTGCCGTCGTCGCTGGAGAGGATCTCCTTCACGTACGCGGACCAGTCGCTGGGGACGGCGGTGCCCGGTACGGAGGCCTTGGCGTAGGAGACCTCGAAGCCGGCGCTGGCGAAGCCCTGCTGGAAGGTCCGGATGCCGAACTTCCCGGCGTCGCTGTCGTTGGCGATGACCGCGACCGACTTGCCCCTGGCCCCACCGAGGATCTGGGCGATGCCCTCGGGCCAGGTCTGGTTCAGGGTGCCGCCGGGGGAGGGGACCAGGCAGCCGTTGAAGCCGTAGATGTACGTGGGCCCGCAGAAGGAGGGCAGGGTGCCCCAGCCGAAGGTGGGCACCTTCTCCTGCTCCAGGAAGTCGGCGCCCGAGAAGGTCACGGAGCTCATGGGGGACACTGCGAAGACCTTGTCCTGCTGGACGAGCTTGCGGGCGGCCGCCATGTTCTTCGCGGGGTCCTGGCCGTCGTCCTCCGCACCCAGGTATTCGATCGTGCGGCCGTTGACTCCGCCCTCGGCGTTGGCTCTCAGGTAGCGGGCCCTGGCGCCGAGGTCGGTGTCCTTCTTGCTGTAGCCGCTGGCTGTGGTCATGGAGACGATGCCGCCCACTTTGATCGAGTCGGCGCTCACCCCGCGCGTGATGCCGGACGCGTCGCCGGGCCCGCCCGGAGCGGTGCCGTTGCCGGAGGCGGAGTTGCAGGCGGAGACGAGCGCGACGGCCGCCGCCGCGGCGGCCAGGGTGCGGATCGGTCGCAACATGTCGGGGATCCCCTCCGGTCGGAATCCCCGCATTCTGTGTGTGAGCTGACGGATCGTCAATATTCATGGCGTAGTTAAGTGACGAACCGTCAGATGTGGTGGTTCCGCGCCCCGGATCCGGCGCGGTTCACGTCCGGTAGAGCGCGGCGACCTCCTTCTCGTACACCTTCTCGATCGCCCTGCGCTTGAGCTTCAGCGAGGGGGTCAGCAGCCCCCGCTCCTCCGTGAACTGCTCGCCCAGCACCCGGAAGGTGCGGATCGCCTCCGCCTGTGAGACCAGGGTGTTGGCGGCCACGACCGCCCGGCGGACCTCCGCCGTCAGCTCCGGGTCGCTCACCAGGTCCGCGGCCGGCATCTGCGGTCTGCCGCGCATCGACAGCCAGTGCGCTATCCCCTCCATGTCCAGGGTGATCAGCGCCGCGATGTACGGCCGGTCGTTGCCCACCAGCACGCACTGCGCCACCAGCGGATGCGAACGGACCCGCTCCTCCAGCGCCGCCGGGGCGACGCTCTTGCCGTTGGACGTCACCAGGATGTCCTTCTTGCGCCCCGTGATGGTCAGATAGCCGTCCTCGTCCAGCCGCCCCAGGTCTCCGGTCGCCAGCCACCCATCCCGCAGCACCGCCTCGGTGGATCGCGGGTCGCCCAGGTAGCCGGAGAAGATGTGCTCGCCGTGCAGCCAGACCTCCCCGTCGTCCGCGATGTGCACCGTGCTGCCCGGGATCGGTCGGCCCACCGTCCCGTACTTCGTCCCCTCCGGGGGGTTCGCCGTCGCCGCCGCGCAGGACTCCGTCAGCCCGTACCCCTCGAACACCGTGATCCCGGCGCCGTCGAAGAACAGCCCGAGGCGGCGCGACATCGCGGAACCGCCCGACATGGCGTACCGCACCCGCCCGCCCATCGCCTCCCGGACCTTCCCGTACACGAGCCTCTCGAAGAGCTGGTGCTCCATCCGCAGCGCAGCCGACGGGCCCGGCCCGGTGCCGAAGGCCTTCTCCTCGCGCGCCTGCGCGTACCGCACGGCCGTCTCCACGGCCCGGTCGAAGGGCCCCGTACGCCCCTCCGCCTCCGCCTTGCGGCGGGCGGCCGCGAAGACCTTCTCGAAGACGTGGGGTACGCCGAGCACGAAGGTCGGCCGGAACGCCGCCAGGTCCGGCATCAGCTCGGCCGCCGCCAGCGCCGGCTGGTGCCCGAGCTTGACCCGCGCCCGCACGGCCGCCACCTCCACCATCCGCCCGAAGACATGGGCCAGCGGCAGGAAGAGCAGCGTCGACGGCCGGTCGCCCTGCCTGCCCTGGAACACCGACTCCCAGCGGGCCACCAGGGTGTCGGTCTCGTACATGAAGTTCGCGTGCGTGAGCACGCACCCCTTGGGGCGGCCGGTGGTCCCCGAGGTGTAGATCACGGTCGCCGTCGCGTCGGGCGTCACGGCACCGCGGTGGCGGTGCACGACGTCCTCGGCGACCGAGCGGCCGTCGGCGACCAGCGCGTCCACCGCCCCGGCGTCCAGCTGCCACAGCCGCTTCAGGTGGGGGAGCCGGTCGATGACCGACCCCACCGTCATGGCCTGGTCCTCGTTCTCCACGACGCAGGCCGTGCAGTCGGTGTCGTAGAGGATCCAGTGCACCTGCTCGGTGGAGGACGTCGGGTAGACGGGGACGGGCTGGGCGCCGATCGCCCACAGCGCGAAATCGAAGAGCGTGAACTCGTACCGGGTGCGGGACATGACGGCCACCCGGTCCCCGAACCGCACCCCCTGGGCCAGCAGCCCCTTGGCGAGCGCCAGCACCTCGGCGGCCAGCTCGCCGGACGTCACGTCCCGCCACACCCCGGCGGTCTTCCGGCCGAGGACCACCCGGTCCGGCTCGTCCCGGGCGTGCTGGAAGACGACGTCGGCCAGCCCGCCGACAGGCGCGCCCGTGACGATCGGTGGGACGGTGATCTCGCGCAAGGCCCCGCTCCTCTCCGCGCGCCGCGGTGAACGTACCTCAGCGTCAAGGGGGGTTGATCGGCGTTCGGATACCTCCACAAGACCTCCCCAGTGATCACGCCGTTCACGCCGCTGACGTGCGGCTCACGGGGCGCGGGCCGGTCACCGTGCGCCCCGCGGCCACTCCCGTGCGCCGGGTGCCGGGCCGACGCGCCGGGCGGTCCGCCGGGCCGTCCGCCGGGTGGCACGCCGAGCGGTCCGCGAGACGGTGCACCGGTGGTGCGGCGGGCCCGTACCGGCTGGTCGGGGACACGTTGCGCCGGGGGACCGGCAGACGGTCCGCCGGGTGGTCCGGCGAGTGTTTCGAGGGGCGGGCCGGCCGGTGCAGGCGGTCAGCCCGTGCGGGTGAGCCGGTCCGCGCCCGAAAGGACCGCCGCCGCCAGCGCCTCGGCCGCGGGCGACGCACGCGGCCCGCGCAGCAGCGCGAACTCCACCGGCCCCAGCTCAGGCAGCCCGCCCACCCGCACCAGACCCGGCGGGATCAGCCCCCGCGTGTGCGCCATCACCCCGAGCCCGGCCCGGGCCGCGGCGACCAGACCGCTCAGGCTGCCGCTCGTGCACGCGATCCGCCACGCCCGGCCGTCCCGTTCGAGCACCTCCAGGGCACGCGCCCGGGTGATGCCCGGCGGCGGGAACACGATCAGCGGAACCGGCCGCTCGGGATCCACCCGCAGCCCCTCCGCGCCGATCCACACCATCCGGTCCCGCCAGACCAGTCGGCCCCGTTCGTCCCCCGGCCCCCGCCGCTTCGCCAGCACCAGGTCGAGGCGCCCCGCGTCCAGCCGTTCGTGCAGCGTGCCCGACAGCTCCACCGACAGCTCCAGGTCCACCTCGGGGTGCTGGTGCCGGAAGCCCTCCAGGATCTCCGGCAGCCGCGACAGCACGAAGTCCTCCGAGGCTCCGAACCGCAGCCGCCCCCGCAGCCGCGTGCCCGTGAAGAAGGCCGCCGCCCGCTCGTGCGCCTCCAGGATCGTCCGCGCGAAGCCGAGCATCGCCTCGCCGTCCTCCGTCAGCTCCACGCTGTGCGTGTCCCGCAGGAACAGCGGCCGCCCGGTCGCCTCCTCAAGCCGCCGCACGTGCTGGCTGACCGTGGACTGCCGTACGCCGAGACGCCCCGCGGCCTGCGTGAAGCTCAGCGTCTGGGCCACCGTGAGGAACGTCCGCAACTGCACCGGTTCGTACACCCCCCCATCCTAGGGCCCCTCATCGTGTTCTGTGATGACAGTCAGAGCGGTGTACGGGTTTCCCGATCACCGTCGGGGCGCGACCATGAAAAGGAACACCGTGAAGGGAGGGAGAGCACCCGGTCCCACCCGCCCCGAAAGCAAGTGAGCACCCGCGCATGCGCCGCCCGCACCTCCCCGCCCGGCTCCCCCTGGACCCGTACATCCTGGCCCTGCTCGCCACCGTCGCCCTCGCCGCCCTGTACCCAGCGCGCGGCGCGGCCGCCACGGCCGCCGGCGCCGCCTCCACCGCGGCCGTGGCCCTCCTCTTCTTCCTCTACGGCGCCCGGCTCTCCACCCGCGAGGCGCTCGACGGCCTGCGCCACTGGCGGCTGCACCTCACCGTGCTCGCCTGCACCTTCCTGCTCTTCCCGGTCCTCGGCCTCGCCGCGTGCGCCCTCGCTCCCGGCCTCCTGCCGCCCGCCCTCCAGAGCGGCCTGCTCTTCCTCTGCCTGGTCCCCTCGACCGTCCAGTCCTCGATCGCCTTCACCTCCATCGCCCGCGGCAACGTCTCCGCCGCGATCTGCGCCGGCTCCTTCTCCAGCCTGGCCGGCATCGTGCTCACCCCCCTCCTCGCAGCCGTCCTCCTCGGCGGCCGCACGGGCGGCTTCTCCCTCGACTCCCTCCTCAAGATCACCCTCCAGCTCCTGCTGCCCTTCCTCCTGGGCCAGGCCCTGCGCCGCTGGGTCGGCGGCTTCCTCACCCGCCACAAGAAGACCCTCGGATACGTCGACCGCGGCTCGATCCTGCTCGTCGTCTACACCGCCTTCGGTGCGGGCATGGCCGCCGGCATCTGGCAGCAGGTGAGCCCCCTGCGCCTGGGCGCGCTGATGCTCCTGGAAGCCGTACTCCTCACGGTCATGCTGCTCGTCACCTGGTACGGCGCCGCCCGCCTCGGCTTCGAGCGCGAGGACCGCATCGCCATTCAGTTCGCCGGGTCGAAGAAGAGCCTGGCCGCCGGACTTCCCATGGCCAGCGTGCTGTTCGGCGCACAGGCCGGCCTCGCCGTGCTCCCGCTGATGCTCTTCCACCAGATGCAGCTGATGGTCTGCGCGGTCCTCGCCCGGCGCCGTGCGGAGGACCCCCGGCCCGAACTCGCCGCCGACCGTGTGGCGGAGGTCTCCCGCTCGTCCCAACAGGTGGCTCCCCAGGGCCGGTAACGTGCGGTGGTGACCTGGATACGCCCGCTCGGCGCCCACGCCGAACGCCCCTGCACCCTGGTGGTCTGCCGCGGCTGCTGCTGCGGCGACCCCCGCAAGAACCCCGGCTCCGACCACGCCGGCCAGCTCGCCCGGCTGCGCGAGGCCGCGGCCGCCTCCCAGGGCCGCCTGGCCGTCCGTACGAGCGACTGCCTCGGCCCCTGCGCCCAGGCCAACGTCATCGTGGTCCAGCCCACCACCGAAGCCCGCCGCCGCGGCGCCCGCGCGGTGTGGTTCGGCTGGGCCCTGGACGACACCGCCACGGACGAGATCATCGCCTGGGCCGAATCCGGCGGCCCGGGCTCCACCCCGCTCCCGGCCACCCTGGACCTCCACCGCATCGACCCGCCGGCCCCGAAGCCGCCCGCGCCCTCCACGCGCCGGGGCCGCCGGGGGCGCTGACGTGCAGAACCTCGCCCGCGCGGTGCTCGTCCTGTTCGGTCTGCCGGTCCTGGTCACCGTGAACACGGCGTTCTGGACCGAAGGCGGCAGACCCTCCGTGCCGCTGACTGCGCAGGACCGGCACTCCGACGAGGACCCGGGGATCCTGATCCTGATCAAGTCCGCCGCATACGGGACGCCCGCCGTACAGGCCTGTGACCACTGGTTCACGCTCCGCGGCACGGGCAAGGAGGGCACCACGGGCGATGGCAGTGACGTGCGGGCCACGTTCCTCGGCGACGAACGCGGCAGCAGGGAGCCGTTCCGGCGCGCCGCTACAGGGTGATCCGCTCCTCGCCCGCGTAGATGTTCATGTCCGGGCCGCGCAGGAAGCCGACCAGGGTCATGCCCGACTCCAGCGCCAGGTCCACCGCCAGCGAGGACGGCGCGGAGACCGCCGCCAGCACCGGGATGCCCGCCATGACGGCCTTCTGCGCGAGTTCGAAAGAGGCCCGGCCCGAGACCAGCAGCACCGCGCCCGTCAGCGGGAGCCGTCCCGCTTGGAGCGCGCGGCCGACGATCTTGTCCACCGCGTTGTGCCGGCCCACGTCCTCGCGCAGGTCGAGCAGTTCGCCCCCGGCCGTGAACAGCCCCGCCGCGTGCAGGCCGCCCGTGCGGTCGAAGACCTTCTGGGCCGCGCGCAGCCGGTCCGGAAGCCCGGTGAGGACCTCCACCGGCACCCGCACCGGATCGACGGCGACCCCCGGGAACCGGCTCGCCGTCCGGACCGCGTCCAGGCTGGCCTTCCCGCACAGACCGCAGGACGAGGTGGTGTAGACGTTCCGCTCCAGCGTGATGTCCGGCACCGGGACCCCGGCGGCCAGCTGCACGTTGACCACGTTGTAGGTGTTCGACCCGTCCTGAGCCGCCCCCTCGCAGTAGGTGACCGCCTGGACGTCGGAGGCCGTGCCGAGCACCCCCTCGCTCACCAGGAAGCCAACCGCCAGGGCGAAGTCGTCACCCGGCGTGCGCATCGTGATGGCCAGCGGCCTGCCGTTCAGCCGTATCTCCAGCGGCTCCTCGGCCACCAGTGTGTCCGGGCGGACACCCGCCCCGCCGTTCCGGATCCGGACGACGCGACGGCGTTCGGTGACCCGTCCCATGGTGATCAGCCCACCCCTTCTGTTTCTCGCCGATGCCCGACGTACTCATTCTCGCGGTTCCGCATCCGACCTGGTCCCGGGCAGGGAGCTCCTCGGGAAGCTCCAAAATCAGGGGCCGGAATCCTGTCGGGTCACACGCACCCGTACCCACCGGTAGCAGGCAAAGCTGGGTGATCCTGACTTGCCTACGAGGGGGGACCCCGCCCATGACCGGTTCACGCGTGGTGGCGCTAGGGCACTACCAGCCCGCGAAAGTGCTCACCAACGAGGACCTCGCGGCCATGGTCGACACCACCGACGAGTGGATCCGCTCCCGCGTCGGCATCCGCACCCGCCACGTCGCGGGCCCGGACGAGCCGGTCGACGAGCTGGCCTACCACGCGGCCGGCAAGGCGCTCGCCGGCGCGGGCCTGACCCCGGACGACATCGACCTCGTCCTGGTCGCCACCTCCACCGCGATCGACCGCTCGCCCAACATGGCCGCGCGTGTCGCTGCCAAGCTGGGCATGGGCGGCAGCCCGGCCGTCATGGACATCAACGTCGTCTGCTCGGGCTTCACCCACGCCCTGGCCACGGCGGACCACGCCATCAGGGCCGGTTCCGCCACCCGCGCACTGGTCATCGGCGCAGACAAGATGACGGAGATCACCGACTGGGCCGACCGCACCACCTGTGTGCTCACCGGCGACGGCGCCGGCGCGGCCGTCGTCGAGGCCTGCGAGAAGCCGGGCATCGGCCCCGTTCTGTGGGGTTCCGTCCCGGAGATGGGCAACGCGGTCCGCATCGAGGGCTCCCCGCCGGTCTTCGCCCAGGAGGGCCAGTCCGTCTACCGCTGGACCACCAGCCAGCTCCCGCCGCTCGCCCGCAAGGTCTGCGAGAAGGCCGGCGTCACCCCCGAGGAGCTGGCCGCGGTCGTCCTCCACCAGGCGAACCTGCGCATCATCGAGCCGCTCGCCGCCAGGATCGGCGCGGTCAACGCCGTCGTCGCCCGCGACGTCGTCGAATCCGGCAACACCTCGGCGGCCAGCATCCCCATGGCCCTGTCGAAGCTGGTCCAGCGCGGCGAGATCCCCTCCGGCGCGCCGGTCCTCCTCTTCGGCTTCGGCGGCAACCTCTCCTACGCCGGTCAGGTCATCAGCTGCCCGTGACGGCTTCGGCGGCCGGTCCCCGCGCCTGCGCGGCAGGGGAGCGGCCGCCCTCGGCGACCACCGCGCCGACCAGGACGACCGCCAGGGCCACCAGCTGGCCGGCTCCCGTCCAGCCCGTCCCGACCGGCACCGTGGCGAGCGCGAGCACCAGCGCCGTCGCGCGGTAGCGGGCCGGCCCGAGGCCCAGCACCGCACGGAAGACCAGGTTCCCGGCCAGATAGAGCGCGACCCCGCCGGCCAGCGCGACCGCGGGGCCGGCGTGCAGGTGTTCCCCGAGGTGCCCGATCGTCTTCTTCACCCCGGCCGCGAAGACGGCGATGCCCAGCAGCACGGGCAGGAAGGCGTAGTAGTACGCGACCATCGCCAGCTTGAAACGCCGATCCGGCGGCGTCCGTGCGAAGACCTCCTCGGCCCGGCCCTCGTCGCGCACGAAGTACATCCACCACATCGCGGACGCGATCGTGAGCGCCAGGAAGGCGCCGCCCGCGATTCCGGCGGACAGGGGCAGCGACCCCACCCCGATACCGATCGCGATCACGGACTCACCGAAGACGATGATCAGCAGCAGACCGTGCCGCTCGACCAGGTGCGCCGCGTTCATGCCGCCGAGCCGGTCGCCGACCGTCTCCTCGGCGGCCTCCCGCTCCGCCGCGGCCTCCCGCTCCGCCGCGGCCTCCCGCTCCGCCGCGGCCTCCCGCTCCGCCGCGGCCTCGGGCTCCGCCGCGTCCCCACTCGCCGCGACCCGCTGCACGACCACGGGCGTCACGAACTGGAGAAGCAGCGCCAGCAGCCACAGCCCCCAGGCCGGCAGCCCGTCGAAGAACCCGGCGGCCGTCACCGCCAGCGCGCACAACACGTTGGGCAGCGCGAACCACAGCACCCCGCGGCCGTGGGCCTGCGTGAACAGCGCGCCGTGCACGAGAACGACCAGCAGGTACCCCAGGCCGAAGGCGACACCGCCCGCCCCGAAGGCGGTGGGCACGGCCAGCGCGCACACCATGAACGCGCCCATGGCCAGCATGAGCAGCACCCGCCGGACCGTCCGGTCCGGCGGTACCTGGTTGGTCAGGTGTGCGTAGCCCCCGTACATCCAGAAGAGCACGGTGAAGATCAGCACCACCTGCCCCGCGCCCCGCGGGGTCAGATCGTCCGCCAGCAGCACCGTCAACTGCGTGATGGTGAAGACGAAGACGAGGTCGAAGAACAGCTCCAGCGTGCTGACGCGGTGCTCGGTTTCCATGCGGCTCCCCCCGGATGTGTGCGCAGCCATCCGACCGTCCGGCGCCGCCGCTGTCCACCCCGTTGGCGACATCCGGAAGCCGAGGGTGCCCGCCCGCGCCGGTCCGCCTGCGCCCGCGCTCGCGGCGAGACGCCCCGTCCCGTCGCCGCCTCCGGGGGCATGCGCGCAGGTCAGCCCGGCGTGGCGGACCGCCGCCGCCTGGATAAGTGGTCGGAGAGCCGCCGATCCTTTGCTATTGTTGTCCATGTCGCCGCGGGAAACCGGGGCCGACCACCGGTCCGGGTGGCGGAATGGCAGACGCGCTAGCTTGAGGTGCTAGTGCCCTTTATCGGGCGTGGGGGTTCAAGTCCCCCCTCGGACACAAGCAAGAGCCCCACACAGCGTGTGGGGCTCTTCTGTTTCTCCGCCCCGGCATTCCGGCCGCCTGGGGGGTACCGCTCACGTACCCAGTACCACCAGTCCTGTCGGGCTGGTCAGGCTGCCCGGGGTCACCGACGTGAAGGTGTGGGGGAGGGACAGCCGGGGGGCGGCGCCGTCCGCAGCAGCTGCTTCGAAGAGATAGGCCGCCGCGGCCGTGGTGTCGCTGACGAGGTGCGGGCCCTGTGCCGTCGCCGCGGCCTCGGCGAGCGGGGTGCGGAAGAGGAGCCGGAGGTGGCGCAGGGTCTCCGGGGTGAGCGGGGCCCGCATCGGCAGGGGCTCGGGCCGGCCGGGCGCGGGGCCCGGTTCGACCACGGGGGAGGCCGCGGCATCCGGGGGGATCGCGCCGGTCAGGAGCAGCGCGAGCAGGACCGGTACGGCCTTGCGGCGCAGCGCCTCGGTGGCCGAGCGCAGCCGGTGGGCGTGGGCCGCCGGCAGCGACAGCGCGAGGCTCCCCGCAGCTCCCCCCGCGGCGATGGGAACGGCCGAGCAGACGACCCCCGGGGAGTACTCGAGCAGGTCGAAGACCGGAGCTCCCGGAGCCACCGCGTCGAGTGCCGTGAACAGGGCCCGGCTGTCGGTGATGGTCTGCGGGGTGAGCCGGGCGGGCCGGTGCCGGGCGACGTGGTCCGCACGGCGGTCGTGGTCGAGCTGCGTCAGCAGGCACTTGCCGACCGCGCTGGCGTGCGCGGCGTCCCGGAAGTCGACCCACTCCCGCACCGGAGGGGTCGCCGGCCCCGCCGCCATCTGCGTGATGTGGACCTCGCCGCCCGCGTACCGGCTGAGGTACACCGCGGCTCCCGCGCTGTCCCGGGCCAGGGCCAGGGTGCGCTGCAGCTGCCCGGCCAGGCCGTGGCCGCCCGGAGCGGCGAGCCGGTCCAGGGCCGGGCCGCGACCGTACACCCCCGCCCCCGGCCGGTACGCGTACTCCTCCTCGCACAGCATCGCCAGCACCGGCCGCAGCTCCGCCTCCGCGAGGCCCGACTCCCGGGCGAGCTGGTCGGCCCGCACCCCCAGCGGATGCCGTTCCAGGACGCGTACCACGGCCAGCGCGCGGCGGGCCTGCGCCAGCGCCTCGCCCGTGCCGCCCTGTACGACGGTCCTGCGGGCCGCGGCCGTCAGCGCGGGGTGGCGCAGCGGCCCGGCGGCCGGCCGGGCCGCCGTCGGCGCGATGACCGGGGCGGGCGGCGGGAGGAACGCGCTCAGCGCACCCGACAGCCCCGGCCTGGGCAACGGCACCGGCCCCAGGTCGGGATCCTCGACCTGGTCGACGTAGCGCAGGACGGCGGCCTGCGCGCACAGCCGGATCTCGCGCAGGTCCCGCCGGCCGCTCGGCCGGAAGCCGCGGCGGCCCAGCTCCCGCGCCCAGTGCCGGGCGTCGTGGTGTTCGCCGCGCCGGGAGTGGTCGAGGAAGAGGCAGTAGGCGGCCGCGGCGGCCCGCGCGCTGCCGGAGGCCGCGGCGAACTGCCACCAGAACCGGGCGCCTTCGCGCATCCCGGCGAGGTGCAGCAGACAGCCGAACACGACGGCGCCGGCCAGATCGGTGCGTACACCGGCGAAGGAGTCCAGGTGTGCCGCGGCGTCAGGGGCGCACACGGAGTCCAGGCAGATCGCCTTGAGGTCGCGCCGGGCCCGCTCGGCGTCGAGCGGGCGGTCCCGGACCGGGTCGCTCCAGCCGTGCGCCGTCCGGCGCCGGGCACGGTGCGGGACGTGCGGGTGCGGTGTCGCGCGCAACAGCCGGGCCTCGGCGGCACCGAGGTCGTAGTGGCGGTAGCGGTCGCGGACGCCCGCCCGGGCGAGGAACTCGGCCAGCGAGCGGGGCGCCGGTTCGCCGTCCGGCCGCTCCAGCCGGTCGCGGCGCCTCATGACCCGGCTGGTTCGGCCGGTTCCGCCGGATCGGCGGACGTGTCGAGCAGCCGGGCGAGGCGCCGGTGGGCCTGGCCGAGGTAGGAGCGGACCGTGGCCTCGTCGACGCCCATCACGGAGGCGGCCTCACCGGGGCTGCACCGGAGCCCGTACCGCAGGAGCACGACGTCGCGCTGGCGCTCGGCGAGGCGGGAGACGGCGGCATAGAAGCGGATGGTGTCGGTCAGCACGTCGTACTGGTCGGCGTGCGCCTCCTCGAGGGCCGCCTCGAAGGCACTGATGTCCATCGGCTCGGGCTCCTGCTGCCAGGGGTGGAGCCGGTGCCGGCGGTCGACGAGGCAGTGCTTGAGGACGGTCCACGCGTAGGCGTCCAGGCGGTCCATGTGGAGCATCCGCAGCCAGTCGCCCATGATCGAGTCGAAGGTGGCGTCCACCGCCGCCTCGGCCGCCGCGTCCGAGCCCAGCTGCAGGTACGCGAAGCGCATGTACGCAGGGCGCCGGTTCGCATGGAAGGCCCAGTACGACAGGCGTGCCGCAGGGTCCCACTGGCTCATGGGAGTCGGCCGCCGACGCCGGCTCGGCAGTCCCACGGCCCCACCGGACTCCTCCGGTCCGACATCGCTCACCGCTCCACCTCATCCCCTGGTGCGCAGAACAGGAAAGCAGCGCAGGCGCACTCGGGGGGCGCAGAGAAGAAACCTGGGAAGCATTGCGTCGCAGATGATCGAATCGTGATCGGTGTCGATCGGGCGAGGCTCCAGCCAGCACGTATGCATATGCCGTCCGCCGGTGCCGCCGTATCACGGGCCGGTCCTCCGGTCCGGCGCGCCACCGTCCCGCTGTACCATGGGCGCGATCGCGAGGGCCGTGACGCAAGAGGTCACTGTCCTCGCTTTTGCTTTACATCCACCCGAAAAACGCGGCGCGTGGCGTTTCGGCGGTTCGATACGATGACCGCACTCACAGTCCGTGACGTCACCTTGCACCGCACATAGGAAATGGAGCATCCGAGGATGGCTCGACACCTGATCACCAGCGCGCTTCCCTACATCAACGGGATCAAGCACCTGGGCAACATGGTCGGGTCGATGCTTCCGGCGGATGTGTACTCCCGGTACCTCCGCCAGCGCGGCCACGACGTCCTCTACATCTGCGCCACCGATGAGCACGGCACCCCCGCCGAGCTCGCCGCCAAGGAGAACGGCGTCCCGGTCGCCGAGTTCTGCGCGCAGGCCCACGACGCCCAGAAGGCGGTCTACGACGGCTTCGAGCTGTCCTTCGACTACTTCGGCCGCAGCTCCTCGCCGCAGAACGCCGAGATCACCCAGCACTTCGCGCGCAAGCTCCAGGAGAACGGCTTCATCGAGGAGCGCGCGATCCGGCAGGTCTACTCGCCCGCCGACGGCCGCTTCCTGCCGGACCGCTACGTCGAGGGCACCTGCCCGCACTGCGGCTACGACAAGGCCCGCGGCGACCAGTGCGAGAACTGCACCCGCGTCCTGGACCCCACGGACCTGATCGAGCCCCGCTCGGCCATCTCCGGCTCCACCGAGCTCGAGGTCCGCGAGACCAAGCACCTCTTCCTCCTGCAGTCCAACCTCCAGCACGAGGTCGAGGCCTGGGTCGCCGAGCACGAGGAGGAGTGGCCGCAGCTGGCCTCCTCGATCGCCCGCAAGTGGCTGACCGAGGGCCTGCACGACCGCGCGATCACCCGCGACCTCGACTGGGGCGTCCCGGTCCCGGCCGACACCTGGCCCGACCTGGCGGCCGAGGGCAAGGTCTTCTACGTCTGGTTCGACGCCCCGATCGAGTACATCGCCTCCACCAAGGAGTGGGCGGACGCCGACCCGGCGAACCGCGACTACAAGGCCTGGTGGTACGAGGCCGAGGACGTCCGCTACACCCAGTTCATGGCCAAGGACAACGTCCCGTTCCACACGGTCATGTTCCCCGCCACCGAGCTGGGCACCCGCGAGCCGTGGAAGAAGGTCGACTACGTCAAGGCCTTCAACTGGCTGACGTACTACGGCGGCAAGTTCTCCACCTCGCAGAAGCGCGGTGTCTTCACCGACCAGGCGCTGGAGATCCTCCCGGCCGACTTCTGGCGCTACTTCCTGATCGCCAACGCCCCCGAGTCCGACGACTCGTCCTTCACGTGGGAGCACTTCGCCGCCACGGTCAACAAGGACCTCGGCGGCACCCTCGGCAACTTCGTCAACCGCGTCCTGACCTTCTCCCGCAAGAAGTTCGGCGACGAGGTCCCGGCCGGCAGCCCCGCGGGCGAGGCCGAGGCGAAGCTCGGCGAGCAGATCGCCGAGCTGCTCGCCGAGTACGAGCGCCACATGGAGACCCTCCAGTACCGCAAGGCCGCGGCCGCGCTGCGCGCCCTGTGGTCGGCCGGCAACGCCTACCTCGACGAGAAGGCCCCCTGGCTGGAGGTCAAGACCGACCTCGAGGCCGCGGCGCTCACCCTGCGTACCGCGATGAACCTCATTCACCTCTACTCCGTGGTCTCCGAGCCGTTCATCCCGGCCTCGGCGCGCGCCATGCGGTCGGCGTTCGCCCTCGCCGACGACACCGCGACGTGGGTGACCCCGGAGCAGGCCAAGGCCCTGGACGCGGTCCCGGCCGGCACGCCGTTCACGGTGCCGCCGGTGCTCTTCGCCCGGGTCACCGAGGAGGACCTCGAGTCCTACCGCGAGCGTTTCGGCGGCACCGAGGCGGGCTGACACCCGCCGGGGACCCGTCCGACCTGAGGGGCGCGACCGCGGGTCGCGCCCCTCAGGCGTACCCGGGCGCGCACGCCGGACGGGCTCAGCCCCCGGCACGGGTGAAGGTGCGGACCGCCGTGTCGAAGTGGGAGCGGGCCTCGGCGCTGCGTCCGACCGGGGCGGAGACCCACACGTCGTAGAGGCGCCCGCCCTCCTCCCAGCACAGGTCGCGGGTGTGCCGGGGGCCTTCGGTTGCGGAGAAGCCGTCCCAGGTGAACAGCCAGAGGGCGGCCTCGTGCCCGTCGTGCGTGCTCACGGCGACCTCGGCGTCACGGTAGCCGGGGTTGGTCGTCGGCCCGTTGGCGTGGGAGCGCTGGTGCACGGCGAGCGGACCGCCCGACTCGGGAGCCGACACCCTGGTGCCGATGCGGAAGCTGTCGTCCGCCGACATGTAGAAGATCCGCGGACCGTCGGTCCTGCGTGTGAAGCCGTCGGGAACGGCGAGCGAGAAGCCCGCCGGGTCCTGGACGCGGCGGTAGCCGGCCGGGGCCGCCTTGCCGTCCGACGGGCCACCGGTCGGCTGCCCGGTCGCCGCCGGTACGGGCGCCGACGCGGAGACCTGGACGCCCGGCGGCGAGACCGGGGAGCCCGCGGCTCCGTTCGTGGCCGCGGGCCGGTCGCTGCGGTCGGTCGGGTCGCCTTCGTTCATCAGCAGCGCGGCGGCCGGTACGCCTGCGCCCGTGATCGCGGCCAGGAGCAGACCGGCGACCAGAGCCGCAACCGGCCGCCGCCGCGCGGTGGCGCCGGCCGGCGGCGCGGTCAGGGGCGCGGTCTGCGCGGCGGGCCTCGGCGCAGGCTCGGATCCCGGCGCGGTCGTCGTCCGGGCGCCGGGCACCCCGGGCACGCTGCGCCGGGTCGGGGTGCGGCCGCCGGCCGAAGGCGCCAGCGCCCGCAGCATGTCCTGCGCCCGGTCCGCACCGAGGCGTGCGGCGGGGTCGCGTTGCAGCAGCCCCCGCACCACCGGCAGCAGCGGCCCGCACGCGGGGGCCGGCCGGATCTCGTCGTAGACCACCGCGTGCAGGACCCCGCCCAACGAGTCCCGGCGGAAGGGCGACGCCCCGCTGACGGCCGCACACAGCAGGGCGCCCAGCGACCACAGGTCGGACTCCGGCCCGGCGGGAGTCCGCGCCGACATCCGCTCGGGAGCGGTGTACTCGGGAGAGCCGACGAACGCCCCGGTGGCGGTCAGCGTCGTCGCCCCCGACACCCGCGCGATGCCGAAGTCGGTGAGGACGGCCCGTCCTCCCGGAGCCTCCAGCAGGACGTTGGCCGGCTTGATGTCACGGTGCAGCACCCCGGCCCGCGTGTGCCGTCCGCAGGGCTCCGAGCAGCGCGATCCCGATCTCGGCGGCCTCGGCGGGGTCCACCGGCCCCGTCCGGGAGAGCCGGTCGGCCAGAGAGCCGCCCTCGACCAGCTCCATGACGATGTACGGGCGTTCGCCGTCCTCGACGACGTCGTGCACCACGATGATGTGCGGGTGTTTGACCTGCGCGGCCGCGCGCGCCTCGCGCAGTGCGCGCTCACGCTGGAGCCGGGCCTCCTCCAGGGACAGCGCCGGGTCGAGCACCATCTCCTTGACGGCGACGCGGCGGCCGAGCAGCTGGTCCGTGGCGCGCCACACGACGCCCATGCCGCCGCGCCCGAGCTTGGCGTCCAGTCGATAACGCCCGGCGATCAGGCGGGCGTTCTCCCCCTCGGTCGGCATGGCGCCATCATGCCGCATCGCCACCCGGCCCGTGCGCCCGCTTCCGTGCCGTTTCGATCTTCCCCGGTCCGCCGCGTGTCGAAGCTCGGACGTGATCGTTTCTTCAGACGTAACCCTCATGTCTGCTGCGGAATCGGGAGGACGCGCGGTGACCGCTTGGCACTACTTCGCCGGGGCGGGACTGGTGGCGGCGCTCTGCCCGCTCCACGGCCATGTGGCGGTCGCGGGCGACGGTCCCGGCCGGGGGGCGCGCGTCGATCTGTGCGTGCCCGCCGGCCAGCCGAAGCGGCCCCCGGTTCGGCCTTCCGGCCGGCCCTCGGTACGGGTCGCCGTGCCGGGCGCCGACGCCGGGCTCACGGTGCGCCACCCCGGACGGGCCCCCGGGCCCGGACGGCCCGCGGTGGAGCGGCCCGGGCCGGCGGAGCCGGCGGCCGCGGTGGACGCCGCAGCGCCCGCCGCCGAGGCGGAGGCGGTGGCCGCTCCTGCGGAGCCGCCGCCGCCCGCGCCGGTGCCCGGGGAGGCTGCCGTGCCGGCGCCGGCCGAAGCGGCCGCCCCGCCCCGGCCCAGGCCCGCCGCCGCGCAGGTGAGCGCCTTCCACGTACGTCCGTACCGTTCCGTCGCCGTGCAGCGGCGCGGCCCCGGCGGAATGTCCACCGTCATGCTCATGGTCGTCGTCACCACCCCTGCCGTACTCGCCGCCGCCGCCCTGCGACCGCGCTCCAAGGGACGCGGCTGATCCCGCCGCCCGCGCGCCGCCCGCAGGTGCGCCCACTTCCGCTCGCCCCGCATCCCTCCGCTCGCCCCAGACCCGTCCAGTCGTCCCCGATCCGTCCAGTCGTCCCTGATCCGTCCAACGATCCACACCGGGAGAATCCACGTGTCCGAATGGCTGGTCCTGGCCATCGCCATGGTGCTCGTCTGCGCCCTCGTCCTCGCCATCACGGCGATCCGGCACCGCCGGGCCGCCGCCGACGAGGACACCAGCGAAACCCCCGACGTCATCGAGTACATGACGATGATGGTGGGCGTGGTCTACGCGATCGTGCTCGGCCTGGCCATCGCGGGCGTATGGGAGGCGCGCGGCGCCGCCGAGGACAGCGTGCGCCGGGAGGCCCAGGCGCTGTACGAGGTCACCCAGCGCGCCGACGTCTACCCGGCCGCGGTCCGCGACCGGATCCGGGGCGAGGTGGACGCGTACGTCGCCCACACCGTGGCCGTGGACTGGCCACTGCTGACCTCCGGCGAGGGCGCGTCGGCCGAGGGCGGCGCGCTGCTCGGCAAGCTCCGCACCTCCGTCACCCACCAGAGCCCGGCCACCGAGCTCCAGGCGCAGGCCTACCAGCCGCTGCTGGACCACATCGCGGCCGCCGACGAGGCCCGCCACTCGCGGACCCAGAGCTCGGAGTCGACGCTGCCGGGCGTGGTGTGGTTCGGGCTGCTGGTCGGGGGGGTGGTCACCGTCGGGCTCATCTTCACGCTGCAGATCCGGCGCTCGGGGCGGGAGCTGCTGCTCGCGGGACTCTTCAGCGCGCTGATCGTGTTCCTGCTGTTCATGGTGTGGAGCTTCGACGCGCCGTACGGGCGGGAGGGGATCGACTCGGCAGGGCCGTTCCAGGAGCTGTTCCCGAAGACGGCGGTGGCCGCGGCCCGCTGAGCGGGAAGTCGCCACCGCGGCCGGCCGGCGCCCTGACGGGGCACCGGCCGACTGCCGTGTACGACGGACGGCCGGTCGGTCAGACGGTCGCTCGCCTCCGGACCGCCTGCACCACCGGCGACCGCCGCAGCGCGTCGGAGATCCGCAGGAGGTCGCGAGGCCCGTCGGAGGTGTCCGGCAGGGTCTCCTCGTCCTCGCCGATGGTCTGCCCGTCGGGGTCTGCGGAGCGGGCCCGTACGGCGGCCGCGACCATGGCGGCGTCACCGACGGCGCGGGCGGTCTCCTCGTCGGCGCCTTCGGAGAGTGCGCTGTCGTAGGCGTCGTCGCGAAGGCCCTTGTCGAAGTAGGGGCCGAGGTGCAGGAACCCGTCATGGATGTCGGACTCCCGCTGGATCACGCGCATTTCCGCCGCCGACCACCAGGCCATCTGCACGGAGGGAGTGCCGGCCGGCGCGGAGATCTGCACCTCGTGCCACAGCGCGCCGAGCCGGCGGTAGGTGGCCCAGGTCTGCCAGTGGTCCGACAGGCGCTGGCACACGAGCGGGACCACGAAGCCCATCGCGCTGATCAGCGCTCCCAGCGAGGCGAGCGGCGGGGCCACGTAGGTGCTCAGGCCGTCGAGGTCGTTGCCGAGCCAGCGGGCGACCACGGCCGTCATCTTCGTGGCGTCGTAGCCGAGGTTGAAGAGGTAGCCGGCCACGATGATCATCAGGCCGACGCGCAGCCAGCCGCGCACCTGGAGCGACCACCGCCAGCACAGGACCACCATCACCACCGCCGCCACGTGGTGCGCCAGCAGGTAGAGGGCGATCATGTGGCCGACGTACGGCGTGTTCGCGTAGAAGGTGTCGAAGTCCCGCAGGCGTTCCTCGGGGGTCTCACCCAGTGCGAACAGGACGACCAGGGCCACGATCACGATGCTGTAGCCGAGGATCCAGCGGCGCGAGACGCGCCGGGTCTGTTCGGGCGGCCCGCCCCGCCAGTTGACCATCAGGACCAGGCAGGAGGCGCTGAAGGCGGTGATCAGGCAGTAGACCAGCGGGGCGGAGAAGTTGGCGATCCCGGTCCAGCGGTTGACCGCCGCGATGGTGGGCGGAGCGGCGAAGGCGAACACGGCGCCCGCCAGGGCCAGCAGGGCGACCACCGAGCGCAGGAGCGGGTCGCGCCAGTTGTGCCGCAGGGCCGGCAGCTTGAAGGCGAGGGAGACCGCCATCGCTGCTGCCGGTATGTAGTAGTCCTCACCGGTCAACGGTCGTTCCTCAGTCCCCGGTAGCCCAGCGACGCCTCGATCCGGCCCGCGAGGTCGTTGCGCTGGACGGGAGCCCGGTGGCCCGCCGACCCGGCCAGCCAGCTCCTGCAGCGGCTGCCCAGCAGTAAGCCGAAGGTCTCGGCCTCGGTCTCCTCCTGGACGTCGGCGCGCGTGCGCGCGGCGACACGGCGGACCGTCTCGCCGATGTCGGCCTCGTCGGACAGCAGCCGCGCGGCGACGGCGGCGCCGTCGACGTGGTGGCTGCAGTGGCCCGCCTTCATGTGCCACAGCTCATGGCCCAGGATGACCAGTTGGTGGTCGGGTGCGGTGCGTTCCTCGATGACCACGAGATCGCGGTCCGCCATGTCGAGCCACAGACCGCTGGCCGTCCGGGGCGGGAACGACGCCATCCGGAAGTCGACCCGGCGGCCGCGGTGTCTGCTCATGCCCTCACAGAGGGCAGCGTAGAGGTCCACGGGTTCCACGGGGGCGGTCAGCCGGATGCCGGCCACCAGCTCCCCGCACAACCGCCGCTGCTCTCTGCCTATGCTCACCGTTCTCCCCGTCGGCGCGGATCCGGATCAGGACTCAAGGATCAGACCCAGACTTTCGACTGGGTCAGGATTCGTTCGGTTTGACGCTTTCGAGGAGCATGTCCAGCCATTCGGTCACCTTGTCCCGATGCTTGTCGCTGGGCAGTTGGGCAGCGCGCCAGGCAATGCCCCTTACACCGTGGTTCTGCAGGAGTCTTGCCAGCGGATCGCCCGCCGATGCGGCCGGTGCCGGTACGGTTTCCCGCGCGCGTCCCGCGTAGTCCTGCAGGAGCTGTTGCTCGGTCCGCTGGAGGGCGTCGGTGAGGGCGTCGGCGTCGTGGGCCGTGAGGAACCCGGCGTGCACCCCGAAGAAGCGCTGGATCGCGTCGCAATGCTCCATGGTGGGGCGGCGGTCGCCGTTGATGAGCGCACCCGCCTGCTGCCTCGACATGCCGGCGCCGTCCGCGATCTCCTGCTGCGTGTACCGGCGGCCGTTCGGCTTGACGCGGGTGCGCCGCAGCAGGTCGAGACGCTGCAGGAAGCGGGCCTGGAGGTCGGGTTCGCCGGCCGGCCTGCCTTCGAGCAGGGTCTTGACCACATCCGTGGGCACGCCCGATGCCTCGGAGAGGCGTCGCAGGTCGAAGACCTGGCTGAGGTCGCGGCCCATCTTGCCCGCGAGTTCGGCGACGCGGGTGATGGTCGCTGCCAGGGGTGCGTCGGCCACCGCGACGGGAGCCGGGAAGCCGTCTGTCACCAGTGGTTCTCCTAGATCGCGCGAAGTCGGTACGGCACATGGTCGGCTTCTGGAATCTAGCCGCTCTCGCCCGGAAGGGCTAGAACGTGCCACAGCTGTGGCGGGAATGAGCTGTCAAGAGGCTTGAATTGCCACAATAGTTGACACTCGAATGAAGTCGGTAGCAGGATCGCCACACGGAAATGAAGATCCAGACCGGAGGAGGGGGAGCTCTCAGTGCCACATCTCGCAGCGGTGGGCCCGTCCGATGGCCTCGCCCGAGCCGGTGAAGAGCGCCTGGCGGGCGAGGAGTCCGCGCGCGGTGCCGTGCGGTCGGAGCGACGCAAGGAGATTTTGCGCCAGCGCCGCGAGGAGCTGGGGCTGAGCCAGGAGGACCTCGCCTCCCGGCTCCGCATCAGCGTGCGCGCGTACGGCAACTGGGAACGCGGCCTGGTCAAGGAGTGGACGGACCGCAAGCTCCTCGCCCTGGCCGAAGCCCTGGAGATGAGCGAGCGCCAGTGCTTCTGGCTCTTCCGCGTCATGGTCGACCGCGACCCCCCGCCCACGTGGCGGGCCTCCGACGAGAACCGGCTCCCCGAGGACCCGGCGCAGCGCGACTACCTGTGCGACTACGCGGCCCTCATGGAAGCCGTGCCCTACCCGAGCTTCCTGGTGGACCACCGGTGGGACGTCGCCCTCACCAACTCGGCCTTCGACCAGCTCTTCCAGTCCGTACGGCCGCACCCGACGGCCCTGCCGGACGACAACTTCCTGCGCTTCGTGCTGTTCCACCCGGACGCGGCGGCCGTGCTGGAGGACCACGAGCCGGGCTGGTGCGTACCCCTGCTCGCGCAGTTCGCGGCGGCGCTGGCCGTTGCCCCCGAGGACGAGGGCCTGTGCAGCATCCGCCAGGAGGTGGCCCGTGACCCGTTCATGGAGGCGGCCTACCGGTACGGCGTCCCCCACTGGCTGAGCAAGCGGGGGCCGGAGGCCGCCGAGCAGGACGGGGCGGTGCGCACCGTGCGCCACCCCGACCCGCGGTGGGGCCTGGTGCGCTGCCGGATGGTGGCCGAGACCAGTCGCATGCTCGACGAGATGGGGCTCACCCGTATCACCCTGATCCTGTCGGGCCCGCAGGGCGTGCCGACGGGGCCGCCCCGGGGGCTCACGGCCATTCCCCACCAGCCGGGAGCCCGGCTGCGCGCCGTGCCGTCGCTGGGAGAGTGACCGACGGGGGCAGACTGGTGCGGGCGGACGCCCGCCGGAGGTCCTCTGCCGTCGATCGTGGCATCGGCATCGCCATCCGGGCGGGTGTCCGTCCGGGCGGGCATCCGAACCGGCATCTGCACTGGCGAAGGGCGGTAGGGGCGTGCGGCTGACGATCCTCGGCGGAGGCGGCTTCCGGGTACCGCTCGTGTACGGAGCGCTGCTCGGGGACCACGCCGAGGGGCGGGTGTCCCACGTGACGCTGTACGACGAGGACCCCGCGCGGCTCGCCGCCATGACCCGCGTCCTCCAAGACCTCGCCAGGGCCGCCGCGGTGCCCGACCCCCCGGCCGTCACCGCCACCCGGGACCTCGACGAGGCCCTGCGCGGGGCCGACTTCGTCTTCTCCGCCATCCGCGTCGGCGGCCTCGAAGGGCGCGCCGCGGACGAGCGCGTAGCCCTGGCCGAAGGCGTCCTGGGCCAGGAGACGGTGGGCGCGGGCGGGATCGCGTACGGACTGCGGACCGTCCCCGTGGCCCGTGGCATCGCCCGCAGCATCGCCCGTGCGGCCCCCGAGGCCTGGGTCATCAACTTCACCAACCCGGCCGGCCTGGTCACCGAGGCCATGGCCGAGGAACTCGGCGACCGGGTGATCGGTATCTGCGACTCGCCCGTGGGCCTCGGCCGGCGTATCGCCCGGCTGCTGGGCGCCCGGCCGCAGGACGCCTGGATCGACTACGTGGGCCTCAACCACCTGGGCTGGGTCCGCGGGCTGCGCATCGGCGGACGCGACGAACTGCCGAAGCTGCTGGCCGACACGGAAGCGCTGGAGTCCTTCGAGGAGGGCCGCCTCTTCGGCGCCGAGTGGCTGCGCTCGCTCGGCGCGATCCCCAATGAGTACCTGCACTACTACTACTTCAACCGTGACACCGTACGGGCGTACCAGGAGGCCGCGCAGACCCGCGGGGCCTTCCTGCGCGACCAGCAGCGCGGTTTCTACGCCGAGGCCGGACGGCCCGGGCTGCCGGCCGGGGCCGCCCTGGCCGCGTGGGACCGGACCCGGGCCGAGCGCGAGGCCACGTACATGGCCGAGAACCGCGAGGCGGCCGGCGCGGGCGAGCGCGAGGAGAGCGACCTGGAGTCCGGGGGCTACGAGAAGGTCGCCCTCGCGCTGATGCGGGCCATCGCCCGGGACGAGCGGGCCACGCTGATCCTGAACGTCCGCAACGGTTCGACGCTCTCCGTCCTGGACGCCGAAGCAGTCATCGAAGTGCCCTGCCTGGTGGACGCGAACGGCGCCCACCCGATGGGCGTCGAGCAGCTGCCCCTGCACGCGGTGGGGCTGGTGACGGCCGTCAAGGCCGTGGAGCGGGAGGTTCTGGCGGCGGCCGCGAGCGGTGCGCGGGCCGACGCCGTGAAGGCCTTCGCGCTGCACCCGCTGGTCGACTCCGTGGCAGTGGCCCGGCGGCTGCTGGACGGCTACGCGACGGCGCATCCGGGCCTGGCCCACCTGCGCTGACCCCCCTCCCCGGTCCCTGGGCCGGGCGGCGCGCGGGGCCGTTCGAGGGTCCCTCCGACAGCCCAGCGCCGCATGCGGTGCGGCGGACGTGCTGTGAGAGTGCGAGATGTGACCACTGCCCCCGCCGCAGCCGCAGCGCCCCCCGTGCTCGACCGGCGCCGGCGCAACGTCGTCTTCGGCACGGTCATGCTGGGCGTGCTGCTGGCGGCCCTCGACCAGACGATCGTCGGAACCGCCCTGCCCACGATCGTGGGGGACCTGGGCGGCGGGGACCACATGTCGTGGGTGGTGACCTCCTACCTGCTGGCGGAGACCGTGGCGACGGTCCTGGTGGGCAAGTTCGGCGACCTCTTCGGCCGAAAACTGATCTTCCAGATCTCCGCCATCGTCTTCATCAGCGGTTCCTTCCTGTGCGGCCTGTCCGGCAACATGACGTTCCTGATCGTGTGGCGCGGGGTCCAGGGCGTCGGCGCCGGCGGCCTGATGGTCACGGCCATGGCGCTGATCGCCGACGTCGTGCCCCTGCGCGAACGCGGCAAGTACCAGGGTGCGATCGGCGCGGTCTTCGGCGTCGCCACCGTGATCGGGCCGCTGCTCGGAGGCTTCTTCACCGACCAGCTGAGCTGGCGGTGGTGCTTCTACGTCAACGTCCCGATCGCCATCCTGGTGGTCATCGCGGCCGCCAGGACGATCCCGGCCGTACGGGCCTCGGGCAAGCCGGTCATCGACTACCTCGGCATCGCCCTGGTGGCGGTCGGCTCGAGCGCCCTCATCCTGGCCACCAGCTGGGGCGGCAACGAGTACGCCTGGACCTCCCCCGTGATCATCGGCCTGTTCGCGGGCGGGGCGGTGGCGCTGGCGCTGTTCTGCCTGGCCGAGACGCGCGCCGTCGAGCCCATGATCCCGATGCGGCTCTTCCGCAATCCGGTCTTCGCCGTGTGCTCCGTGCTGAGCTT
Organism: Streptomyces sp. NPDC046349; assembly: GCF_055587885.1. Taxonomy (NCBI): domain Bacteria; kingdom Bacillati; phylum Actinomycetota; class Actinomycetes; order Kitasatosporales; family Streptomycetaceae; genus Streptomyces; species Streptomyces sp. NPDC046349. Next base: position 327,363 of record NZ_JBVJFK010000007.1, read on the forward strand.
CGTGGTCGGGTTCGCGATGCTCGGCGCGATGACGTTCCTGCCGACCTATCTGCAGTACGTCGACGGGGACTCGGCCACCATCTCGGGCGTCCGGACCCTGCCCATGGTCTTCGGCCTGCTGCTCGCCTCCGTCTTCAGCGGCAACGTCGTCAGCCGGACCGGCCGATACCGGATCTTTCCGATCGTCGGCAACGCCGTCATGGGCATCGGCCTGTACCTGCTGTCGCGGATGGAGCCGGGTACCGACAGCCTGCTGGAATCGCTCTACATGTTCGTGCTCGGCGCCGGCATCGGCCTGTCCATGCAGGTGCTGACGATCGCCGTGCAGAACACCGTCGACTACGCCGATCTCGGCACGGCCACCTCCGGGGTCACCTTCTTCCGTACGCTCGGCAGCGCCTTCGGCACGGCGGTCTTCGGAACGATCTACGCCAACCACCTGGGACCCGGCCTGGATGAGGCGGTCGCGGACGCGGCGCGGGCCACCGGAGGGGATCCGGCGGAGCTGGCCAGGGCCGCCTCGACCCCGCAGGGCGTGCACAAGCTCGATCCGGCCGCCGCCACACCCATCGTCGAGGCCTATGCGGAAGCCCTGCAGACGGTGTTCCTCTGGACCGTGCCGGTGGCGGTGTTCGGGTTCGTCGTGGCGCTCTTCCTCAAGCAGGTCAAGCTGCGCGACACCGCCCGGGCCGGGTCCACGGACATGGGCGACGGCTTCGGTTCGCCGGCCACGGCTTCGGGCGACTCGGCCAGACTGCTGGAGCTGGCGGTCGGCAAACTCGTGCGGAACATGGGGGCGGACACGGCGCGGGAGATCGTCGAATCCTCCGACACCCGGCTGGACATCGCAGGCGCGTGGACGGTGATGCAGGTGGAACTGATGACCAGGACCATCGGCTACTCCAGCATCGGCCTGGTCGCCGGGCGTCGTTCGCTGCCGCCGGAGGTACTGCTCCCCGTGTTCGACCGGATGGTGGAGGAGGGCTTCCTTACCCGCGACGCCGCCTACTTCAGCCTCACGCCCGCCGGGCAGCGGGAGGCCGACGTCATCTCGGCGGCATGGGCCAAGTGGCTCGGCGACCAGCTGGAGAAGGACCGGGGCCGGCCGAGCAGCGCCGAACTGCGGGTCGCGGCGGACGCGATCGCGAAGCGGCTGCTGGCCGAGGACCTGGGCGAGGGCCACTTCGCGCCGAAGACGGTCGTGCGGCACTAGGTTGCGGGCAGGGCCCGGCGCCGGTCTTGTCGATCATGGCGGCCGGTGCGGAACTCCGGATGGTCTCCCGTCGTCCTTCCCTACGAGAAGCACGAGGACCTGGGGGCGACGCACATGGGGATCACGATCACGCTGGCCGAGGAGATCATGCTCCTGTCCCTGGACGACGAGTCCGGGGCGGTGAGGCAGCGCCAGGCGGTGGCACCGGCCCTGGCGGGGGCGCTCCTGCTCGACCTGGTCCTGGCGGAACGGGTGTCGGTCTCGGGCAGGCACCTGGAGCTCAGGAGCACCGCACCCACCGGGGAGCCGCTGCTCGACGGCCGGCTCCGGCACATCGAGACCTGGCTGGGCGGGCGCAGCCGGCGCCGGGTGGTGGACTGGCTGACGAAGGACCACATGAAGGCGACCGGCCCGGTGCTGGAGCGGCTCGGCGAGCGCGGCCTGGTGGCGGAGCAGGTGAACAAGGTGCTGGGGGTGTTCCCCCGGCGGCGCTACCCCGAGGTCGACGGCACGGTCGAGCACGCCCTGCGCCGACGGCTGGACGCTGTCGTCCTCGGGGGCGCCCTGCCCGACGACCGCACGGCGGGCCTCATAGCGCTGCTCCACGGAGCGAAACTGCACCGGTTGGCCTTCCCGGACCACAGCCCCGCCGCGGTGAAGCCGAGGATGGCGGAGATAGCCGCCGGCCAGTGGGCTGCCGACGGCGTCCACGCGGCCATCCGCGACATGCAGGCCGCCATGGTGGTGGTGATGGCGGCCACGGTCGTCGCGGTCAGCTGAGCCGCCTGCGGTCCGCCGAGGGTGTCGGCCGCCCGGGGCCGGGGACCGGGCGCGGCTGTCCGGCATCCGCTCCGGCTTCTGGCGCCGGCCCCGGATCTGCGGTTTGCGCTGGACCCCTGCCCGGCGCTGCCGTGCAGGACTGCCCCGAGGGGCGGCCGAGGAGGTGTTCCACCGCCAGGTGGTCCTGACCCGTCCGGCGGCCTCGGAGCCCACGCCGCGGGCGTCGACGATGAAACAACCAGACAATTCGCCTAATTTATCAAGCGTCGGGCCTTTCGGGTGTGCGAACCGGGTCCGTCGTCGGGTAGTCGTACGAGGGGACGTACGGCAGTTCCGTGAGATCGGGGCGCCAGGCGCGGAGCACGGCCGCCGAGGGGGCGTACAGCGCCGAGGGGATCTCGGCGGGCGCGAACCACTCCCAGCGGGCGATTTTGTGGGGCTCGGTGACGGCGGGCACCCCCTGCGCCGTGGTGGTGACGGCGGCCGCCGTCAGCCGGGTCAGGCCGGACTTCGCTTCGATCTGTACGGACAGGACGCGCACGCCCTCGGGGGCCACCCGCAGGTCCGTCTCCTCGGCGAGCTCCCGGGCGGCGGCCTGCTCGAAGCCCTCCCCGGGGTCGACCTTGCCGCCGGGCAGCTCCCAACGGCCGTCGTGTGCCTGGCCGAGCAGCACCCGGCCGTCCCCGCGGATGACGACGAGGCCGACGCCGACGACGGCGTTCGGCTGGGGAACGGCCCGTTCGGGGCGTTCGGGGCGTGCGGCGCCGGTGGTGCTCATGGACGTCCTTCCGAAGAGGTGGTGGGCCGGGCGCGGACGTGGATCCGTTCGCCCTGGGGGCCGAAGAGGCTGAGGAACTCCGCAGGCTGCGGACCCGCGTTGCAGAAGGCGTGCGGCGTGCGCGTGTCGAACTCGGCGGCCTCTCCGGGGCCGAGCACGAGGTCGTGTTCACCGAGCAGCAGGCGGACCCGCCCGGACAGCACGTACAGCCACTCGTAGCCTTCGTGGACCTTCAGCTCGGGTACGGGCGGCGGACCCTCGACGGGTGGGAGTATCTGCTTGAAGGCGTGCACCCCGCCGAAGTTGCGGGTCAGCGGCACGTAGGTGTGGCCGTGTCGGACGAAGGGGCGCGGGCGGATCCGAGGATCCCCCGTCTCCGGCGCGCCGACCAGCTCGTCCAGGGCCACCCGGTGCGCCTTGGCCAGCGGAAGCAGCAGCTCCAGCGTCGGCCTGCGCTGCCCGGACTCCAACCGGGAAAGCGTGGAGAGCGAGATGCCGGTGGTCTCGCTCAGCTGGGCCAGCGTGGTGCCGCGCTGCCGGCGCAGGGCCCGCAGCCGCGGGCCCACCGCCGTGAGCACGTCGGCGAGTTCCTCGTCCTGCTTCTCGGGGGCCATGACTCCATTTGCCGCTTCGGCAAGAACATTTGTCAAATGGCGTACGCGGGCAGACCCTCGCAGACATGGACAACGCAAGGGAAGACTCGTTCGACGTGGTCGTCGTCGGTGGCGGTGCGGCCGGACTGGCCGGGGCGCTCACCCTGGTCCGGGCCCGCCGTTCCGTGCTCGTGATCGACTCCGGCAGCCCGCGCAACGCCCCGGCCGCGCACATGCACGGGTACCTCGGCCTGGACGGGGCGAGCCCGGCCGAGCTGCTCGAGAGGGGGCGCGCGGAGGTGGAGGGCTACGGCGGGCGGATCCGGCCGGGCACGGCCGTCGCCGCGGACCGGCTGCCCGACGGGGGTTTCCTGGTCCGCTGCGGGGACGGCTCGCGCGTGCGTGCGCGGCGGCTGCTGGTCGCCACCGGCCTGGTGGACGAGCTGCCGGCGGTGCCGGGGCTCGGGGAGCGCTGGGGGAGGGACGTGCTGCACTGCCCGTACTGTCACGGCTGGGAGGTCGGGGACGGGCCGGTCGCGGTGCTGGCCGACGGCCCGCTCGCCGTGCACCAGGCGCAGCTGTGGCGGCACTGGAGCGGGCGGACCACGCTCCTGGCGCACACCTGGCCGCTGGGGGAGGAGGACCGGGAGCTGCTGGCGGCCCTCGGGATCCCGGTCGTCGAGGGCGAGGTGGCCGGCCTTGTCCTCGAGGACGACCGGCTGGCCGGGGTGACCCTGGCCGGCGGGGTCGCGGTACCGTGCCGGGCGCTGGTGGTGGCCCCGCGGTTCACCGCCCGCTCGGGCGTCCTGACGAGCCTGGGCCTGCCCACCACGGACATGACGCGGGACGGCCACGTGATCGGCCGGTGCGTCGAGTCCGACCCGGCCACCGGGGCCACCGCGCTCCGCGGGGTCTGGGCGGCGGGCAACGTGACCGCGCCCCTGGAGAAGGTCGCGGGCGCGGCCGCCCAGGGCGCGCAGGCGGCCGCGGCCCTCAACGCCGACCTGATCGAGGAGGAGGCCCGGCGGGCGGTGGAGGCCTACCGCGCGGGCGCGGCGGCGCTCGCGGCTGAGGGCGCGGCCGGCCGGACGGGACGCGGCTGACCGTACGGGGTGCGGCCGGCCATGCGGATCGCGCCTGACCGTACGGCCCGGGCCGGCCGCCACCCGCGCGCCGGGCAGCGGTGCGCCGGACACGTGTGCGGGTTTCGGCCCGCCCCCGTACGTGCAGGCTCTGGGCGGTGTGATCGTCGTACGGTCCAACGGTTCGGGGGGACGTTCCATGGCACATGTGCTGGTCATCGGCGGCGGCATCGGCGGGCTCGCCACCGCGCTGCTCGCGGCGCGGCGCGGACACACGGCGGAGCTGTTCGAGAGCGACACGCGCGCCCCCGGCACCGCGCTCGACCGCGACTTCTTCGGCTGGCGGCGGCCGACCGTACCGCAGGCGGTCCAGCCGCACGCGCTGCTGGGAGCCGCCCGCAACGTCCTGCGGAACGAGCTGCCCGACGTGTACGCCCAGATGCTCCGGCTCGGCGCCCGTGAGCGGCACGAGCTGGACTGGTTCGAGGTGCGGCCGCCCGAACTCCCCGGCGACGAGGACCTCGTGATGCTCCAGGCGCGGCGCATCGTGCTGGAGAGCGCCCTGGCCACGGCGCTGCGCGCGGAGCCCGGAGCGGTCCTGCGCCACGGCGAGCCGGTCACGGGACTCATCACCGCGTCGCGGGCCGGGGGCGGCCGGACCGAAGACGACCTCGACTCGGCAGGCAGGGACGGCGGCGCCGACCGGATCCGGGTGACGGGAGTGACCACGGGGGCGGGCGGTTACGAAGGGGACCTCGTCGTGGACGCGGGCGGCCGGCGCGGCGGCATCGAGCGCCGGCTCGGCGCAGTGGGCTGCCGCCCGCCCGTCGTAGAACGGCACCGCACGGGGCTCGCGTACTTCTGCCGCTGGTACCGGTTGCCCGACGGGATGGACGAGGGGCCGCGGCGGCCCTGGGCGGTGGCCGGCGGCGCCTTCGCCGGGTGCGCGGTCTTCCCCGCCGACAACAGGGTCTTCGCCGTGACCCTGTTCGTGCACACCACGGACACCACACGCGCGGCGTTGCGCGACCCCGCCGTCTTCGAGCGGGCGGCCCGATCCTTCCCGCCCGGCGGGGCCTGGCTGGCGCTCGGCGCGGACCCGCTGTCGGGCGTACTGGCCACGGCGAGCCTGGACAACCGCTGGAGCGCGCTCGTGGACGAGCGGGGGCCGGTGGTGACCGGGCTGGTGCCCGTCGGCGACTCGATCACACACACCAACCCGACCCTCGGGCAGGGCACCTCCCTCGCGCTGTGGGCGGCGCGCAGGGTGGCCCGTACGGCGCACCGGGACCCCGGCTCGGACCGGTTCGCCCTGGACCACCACGAGTGGGCGGTGCGGACGCTGAAGCCGTGGTTCGACTTCCAGGTCGTGGCCGACGCGGCCATCGGCGAGCGCTTCGCGACGCGCGCGGCGCGTACGGGGACGGCGCGCGAGGTGGCCGCGCTGTTCGACTGCGCGCTCGAGGACCCCGAGGTGATGCGGGCGAGGGCGCGGGTCCGGCACCTGGCGGAGCCGCCGGAGCGGGCGTACGCGGATCCGGAGGTCCGGGCCCGGGTGGCACGCTGGCTGGCGGCGCGACCGGAATACGCGCCGAACGACGCGGGCCCGGACCGGGAGGAGTGGGAGAAGCTCACTGCGGGCTGATGCGGCCCCCCGGGCCGCGGCCGGCCCCCGGCGCAGACCCCGGGGCCGCTCTCAGCCGGCCTGCCCGAGCACCTCGGCGAGGTCGTAGCCCACGACCTCCTCCAGCTGGGCGTACGTACAGCTCTCCGGTGTCCGGTCGGGCCGCCAGCGCCGGAACTGCGCGGTGTGCCGGAAGCGGTCCCCCTCCATGTGGTCGTATCCGACCTCCACGACGCGCTCCGGGCGCAGCGGCACCCATGAGAGGTCCTTCTTGCCGGTCCAGCGGCTCTGCGCGCCGGGGAGCCGGGCGCTCTCGTGGGCGGACTCCTCCGCCCAGGCGGCCCACGGGTGCCCGGTCGGGTCGGGCATCCGCAGGGGTTCGAGCTCCTCCACCAGCTCGGCCCGGCGCCTCATGGGGAAGGCGGCGCAGACGCCCACGTGCTGGAGCGTGCCCTGAGCGTCGTGCAGGCCGAGCAGGAGCGATCCGACAATCGGACCGCTCTTGTGGAAACGGAAACCCGCGACGACGACGTCGGCGGTACGTTCGTGCTTGATCTTGTACATGAGGCGGGCATCGGGCCGGTAGGGGAGGCCGAGCGGTTTGGCGATCACCCCGTCGAGCCCGGCGCCCTCGAACCGCTCGAACCACTCCTGCGCGAGCGCGATGTCGGTGGTTGCGGGCGCGAGGTGGACGGGGGGCCGTGCGGTGGACAGGGACCTGACCAAGGCGGAACGGCGGTCGGCGAGCGGGGCGTCGAGGAGGGCCTCGTCGCCGAGCGCCAGCAGGTCGAAGGCGATGAAGCTGGCGGGGGTCGTCTCGGCCAGAAGGGCGACACGGGACTGCGCGGGGTGGATCCGCTCGGTCAGCCGGTCGAAGTCAAGACGCCCGTCGTGGACGATCACGATCTCGCCGTCCACGACGCAGCGGGCGGGCAGATTCGCTTTCAGGGCCTCCACCAGTTCGGGAAAATACCGGGTCAAGGACTTGCCCGTGCGGCTCCCCACCTCGACCTCGTCGCCGTCGCGGTGCACGAGGGCCCGGAAGCCGTCCCACTTGGCCTCGTACTGCATGCCGGGCGGGATCTTCGCCACCGACTTGGCGAGCATCGGTTTGACCGGAGGCATCACTGGCAGGTCCATGCCTTCGATTCTGCGGTGGTACGTCCGGACCCGCCCGGTGTGCGCCCGCGGTCCGGCCCGCCTACGGTGGCCCCCATGGGTGCTGCTGGCAATGCGATCGAGCTGGAGGCGGCCGGGCGGACGGTACGGCTGTCCAACCCGGACAAGGTCTACTTCCCGGAGCGCGGGCTCACCAAGCGGCACGTCGCCGAGTACTACCTGGCGGTCGCGGACGGAATCCTGCGCGCCCTCCGCGACCGGCCGACGACCCTGGAGCGCTATCCCGACGGGGTGGAGGGCGAGTCCTTCTTCCAAAAACGCGCCCCGAAGAACCTCCCCGGCTGGATCCCGACCGCCCACATCGCCTTCCCGAGCGGCCGTACGGCCGACGAGATCTGCCCGACCGAGCCCGCCGCCGTCCTGTGGGCGGCGAACCTGGGCTGCCTCACCTTCCACCCCTGGCCCGTACGCCGCGAGGACACCGACCGGCCCGACGAACTGCGCATCGACCTGGACCCCCAGCCGGGCACCGACTACCACCACGCCGTGGCCGCCGCCCATCAGCTTCGAGCCCTGCTGGAGGAGCTGGGCCTGCGGGGCTGGCCCAAGACCTCCGGCGGCCGGGGACTGCACGTCTTCGTCCCGATCGAGCCGCGCTGGACCTTCACCGAGGTCCGCCGGTGCGCCATCGCCCTCGGCCGGGAACTGGAGCGCCGCATGCCGGGCAAGGTCACGACGGCCTGGTGGAAGGAGGAGCGCGGCGAGCGGATCTTCGTCGACTACAACCAGACGGCGCGGGACCGCACGATCGCCTCCGCCTACTCGGTCCGCCCCCGCCCGCACGCCCCCGTCTCGGCGCCGCTGCGCTGGGAGGAGGTGGACGACGCGGAGCCGCGTGACTTCGACATCGTGACGATGCCGGCCCGTTTCGCCGAACTGGGCGATGTGCACGCGGACATGGAAGACCACGCCTTCACCCTGGACGCCGTACTGGAACTCGCGGCCCGCGACGAACACGAACACGGCATGGGCGACATGCCGTACCCCCCGGACTACCCGAAAATGCCGGGGGAACCCAAGCGCGTCCAGCCCAGCCGCGCCAAGAACGAGGACTGACCGTTCTCCGTTCCGTCGCGGCCGATACGGCGTGCGGTGCACTCCCCGTATCCCCAGGCGCCGACCAGGAACGCGCCGGGACCTGCGATCGCGTTGCGGCCCGACGGTGCGGAATCCGTGGCGGCGACGAGCGCCCCGCTCACCAGGTCGAGGATGACGGTCCGGCCGATTCCGCTCCGAGGTGCGGACGGCGGCACCACGGCCGCCTGGGCGACACGGGGCACACGCGACGGCTGCCGGCCCGGTGCGAGCAGCCTCGGGGAGGCGCCGGCCCAGCCGACGCAGAAGCCGTCGCCGAGCACGACGAGGGCCGCCACCTCCTCTCCCGCCCGGCACGGCAGGTGACGGTCGGGTCCACGGAACCGTCGGGGAGGATCCCCTCCAGGGCCCAGCCGCCTCCGACCGTCGGCCGGGCGGGCCAGAGCGTCCCATACCGCGACAGCCGGGACCGGGGGCGTCCGGTGCCCGGATACACCCCCTCCCAGCGGACCCGTCCCGACAGTTCGACCGACGAGACGACCGTCCCCAGCGGATCCGCCCCATAGGTGGTCGCGAACAGGGGCCGTACGGGCGCAGGGCGGCGACGGACCATATATGTGCCGGCGTGTCGAAGCGCGACCGGAGAGCCATGTGCCCGCATCCTGCGGCACGTTCATCCGCAGCACGGTAGGGCCCGGCTGTCAGTGCCGGGTGCGATGCTCCGGGAGGGGCCGCGTACGGCATGTTGATCAGGCGTATAGCGGACGTCCATCAACGCTGACCAGTATCTGCGGCATGTCTACGAACACCTCTGCCGCAGCAACCGACACCGCCGCCTGGTACGAACTCGCCCTCTGCGCCCAGACCGGCCCGGGCTTCTTCTTCCCGGAACCGGGCTCCTCATTGCGCGATGCGAAGCGGCTGTGCGGGGCGTGCGAGGGGCGGGTGGCCTGCCTGGAGTACGCCCTGGCCAACGACGAGCGCTTCGGCGTCTGGGGCGGCCTGTCGGAGGCGGAGCGCCTCGCCCTGCGCTCCCGCCGCCGCTGACTCAGGTCCGCGTGGCCTTCCCGCTGGCCCGGACCAACCCCACCCGCCGCGCAAGCTCGAACCCCTCGCCGCCACACTCCTCGCGCCGCGGCGTGTGGGGCACGACCCGCACGGGGTAATGCCCCCCGACGGGCGACACGACCCCGCCGAAGCGGGGGTCGCCCGCGAACCAGATGCGGTCCGGGTGGTCGTTCTCCAACTGCGCGAGCGCGATGGGGAACGGCAGGATCCGCAGCGTGGCCGTGAAGTCCTCCCGAAAGGGGATGGCGACCGTCGCCGGACTCCCGGGCGGGCGGACCGGGTGCCGGCACGGCCACTCGCGCCAGGGGTAGGACCGCAGTACGGCCTTGACGCGGTGGCGCCTGACGTAGGCGATGATCACCCAGGGGAGCAGCGGAGCAGCGAGCATGGTGAGCAGGGCGAAGACTGTTCCTGCGTGGGGGACGCGGCCGATGCAGGCCAGCGCGATCAGCGGGGGTCCGCCGAGACTGAACACCCATCCAAGGCGGCGGAGGACCAGCCGCTTGAAGCCGACAACGGTAGGAGCGTGGTCCCAGGCCACCTTGGTGAGTGCCAGGCTCATAGAAGCACCTCCAGGATGCGTGAGGTACCGGCTTTTGTCGGTGCGCTTCGATCGGGGTCCGAGAAGAGAGCGGTGTGTGCGACCGCCTCAAGGATGTCCGTATAGGCCTCAGCGTGATGCGTGGCCGCGCTGGTCAGATCGAGGACGAGTAAGTGGAGGCCGTCCGGATGCACAGTCGTGACTCTGGCCTGAAATACACGACTCTCCACGTCGGGCACACAAATGGTGCCCGCGACGAGGCAGCAGGGCAGTCCGGATGGCAACTCGATGAACCGGCGATTGGAACTGGTCCAGTGTGGCGAGCGTGTGATCGCCATCGCTGCACGTGCGACGGTGAGCCGGGGGTTGGGCTGTTCGGTCGGCCGTACGGTCAGTGAGAACAACGATGTTGCGACGCCGACTGGCCCCTCAGGGTGAAGGCCGATCGCGGTGTGCACGATGTCATGACCGGCAAGTCCTTCCAAGGCGTCCATGAGCTGGGACAGTTCCTGTTGAGCGTCAGTGCTGCCCAGGGCCTCAGCGCATGCGTCCAGTGCCGCCCTGTCGCCAGGACCGACGTCGTGGAAGCCGGGAGGCAAGCGGAACCAGATCGGAGGGACGGGGTTCGGATACGTCACGGCCTCAGCCCCGACCACACGCGGCCGGACTTTTTGATGGCCGAGGGACCGTCCTCGAGGACCCCCCGGGTACCGTCGACAGACGTCGAGCCGTGTTCGACCGCTTCGTCGTCCGAGCCGTAGTCGAGCGCGGCGGTCAGGGCTCCTGTACCCGCCACGGCCACTCCCACCCGGTCTCGGGTTTCCTGTGTCGAGGTCCGCAGTGCCCATCCTGTCAGAGGGCTCTCCACGCGCCGCAGGTCGTCGGACGTGGACCACGCCGCTTGGCGGAAGGCAGTGGCCCCAGGGCTAAGTCCGGTCAGCGCGCTGGCCTCCGGGGCGGCGGCCACGGCTGCGCGGGCTGCGGCCGTTCCGGCCTTGGCCCCCGTGGCAAGGGCGGCCACGCCCGGGACCGATCCGGCAGTGTCCCCCAGGAGGGTCACGCTGCTCTTCCAGAAGTCCGCGTCGAACTGGCCCTTGGTGAAGCCGTCCGTCAGGGACTTGCGGAACTTCGGGTCCGAGGTGTGCATGGCCAGCGCGGCCAAGGACAGGCCGCTGCCCACGAGCATGATGGCGAGGCCGGCTGGTGGGCAGGCCAGGGCCACTAGCGCGCCCACAAAGCCGAGGATTGCCGACGCGTTCGAGAGGGCGTCCGCGGGGTCTTCGGTGATCTTGCGCCAGATCGAGGCCAGGAGACCCGGCTCCTTCGGGGCCAGTTTGTCCGTCGCGGCGTTCAGCGCCGCGGCCACCCGGCGGGCCGCCGCGGCGTGTTCGGCGGCGAGTTCGCGGGCCAGGCGGCGGGTGTCGGTGAGGGCCTCCTCGGTCTTCGCCGCCGCGGCCAGGGCCTCGTACCGCGCGGCCAGCTCGCGGTGCGCCACCAGGGTGTCGTGCCAGCCCGTGAGCCGGCGGGCGGCCTCCGCCAAGGAGGTGTGGGCCGAGGCCAGGTAGCGGGGGAGGTCCCGGGAGAGGGAGGCGCGGAAGGCGGTCGCCGCCTCGCCCTGCCACGACGAGCTGTGCGAGACGAGGTCCGTCACCACACGGGAGGCCTCGTCGAGCGACTTCGCCGACGCGCCGAGCTTCCTGGTCAGCGCCAGGACCGCGGCCGGATTCCCGGGGGCCGGGTCGAAGCCCAGTGCCGCGTGCTCAGCCACGGGTGGCCGCCGCACGGAGGAAGGCCTCGCGGACGGCCTGCTCCAGTTCCGCGTACTCCTCCGCGCTGCGGTCGACGCCCTCCCGTACGGCCTTGACCCGTTTGGTCAGCTCCCGGGTGCCGTAGGCCCACCGTTCCTGGAAGCCGTCGCACGCCGCATCGAGATCCGCCGTGCCCAGCTGGTCGGGCCGTACGTGGTCCAGGGCCCTCCGGGCCTCCCGCAGGGAGCTCAGCGAGGAGTCCAGGGCGCGGGTCAAGCGGGTCAGCTGGTCGATGTCCACCTGGAGTGACGTCATGACGCGAAACCCTGGCAGAGCGCGGCTCTGCCAGGGCAATCGGCGTCACTCGCCCGAGCGGGCGGAAATCGGTCAGCCCTGGCGGGCGGCGAGGCGCGCGGCGCGGGCGGCCAGCTTCTCGTCGAACTTCGTGGCCTCGGCGTTCAGGCCGTTCATGAACAGGCCGAGCTCGTCCTGGGCCTTCTGGCCCTCCGGGCCGAGGTCGGCGATGTCCATGACCTTGAGGAAGCGGAGGACCGGCGCGAGCACGTCGTCGTGGTGGATGCGCAGGTTGTAGACCCCGCCGATGGCCATCTGCGCGGCCATGCGCTCGAAGCCCGGCATGCCGTGTCCGGGCATCCGGAAGTTGACGACGACGTCCCGCACCGCCTGCATGGTCAGGTCCGGGGCAAGCTCGAATGCCGCGCCCAGCAGGTTGCGGTAGAAGATCATGTGCAGGTTCTCGTCCTGCGCGATGCGCGCCAGCATGCGGTCGCAGACCGGGTCGCCGGACTGGTGGCCGGTGTTGCGGTGCGAGATGCGCGTGGCGAGTTCCTGGAAGGCCACGTACGCCACGGAGTGCAGCATGGAGTGGCGGTTGTCGGACTCGAAGCCCTCCGACATGTGCTGCATGCGGAACGCTTCCAGCTTGTCCGGGTCCACGGCGCGCGAGGCCAGCAGGTAGTCGCGCATCACGATGCCGTGGCGGCCCTCCTCGGCCGTCCAGCGGTGCACCCACGTGCCCCACGCGCCGTTGCGGCCGAAGAGCGTCGCGATCTCGTGGTGGTAGCTGGGGAGGTTGTCCTCGGTCAGCAGGTTCACGACCAGCGCGATCTTGCCGATGTCGGTGACCTTGGACTGCTGCGGGCCCCAGGCCTCGCCGTCCTCGAAGAAGCCCGGGAAGTTCCGGCCGTCGCTCCACGGAACGTACTCGTGGGGCATCCAGTCCTTGGTGACCGTCAGGTGGCGGTTGAGCTCCTTTTCGACCACCTCTTCCAGCGCGTACAGCAGCTTGGCGTCGGTCCACGCCTCCGAGCTGCCGAGGTGGGGAGAGGTGATCGTCACGGGTACTCCTGGGTGCAAAGCGAATTACCTACGGTTCCGTAGCCTACGGAGTCGTAGGTTAAGCGCGGCATCAAGGCCAGCCAAGCCCCCGGCGTACCTATGTCCGGTTACATCCGGTTATCTCTGCAGTTTGAGAGGGCTTCGGGAGGGAAACGCAACGGCAAAATCACGCCAGGAGGTGGTCGGCGGCCCCCGCCTTGACGGCTGAGACGAGCGCGCGGAGGGCCTCGACGGAATCAAACACGTGCTCACCGGACCCCGTCGTTCCGATGTACGCCCGCCCGGCGGCGTCGCGGCCGAAGCGGAAACAGTTGGCGCCCTCGCTGCAGAACGGCTCCGCCCAGGCGATGTCCGCGCGGAGTGGCGAAGCGGTCTCGGAAGTTGTCATGTCGTTCTCCGGTTCTCTTCGGGCTCCCGGTCTCCCGGGCTCCCCGGTTTCCTCTCCGGACCCGGACCCGGACCCGGAGCCGACCCCGACCCGGACCCGACCCCGGCCCGGGCCCGGACCGCGCCCCCGTCCCGGTCACAGGTCCCGCACGACCGCGCGGATGAAGTCGCGGGAGGCGGCCGCCGACAGCGCCAGGGAGCGCAACCCCTCCAGCAGGCCGCGGTATCGCGTCAGCTTCGCGTCCGAGTCGACGAGCATCGAGCCGTGCGAGCTGTCCAGCTGCACGGTGTCCAGCCGGCCCAGCGCCGCCGCGGCGTAGGTGAAGGCCTGTCCCGAGCCCGGGAAGCCACCGGCGCCGAACGGGATGACCAGGACCGTCGTGCGCTCCCGCTCCGACTGCGCGAGTACGTGCTCCAGCTGCTCCCGGACCACTCCGGGCCCGCCGAACCGCATCCGCAGCGCCGCCTCGTGCACCACCGCCTCGTACAGCGGCGGCCGCTCCCGTGCGAACACCTGCTGGCGGCTCATCCGCAGCGCGAGCCGCGCCTGGAGCTCGGACTCCGGCAGCGGCGGGTCGGCGGCACCGAAGACCGCCCGCGCGTGCGCCTCGGTCTGGAGGAGTCCGGGTATGTGGGTGGTCACCGCCGTGTGGAGCCCGACCGAGTGGTGCTCCAGCTCGCAGATGTCGAGCAGCCCGGGCGGCAGCGTCCCCCGGTGCCGCTCCCACCACCCCTTGTGCCGCTCCTGCGCCATCGCCGCGAGCAGGTCCACGAGCTCGGGGTCCCGGCAGCCGTAGTGGCGGGCGAGGGTGCGGACGCGTTCGGCGCTGATGCCGATCCGGCCCGATTCGATGTTGGGGATCCGGGTGCGGTCGACCCCCAGCAGCGCCGCGGCCCACTGGACCGACGTGCCCGACTCCTCGCGGAGCCTGCGCAGCTCGGAGCCGAGGCGCCGCTGCCTGGCGGTGGGTGTGCTCCTGGGTGGCACGGCTCCCCTTCCCGCTGCACGAGTTTCGCTACGGTCTGTAGCGTAAGTACCACACGGCGCGGCCGTCGTGCCCCGTATGACGCACCTCGTGCGGGGAAGGGAACCCGCGAACGCCGCACCCGTCAGCCGGTCAGCCGTGCCACAGCGCCTCCCGGACCTCCTCGGCCGTGGTCGGCCGCAGATCGCCGTCCAGCAGCAGCCAGCGCGTCACCCCGATCGACTCCAGGAACGGCACGTCGTGGCTCGCCACCACGAGCGCGCCCCGGTACGACTCCAGCGCATCGGTCAGCTGCCGCACGCTCGACAGGTCGAGGTTGTTCGTCGGCTCGTCCAGCATGAGGAGCTGCGGGGCGGGCTCGGCCAGCAGCAGGGCCGCCAGCGCCGCCCGGAACCGCTCGCCGCCGGACAGGGTGCCGGCCGGCCGGTCCGCCCGCCCGCCCCGGAAGAGGAAGTGTGCGAGCCGGGCCCGGATCAGGTTGTTGGTGGCCTGCGGGGCGAACCGCGCCACGTTCTCCACGACCGAGCGGTCCTCGTCCAGCACGTCCAGCCGCTGAGGCAGGAACCGCGTGGTCACATGCGTCTCGGCCGTCCCGGACTCCGGTGCGAGCTGCCCCGCGATGGTGCGCAGCAGCGTGGTCTTGCCCGAGCCGTTGCGGCCCACCAGCGCGATCCGCTCGGGGCCCCGCAGCTCCCACTCGCCCGGTACGCGGGCCCCGTGCGGCAGGCGCAGATCGCCGAGGGTCAGGACGCGCCGGCCGGGCGGTACCAGGGTGGCGGGCAGTTCGATGCGGATCTCGGCGTCGTCGCGGACCGCCTCCACCGCCTGGCCCAGGCGCTCCTTGGCCTGGGCCAGCTTCTCGGTGTGCATGATCCGGTGCTTGCCGGCCGATTCCTGAGCCGCACGCTTGCGCGCGCCCATCACGATCTTCGGCTCGCGCTTGTTCTCGTACATCTTCTGGCCGTACCGCTTGCGCCGGGCCAACTTGACCTGAGCGTCCAGGAGCTCACGCTTCTGCCGCTGTACGTCGGCCTCCGCGACCCGGACCATGCGCTCGGCCGCGTCCTGCTCGGCGGCGAGCATCTCCTCGTAGGCCGTGAAGTTCCCTCCGTACCAGCGGACTTCACCGTCGCGCAGATCCGCGATCTGGTCGACCCGCTCCAGCAGCTCGCGGTCGTGGCTGACCAGGAGCATCACCCCGGACCAGGACTCGACGGCCGCGTACAGGCGGCCCCGGGCGCGCAGGTCCAGGTTGTTGGTCGGCTCGTCCAGCAGCAGGACGTCGGGGCGGTCCAGCAGCAGTGCGGCCAGGCGCAGCAGGACGGACTCGCCGCCCGAGAGTTCGCCGACGGTGCGGTCCAGGCCGATCCGGGCGAGGCCGAGCTGGTCGAGCGTGGCCAGGGCCCGCTCCTCCACGTCCCAGTCGTCGCCGACGGCGGCGAAGTTCGCCTCCGTGGCCTCGCCCGCCTCGATGGCGTGGAGTGCGGCGCGTGCGGTGTGGATGCCGAGCGCCTCGTCCACGCGCAGTGCGGTGTCGAGGGTGACGGTCTGGGGGAGGTGGCCGACGGAGCCGGCGACGGACGACTGGCCCCCGGACGGGGCGAGTTCACCGGCGATCAGCTTCAGCAGGGTGGACTTGCCGCTCCCGTTGAGTCCGATCAGGCCGGTGCGGCCGGGGCCGACGGTCAGGTGGAAACCGTCGAACACAGGGGTGCCGTCGGGCCAGTCGAAGGACAGGGCGGAGCAGGTGATGAATGCAGGGGCGTGACTCATGGAGGCCTCCAGGTTGCGTGAGTGGTGCGTGCAACGCGGGGAGACAGCCGACGCTCGGATCGCGAACGCGCGATCGCGGCAGTGACGGCGACCGTGGCCGTGATGACGGGGATCACGGGGTCCCGACGGCCGCGGTGACCGCGATGACCGGGGTGGTCGCGCTGGTCGGTGTCTCGGACCTCAGAAGAGCAACGTCCTGCTCCGTTCGACGGCGATGGGGCGTCGACGACGCTACGGGCGGCCCCCGGCCGCCCGCAAACGATTTATGGCGGGCATGGGATCAGCAGGTGTCGCGCATCAGCTCGGCCAGGCTGTGGTCCACGTCGAGGTAGAGGTGCTCCAGACCGGGCGGGACCACGGTCGCGGCCCGCTCCAGGAACCTGTGCAGCTCGGCCGTGAGCATCAGGACGATCGCGACGCCCTCCACCGCGTGGAACTCGATCGTGGTCCGCTCCCCGTCGTACGGCCGCACGCGCACGTCGCCGAAGCCGGACGGGCGGTCCAGTCCGGATTCCAGCAGCTCGCGCGAGAAGGTCCACGAGACCTCGACGCCTTCCAGCGTGGCCGGGGCGGGGAAGGCCATGCGCACGGCGAACGGATCCGCCCGGTCGTAACACAGAGTGACGGGAACGGTCTCGACCTTCGGCGCGGTGGCGACCAGGCGGGCCTGCGCGGCCTGCTCGATGACAGTGATCAAGGCTCACTCCCTTGCGGCGGATCTGCTGCCGGACTGCGGGGGTGGGGCCCGGCAACCCGATAGACGCCGGAATCGGCAAATCCGTGCATGGGCGTTTGAGTGAGCTGTGTCACCGACTGGCCGGAACCCGCCTGTGTGATCGCACAGAGTGACCGTGCGGGCGGAAGTGCGCGAAGGCGGCGCGTTGTGCCGCGCCGGCGCTGGGGGCTCCTCAGAAGGGCCGGTTGTCGCTCACTCCACAGGCGCAACGCGCGGCCGAAAGGGCCGGTGCGGACCCCGGCGGCCCATGGCGGGCGAGCGGCGGGGACGCCCTCTGGACGGCGGATCCGTGGTGCGTTAGCTTCCGGCGCCATGAGACCTCTGGATGTTGGAATTGGCATGTGCGCGGCAATGCTGGCGGTCGGGGTGATCGCCGGTCCCGCACACGCCGAAGAGCAGGGCCCGGAACATGACTTACGCGCCGCCGGCTGGTCCCTCAAGGACACCGGGCACAGCGCCCGCTTCCGGGGACTTGCCGCGGTCAGCCGGACCACGGCCTGGGTCGCCGGCTCGAAGGGGACGGTGCTGCGCACGCTCGACGGAGGCCGCAGCTGGCAGGACGTCTCGCCGCCAGGTGCGGTCGCGGAGCAACTGGAACTGCGCGACATCGAGGCCTTCGACGCACGCCGCGCGGTGGCCCTGTCCATCGGCGAGGGAGAGGCCTCCCGGGTGCTGCGCACCGAGGACGGCGGGGCCACCTGGACGGAGACCTTCCGCAACCCCGACCCGCGTGCCTTCTACGACTGCCTCACGTTCTTCGACGCCCGGCACGGGCTGGCCATGAGCGATCCGGTGGACGGCAGGTTCCGCATCCTGTCCACGGACGACGGGGGCCGCCACTGGCGGGTGCTGCCCGGCGAGGGCATGCCCGAGGCGCTGCCGGGCGAGGCGGGCTTCGCGGCGAGCGGCCAGTGCCTGGTCAGCGCCGGCCCGCGCGACGTCTGGCTGGCCACCGGCGGCGGTGCGAGCGCGCGGGTCCTGCACTCCGCGGACCGCGGCCGGACCTGGCGGGTGGCCGAATCCACCGTCCCGGCGGGAGATCCCGCACGCGGGGTCTTCGCCCTCGCCTTCCGCGACCGTACGCGGGGCATCGCGGTGGGCGGCGACTACCGCACCGGTCAGACCTCCCCGCAGGCCGCGGCGGTGTCCGCGGACGGCGGACGCACCTGGCGCCAGGCCGCGGCGCCGCCGCCGGCCTACCGGTCCGGCGCGGCCTGGTACCCGTACAGCGGGGGGACGGCCCTCGCGGTCGGACCCACCGGAACGGACCTGACCACGGACGGGGGCCGCAACTGGCGGCCGCTGGACGCGGGATCCTTCGACACGGTCGACTGCGCCGCCGACACGGGCTGCTGGGCGGCAGGGGAGAAGGGCCGCGTGGCACGGCTGGAACGCCGCTGACCCACCGCCGCCCGTCACACCGCCACAGCACCGGGCCGTCTCCTCCGGATGTTGCCGGGGCCGCCCGGCATCGCACCTGACCGCGTTGTCGGGGCTCCCGAGTACGTCCCGTACTCGGGAGCCCCTCCGCCCGGCGATGCGCGGCACCGGACGACGCGGGTCCGGCCGGCGGGATCCGGAAGAGAGGTCCTAGGTGACCGGGTTCTCGCGGACCGTCGCCAGGTCCGCCGAGGTCCTCGTGGCCATGAACTCGGTGATGCGGTAGGCGCAGACGCCCGCGACCGTGAAGGGATCCTCGGCCGCGATCTTCTCGATCTCGGCCCGGGACACCCCTGCGGCCAGGATGACGCCCCCGTCGCGCGGGACCTTGCGTCCCGACGCGAGGAAGACGCCGGCGGCGTAGTGGCCGTCCAGCCAGGAGATGTGGGCGTCCATCTCGTCTTCGACGGCCTCGACGGGCGCGGTGTAGGTGAGCTCCATGACGAACATGATCGCCAGGCTACTCTCGGTTCATCATGACGAGTGTGAAGACCCCCGCCGACGAGGCCGAGGCCCGGGCGATACAGGACGAACTGCGCCATCATGTCGTGCTCGACGAGCCCGGCCCCCCACCCGGCCGCGGGCTGGTGGCCGGCGTGGACGTCGCGTACGACGACTCGCGCGATCTGGTCGCCGCAGCGGCCGTGGTGCTCGACGCAGCCACCCTGGAGGTCGTCGAGGAGGCCACCGCAGTCGGGCACGTGAGCTTCCCCTACGTGCCGGGGCTGCTCGCCTTCCGCGAGCTGCCGACCGTGCTGGCCGCCCTGGACGCCCTGACCGCCGAGCCCGGTCTCGTGGTCTGCGACGGCTACGGCCTCGCCCACCCCCGCGGCTTCGGCCTCGCGTGCCACCTCGGCGTGGTCACCGGGCTGCCCTCCATCGGCGTCGCGAAGAACCCGTTCACCTCCACCTACGAGGAGCCGGGCACGCGGCGGGGCGACGCCTCCGCGCTGCTCGCCGACGACGGGGCCGAGGTCGGGCGGGCGCTGCGCACACAGGACGCCATCAAGCCGGTGTACGTCTCCGTCGGGCACAGGGTGTCGCTCGACAACGCCTGCACCCACACCCTGGCCCTGAGCCCCCGCTTCCGGATCCCGGAGACCACCCGCCACGCCGACTCGCTGTGCCGCCGGGCGCTGCGGGAGGCCTGCTGAGGGCTTGTCCCGTGATCCCCGCCGGGCGCACGGCGACAGCCGGTGTCTCGCCGCCTGCCGCAACGCCGGGTCGCGCCCGGCACGAGGGCGCTCCTCCGCCTCGGGGCGCACCGCATCCGTTGCCGCGCGCTGATCCACCGGGGGATTGGGGACGGCCCCGAGCCGGTCCGTCAGCGGGCGTCCGCCACCCGGAAGGTGATCCCAGCCTTCTGCAGGCGGTGGATGAGGGCGTCGCCCATCGCCACGGCGGTCGTCACCTGTCCCGAGGCCTCCGGCAGGGCGTCGTGGGCCAGGCAGAGCGCCGACTCCGCCAGCATCTTCGCCGTCTCGCCGTAGCCCGGGTCGCCCCCCGACACCTCGGTGAGCACGCGCCTGCCGCCGCCCTCGCCCACGAACCGCACGGTGAACCAGCTGCGCGCCCGCCGCTCCGCGTCCGGCCCCCGGCCGGGCTCCCAGCGGTTCATGAGCCACCGCCGGGCCTGCGGCACCTGTGCCAGGGCCGCCGTCGCGCCCACCGCCGCCGCACCGCCCAGCGCGACGGGCAGGTGCTTGACGGAGGCGTAGTGCCGGTAGCGGAAGTCCGGGCCGTAGCGCTCCAGCGCGGCCGCCGACCGGGTCACGATCCGCGGGTCCAGCGAGGGCAGCGGAAGCGCCCAGGTGCCGGTCTCGCGGCTGAACCGCGGCGCCCCCAGCGGTCCGCGCGCCCGCCGCCCCAGCAGCCGGGGCTCGTGGAGGCGCCGGGCGTGCGAGGCCGCCAGGGTCTGGGGGCCGCGGCCGAGCGCGGTCAGCGCGGAGGCCAGGGTCCCGCCGGAGAAGAAGGCATTGGACCGCATGAACCCGTCGACCGTCAGCGCGACCCCCTCCGGCAGCTGCCGGACCGTGAAGTACGCGCCGAGGTCGGCCGGGATCGAGTCGAAGCCGCAGGCGTGCACGAGCCGGGCACCGGTCTCGCGGGCCCGCGCGTCGTGCTCCACGTACATGCGGTCCACGAACTCCGGCTCGCCGGTGAGGTCCACGTAGTCCGTGCCCGCCTCGGCGCAGGCGGCCACGAGCCCGGCCCCGTACCAGACGTACGGTCCCACGGTCGTGGCGAGCACCCTGGTGGAAGCGGCCAGTTCGCGTACGGCGGCGGTGTCCTGGGCGTCGGCCCGCAACAGCGGCAGCGTGGCGCACGCGGGGTCGATCGCGGCCAGCCGCTCGCGCAGCCGCTCCAGCTTCGCGGGGTCCCGGCCGGCGAGGGCCCACCGGCACCCGGCGGGCGCGTGTGCGGCGAGGTACTCGGCGGTCAGCGCGCCCACGAACCCGGTGGCGCCGAAGAGCACGATGTCGTAGGCCCGTTCGGGTCGGTCCTGCGGGACCCCTGCGTTCATGAGAGCTCCTCCGAGTGGGGTGTTGTGGGTGGCCGAGGCTAGCGCGGGGCGCCGGTGTGCGCGCGGGCAGGGGCCGGACGGGTGCCCGACGAGTGCGGCGGGGCGGCGCCAGGGCCTGACGGGCCGTCACGACGACGGCGCCCCGGGCGCGGCCGTGCGGCCGCGCCCGGGGCGCCGTGGGTCCACCTGCCGGTGGATCAGTCCTGCTGGTACAGGCCGAAGAGGTCGACGATCAGGTCGACGTCGTCCCAGCCCCGGTTCCAGAGGTCGATGATGCCGTTGCTGCCGGTGCTCGCCTGGACCAGGTTCGGGACGGTGCTGCCCTTCGTCCAGTTCAGGTTCGAGGAGTCCGGCGGCGTCGGCCAGCCGGCCGTCTCGTTGATGTAGTCGTCGATCGAGTTCGGGTCCGGGGTGACCGTGAGGTGCCCGTCGCCCTCCGGGTTGGTGACCGTGGTGTTCAGCACGAAGCCCGTGATGCTCGGGTCGTCGAAGGACATCGGCATGTAGATGTAGCTCTGGCCCCACAGCTTCCCGTAGACCGGGTCCTGGGGGTCGCGGGTGTCCACCAGACGCTCGGGCGAGAGCGGCAGGAAGGCGCCCTTGCTGTCGGCGCTGTAGTAGCCGACGACGTCGACGACGACGTCGGTGCCCGCCCAGGCGCCGTTGAAGACGCTGATCCGGCCGTCCGCGCTGACGGGGACGATCACCGAGTTGGCGATGGTCTGGCCCGGGGTGAAGTTCAGGTTGGACGCGGTCGGGGTGGCGCCGCCGGCCGGGAAGACCGACAGGTGGCCGGCTTCCCTCGGGTTGGTGACGGTCACGTTCAGCGCCACGGCGCTGATGCCCTGGGGCACCCCGCGCAGGCCGCTGATCTGGGTGGAGAAGGTCTTCCGGCCGCCGAGCTGGCCCCTCGCCGTGCCGAGGCCCTCGCGGGTGTCGACGAAGCGCGACGGGGTGACCGGCGTGTAACCGCTCGACGCGGTCTTGGAGAAGTAGCCGGTGACGTCGGCGATCAGGTCGACCGGGGCGCCGCCGCGGTTGGCGATCTCGACGTAGCCGTTCTTGCCGACCTTCACGATGACCAGGTTCGGGACGCTCTGGCGGGCCTTGTAGTTGACGTTCGACGTGGTCGGACGCTCGGTGCCCTCGGGGAAGGCGGTGATGTGGCCTTCCGTGGAGGTGTTGGTGACCGTGATGTTGAGGACCACGGCGGTGACGTTGGCCGGGATCCCGCCGTTGCCGCCGACCTTCACGCGGGTCGAGCTGTACGGCTGGACCATGCCCATCGGCGCGCCGGTCCCGTTGCGGGTGTCCAGCAGGCGGGTGGGGGCGTACGGGGTGAAGTCCGCGCCGGCGGTGACGAAGACGACCTCGTTGACGGCCGAGACGGCGTTGGCGGCGTCCGCCACGGTGACCTTGACCGTGTAGGAGCCGACCTCGGCGTAGGTGTGGGCCGTGGTCCGGCTGTCGGAGCCGTAGGCGTCGAAGACGTCCGACTTGCCGTCGCCCCAGTCGATGGTGACCTTGAGCGCGGTGTCCACGCTCGTGATGGTGGTGTCCACCTCGGTGCCGTGCGCCGTGACGCCGTAGGCGGTCAGGCCGACCGCGAGGTCCGGGTTGGCGGAGGCGACGGACTGCGCCGCGGCCGTTCCGGTCTTGGCGGACGGGGCGGCGGCCTTGCGGACCGTGCGGTCCGCCGGGCTGGTGAAGGTGTTGCTCTTGGACTTCGCGTCCTTGCCGAGACCCAGGTCCAGGTCCGGCGCGGTGGTGCCACGTGCGTCCGGCTTGGCCGGGTCGGCCTGGGCCACACCCGGGATGAGGCCAACGCCCGCCGCGATGGCGGCAGCGGATATTACAAGACGGCGACGGCGCACCGATCCCCCACTTATCTGATTGAACGCTTGATCAGCTCGAAAGCTCGTTCAGAGTACAGAGTCGCGGGGAGATCCATCAGGGGGGTGGGCCCGGGATCTCGCGCTGTTGCCGAGGTGGCGGATCGGCCGGTGCCGGCCGATCCCGCCGACGCCCGGCACGGGGGCTTGTGCTCGGTGGAACACGTTCCTAGCATCACCGGTGTTACATCAGTTGTGTCACACAGCCGCACACCAGGCACACCACCCACACCGCGGACACGGGGGGCTCGATGGCAGCGACAGGGAACGGGACCGGCACCGGCACCGTCATCGGCACCGGGACCGGCACCGGGACGGCGAGCGGCAGCGGTCCGCTCGCCGGCGTGCGCGTCGTCGAGCTGGCCGGCATCGGCCCGGGACCGTTCGCCGCCATGCTCCTCGCCGACCTGGGGGCGGACGTCGTACGGGTGGACCGGCCCGGCGGCGGCGGGCTCGCGGTCGACCCCGCCCACGACCTCACCAACCGCGGCAAGCGCTCCGTCCTGGTCGACCTCAAGTCCGCCGACGGGCCCGCGCGCGTCCTGGACCTGGTCGAGCGGGCCGACATCCTCGTCGAAGGCTTCCGCCCCGGGGTCGCCGAGCGGCTCGGCGTGGGCCCGGCCGAGTGCCACGCCCGCAACCCGAGGCTCGTCTACGGACGGATGACCGGCTGGGGCCAGGAGGGCCCGCTCGCACACACCGCGGGCCACGACATCGCCTACATCGCCGTCACCGGAGCCCTCGGCATGATCGGCAACCCGGGAGAGCCCCCGGCGGTCCCGGCCAACCTCGTCGGCGACTACGCGGGAGGCTCCCTCTACCTCGTGATCGGCGTGCTCGCCGCACTCCACCACGCCCGGGCCACCGGCAGCGGCCAGGTCGTCGACGCGGCCATCGTCGACGGCACGGCCCACCTCACCGCCATGATCCACGGGATGATGGCGGCGGGCGGCTGGCAGGACCGGCGCGGCGCCAACCTCCTCGACGGCGGCTGCCCCTTCTACGGCACCTACGAGACCTCCGACGGCGGGTACATGGCGGTCGGCGCACTGGAGCAGCAGTTCTACGACACCTTCACGGAGCTCCTCGGCATCGCGGACCGGGCGCCGGCCCGCAAGGACACCGCCCGCTGGGGGGAGCTGCGCGAGGCCGTCGCGGCACGCTTCCGGACCCGTACGCGCGAGGAGTGGACGGCGGTCTTCGAGGGCACCGACGCGTGCGTCGCCCCGGTGCTGTCGCTGCGCGAGGCCCCGCACCACCCCCACCTCGCCGCCCGGGGCACCTTCACGGACTTCGGCGGGACCGTGCAGCCCGCCCCCGCGCCGCGGTTCTCCGCGACCCCGGCCGCCGTCACCGCGGGCCCGGCCCAACCGGGCGCCCACACCGAGTCGGTGGCCGCCGACTGGGACGTACCGGCCCTGCTCCCGAAAGAGGCCTGATGGAACTGTCGATGATGCTCGACTACGCCGGGGACCCGCGCCGGGCCGCCGACGAGGCGGCCGCGCTGGAGTCGGCCGGCCTCGACGCCGTGTGGGTGGCCGAGGCGTGGGGCTTCGACTCCCCGACGATCATGGGCTACCTCGCCGCCCGCACCGCGCGGCTGAAGATCGGCTCGGCGATCATGAACGTCTACTCGCGCACACCCGGCCTGATCGCGCAGACGGCCGCCGGGCTGGACGCCCTCTCGGGCGGCCGGGCGCTCCTCGGCCTCGGTGCCTCCGGCCCGCAGGTCGTCGAGGGCTGGCACGGGAGGCCGTACGACAAGCCGCTCGGCCGGACCCGGGAGACGGTCGAGCTGTGCCGGCGCATCTGGCGCCGGGAGACGATCGACCACCACGGCATCACCGACATGCCGCTGCCGCCGGAGCGGGGCAGCGGACTCGGCAAGCCGCTGAAGATCCTCACCCGGCCCGTGCGCGACGCGGTTCCCGTCTACATCGCCTCACTCGGCCCGGCCAACGTCCGGATGACCGCCGAGATCGCGGACGGCTGGCTGCCGACGCTCTTCATCCCCGAGAAGGCCGCCGCCGTGTGGGGCGGCCCGCTCGCGGAGGGGACGGCCGAGCGGTCGCCGGAGCTCGGCCCCCTGCAGACCGTCGCGGGCGGCCTGCTCGCCATCGGTGAGGACGCGGCCGCCGTAAGGGAACGCGCCCGCCCGCAGATCGCGCTGTACGTCGGCGGCATGGGCGCGGTCGGCAAGAACTTCTACAACGACCTCGCGGTCGCCTACGGCTACGAGGAGGAGGCCCGCAAGATCCAGGAGCTCTACCTCGCCGGACGCACGCGCGACGCCGCGGCCGCCGTACCGGACGAGTTCTGCGAGCTGATGACCCTGTGCGGGCCCGAGGGCTACGTGCGCGAGCGCGTCGAGGCCTTCCGCGCGGCCGGCGTCACCATGCTCAACGTCACACCCGTCGGCCCCGAGCCGGCCCGCCTGATCGAAACCGTCAAGAACTGGCTCTGACGAGCCCTTCCGATGCTGCGAACCGCCCGATGCTGCGAGCCGTCCGATGATACGAGTCCTGCGATGAAGCGAGCCGTCCGATGAAGCGCCTGATCTTCGACGCCGACCACGAGGCGTTCCGTGAGACCGTCCGCACCTTCCTCACCAAGGAGGTGCTGCCGCACTACGAGCAGTGGGAGAAGGACGGCATCGTCAGCCGCGAGGCCTGGCGGGCCGCCGGCCGACAGGGGCTGCTGGGGCTGGCCGTCCCCGAGGAGTACGGGGGCGGCGGGAACACCGACTTCCGCTACGCCGCAGTGATCGCCGAGGAGTTCACCAGAGCGGGCACGCCCGGACTCGCCATCGGCCTGCACAACGACATCATCGGGCCGTACCTGACCTCGCTCGCCACCGAGGAGCAGAGGCGCCGCTGGCTGCCCGGCTTCTGCTCCGGCGAGACCATCACCGCCATAGCGATGACCGAGCCGGGTGCGGGCTCCGACCTGCAGGGGATCCGGACCACGGCCGAGGACCGCGGCGACCACTGGGTGCTGAACGGCTCCAAGACCTTCATCTCCAACGGCATCCTCGCCGACCTGGTGATCGTGGTCGCCAAGACCACCCCCGAAGGCGGGGCGCACGGCCTGTCGCTGCTGGTCGTCGAGCGCGGAGCGGAGGGCTTCGAGCGCGGCCGCAACCTCGACAAGATCGGCCAGAAGGCGCAGGACACCGCCGAGCTGTTCTTCCACGACGTGCGCGTCCCGAAGGAGAACCTGCTCGGCGAACTCAACGGCGCCTTCGTCCACCTGATGACCAATCTGGCGCAGGAGCGGATGGGCATCGCGATGGCCGGCATCGCCGCCGCCGAGTACCTGCTGGAGATCACCACGCAGTACGTGAAGGAGCGCGAGGCCTTCGGGCGCCCGCTGTCCAAGCTCCAGCACATCCGGTTCGAGATCGCGGAGATGGCCACCGAGGTCGCCGTCACCCGCACCTTCCTCGACCGGTGCATCACCGACCACTCCAACGGCGAGCTGGACCACGTACACGCCTCGATGGCCAAGTGGTGGGCCACCGAACTGCAGAAGCGCGTGGCGGACCGCTGCCTTCAACTCCACGGCGGGTACGGGTACATGACCGAATACCGGGTGGCGCGGGCCTTCACCGACGGCCGGATCCAGACGATCTACGGCGGCACGACCGAGATCATGAAGGAGATCATCGGCCGGTCCCTCCTCAGCTGAACCCCTCACCCCGCGGCCCCGCCGAGGACCTTCCCAGGACCTTCCAGCACACCGAAAGGCTTGACCAGTGAGCACCGAAGCTTACGTATACGACGCGATCCGCACCCCGCGCGGCCGCGGCAAGGCCAATGGCTCCCTGCACGGCACCAAGCCGATCGACCTGGTCGTCGGACTCATCGACGCGCTGCGCGAGCGCAACCCCGGCCTGGACCCGGCGACCATCGACGACATCGTCCTCGGCGTTGTCGGCCCGGTCGGCGACCAGGGTTCCGACATCGCCCGTATCGCGGCCATCGCGGCCGGGCTCCCGGACACGGTGGCCGGCGTACAGGAGAACCGCTTCTGCGCCTCCGGCCTGGAAGCCGTCAACCTGGCTGCCGCGAAGGTCCGTTCGGGCTGGGAGGACCTGGTCCTGGCGGGCGGCGTGGAGTCGATGTCGCGCGTGCCGATGGCCTCGGACGGCGGCGCCTGGTTCGCCGACCCGATGACCAACTGGGACACCGGCTTCGTGCCGCAGGGCATCGGCGCCGACCTGATCGCCACCATCGAGGGCTTCTCCCGGCGCGACGTCGACGAGTACGCGGCCCTGTCGCAGGAGCGCGCCGCCGCCGCGATCAAGGACGGCCGCTTCGCGAAGTCCGTCGTCCCGGTCACGGACCGCAACGGCCTGACCGTCCTGGACCACGACGAGTTCGTCCGCCCGGGGACCACCGCCGACACCCTCGCCAAGCTCAAGCCGTCCTTCGCCGACATCGGCGAACTCGGCGGCTTCGACGCCGTCGCGCTCCAGAAGTACCACTGGATCGAGAAGATCGACCACGTCCACCACGCGGGCAACTCCTCCGGCATCGTCGACGGTGCCTCGCTCGTCGCGATCGGCTCCCGCGAGGCGGGAGAGCGCAACGGGCTGGCGCCCCGCGCCCGGATCGTCTCGGCGGCCGTCTCCGGCTCCGAGCCCACCATCATGCTCACCGGCCCCGCCCCGGCCACCCGCAAGGCCCTCGCCAAAGCCGGCCTGACCATCGACGACATCGACCTGGTGGAGATCAACGAGGCCTTCGCCGGCGTCGTCCTGCGCTTCGTCAAGGACATGGGCCTCTCCCTCGACAAGGTCAACGTCAACGGTGGGGCCATCGCGCTGGGCCACCCGCTCGGCGCCACCGGCGCGATGATCCTCGGCACGATCGTCGACGAGCTGGAGCGCCAGGACAAGCGCTACGGGCTCGTCACCCTCTGCGTCGGCGGCGGCATGGGCGTCGCCACCATCGTCGAACGCCTCTGAACCGTCCTGTATCCCCCGACCCCTCCGACACGGAAGTAGCGAACATGAGCGAGTCCACCACGATCCGCTGGGAACAGGACGAGACCGGCGTCGTCACCCTGATCCTCGACGATCCGGGCCAGTCCGCCAACACCATGAACCAGGCCTTCAAGGACTCCATCGCGGCCGTCGCCGACCGCGCCGAGGCCGAGAAGGACTCCATCCGCGGCATCATCTACACCTCCGCCAAGAAGACCTTCTTCGCGGGCGGCGACCTCAAGGACATGATCCGGCTGCGCCCCGAGCACGCGCAGCTCGCCTTCGACACCGGCACCGAAATCAAGCGGTCCCTGCGGCGCATCGAGACCCTCGGCAAGCCCGTCGTCGCCGCCATCAACGGCGCGGCCCTGGGCGGCGGTTACGAGATCGCCCTCGCCTCCCACCACCGTGTCGCCCTCGACGCGCCCGGCTCCAAGATCGGCCTGCCCGAGGTCACCCTCGGCCTCCTCCCGGCGGGCGGCGGCGTCACCCGCACCGTACGCCTGATGGGCATCGCCGACGCACTGCTGAAGGTGCTGCTCCAGGGCACCCAGTACACCCCGCAGCGCGCCCTGGACAACGGCCTCGTGCACGAACTGGCCGCCACGCCCGAGGAGATGCTGGCCAAGGCCCGCGCCTTCATCGATGCCAACCCCGAGTCGCAGCAGCCGTGGGACCTGCCCGGCTACAAGATCCCCGGCGGCACGCCGTCCAACCCGCGCTTCGCCGCGAACCTCCCGGCCTTCCCGGCCAACCTGAGGAAGCAGCTGAACGGGGCCCCGTACCCGGCGCCGCGCAACATCCTGGCCTGCGCCGTCGAGGGTTCCCAGGTCGACTTCGAGACCGCGCTGACCATCGAGGCCCGCTACTTCACCGAGCTGGTCACCGGACAGACCGCCAAGAACATGATCCAGGCGTTCTTCTTCGACCTCCAGGCCGTCAACGCCGGCCGCAGCCGCCCGCAGGGCATCGAGCCGCGCAAGGTCCACAAGGTCGCCGTCCTCGGCGCCGGCATGATGGGCGCCGGCATCGCCTACTCCTGCGCCCGCGCGGGCATCGAGGTGGTCCTCAAGGACGTCACCGCCGAGGCCGCCGCCAAGGGCAAGGCGTACTCCGAGAAGCTGCTCGACAAGGCGCTGTCCCGCGGCCGGACCACCGAGGCGGCGCGGGCCGAGCTGCTCGCCCGGATCACCCCGACCGCGGACGCGGCCGACCTCGCGGGCTGCGACGCCGTCATCGAGGCCGTCTTCGAGGACACCGCCCTCAAGCACAAGGTGTTCCAGGAGGTCCAGGACGTCGTCGCACCCGACGCCCTCCTGTGCTCCAACACCTCGACCCTGCCCATCACCGGGCTCGCCGAGGGCGTGAACCGGCCCGCCGACTTCATCGGACTGCACTTCTTCTCGCCCGTCGACAAAATGCCGCTCGTCGAGATCATCAAGGGGGCGCAGACGGGCGACGAGGCCATCGCCCGCGCCTTCGACCTGGTCCGCCAGATCAACAAGACCCCGATCGTGGTCAACGACTCGCGCGGCTTCTTCACCTCGCGCGTCATCGGCCAGTTCATCAACGAGGGCGTGGCGATGGTCGGCGAGGGCGTCGAGCCCGCCTCGATCGAGCAGGCCGCGGCGCAGGCCGGCTACCCGGCCAAGGTCCTCTCCCTGATGGACGAGCTCACCCTCACGCTGCCGCGCAAGATCCGCAACGAGAGCCGCAAGGCCTTCGAGGCGGAGGGCCGGACGTGGACCGAGCACCCCGCCGACACCGTCATCGACCGGATGGTCGACGAGTTCGGCCGCCCCGGCCGCAGCGGCGGCGCCGGCTTCTACGAGTACGACGAGTCGGGCAAGCGCGCCGGCATCTGGCCGGGCCTGCGCGAGCACTTCGCCAAGCCGGGCCACGAGGTCCCCTTCGAGGACATGAAGGAGCGGATGCTCTTCTCCGAGGCCCTGGACACCGTCCGCTGCCTCGACGAGGGAGTCCTCACCTCGGTCGCCGACGCCAACATCGGCTCCATCATGGGCATCGGCTTCCCGGCCTGGACCGGCGGCGTGCTCCAGTACATCAACGGCTACGAGGGCGGCCTCGCCGGCTTCGTGGCCCGCGCCCGCGAGCTCGCCGGGCAGTACGGCGAGCGGTTCACCCCGCCGGCCTCCCTCGTGGCGAAGGCCGAGCGGGGCGAAACGTACGCCGACTGATCCCGTCCGGACGCCCCGGGCCCCCGCCGCCGGGGGCCCGGGGCGACCTGTCCGTCAGCGCCCGACGGCGGCCAGGTGGGCGAACGGCCCGTGCTGCACGGCGCCGTCGGGGGCCGACCAGCCTGCCAGCACCCGGCCCCCGGCGCCGCCACCGGCTGGAGCGGGACCGGGACGCAGCACCCGGCAGACGGTCAGCGTCGACACCGGCCCCTCCTGCGTCATCGGGCCCACGGTCACGAGGCTCGCGTCGGCCGTGTCCGTCACGGTCCCGGGGCCGGTGAGGCCCTGCGGCACCCCGCCCCCCTCGGTACGGACCTCGACCGTGGGGTCGGGGGTGTCGCTCGCGTTCTGGTCCTGGGCGGTCGTCCGGCCCGCCAGAAGGGCGAGCAACTGCTCGACCAGGACCACGTCGTGGGTCCCGTCGTAGATCCAGCGGCGACCCAGCACACCGTGCTCGGACGTGCCGATCAGGCCGTCCTCGGCGGACGCCAGGGGAGCCCCGCGGTAGGTCATCGGGACCTGGTAGGCGACGGGGGAGTCCCCCGAGGTGTCGGTGACCACCATGAACTCGATGCCCACCTCGCCCTCGGGGTCGTCGAGCCGGAAACCCCCGGCCTTGGCGAGCCGCGGCACGTCCGCGCCCCGGTACCAGGGCTTCGACGGCAACCAGGCGGCGATCAGTTCGAGCTTGCCGGGTGACATGGTGGTGCGGTGAATGACTGCCATGATCCGTAAACTACCCGGGCGGCGCGGGTGTTGACGGGCGACCCGGCCCGCGTCGCCCGGGCGCGGTCGCGGGCTGTTCCCGACGGCGGTCCTGGCCGGCCTGGCCGGCACCATGCCGTGGCGCACGTCGACGAGGTGGTCCACCGGCAGCGCGCGCATGCGGGTGCCGGGACCCCCCGCAGCGGATGCCGGTCGAGGTGAAGAGCGTGTTGCCGCCCCGGGGCGAGCCGGTTCCACGGCGATGCGGGCCGCGCCGAAGGGCGGGGCACGTGCGCCTCCGGCACCCGGCACCCCCCGGAGTCACCCCGGCTCCGAGACGAACGCCGCCCGCAGCTCCTCCCGCAGCGACCGCTGGAACGCCGTCACCAGCGCCTGCACCACCATCGGCTGCATGTGCGCCGACAGTGCCTTCATCGACTCGACCCGTTCCGGATCGCTCTCGCCCTGGGTGAACGGCCCCCACACCTCGTCGCGGAACAGCGCCGTCAGCTCGTGCGCGGCCGACCGTGTGTGCTCCACCAGCACCTTGCGCGCCGCCAGGATCGTCTCGTGCGCGATCGGCACGTCGAGCAGCGCGACCCCCAGCCGCAGCAGCCCCACGTCCACCCGGAACCCGTCGCCCGAGGCGGCGAGCACGTTCATCGCCGTCAGCCGCCGCACGTCGGTGTCCGACAGGCTCCGCCCCGCCCGCTTCTCCAACTCCTCCCGCGACACCTCCCGGGCCGCGTCCGGGGCCCAACTGGCCACCATCGCCCGGTGGATCGCCAGGTCGTGCGCGCTCAGGTCGTCGGGCAGCGCGTCCAGATAGCGCTCGATGGCGGACAGCGTCATGCCCTGGTGCTGGAGTTCCTCGATCAGGGCCAGCCGCGACAGGTGCTCCGGCCCGTAGTGCCCCACCCGACGCGGACCGATCACGGGAGGGGGCAAAAGCCCGCGGGTGCTGTAGAACCGTACCGTGCGCACGGTGACGCCCGCCCTGGCCGCCAGCTCGTCGACGGTGAGCATCGGCTCGGGTGCCTGGTCGGCCATCGTCTGCGCCTCGCTCTCTGCTCCACAGCTTGGGTTCAACAGTATTGCTGTCGCACCAACGATGTGAAACGGCCAGGAGCTGCCCATGACCACGAACCTGCGACTGCCCGGACGACCCGAAGAGATCACCTTCTCCGCCCTGCTGGCCCGCAACGCGGCCGAGTACGGGGACCTCCCCGCCCTCTCCTGGCGCGCCGGGCCCGACGCGGCCCGGTGGACGACGCTCACCTGGAGCGAGGTCCGCCACAAGGTCGCCGTCCTCGCCTCCGGCTACGCCGCGCTCGGCGTCGAGCGCGGCGAGCACGTCCTGCTGATGATGGGCAACCGACCCGAGCACTGGCTCACCGATCTCGCCCTCTTCCACCTCGGCGCCGTGCCCGTCACCGTGTACGGGACCTCCGCGCCCGAGCAGATCGCGCACATCGCCCGCCACAGCCGGGCCCGGATCGCCGTCGTGGAGGGCGCCCGCGAACTCGTCCGGTGGGAGCCGCTGCTGGCCGCCGTCGACGTCCCCCTGGAGCGCATCGTCGTCGCCGAGGCGGCCGAGGCCGGCCGCCACGGCACGTACGGCTCCCTCTACGCGAGCGGCGCCCGGACCCACCGCGCCGACGACTTCGAGAAAGCCTGGCAGGAGAGCCGCCCCGAGGACCCGCTCACCGTCGTCTACACCTCGGGCACCACCGGCGACCCCAAGGGCGTGCGCCTGACCCACCGCAACCTGATCCTGCAGGCGGTCCGCCTCGACGGGCGCGTGGACCTGCCCGAGCACGCCGAGCACATCTGCTACCTGCCCTTCGCGCACATCGCCGAGCGGGTCCTCGGGATCTACCTGCCCCTGCTGAGGGCCTCGCACGTCATGCTGTGCGCCGACCCCACCGCCGTGTCCGCGGCCGTCCGCGAACTGCGCCCGGTGCAGTTCTTCGGAGTGCCCCGGGTCTGGGAGAAGCTCGCCGCCTCCGTCCGTGCCGTCCTCGCGCAGCTCCCCGAGGACCAGCGACGTGCCATCGAGGCCGCCAACGACCTCGCCCGCGCCCGGGCCGCCCACCACGAGCGGGGTGAGGAGGTGCCCGCCGAGCTCGAAGCCTCGTACGCCTCGGCGAAGGAGCGGACGCTGGACCCGCTGCTGCGCCTGGCCGGCATGGACCGGCTCGCCTGGACGGCCAGCGCCACCGCGCCGATGCCCATCGACGTCGTCCGCTTCTGGGCCGGCTGGGGCATCACGATCATGGATGCCTGGGGGCTCACCGAGACGGCGGGCGTGTGCACGCTCAACAGCGCCGAAGGCTTCCGGCTGGGCTCGGTCGGCCGCCCGATCGAGGGGTTGGAGCTGAGGATCGCCGAGGACGGGGAAGTTTTCACACGGGGAGCGACCGTCTTCGCCGGCTACCTGCGGCCGGACGGCTCGGTGGAGAGCGCCTCCGACACGGAGGGCTGGTTCCCCACAGGGGACGTCGGGCGGATCGACGAGGACGGCTTCCTCTGGATCACCGACCGCAAGAAGGAACTGATCATCACGTCCAACGGGAAGAACGTCTCGCCCGCGCTGGTGGAGAACACCGTCAAGGAGCACCCCCTCATCGGCCAGGCGCTGGTGCACGGCGACGGCCGCTCCTACCTCGTCGCCCTGCTCGTCCTGGACGCAGAGCTGGCCCCGGTCTGGGCGGCCGCCCGGGGCATCGAGGCGGACTCGGTGAGCGCGCTCGCCGAACACCCCGCGGTCCGGGAGGAGATCGCCCGGGCGGTCGAGGCGGCCAACGCGCGGCTCAACCGGACCGAGCAGATCAAGCGCTACCGGCTGCTGGCGCAGGAGTGGGGACCCGAGACGGGCGAGCTCACGCCCTCCCTCAAGCTGCGCCGCCGGGTGGTCCGCGACAAGTACGGCGCCCTGATCGACGGCTTGTACGAGGAGCCGTACGAAGCGGTGTGACGCGGACACCGCGAGCCGGTCAGCGGACAGTGGTGGCTCGAATGCCCATTTGAAGCATGCGTAGGGTCCGGCGAATGCGACGACGTCCCGACCGGCGTCTCTGCGGAGACAAGGTCGGGGCGTCGCTGCCCCCGTGTACTTATCGGACCTCGTGCGCTCGGCCCCAGGGGTAGCCCCGGCCGACGGGGGATTTCCGGCCGGCGGCTCGGGTCAGCGCGTGGCCATGAACCCGCGCTCGGCCCGCTGCGCACGCGCTGCGACAATCCTGGCGAGGGCAGCAGCCGTCACGTCGCGGTCGTCCGCATCGAGAACGATCCACGTGTTCTGCGGATCGTCCGGGGTCGCGGGGGCGACGGTCCCCGCAATGCCGTGCTGACGCATTGCGGCGTACACCTCGAAAGCTGTGTCCGTGTTCATGTCCTCGCCTCTCTGCCGTACGGGGCGCCGAGCCTAGTCCCCGCCGCCGTGGGTCGCGCAGTTCCCGGGGTTGATCGGGCCGCAGCCGCCGGGGACCGGGGTGTGGCTGCAGCTCGCGGCCACCGTGACGAGCGATTGGTCCGGGCCGACCCACAGCTCGGCGTCCGGCGCGTAACCGGCCTGCTCGATGAGGGCGACCGTGCGGGTCAGGACCTCCGGGTCGTGGAGGGAGGCGTCCGGACGCTCCGGGTAGTGGTGGACGGTCCGGCCGAGCCGGCTGCACAGGGTGGCGTACAGGCGCGTGTGCAGGATGAGCGCATGCCAGCCCTCATCGACCTCGCGGGTCGGAGCGATCCGCACCGACGGGAACCGGGCTGCCGAGACGACGAACTTCAGGGCCTCGATGAGAAGCCGGCCGGCCATCTCCGTTTCCATCCCCGCGTTGTTGTCCAGGATGGTGGCGCGGACGTCGTTGAACTGGGCGTCGGTGAGGAGGGTGCGGGGCGGCGGGGGTTTCTGCGGGCCGGTGGCGCAGGCGGCGGTCATGATGTGCTCCTCGGTTCTGAGTTCCGACAGTGCGGGACCCGCACAGCGCGCGACGGCGCCGGACGGGGAGTCTGATCGGGATCAGCGGATCCCGGTACACCCGCGCGCTGGTCAGCCCTGTGCGTGGATCGTGGCGCCACCCTCAAGGCAGCCGCCCGGTAGCGAGGTGGCCCGCACTTCGCGCAGCTGCGGGCGGCGAGCGGCGATGTGGCGGCCACTAGAGGACCTCGACGTTTGCGACGGCCGTGGACAGTTCGACGCCCCCGCCATCCGGGCGGATGTAGGCGATCTCCGCCCAGCGCTCCGGGAAGCCGGCGCTCGCGGTGTTCTCGATGAGCACCGCCATGAGCGTGCCCTCGGTGCCGGACGCGATGTCGCGGACCGGCCGCCGGAGAAGCAGGTGCGGGACCTCGGTGGGTGCGTCGTGCGGGGCGGCCATGCCAGGCTCCTTCTGCAGTCATCAGCGGGTGATGGAGACGAGCCTAGGTAGGCATGGGAACGCGGCGAAGTGACCCCGAGTACCGGTAGTTTGGGGCTGTCAGCAGGCAGAGGAGGCGCCATGGGCACCAACGGCCGAACCACCCTGACCCGCAGTCAGGGAATGCTCCGGCGCAGCCGCACCGGCACTGTGTCCGGCTATGTGTTCCGTGTGATCCGGGAACAGCTCGACCACACCCAGGACTCGCTCGCCGAGGCCTTCCGGGTGTCTGCGGACACCGTCGCCGGCTGGGAGTCCGGGCGGCGTCCCCTCACCTCGCTCGCGGTCGGGCAGATGCTGGATCACCGGCACCGCCTGATGCGCATGGGCGTGACACCGGCCCTGCTCCTCGCCCTCGACAAGGCCCTGGAAGCGGACGTCCTCCTTGCCAGTGCCCTCGTCGACGAAGAGCCCATCGGCCGCAGCTTGCTCGGTGCCTGGGTGATGCAGCGCGACCTCGTCGAAGTACTGGCCTGGCCCCTCAACGGCGTCACACCCGAACCGATGCGAGGCCTGGACAGCCCTGCTCGCGCCCGCCGCGGCCCCGCCCCCGCCCGGCCCGAGTTACCAGCCGAAGACCGGCGCCGTTTCTTCCGCCGGATGCGACGCACCGCCGAGGAGGCCCGGGGCGGAGACTTCCTCGTACGCCGCCAGGCCCTCTACCTCGCCGGCTACGACGACGATCCCGACACAGCGGCCTGGCTGACCCACGAGCAGCGCGCGGAACGGCCAGGAGACTGGCTCACACAATGGCTCACCGCCCGCTCAGTCGCCACCGTCGCCGCCCGCCACGGGGACCGCGACCGCATGCAGCACTTCATCACGACTCTCGACGGCGACGACGCCGGCGAAGCCGCGAACCTGAATTACTGGGCCTACTGGATCGGCGAGAGCCCCCACCTCCAGCTGACGGACGACTTCATCGCGGCCACCGGTGCACCCTCTTGGCACGGCCACAAGCTGCTCCAGCACCTCGCCACCAGCCTCGCACCCGATCGCGGGTTCTTCGAACTGAATACCCACACCCTCTGGGCGCTGCTCGCTGCCCGCCCCGGTCTCCTCCGCAGCTCCGCGGCCGGACGTACTCTGGGGGACCGGCTGCCCGTGTTGTTGGATAGCACCGAGCCCTCGACGCGCGCGCGCCGAGAACTCGAAGGCATCCTGTACGCAATCCGCCTCGCCGAGGCGTGAAGGAGACACGCAGTGGCTGACGACCTGTCCGCGGTGGCGCGGTTCCTCTACGAGGCGGGCACCCTGAAGAACACAGCCCGTACAGGCTGGTGGATGGCGGGCGTCAAGCAGCCCGAGAGCGTCGCCGAGCACTCCTGGCGCACGGCGCTCATCGCGTCGGTGATCGCGAAGCTGGAGGGCGCCGATCCGGCGCGGGCCGCGTTTCTCGCGGTGTGGCACGACACCCAGGAGACCCGCACCGGAGACGTCAACCACCTCGGCAAGCGGTACTCGCCCGGCGCCGACCCGGCGGCTGTGACCGCTGACCAGACTGAAGGGATGCCTGAGCTGCTGGCGTCGACGTTGCAGGAGCTGGTGGCCGAGTACGAGGGCAAGGACTCCGCCGAGGCCGTCTGCGCTCGCGACGCGGACAAGCTGGAGTGCATGCTGCAGGGTTTGGAGTACAAGGCGCAGGGCTACGCCAGCGCGCAGCGGTGGATCGACAACAGCCGGGCCCGGCTCACGACCGAGACCGGCCAGAGGCTGGCAGAGGAGCTGCAGGGGCAAGGCCCTCTCGACTGGCTGCGGGCCGCTTTGGGAGAGAAGGGCTGAGCCCGGACGCACGAAAACGCCCCTGCCGACCCCGAAGGGTCGGCAGGGGCTTCGTCGGCTTCGTCATCGTCCTCTTCGTGTGCGCGTGAACCGCCGGTCGGCGGAGGGCGTCCCGACGGTCCCCCGAGACGCTGCCGCGCCCCGGCGACCGGCCGTGGCGACGAGCCGGTGAACAGGACTGGCGCCCGCCCGGGCTTCGGGAGACGTTGGCAGATCTCGCCTGGTCGCCCTACGGGGATGGGCTCAGCGCCCGATCAGCGGGTAGTGGTCGGAGAGATTGGTGTAGGTGTAGGAGGTGCCCCAGCTGGAGACCGTCCAGGGCGCCGACTCCTCCATGACCACGTTGTTCTCCCAGCCCGCCGGGCGGGCGTTGCCCTTGCGGTAGAGCACGTAGTCCAGGTCCTCGCGCGGGTCGGTCGGGTAGCGGTACTTCGCTATCGAGTTCAGCGCGGTGTCGAAGGAGTACGGGTGGCCCGTGCGCGAGTCGGAGTCGGCCAGGTCGGCGTCGGCGAGCATGCTCGCGTACTCCGGGGTGCGCGAGTCGACGTTGAGGTCGCCCGCCAGGATGACCTGCTCGCCCGCCGGGATGTTCTTGGCGTCGAGGAAGCCGTCGAGCGCCCGGAACTGACGGGCGCGCATCTGCGCGGCCTCGCCCGCGCCGCAGCCCGGGTCGGTGGACTGCGCGTGCGTGCCGACCACGTGCACCTTCGTGCCGTTCACGTCCAGCACGACGTAGGCGAAGCCCTTGTTGGACCACCAGTCCGCGCCGCAGGCGTCCTTGTAGACGAACTGCTCCTTGCGGACGATCGGCCACTTGCTGAGGATCGTGACACCGCCGTCCTCCGGAGTGGTGGCGGAGTAGGCGCCGCCCGTCGCGTCCCAGCCGCTCCTGCTGCGGCCGACGACCGGGGTCTGGTACGGGTACTGCGCGGCGGAGTTCGCCTTCAGCGCGTCGGAGGAGCTGTTGTCGAAGGCCTCCTGGAGCACGACCACGTCGTGGCCCTTGTAGAAGGAGGTCTTGGGGATCTCCGCGGCCCGGTGGTCCTGGCCCCAGTTCGGGTAGAGGTTCTTGCTCATCAGGAACACGTTGTACGACAGGACGCTGAGCCGCGGGGCGGCGGCGTTCTCCGCGGCCGTGGCGGCGGGCGCGGTGGTGGCTGCCATGGCGCCTGCGGCGATCGCCGCGACGGCCGCGGCTGCGGCCCGGTTGCGGCGGTGGGAGGTGTGCAGCATGAGGTCTCCATCATTCCTGCGCGGGAAGATCGGCCCCGTCATCCAAGCAGCCGCGGTTACCTCTGGGTAACACCCGTGCAGCCACTTTCTGTCCGGGCCGCGACGATCACGCGGCGGGACCGCCGTCAGTCCTCCGAGGACGTCCAGCCGAACCCTGCGAGGCCGCCCGCGGTCTCCTCCCGGGCCGCCCGGCGCCGCCGCCGCAGCGCCAGGCGCAGCACGAGGAGGACGACCGCGGCGGCCGCGCAGACGAGTGCGGAGGTGACGGCGACGACCGCGAGCACGGAGGGCAGGAGCGCTTCCAGCCATGCGGAGGGAGACAGGTCCATCGCCGCAGGATGACGTGCGCACCGCCCCGCCGGAAGGGCTTCGGACCAGGTCATACTGGAAACCGGAAGAGATCGACAGCTGGGGGCGCGCATGACCGGGACCGACCGCACGGCCGCGCGGGCGACACCGGAGCCGTCCGCCGCCCGCCCCGACCCCGAGCCGCCCCCGCCCGGCGGGGTGCTGTGGACCATCGCCGGCGACGTCCGCGCGCTGCTGATGCTGCCCGCCGCCTTCACGATGCAGGTCGCGCACCCCGCCATCGCGGCCGGCGTCGACGAGTACTCCGTCTTCCGCACCGACCCCTGGGGCCGCGGCGAGCGCTCCCTGCGCTCGGTCCAGCTGTGGGTGTACGGCGGGGAGGACGCCGCGGAGGAGGGCCGCCGGGTCCGCCGCCTGCACAAGGACATCCAGGGCACCGACACCCGAGGCCGGCGCTACCACTCCCTCGACCCCGCCTGCTACGCCTGGGTCCACGCCACGGGCTTCCCGGTCTACCTGTACGCCGGGCGCTACCTGCTGCGCCGCTTCACCCCCGCCCAGGAGCAGCAGCTCTACCGCGAATGGCTCCAGGTCGGCCGGATCCTCGGCCTGCGCGACCGGGACATGCCGCAGACCGTCGAGGAGTACTGGACGTACTGGGCCCGGATGCTGGCCGAGGAGATCGAGCCGACCGCGGTCGCCCGTGAGCTGGTCGCCACCGACGTGCCGCTGCCCCGGCCCGAGGGCGGCCCGCTCCCCGTACGGCTGCTGCTGCGGCTGACCTGGCCCGCGCTGCGGGCGGCCTTCCTGCGCCTGCGGGCCTTCGTCACCGCCGGGTACATGCCGCCCGAGGCGCGCGCCGTGATCGGGCTGGAGTGGAGCCCGGCCCAGGAGCGCAGGCTCCGCCGGTTCAGTACCGCCGTACGGCTGCTCGTACCTCTGCTGCCCGAGCGGCTGCGCTACCTGCCGATCGCCTACCGGGCGCGTGCCGCCTGGCATGCGGGCCGACGCTGACCGACCCGGGACGCGCGGCCCCCGCGGGGAGCGGGAGCCGCGCACAGGGCGCCGGCCTGCGCCGGCTCAGTGCCGGTGGCCGGGCCCGGTGACGTGCCCGGTGTCGTGGATCGTGTTCGTCTCCGCGATCTTCTTCCAGGACTTCGGCTCCGCTGCGGGCTTCGCCGGGTCCGACTGCGCCGGGGCCGACTGGGCCGATCGGCCCGCGGCCTTCGCGGCCGCCGGGTTCAGCGCCGACGCGTCGGGCTTGCCGGGGGTGTAGAGCCAGGTCTCGAACAGCTGGGCCAGCGGCTTGCGGGAGACCTTCTCCGCATAGCGGACGAAGTCCCCGACCTCCGCGTTGCCGTAGGCCCGCTCGGCCGGCCAGCCCTTGAGGATCTGGAAGAACTTCTCGTCGCCGATCTCGTTGCGCAGCGCCTGCAGCGCGATCGCGCCGCGGTCGTAGACGGCACCGTGGAACTGGTTCTCCGGACCGGGGTCACCGGGCTTGACCTGCCAGAAGGCGTCCTCGGCCGGGCGCTGGGAGTAGGCCCAGTCGGCCAGCTCCTGCGCGGTGCCCTCACCCTCCTTCTCCGACCACAGCCACTGGCTGTAGCGGGCGAAGCCCTCATTGATCCAGATGTCCTTCCAGCCCTCCACGGAGACGCTGTCGCCGTACCACTGGTGGGCCAGCTCGTGCACGACCACCGAGACGTTCGCGCCGTTCTGGAACTGGCGCGGACCGTAGAACGGCCGCGTCTGGGTCTCCAGGGCGAAGCCGGCGTTCACGTTCGGCACGTATCCGCCCAGCGCGTTGAAGGGGTACGGCCCGAAGACGCCCTCCAGCCATTCGGTGACCTCGCCGGTCCGCTCCACGCTCGCGCGCGCCGCGCCCGCGTTGTCGCCGAGGTCCTTGCTGTACGCGTTGACGATCGGCAGCCCGCTCGCCGTCCTGTCGGTGGTGATGTCGAACTTGCCGACGGCCAGGGTGGCCAGGTAGGTGGCCTGCGGCTTGTTGGAGCGCCAGTTGTAACGGGTCCAGCCGAGCCGCGAAGTCTGCGACTGGAGCACGCCGTTGCTGATGGCCTGGGTGCCGTCCGGAACGTTGACGGAGACGTCGAAGGTGGCCTTGTCCAGCGGGTGGTCGTTGCTGGGGAACCACCAGACCGCCGAGTCGGGCTCCTGGGCCGCCACACCTCCGTCCGGGGTGCGGTGCCAAGCGGTCCAGCCGTCGACCTTCAGCTCGGAGGGCTTCCCGGCGTACGTGACGACGACGGTCAGCGGGGCGTTGCGCGCCAGCGGCTTCGCCGGGGTCACCTCCACCTCGTGGGCGCCGGACGTGGCGAACTTCGCCTTGGCGCCGTTGACCCGGATCTCGCTGACCTTCAGGCCGAAGTCGAGGTTGAAGCGCGACAGGTCCTGCTTGGCGGTGGCGATCAGCGTCGCGGTGCCTTCCAGGAGGTCCGTCGTCGGCTGGTACTTCAGGCGCAGGTCGTAGTGCGACACGTCGTACCCGCCGTTGCCGCTGGCCGGGTAATAGGGATCGCCGATACCCGGGGCGCCCGGACCGGAGCTCGCCGCCGACGCCGGGATCACCAGCAGGAGGGAGGCGGCGAGCACGCTCGGGACGATGACTTTGCGGTGCACGAATGACTCCAAGTGGTAGGGGAGACAGCTCGGTTCGAGGTCGTCGCTCGACCGTATTCACCCCTGGCCGTTCAGGTCATGTCCATGGCCCCTGCTGTCACACGATCGCCATTCGGCCGTCACGCCTCCGCCCGCGGAGCGGTCCTGACCCGCCCGGGCGGCCCTGCCCGGTCCGGGCGCACCCGTCCCGGCCTGCGGCCCGACCGTCCGCCGCCCCGGCCCCGAGCCCCCGCCGGACCCCCCGGCCCCGCCCGCGGGAACGTCCGGATCGGCACGACGCCTCGCCGCGCACCGAGCCCGTCCCCGGCCGCCCGGGCCGGTCGGTGACCACGGTGCGGGACGGGACGGAGCCGCTGGTGGCGGTGGCACGCGCCCGGCGCGGCACAGGACTCCCCACCGGGCCCCGACCGGTGCCAGGAGTACTGCGCGAACTTCTACCACCGCGTCCGGGAGGTGCCTCCGGAGCCGGCTCGCGACCACAGCCGGGCCTGGCGGCTGCCCGGCCGCTGACCACCCGCCTGCCCGACGGCAGGCCGGGCCGTCCTACCCTGCGTACCGAACAGTCGGTACCGTGCCGCGCATGACCCTTCACCCGCGCGCCGCACGACGCTGTTGGCACACCGCCGTCAACCCGCTGCACTCCACCGTCTACTTCTCGCCGGAGATCGCCGAGGAGTTCGCCGCCCTCGGGATAGCCGACCCGGTCGCCGTCAACCTGGCGCACCGCTCCGCCGCGATGGGCGCCGTCGGGGCCGGTGCGGTCACCGCCGCCTTCTACAACTACCGGCACGACCTCGTCGCCCGGCACCTGCCCGCCGTCTGGGACACCGTCACCCCCGAGCAGGCCCTCGCAGCCCGGCTGCGCGCCGCCGACGCCGCCCTGACCCGTCTGCTCGGCGCCGACACCGTGAAGTCCCCCGAGGTGGCCGAGGCCGCCGACCTGGCGATGCGCGCCACCGAGGGCTGCACCCGGCACGCCCGCACCCTGTACGCGGCCCACGCCGACCTGCCCGTCCCCGAGGAGCCGCACCTGCGGCTGTGGCACGCCACCACCCTGCTGCGCGAGCACCGCGGCGACGGCCACCTCGCCGCCCTGCTCCTCGCGGGACTGGACCCGGTCGAGGCACTGGTCAGCCACACCGCCACCGGCAGGGGCATGGCCCCGAAGTGGGTCAAGGGCATGCGCGGCTGGACTCAGGACGATCTCGACGCCGCGGCCGGCCGGCTGCGCGAGCGCGGCGTCCTCGATGACGCCGGCGAGCTGACCGAGGAGGGCGCGGCCCTGCGCGAGCGGCTGGAGAGCGACACCGACCGCCTCGACGCAGCCCCTTACGAGCACCTCGGCGCGGACGGACTGGCCCGCCTCACCGAGCTCGGTGGCGCCCTCGTCGTCAAGGCCGTGACCGCAGGAGCCTTCCCCAGGGACCTCATGGGAAGGGCCTGACGGGCAGGGCTCCCGTCGTCCGCCACGACCACCTGCCACAATTGGCAGCCTTCCAGTGCAAACGAAGGCAGGCGGGACCCGATCGTGACGATGTCCATCGAAGGCAGGATCGCCGAGGAGCTCGGCGTACGGGAGCGGCAGGTCAAGGCCGCCGTCGAGCTGCTCGACGGCGGCTCCACCGTGCCGTTCATCGCGCGCTACCGCAAGGAAGCGACCGAGATGCTCGACGACGCCCAGCTGCGCACCCTCGAGGAGCGGCTGCGGTATCTGCGCGAGCTGGAGGACCGGCGCGCGGCGGTCCTGGACTCCGTACGGGAGCAGGGCAAGCTCGACGCCGAGCTGGAGGCCCGCATCAACGCCGCCGACACCAAGGCGCGCCTGGAGGACATCTACCTCCCCTTCAAGCCCAAGCGCCGCACCAAGGCGCAGATCGCCCGCGAGGCCGGCCTGGAACCGCTCGCGGACGGCCTGCTGGCCGACCCGTCGGTGGACCCGGCCGCGGCGGCGGCCGCGTTCGTCGACGCCGACAGGGGCGTCGCCGACCCGGCTGCCGCCCTGGAGGGCGCCCGAGCCATCCTCACCGAGCGGTTCGCCGAGGACGCCGACCTGATCGGCGAACTCCGCGAGCGCATGTGGGGCCGCGGCCGGCTCGCCGCGAAGGTCCGCGAGGGCAAGGAGGAGGCAGGCGCCAAGTTCGCCGACTACTTCGACTTCGCCGAGCCGTTCACCGCGCTGCCCTCGCACCGCGTCCTCGCCATGCTGCGCGGCGAGAAGGAGGACGTCCTCGACCTCAACCTGGAGCCCGAGGCCCCCGAGGACGCCGACACCCCCGGCCCCTCCACGTACGAGGGCATGATCGCGCGCCGCTTCGGC
This sequence comes from Streptomyces sp. NPDC046349, assembly GCF_055587885.1. Taxonomy (NCBI): domain Bacteria; kingdom Bacillati; phylum Actinomycetota; class Actinomycetes; order Kitasatosporales; family Streptomycetaceae; genus Streptomyces; species Streptomyces sp. NPDC046349. The sequence continues at coordinate 370,690 of NZ_JBVJFK010000007.1, forward strand.
ATCGCCGACCGCGGCCGGCCCGGTGACAAGTGGCTGGCGGACACGGTCCGCTGGTGCTGGCGCACCAAGGTCCAGGTGCACCTCGGCATCGACCTGCGGATGCGGCTGCGCCAGGCGGCCGAGGACGAGGCCGTGCGCGTCTTCGCGTCGAACCTGCGCGACCTGCTGCTCGCGGCGCCCGCCGGCACCCGGGCCACCCTCGGCCTCGACCCGGGCTTCCGCACCGGTGTGAAGGTCGCCGTCGTGGACGCCACCGGCAAGGTCGTGGCCACCGACGTGATCTACCCCCACGTGCCCGCCAACAAATGGGACGAGTCCCTCGCGAAGCTGGCCCGCCTGGCGAAGGAGCACGCGGTCGAGCTGGTCGCCATCGGCAACGGCACCGCCTCCCGAGAGACGGACAAGCTGGCCGGGGACCTGATCTCCCGCCACCCGGAGCTGGGGCTCACCAAGGTGATGGTCTCGGAGGCGGGCGCCTCCGTGTACTCGGCCTCCGCCTTCGCCTCGCAGGAACTGCCCGGCATGGACGTGTCGCTGCGCGGCGCCGTCTCCATCGCCCGGCGCCTCCAGGACCCGCTCGCCGAGCTGGTCAAGATCGACCCGAAGTCCATCGGCGTCGGCCAGTACCAGCACGACCTGTCCGAGCTGAAGCTGTCCCGCTCCCTCGACGCGGTGGTCGAGGACTGCGTGAACGGCGTCGGCGTGGACGTCAACACCGCCTCCGCGCCCCTGCTGTCGCGGGTCTCCGGCATCAGCGGGACCCTCGCCGAGAACATCGTCGCCCACCGCGACGCCAACGGCCCCTTCCGCAACCGCAAGGGCCTCAAGGACGTGGCCCGCCTCGGTCCCAAGGCCTACGAGCAGTGCGCTGGCTTCCTGCGGATCCGCGGCGGCGACGACCCGCTGGACGCCTCGGCCGTGCACCCCGAGGCCTACCCGGTGGTCCGGGCGATGGGCAGGACGGCGGGCGGCGAGGTGGCCGCGCTGATCGGCAACACCGCCGTCCTGCGCTCCCTGCGGCCCGAGCAGTTCGTCACCGAGTCCTTCGGCCTGCCCACCGTCACCGACATCCTGCGCGAGCTGGAGAAGCCGGGACGCGACCCGCGTCCGGCCTTCAGGACGGCGACCTTCAAGGAGGGCGTCGAGAAGATCGGCGACCTGGCTCCCGGGATGATCCTGGAGGGCGTGGTCACCAACGTGGCCGCCTTCGGCGCCTTCATCGACATCGGCGTCCACCAGGACGGTCTGGCGCACGTCTCGGCGCTGTCGAAGAACTTCGTCAAGGACCCCCGGGACGTGGTCAAGCCGGGCGACATCGTCCGCGTCAAGGTCATGGACGTGGACATCCCGCGCAAGCGGATCTCGCTGACCCTGCGCCTGGAGGACGAGCCCGGCGCGGAGCGCGGCGCCGGCGCCCCGCGCCAGCGCGAGGAGCGGCGCGGCGGCGGCCGTCCCCCGCAGCAGCGCGGCGGAGCGGGCGGCCAGGGAGGCGGCAGGCCCCAGGGCGAGCGCGGACAGGGCCAGGGCGGCGGCCGGAGCGGGAAGCAGGGCGGCGCGGCGCCCGCGCCCGCGAACAGCGCGATGGCCGACGCCCTGCGGCGGGCCGGCCTCACCGGACCCCAGGAGCGCCGGGGGCGCTGACACCCGGCGTCGGGGCCGTGCGGGAGGGATCCCGACGTCCCGCACCCCCATGGGCGGCCCTCGGCCACCCGGCGCGTGAGGACCTTCGTACGTGATGGCCGAATAGGTTCCCCACCTGGGGACTTTCCTTGCCAACTCCCGTACAAGATCTGTAGGCATGGTGGAACGCCCGTTCGTCACCCGGCGGACGGGCTTCCGTGTTTCCTCCCTCAGGACTGCATTCCCCGAGGCCGCCTTGAAGGCACAGGACGTCATGCCCATGCCCACACACGCCTACCGACGCTGCCCCGGAAAGGGTCCGAAGAGGGATCACATGCCCCACCGGCAACTCAGCATTCGCAAAAGGTGCGAGAACATTCTCGGCCATCTGGATCTGACCCACCCGTTCTCCCTCGACGTCCTGTGCGGACGGATAGCCGAGCAGCGCGGTCGCCCCATCCGGCTCCACCCCCTCCCCAGGGAGGCGGCGGAATCCGGCGTCTGCGGCCTGTGGGTGGGCACCGCCAGCGTCGACTACGTCTTCTACGAGGCGCAGACCACCCCGCTGCACCGGGAGCACATCGTCCTCCACGAGCTCGGCCACATCCTCTTCGGGCACCACTCGCTGGAGGGCGAGGAGACCGACGGCGACGCCCCCGTCGTCCTCGGCCGCACCAACTACACCACCCGCCAGGAGCAGGAGGCGGAGATGCTCGCGAGCATGATCCGCATCCGCACCGCGAACGCCGGCCCGCGCACCCCCGCCCGGGGCCGGGACACCCTGGCCCGGCTGGAGTCCGCCATGGGGTACGAGCGGGGCACCGATGGCGGCTGACCTCACCGACTTCGGCAACTGGCTCGCCGTCCCGAGCGTGGTCTGCCTGTGGCTCGCCGTCCTGCTGCGCGCCCCGGGCGCCCTGCGCTCGCCCCAGCAGCGCGGCCTGTGGCTGGCCGTCGCGACGGCCGCCGCCGCGATGACCCTGAACCTGCCGGACGTCGTCTCCTACGCGATCACCCGCGGCGCCGGCCACGCCCACACCATCGGCCTCGTCCGCAACCTGATCGGGGTGCTGTCGGCGGGGGCAGTCCTCTACTTCGTCGCGGCCGCCACTCGCGGCCGCCGCCTCCAACTCGCCTCCTGCGCAGCCACCGCGGCCTGGCTGACCGCGCTCGCGGCCCTGGACGCCGCCGCGCCCGGCCACGGCACCCACACCATGCCCCCGGTCGGGGACCCGGTGCCGTCCCTCGCGTACTGGCTCGTGCTGATCTCGGCCCACGTGATCGCCAACACCGTCTGCGTGTCCCTGTGCTGGCGCTACAGCCGGCGCACCGAGAGCCGGGCACTGGCCGCCGGCCTGCGCCTCTTCGGCCTCGGCACCGCGCTCGCCGGACTGTTCTGGCTGGCCTACCTCCTCAAGGCCCTGTTCGCCAGCACCTGGGCGATGCCCGCCCTGCCGCTGCTGATGAACCTGCACGGCCTGCTGCGCGCCGCCGCGATCCTCGTGCCCACCGTGTTCACCCTCCGCCGCGCCTTCACCGACACCACCACCGCCTGGCGGCTGTGGCCGCTGTGGCGCGACCTCGTCGAGGCGGTTCCGCACGTGGCCCTCAACAAGCCGCGCTCGAGCCGGGTGATGGAGCTCCTGTGGCCGCAGGTCCCGCGCAACCTGCTGGTCTACCGCAAGGTCATCGAGACGCGCGACGCCATCCTGATCCTGGGCGAGTACGTCGGCCCGGGCGCCCTGGAGCGGGCCCGCGGCGATGTCGCCGGACACGGGATCCCCGAGCAGCGACGCACCGCGGCGGCGCTGGCCCGCGTGCTGAAGGACGCGCGGCGGGCCAAGCTCGCCGGGCTGCCCGGGCGGCCGGGCGAGGCGGCCGGGCTGGAACTGCCCGCGGCCATCCAGAGTTCGAACGACGGCGGGGACCTGGCCGACGAGGCCCGGTTCCTCGTCGACGTCGCCGGGGCCTACGCCTCGCCGGCCACCACCGAGGAAGTGAAAGCGCCGTGACCACCGTACTGATCACCGGAGCCAGCGCCGGACTGGGCGCCGCCTTCGCCCGAGGGTTCGCCGCCAAGGGCTGCGACCTGGTCCTCGTCGCCCGGGACAAGGACCGGCTCGACAACGTCGCCGGCGCACTGGCCCGCGAGTACGGCACCGCCTGCGAGGTGCTGTCCGCCGACCTGCTGGACGCTGAGAGCCTCGCGGCGGTCGCCGAGCGGCTCGCCGACCGGGCCCGGCCCGTGGACATCCTAGTCAACAACGCGGGCTTCGGGCTCCCCGCGCCCTTCCCGTACAGCCCGCTCGAGGACGAGGAGCGGATGCTCGACCTCCTCGTCAAGGTCCCGCTGCGGCTCACCCACGCCGCACTGCCCGGCCTGCGCGAGCGCCGCCGCGGTGCCGTCGTCAACGTCTCCTCGGTGGCCGGACTGCTGCCCACGGGCACCTACGGGGCTGCCAAGGCATGGCTCACCGCGTTCAGCGAGTCCCTCCGGGTGGACATGGAGCCTTACAACGTCCGGGTGCTGGCCGTCGTCCCCGGCTTCACCCGCACCGAGTTCCAGGACCGCGCCGGGATGGACGTCAGCGCGCTGCGCGACGCGGTCTGGCTGGAGCCGGAGGCGGTCGTCGAGCAGGCGCTGAGGGACCTCGCCCTGCGCCGCCCGGTCAGCATCACCGGCCGCCGCTACCAGGCCTACGCCCTCGCCGCCCGCCACCTCCCGCGCGCGTTCGTCGCCCGCAGGATGGCCCGCAAGCGCCGGGCTCCCACCGGGCCGGCCACGTGAGCGCGCCCTGGGAAAGGGCCCGCGAGGCCGTCGCATCAGGTCTGCCGCCCGCCGAGGTGCACGCCGCACTCGCGGTCGGCCCCGACTTCCGGGACACGCCCCTGGGGTGTGCGACGCGCCCGGCATCCCGCGCGCGGACGCCGAGCACCGGCTGCGCGGCGCCGAGGGACCGTGGCCGGCTTCGCCCCCGGTGACGAGGAGCTCCTGGGGGAACTCCTCGAACTCGCCGCGGTGTTCGGCGTCAGCATGACGCCGGGCGGGCCGGCGCGCAGGTCCGCCGCCTCCTGGGCCTAGAGCTCGGTGACCTTGCCGCCGGAGACTTCCAGGCGGCGGGTCACCTGGACCGCGTCGAGCATCCGGCGGTCGTGCGTGACCAGCAGGAGGGTTCCCTCGTAGGACTCCAGGGCCGACTCCAGCTGCTCGATCGCCGGCAGGTCGAGGTGGTTGGTCGGCTCGTCCAGGACCAGCAGGTTCACCCCGCGGCCCTGGAGCAGCGCGAGAGCGGCACGGGTGCGCTCACCGGGGGAGAGGGTCGCCGCCGGGCGCATGACGTGGGCGGCCTTGAGGCCGAACTTCGCCAGCAGGGTGCGCACTTCGGCGGGCTCGGTGTCGGGGACGGCCGCGCAGAACGCCTCCAGCAGGGGTTCGTCCCCGAGGAACAGACCGCGGGCCTGGTCGACCTCGCCGACCAGGACGCCGGAGCCGAGGGCGGCGGAGCCGGAGTCCGGGGACAGCCGGCCGAGGAGCACCGCGAGGAGGGTCGACTTGCCGGCGCCGTTCGCCCCGGTGATCGCCACCCGGTCCGCCCAATCGATCTGCAGGCTGGCCGGGCCGAAGGAGAAGTCCCCGCGCTTGACGGCCGCCTCGCGCAGCGTGGCCACCACGGAGCCCGAGCGCGGCGCCGCCGCGATCTCCATGCGCAGCTCCCACTCCTTGCGAGGCTCCTCGACGACCTCCAGCCGCTCGATCGCGCGCTGCGTCTGGCGGGCCTTGGCAGCCTGCTTCTCACTGGACTCGCCGCGCAGAGCCTTGCCGATCTTGTCGTTGTCGGTGGCCTTGCGGCGGGCGTTGCGCACGCCCTTGTCCATCCAGTTGCGCTGCATCTGGGCCCGGCCCTCGAGCGCGGCCTTCTTGTCCGCGTACTCCTCGAACTCCTCGCGCGCGTGGCTGCGGGCCCGTGCGCGCTCCTCCAGGTAGGAGTCGTAGCCGCCGCCGTAGAGGTTGATCTGCTGCTGCGCCAGGTCGAGTTCGAGCACCTTGGTGACGGTCCGCGTCAGGAACTCCCGGTCGTGGCTGATCACGACGGTCCCGGCACGCAGCCCCTTGACGAACCGCTCGAGACGTTCCAGGCCGTCCAGGTCCAGGTCGTTGGTGGGCTCGTCGAGCAGGAAGACGTCGTAGCGGGAGAGGAGGAGCGAGGCCAGGCCCGCGCGGGCCGCCTGGCCGCCGGACAGCGCCGTCATCGGCAGGTCGAGGTTGACCGCCAGGCCGAGGTCGTCGGCAACCTCCTCGGCCCGCTCGTCGAGGTCGGCACCGCCGAGGTCCAGCCACCGGTCGAGCGCGGTCGCGTACGCGTCGTCCGCGCCCGGCGTCCCGTCCACCAGGCCCTGCGTCGCCGCGTCGAGTTCCGCCTGGGCGGCGGCCACGCCCGTACGCCGGGCCAGGAACTCCCGGACCGACTCCTCGGGCCGGCGCTCCGGCTCCTGCGGGAGGTGGCCCACGGCGGCGGTGGGCGGCGAGAGCCGCAGCTGCCCGGTCTCGGGGGTGTCCAGCCCGGCGAGCAGGCGCAGCAGCGTCGACTTGCCGGCGCCGTTCACGCCGACCAGGCCGATGACGTCGCCGGGCGCGACGACGAGGTCGAGATCGGCGAAGAGCGTGCGCTCACCGTGCGCGGCGGTGAGCTTCTTGGCGACGAGGGTTGCAGTCGTGATGTGCCGATCCTATCGGCGCGCGGCCGGACCCCCCGCCTGGCCGGATAGGTGGGAAGCACGTCATTGCGGCCATCTCGGTGGCGGCACACCATGAAGCCATGGGGTCATCGCCGCGCAACGTCCTCGTCCTCCTCTACGACGGTGTCCAGAGCCTGGACGTGACCGGCCCGGTGGAGGTGTTCGCCGCGCTCGCTCGTTTTCCCGGGCGGGCCGGCTACGTGATCCGGACCGTGTCGGCGGGCGGGGAGCACGTCCGCACCGGCAGCGGGCTGACCCTGGTGCCGGACGGGGAGCTGGAGAGCGCCCGGCCGGGGACCGGGACCACAGTGCTCGTGCCCGGGGGACGGTTCACGGCCGACTTCGAGCCCAGGCTCACCGACTGGCTCCGCACCCACGGGGGTGGAGCGGAGCGGCTGGTCTCCGTGTGCACGGGAGGACTGCTGCTGGCCGAGGCGGGGCTGCTGGACGGGCGGCGGGCGACGACGCACTGGAACGCCTGCGAGCGGATGGCGCAGGACTACCCGGCGGTCACCGTCGAGCCGGACCCGATCTACGTACGGGACGGGCCGGTGGCCACCTCGGCCGGAGTGACGGCGGGCATCGACCTCGCGCTGGCCCTGGTGGAGGAGGACCACGGCCGGGACGTCGCCCTGACGATCGCCCGGCACCTGGTGGTCTTCCTGCGCAGGCCCGGCAACCAGGCGCAGTTCAGCGCCCAGCTCGCGGCCCAGACGGCCCGGCGGGACCCACTGCGGGACGTGCAGCAGTGGATCACCGAGCACCCGGGGGAGGACCTGGGCGTCGAGCACCTCGCCGCCCGTGCCCGGCTGTCGCCGCGGCACTTCGCCCGCGCCTTCCGGGCGGAAACCGGGGTCACGCCCGGCCGGTACGTCGAACGGGTGCGGGTGGAACACGCCCGGCGGCTGCTTGAGGAGAGCGGGGAAGGGATCGCACAGATCGCCCGGGCCTGCGGGTACGGGAACCCGGAGGCACTGCGCCGGGCCTTCGTGCGCACCCTCGGCCAGCCGCCCGCCGAGTACCGGCGCCGTTTCGGCACGGCCCGCTCCTGAGGGCAGGACCCGGCACACCCCCAGCACCCCCAGAAGGAGGAGCCGCCCCGCCGGGGCGGCCCGTGTCCCGACCACCGCTCCGGAGGAGCCATGCAGATCGCCGTACTGCTCTACGACCACTTCACCGCCCTCGACGCCATCGGCCCCTTCGACACCCTCGGACGGCTGACGGATGCCGAGGTCGTCTTCGTCTCCGAGCGGCCAGGGCCCGTGCGCACCGACAACGGGGCCCTCGCGCTCGTCGCCGACAAGGGGCTCGACGAGGTCACCCGGCCCGACGTCGTCATCGTGCCGGGCGGGCCGCATCCCGAGCGGGAGATGGCCAATCCCGTGGTCATGGACTGGCTGCGCACGGTCGACGCGGCCACCACCTGGACCACTTCCGTGTGCACCGGATCCCTGCTGCTGGCCGCCGCCGGGCTGCTCGACGGCCGGAGGGCCACCAGCCACTGGCTGTACCTGGACCAGCTGGCGAAGCACGGCGTCGAGCCCACCGGCGAGCGCGTGGTGTTCGACGGGAAGTACGTCACCGCCGCAGGGGTGTCCTCCGGGATCGACATGGGGCTCACCCTGCTCGGCCGGATCGCCGGCGACGACTTCGCCCGGGCGGTGCAGCTGATGACCGAGTACGACCCCCAGCCGCCCTACGACGCCGGCTCGCCCGAGAAGGCCCCGGCCGCCCTCGTCGAGTTGCTGCGGGGCAGCCACCTGTCCGCCTGAGAGCCGCAGGCCGTCACGGGGTCCAGGTGAAGCGGGGCGCCCGGCGCTCAAGGAACGCGGAGACACCCTCGGCGGTGTCGTCGCTTCCGGCCGCCTGCTCCTCCCAGTACCCGTCCCGGTCCGCGCGGCCGTCCGCGAACTCCTTGGCCGCCGCCTGCGTCAGTGCGGAGCGGGCGGCCAGGACCCCCGCGAACTCGGCCACGCGCGCGTCGAGTCGGCCGGCGGGCAGCAGCTCGTTCAGGAACCCGGCGCGCAGCGCCTGCTCCGCCCCTATCAGCTCCGCGGAGAAGAGGAGGTACTTGGCCCAGGCCGGGCCGACCAGGGAGGCGAGCCTGCGGGTGGAGGACGCCGGGTAGACGATGCCGAGCTTTGCCGGAGTCACCCCGAAGGACGCCCCCTCCTCGGCGAACCGCAGGTCGCAGGCGGCAGCCAGCTGGCTGCCGCCGCCCACGCAGAACCCGCGGATCGCCGCCAGCGTCGGTTTGGGGAAGGCTGCCAGCGCCTCCTCCGCCGCCACGGCGAGGGCCCGCGGGTCCTCGTCCCCGGTGAGGGAGGAGATGTCGGCGCCCGCGCAGAACGTCGGCCCGGCTCCGGTGAGGACCAGCACCCGTACGGCCGGATCGCACGCCAGGCCGTCCAGCAGCCCGGGGAGCGCCCGCCACATCGCGGCGGTCATGGCGTTGCGCTTGGCGGGGTGCGAGACGACGACGGTCGCGACCCCGTCGGAGACCGTGTGCAGGAGGGTTGCGTCCAGGGCTGCGTCCATGCGCCGGATGCTATCCCGGGCGGTGAAACGCATGATCAAGGGAGTCCCCACCGGCCGCGACAGTCTGTACGTGATCGGAACCTTCTGCTCGCTCGCCCTGCTGTTCGACGGCCTGAGCCTCATCGCGGTGGGCATGGGGGCGCGCCGCATCCTGGGGTTGGTCAGGGAAGACGAGCCGGGGACGGAGGCCGCCGCCGGGCACAGGACGCGCGAGGCGGCCCAGAAGCGTCCGGCAGAAGATCAGGAACAGACCAACAACTGACGCTGTCATACGCCAGTGGTCAGAAAGTGTCCGATTGACGCTGACTTCTGGTCAGCAGTCGGGTCCGGACCTACCCCTTCACCACTCTTGTCGCGTGGAGACGATCGAGCGTGAAGACGGGGGCCGGAAGATGGACGGCAGCGGGAGCGGCCCACGGGCCGGGGAAGGGGTGCCGGAGCCTCCGGCCGACCCGCTCGCCTACGAGGGCGTGTGGAGGTTCACGGCCCCCGCGGTAGAAGAATCCGTTCCGCAGGCCCGGCGGGCCGTCCGGGACCTCCTCGGGCGCCAGGGGGTGCCCGCCCGTCAGGACCTGGTGTACTCCCTGCTCCTGATCGTCTCCGAACTGGTGACGAACTCGGTCCGGCACGCCGCCCTGCTCTCGCCCGAGGTCGCGGTCGAGGTCGCGATCGGCCGCGACTGGGTACGGGTGGCGGTCGAGGACAACCACCCCTACCGTCCCAAGGCGCTGGAGGCCGACTTCGGCCAGACCGGCGGCCGCGGCCTGCTGCTCGTCCGGGAGGTCACCCTGGAGGCCGGCGGGGTCTGCGACGTCGAGCACACCTCGACCGGCGGCAAGGTCATCTGGGCGGCCCTCCCCCTCGGCACCCCGCCGACAGCCCGCTGAGGGCGGACGGCGGGGGAGAGGCGAAGGGCGTACCGGCTACCAGCCCGCCGCGTCGCCGGTCAGCTCACGGATCGCGGGCCGCGCCGCGTCCAGCACGGTCATGAACCAGGCCGAGAACGGCACCTCGGCGTGCCGCTTCGCCAGCTCTTCGGCGGTCACGAAGGCGGTGTCCTCGACCTCCTCCGGGTCGGGCCGTACGGCAGCCTGCGCAAGTCCCACGAACAGGTGATTGAACTCCTGCTCCACCAGACCCGAAGCGGGGTCCGGGTGGTTGTAGCGAACCGTTCCCGCCTGGGCGAGCAGCGAGGGCGACAACCCCAGCTCCTCGTGGGTCCGCCGGGCCGCGGCCGCGAACGGCGACTCCCCGGGATACGGGTGGCCGCAACAGGTGTTCGACCAAACGCCCGGCGAGTGGTACTTCCCGAGGGCCCGCTGCTGGAGCAGCAGACGGCCCTGCTCGTCGAACAGGAACACGGAGAACGCCCGGTGCAGCTGCCCGGGCGCCTGGTGGGCGGAGAGCTTCTCCGCCGTGCCGATGGTGTTGCCGGACTCGTCGACCAGTTCGAGCATGATCGGTTCTTGAGTACCGGTGCCGTGGGACGCGCTGTTCGCGGCGGTGGCTGGTGTGGTCGGCATACCCATCCTTCGCTTCGGACTTCGGCCTTCAGTCTGCCGTACAAAAGAGGCTTGTCCCCACTTCGGCAATCCGCGCATGTCCGCCCCCCGCCCCGTGCTAGGCGGAGGGCGGACCACCGGGGATCACCTCACGTGGCGCTCCCGCGCGTCAGACGCCGAAGGGTGCCGGATACGTGATCGTCCCCGCCGGAACCGGCACGGAACCGTCCAGCACCAGCGCCATCATCGCCTCGTCCGGGACCTCGAAGGGCGCCCGGATCCCGAACCGCGACGCCGCCGTGAAGCCGAAGCGCGGGTAGTAGGACGGGTGCCCCAGGACCAGCACCAGCGACTCACCCCGCTCCCGGGCCGCCGCGAGCAGCGCCCGTACGACGGAACTGCCCGCCCCCGAGCGCTGGTACGCCGGATCGACGGCCACCGGGGCGAGCGCCAGCGCCGGGGCGCCGCCGACCTCGCACCGGGTGAGCAGGGCGTGCGCCGCGACCGACCCGTCGGGGGCCTCGGCCACGTACGACAGCCCGGGCAGCCAGGAGCCGTCCGTGCGCAGCGCGTCGACGAGATCCGCTTCCAGCGGCGTCGGGAAGGCCGCCAGGTTGACGGCCCGTACGGCGGCGGTGTCCGCCGCGGTCTCCGGACGGGCCCGCCAGGCCTCGCCGCCGGCCTCCACCGGGCGCAGGACGTAGCCGGTGTAGCCGTACTCGTGCCCGTGGCGGGCCCGGACGTCGAGTTCCTCGCGGGTGGCGCCCACCGCCCGCGCCATGGCGGGGGAGTCGTCCCCGGCCCGCTCGCCGACCCGCTCGGCGAGCGGGCCGTAGTACTCGTCCCAGTCGGAGTCGGGCAGCGGGTGAACGCCGAGGACCCGGTAGCCGGCGGCCTGGGCGGCCGCGACGTTCCCGGCCGTGGAGCGCAGCGGGCACTGCGCGTCCCAGAAGGCGCGGGCTCCGGCGGACGGTTCCGCGGCCGTCCACTCGCACTCGGTCAGCACGAGCGTGCCGCCCGGGGCGAGCAGCCGCTTCCACCGCGCGAGCGCGGTGTCGAAGCCCAGGATGTAGGCGGAGCCCTCGGCCCAGACGAGGTCGAAGGAGCCGTCCTCGACGTCGGCGGGCAGCGCGTCCATGTCCGCCTCGACGGTGCGGATCCGGTCGGCGAGCCCGCGGGCCGCGGCGGCCGTGCGGAGCTCGTCGAGGAAGGGGCCGTGCAGGTCCACGGCGGTCACCTCGGCGGCGTCCGGGCCGTGGCCGCCCGCCTCGGCCGCGAGCACCAGCGTGCTGCGGCCCGGACCGCAGCCCAGGTCGAGGACGCGGGGCCGCTCGGGCAGCGGCCCGCACAGGGACAGCAGGGCGCGGGTGCTCGCGTCGGAGCCCGGAGCCTGCCGGGGCAGTCCGTGGTGGAGAGTGAGAAAAGCCTCGAAGAAGGCGTCGTCGGTGGTGCCGGCGTCGCGGATGTCGTCGGTCAACGTGAACCCTTGGAAATGGGGCTCCGGCCGATCTGCGGGTCCCCCGGCCCGTGCCGGGGAAACGGTGGATCAGGCCCGGCCGGTCGCCCGGGGGAAATGGGAGATGAACCGGAGTTCGCAGCTCTCGGCCGCGACCACTGCGACGGTCATCGACCCACCTCGTTTCCACTCGACGCCTTCAGGGGCGTGTCCACCGTAACATCCAGGCTGTTTGTGGTACCGCGCCGTGATCACCGATGATGATCGCGACCCGGCCCGGAGCCCGGATATTCGGCTTGTCAGGGCGTAAACGGGTGATGAACCCCTGCTTCCATTCATCCGATAGCCTCTGCCGACGTGCCGCCCCACGGGCGCGCCCGTTCGCCCATCCGTTCCAAGGAGTGAGTTCGTCTGCCGACCGTCATCCTCACCGGCCTGCCGGTCCCCGGATCGCCGCTCGCGGACCAGCTCCGCTCACTCGGCTTCGAGGTCCGCCCGGCCGCCGGTCCCCAGGACGCCGCCGCCGCACTGGCCGGCGTACCCGTCGATCAGCGGGTGGCCGTCGTGGACACCGCGTTCGTCGGACACGTGCACGCGCTGCGGCTCGCGCTGACGGACCCGCGCTTCGACGCCTGCGCCGTCACCGGCGCCCTCTCCGTGCAGGCGGGGGCCCGCGAGGCCCTCGACAAGGCCGTCGCCACGGAGGGCGCCCACGGATCCGGCCCCTGCGCCGACCGGCTCGCCGCCGCAGTCGAGGCCGCCGGGACGGCCGTCCAGCGGCCCGAGCTCGGCAGCCTGGTCGCCGCCGTCCCGGCCGACGCCGACGAGCGCGCGGCGGCGTCCGCCGCCGTCGCCGCAGTGGACGAGGAGGCCGTACGGCTGCGCTCCGCCGTGAAGTCCCGCGACGGGTTCTTCACCACCTTCTGCATCAGCCCGTACTCGCGCTACATCGCCCGCTGGTGCGCGCGCCGCGGACTGACCCCCAACCAGGTCACCACCGCCTCGCTGATCACCGCGCTGATCGCCGCCGGCTGCGCGGCCACGGGCGAGCGCTGGGGCTATGTCGCGGCCGGCGTGCTCCTCATCGTCTCCTTCGTCCTGGACTGCACCGACGGGCAGCTCGCCCGCTACTCCCTGCAGTACTCGACGATGGGCGCCTGGCTCGACGCGACCTTCGACCGGGCCAAGGAGTACTCCTTCTACGCCGGGCTCGCGCTCGGAGCCGCCCGGAACGGGGACGACGTCTGGGGCCTCGCCCTCGGCGCCATGATCCTCATGACGTGCCGGCACGTCGTGGACTTCTCCTTCAACGAGGCCAACCACGACGCCACCGCCAACACCAGCCCGACGGCCGCCCTCTCGGACCGGCTCGACAGCGTCGGCTGGACGGTCTGGGTCCGGCGGATGATCATCCTGCCGATCGGCGAACGCTGGGCGATGATCGCGGTCCTGACCGCCTTCACCACCCCCCGGATCGTCTTCTACGCCCTGATCGCCGGCTGTGCGTTCGGCGCCCTCTACACCACGGCGGGCCGCGTCCTGAGGTCCCTGACCCGCAGGGCCCGGCGCACCGACCGTGCCGCCCAGGCGCTCGCCGACCTCGCCGACTCCGGTCCGCTCGCCGAACTCCAGGCCCGCCTGCTGCGCGGCCGCGCCGGATCCTTCGGTTCCGTGTACGTCGCCGCCCTCGGCACCGTGCTGATGGCCGGAGCCGCCGTGTACCTCCCGTTCGGCGACCCCCGGCTCGTCGCCGCCGCCGTGATCTACGCCATGACGGCCGGCCTCGCCGTCGCCGCCCCGCTGAAGGGCGCGCTCGACTGGCTGATCCCGCCGCTGTTCCGCGCGGCCGAATACGTGACGGTCCTCGCGCTCGCCGCCAAGGCGGACGTCCCCGGGGCCCTTCCGGCGGCATTCGGCCTGATCGCGGCGGTCGCCTACCATCACTACGACACGGTGTACCGCATTCGCGGCGGCACCGGCGCGCCCCCGCACTGGCTGGTGCGGACGATCGGCGGCCACGAGGGCCGGGTCCTGCTGACCACGGTCCTCGCCGCCGTCCTGGTGGACCGCGCATCGGACTTCCCCGTCGCGCTCACGGCCCTGGCCGTGTTCGTGGCACTCGTGGTGCTCGTGGAGAGCATCCGCTTCTGGGTCTCCTCCGGGGCACCCGCCGTACATGACGAAGGAGAACCAGCATGATCGGCCTTGTCCTCGCTGCCGGTGCGGGACGCCGCCTGCGTCCCTACACCGACACCCTGCCCAAGGCCCTCGTGCCCGTCGGCCCCGAAGGCGACGAGGAGAGCCTGACGGTCCTCGACCTCACCCTCGGCAACTTCGCCGCGGTCGGCCTCACCGAGGTCGCGATCGTCGTCGGCTACCGCAAGGAGGCCGTCTACGCGCGCCAGGCCGCGCTGGAGGCCAAGTACGGCCTGAAGATCACGCTGATCGACAACGACAAGGCCGAGGAGTGGAACAACGCCTACTCCCTGTGGTGTGCGCGTGAGGTCATCAAGCGCGGTGTGATCCTCGCCAACGGCGACACCGTGCACCCGGTCTCCGTCGAGGAGACCCTCCTCGCCGCCCGCGGCAACGGCCAGAAGATCATCCTCGCCCTCGACACGGTCAAGAGCCTGGCCGACGAGGAGATGAAGGTCGTCACCGCCGACGGCAAGGGCGTGCAGAAGATCACCAAGCTGATGGACCCCGCCGACGCCACCGGCGAGTACATCGGTGTCACGCTCATCGAGGCCGAGGCCGCCGAGGCCCTCGCCGAAGCGCTGCGGACCACCTTCGAGCGCGACCCGGACCTGTACTACGAGGACGGCTACCAGCAGCTCGTCAACGACGGCTTCGCGGTCGACGTGGCCCCCATCGGCGACGTCAAGTGGGTCGAGATCGACAACCACGACGACCTCGCCAAGGGCCGGACGATCGCATGCCAGTACTGACGAGGCTCATCCCCTCGCCCGTCGTCGTCGACATCAGCCGCGGGGCGATGGACGACCTGGCCGGCCTCCTGGCCGACCAGCGGATCTCCGCCTCCGGCAAGCTCGCCATCGCGATCAGCGGGGGCTCCGGCGTGGCGCTGCGCGCCAAGCTGGAGCCCGTGCTCCCGCACGCCGACTGGTACGCCGTCGTCGACGGCACGATCGACTCCGCGGTCAAGCTGGCCGACGACATAAAGGGCCGCCGCTACGACGCCGTCGTGGGCCTGGGCGGCGGCAAGATCATCGACGTGGCCAAGTACGCCGCGGCGCGGGTCGGGCTGCCCATGGTGGCCGTCGCCACCAACCTCTCGCACGACGGCATCTGCTCGCCGGTGTCCATCCTGGACAACGACAACGGCCGCGGCTCCTACGGCGTCCCCACCCCGATCGCCATGGTGATCGACCTCGACGTCATCAAGGAGGCCCCGGTGCGGTTCATCCGCGCCGGGATCGGCGACGTGATCTCCAACATCTCGGCGATCGCCGACTGGGAGCTCTCGCACAAGACCAACGGCGAGCCCGTCGACGGCCTGGCCGCCGCCATGGCCCGTACAGCGGGCGAGTCCGTGCTGCGCCACCCCGGCGGCTGCGGCGACGACGAGTTCCTCACCGTGCTCTCCGAGGCGCTCGTGCTGTCCGGCATCGCCATGTCGATCAGCGGGGACTCCCGCCCGTCCTCGGGCGCCTGCCACGAGATCAGCCACGCCTTCGACCTGCTCTATCCGGGGCGCTCCGCGCTCCACGGCGAGCAGGTCGGCATCGGCGCGGCCTTCGCGATGCACCTGCGCGGGGCCGCGGATGCCTCCAGCCACTTCGTCGAGGTGCTGCGCCGGCACGGCCTGCCGGTCGCGCCCGAGGAGATCGGCTTCAGCGCCGACGAGTTCGTCGCGGCCGTCGAGTACGCCCCCCAGACCCGCCCGGGACGCTTCACGATCCTGGAGCACCTCAACCTGTCCGCCGCCGAGATCAGGGATGCATACGCCGACTATGCCAAGACCATCCGTAGCTGAACTGAGGCCCGTCGTCCACCCCGCGGGCGTGAAGGACCGGGTCAGCGGCGAGCACTGGGGCGGGCGCCTGTACATGCGCGAGATCTCCCTGCGCATCACCCGGGTCCTGGTCACCACCAAGGTCACGCCCAACCAGCTGACCTACCTGATGACCCTCGCCGGCGTCCTCGCCCTCCCGGCCCTGCTGGTGCCGGGCATCTGGGGCGCCGTCCTCGGCGTGGTCGCGGTGCAGCTGTACCTGCTGCTCGACTGCGTCGACGGCGAGGTCGCCCGCTGGAAGAAGCAGTACTCGCTCTCCGGGGTCTACCTGGACCGGGTCGGCGCCTACCTGTGCGACGCCGCGGTCCTGGTCGGCTTCGGCCTGCGCGCCGCCGACCTGTGGGGCACGGGACGCGTCGACTGGCTGTGGGCCTTCCTGGGCACGCTCGCCGCGCTCGGCGCCATTCTGATCAAGGCCGAGACCGACCTGGTCGGCGTCGCCCGCCACCAGGCCGGCAAGCCGGTGGTCAAGGACGCGGCGGCCGAGCCGCGCGCCAAGGGCATGGCCCTCGCGCGCCGGGCCGCCGCCGCGCTCAAGTTCCACCGCCTGATCCTCGGCATCGAGGCCTCGCTGCTCATCCTGTTCCTTGCCGTCCTCGACCAGATGCGCGGCGACCTGTACTGGTCCCGGGTCGGTGTCGCCGTGCTCGCGGGCATCGCGATGCTGCAGACCGTCCTGCACCTGGTGTCGATCCTCGCCTCCAGCAGGCTCAAGTGACGGCCCCGATGCGGCTGGGCGCCGTGATCATCACCATGGGCAACCGGCCCGACGAGCTCAAGGCGCTCCTCGACTCGGTGGCCCGCCAGGAGGGCGACCCGGTCGAGGTCGTCGTCGTGGGCCAGGGCGTACGCGTCGCCGAGGTGGCGGACCTGCCGCCGGGGGTCCGATCCGTCGACCTGCCCGAGAACCTGGGCATCCCCGGCGGCCGCAACGTCGGCATCGAGGCCTTCGGCCCGGCCGCCCGTGACGTGGACGTGCTGCTCTTCCTCGACGACGACGGGCTCCTGGAGCGCACCGACACCGCCGAGCTGTGCCGGCAGGCCTTCGCCGAGGACCCCGCACTCGGGATCATCAGCTTCCGGATCGCCGATCCGGACACCGGGCGGACGCAGCGCCGCCACGTGCCGCGGCTGCGGGCCTCGGACCCGATGCGGTCCTCGCGCGTGACGACCTTCCTGGGCGGTGCCAACGCCGTCCGCACGAAGGTGTTCGAGCAGGCCGGAGTCCTGCCGGGAGAGTTCTTCTACGCCCACGAGGAGACCGATCTGGCCTGGCGTGCACTCGACGCGGGGTGGCTGATCGACTACCGGGCGGACATGGTGCTGCTCCACCCGACGACTGCCCCCTCCCGGCACGCGGTCTACCACCGTATGGTGGCCCGTAACCGGGTGTGGCTCGCCCGCCGCAACCTGCCCGCCCCGCTGATTCCGGTCTACCTGGGCGTCTGGCTCCTGCTGACGCTTCTACGGAAGCCCTCGGGACCGGCGCTCAAGGCCTGGTTCGGCGGATTCCGCGAGGGATGGACCACTCCCTGCGGACCCCGCCGCCCGATGAGATGGCGTACGGTCTGGCGGTTGACCCGTCTGGGCCGACCTCCCGTCATCTGACCAGCCCGCGTCTGGGAACATGACGCGATCACGGGTTTCGAGCCACCAGCCTGATGCCCACCTGGCCGCATCTTGAAGACGAAAGTTTCAACTTGTGAGTGACACAACCCACGACGGCGCCCTCGCCACGAGCAGGCCGCCGTCCGCAGACGCGGGGCTCAGCGCCGCGGAGCTCGCCAGGAAGTACGGCCTCTCGGTCAGCGGCGCCCGGCCCGGTCTGGGCGAGTACGTGCGGCAGCTCTGGGGCCGGCGCCACTTCATCATGGCCTTCTCCCGGGCCAAGCTGGTCGCGCAGTACAGCCAGGCGAAGCTCGGCCAGGTCTGGCAGGTGGCGACCCCGCTGCTCAACGCGGCGGTCTACTGGCTGATCTTCGGGCTCATCCTCGGCGCGGGCCGGGAGATGCCCAAGGGCGTCTACGTCCCGTTCCTCATGATGGGCATCTTCGTCTTCACCTTCACGCAGAGCTCGGTGATGGCGGGCGTCCGGGCGATCTCGGGCAACCTCGGGCTGGTGCGGGCGCTGCACTTCCCGCGCGCCTCCCTGCCGGTGTCCTTCTCGCTCCAGCAGCTCCAGCAGCTGATGTACTCGATGATCGTCGTCTTCGTGATCGCCGTCGCGTTCGGCAACTACCCGCGGCTGTCCTGGCTGCTGGTGCTCCCCACGCTGGCCCTGCAGTTCGTCTTCAACACCGGCCTCGCCATGATCTTCGCGCGGATGGGCTCCAAGACCCCCGACCTCGCGCAGCTGATGCCGTTCGTGATGCGCACCTGGATGTACGCCTCCGGCGTCATGTTCCCGATCGCGGTCTACCTCAAGGACCAGCCGCAGTGGATCAGCGACGTGCTCCTGTGGAATCCGGTCGCGATCTACATGGACCTCATCCGGTTCGCTCTGATCGACGACTACGGCGCGAGCAACCTGCCCCCGCACGTCTGGCTCTTCGCCGTGGGCTGGGCCGTGGTGATCGGCCTCGGCGGCTTCGTGTACTTCTGGAAGTCTGAGGAGCGTTACGGCCGTGGCTGACAACACCCAGGGGCGCGTCCCCACCGTGATCGCGGACGGCGTGCACATCGTCTACCGCGTCAACACCGGCAGCAGCGGCAAGGGCGCGGCCACCGCCGCGCTCAGCAAGATAGTCCGCCGGAAGAAGGGCGACGCCCCGGGCGTGCGCCGCGTCCACGCCGTGCGCGGTGTCTCCTTCACCGCCTACCGCGGCGAGGCCATCGGCCTCATCGGCTCCAACGGCTCCGGCAAGTCCACCCTGCTGCGCGCCATCGCCGGCCTGCTGCCCTGCGAGGAGGGCAAGGTCTACACCGACGGCCAGCCCTCTCTGCTGGGCGTGAACGCCGCGCTGATGAACGACCTCACCGGCGAGCGCAACATCGTCCTCGGCGGTCTCGCCATGGGGATGAGCCGTGAGCAGATCAAGGAGCGGTACCAGAGCATCGTCGACTTCTCGGGCATCAACGAGAAGGGCGATTTCGTCTCGCTGCCGATGCGCACCTACTCCTCGGGCATGGCGGCGCGACTGCGGTTCTCGATCGCGGCGGCCAAGGACCACGACGTCCTGATGATCGACGAGGCCCTGGCCACCGGTGACCGCTCCTTCCAGGTGCGTTCGGAGAACCGAATCAAGGAACTCCGGGAGAAGGCCGGCACGGTCTTCCTGGTCAGCCACAACAACAAGTCCATCCGGGACACCTGCGACCGGGTGCTGTGGCTGGAGAAGGGCGAGCTCCTGATGGACGGGCCCACGGAGGAAGTCGTCTCGGCATACGAGAAGGCCACCAACGGCTGACCTCCGGGCCGCGCGGCGCCTTCCGAGGCGCTTCCCGCTTCACCGAAGGCCCCCGCCGCTCAGCGCGGCGGGGGCCTTAAGCATGTACGTGCATTACGTCGCATGCGCGTTCTCGTATTGCGCGGCGACATTCGGTGGCGCGGTGAATACCCGAGCGGCCTCCGCGACGTTCCACAGCGTAAGCTGTGGCGGTCATGAATCACGGCAAGAGGGGACGATTCCCCGCAGGTGAACGGCCCTGGGACAGCCCCGGGAAAACCCCGGCGGCGTGTCCGAAATAGGATGTAATGGGTCGGCAGTGTAGAACGGGAGATGTGACGGCAATGGCTACGGGAATTGGCCGGCCCCAAGGGACGGCGGCCGTCCCCGCCCCGGGCGGCGGGCGGTGAACCCGGGGCACGGCATCCGACCCCTGTCCGACACGGTCCACGTGAGCGCCACCCTCGACAAGGCAGCGGCGGAGAACTTCCCCGTCGCCCCGGCCTTCCTGCCCCGCGCCTGGCGCGACGGGCTGACGGCCGTCTACGGATACGCCCGCCTCGTCGACGACATCGGCGACGGCGACCTCGCCCCCGGCGGACACGACGCCGTTCTCCTCGGCCTCGACCCAGAAGCGGCCGACGACCGGCTCGCCATGCTCGACGCCTTCGAGACCGACCTGCTGCGCGTGTTCGGCTCCGCGGACGGCCCGCCGCGCCACCCCCTGCTGCTCGCCCTGCAGCCCGTGGTGCGCACCCACGGCCTGACCCCCGAGCCCTTCCTCGGCCTCGTCGAGGCCAACCGCCAGGACCAGAGGGTCACGCGCTACGAGACCTACGCGGACCTCGAGGCGTACTGCGAGCTGTCCGCCAACCCGGTCGGCCGCCTGGTGCTGTCCCTCACCGGCACCAGCACCCCCGAACGGATCCGTCTCTCCGACTCCGTCTGCACCGCCCTCCAGATCGTCGAGCACGTCCAGGACGTCGCCGAGGACCTGGGCCGCGACCGGATCTACCTGCCCGCCGAGGACATGCGGCGCTTCCACGTGTCCGAAGCCGACCTCGCCGCCCCGTCCGCCGGCGCTTCCGTGCGCGCCCTGGTCGCATTCGAATCCGAGCGCGCACGCGCGTTGCTGGATGAAGGAGTCCCGCTCGTGGGTAGCGTGCACGGCAGACTCCGGCTGCTGCTCGCGGGCTTCGTGGGAGGGGGGCGCGCCGCCCTGCGGGCCGTCACCGCCGCCGGCTTCGACGTACTCCCCGGCCCGCCCAAATCCACCAAGAGCGGCCTGCTCCGCGAGGTTGCCGCCGTCCTGCGCACAGCGCCGAGAAAGAGGTGAGCCCGACCGTGGAGGGCCCCACACACGCTTCCGCACAGACCGCGGTCTCCGCACCGGTCTCGGCGGCCTACAGCTACTGCGAGGCCGTCACCGGTTCACAGGCGCGCAATTTCGCGTACGGAATCCGGCTGCTGCCCACCGACAAGCGCCATGCGATGTCCGCGCTCTACGCCTTCTCCCGGCGGGTCGACGACATCGGCGACGGCACGCTGCCCACCGAGGCGAAGTTCGCGCGCCTGGAGGAGACCCGCGCCGTCCTCGGGAGGATCCGGGCGGGCGAGGTCGAGGAGGACGACACCGACCCGGTCGCCGTCGCCCTGGCACACGCCGCCCGGCGCTTCCCGATCCCGCTCGGCGGCCTGGACGAGCTCATCGACGGGGTCCTGATGGACGTCCGCGGCGAGACCTACGAGACCTGGGACGACCTCAAGGCCTACTGCCGCTGCGTTGCCGGCGCCATCGGACGGCTCTCGCTCGGCGTCTTCGGCACGGTCGAAGCACCGGGCACGCCCTACGCCGCGCGCGCCTCCGAGTACGCCGACACCCTCGGCCTCGCCCTGCAACTCACCAACATCCTCCGCGACGTCCGCGAGGACGCGGGCAACGGACGCACCTACCTGCCCGCCGAGGACCTCGCCAAGTTCGGCTGTTCGGAAGGCTTCCAGGCCGGCCGGCTCTCCGCCGGCGCCGACTTCGCCGGACTGGTCCACCACGAAGTCCGCCGCGCCCGCTCACTGTTCGCCGAGGGCTACCGGCTGCTGCCGATGCTCGACCGGCGCAGCGGCGCCTGCGTGGCCGCCATGGCCGGCATCTACCGGCGCCTCCTCGACCGCATCGAGCGGGAGCCGGAGGCGGTCCTGCGCGGCCGCGTCTCGCTGCCGCCGCACGAGAAGGCGTACGTCGCCGTGCGCGGCCTGTCCGGCCTCGACGCCCGTACCGTCACCCGCCAGGCCGTCCGGAGGCGGATGTGACGCCCCCGACGAAGACCACCCCGCCGGAGCGCGGGCCCCGCCCCGCGACCGGACGCCGCACGGCCCCCGTTCGCATGGACGCCTCGGGCACCGCCGGATCCGCCCGCGCCACCGGACAGGCCCTGCCGGCAGGCCGGGCGGGCGGGCGCGCGGGTGCGTGCGTCGCCCGGCGCGTCGCGGTCGAGGCCGCACCGGCGCCGAGCGCGCACCCGGCGTGCGCCGGCGACCTCGGGCGTACGAGCCCGGCGCGCCTCCCCGACCGTGCGCCGGCCGGGGCAACCACGCCGACGGCGAGCGCGTCTCTCCCCGCGGACCGCGGCCGGGCCGGGCGGGAGACCGCGACGGGATGGGGCCTGCCCGCTGCCCGGAACCTGCCGGCCGGCCCGGAGGGCGACCGCACCACGGGGGAGGGCGCATGACCGGTACCGACCACCACGCCGTCGTCGTCGGCGGCGGGCTCGCCGGCGTCACCACCGCCCTCGAACTCGCCGACGCCGGCCTCCGCGTCACCCTGCTCGAAGGCCGCCCCCGGCTCGGCGGGCTCGCCTTCTCCTTCAAGCGCGGCGACCTCGACGTCGACAACGGCCAGCACGTCTACCTGCGCTGCTGCACGGCCTACCGGTGGTTCCTCGACCGCGTCGAGGGGGCCTCCCTCGCCCCGCTCCAGGACCGGCTCGACGTACCCGTCCTCGACGTCGCCCACCCCGGCGGACCGCGCCTGGGACGGCTGCGCCGCGGCGGCCTGCCGGTGCCCCTGCACCTCGCCGGAGCACTCGCCCGCTACCCCCACATGTCCCTCGCCGAGCGCGCGAGCGTCGGCCGCGCCGCCCTCGCCCTGCGCCGCCTCGACCCGGCGGACCCGGCCCTGGACGGCCTGGACTTCGCCACCTGGCTCGGCCGCTACGGCCAGTCCGCCCGCACCATCGAGGCCCTGTGGGACCTCGTCGGCATCGCCACCCTCAACGCCACCGCCGAACACTCCTCGCTGGGCCTGGCCGCGATGGTCTTCAAGACCGGGCTGCTCTCCGAGAAGAGCGCGGCCGACATCGGCTGGGCCCGCGTACCGCTCGGCGAGCTCCACGACACCCTCGCCCGCAAGCAGCTCGACGCGGCGGGAGTACGCACGGAGCTGCGCACCCGGGTCACGGCCGTGACCCGGACGCCCGAAGGGGCCTGGCGGGTCGAGACCGAGGAGGAGTCCCTCGACGCGGGCACCGTCGTCCTCGCCGTCCCGCAGCGCGAAGCGCACGGGCTGCTGCCCGCCGGAGCCCTCGCCGACCCCGACAAGCTCCTCGACATCGGCACCGCACCGATCCTGAACGTCCACGTCGTCTACGACCGCAAGGTGCTCAAGCAGCCCTTCTTCGCCGCACTCGGCTCCCCCGTGCAGTGGGTCTTCGACCGCACCGACTCCTCCGGACTCCCCGACGGCGGCCAGTACCTGGCGCTGTCGCAGTCCGCCGCCCAGGACGACATCGACGAGCCCGTCTCGGTGCTGCGCGCCAAGTACCTGCCCGAGCTGGAGCGGCTGCTGCCCGCCGCGCGCGGGGCCAAGGTACGGGACTTCTTCGTCACCCGGGAGCGGACGGCGACCTTCGCACCCGCGCCCGGCGTCGGCCGGCTGCGCCCCGGGGCGCGGACCGACACGCCGGGGCTCTACCTGGCCGGTGCGTGGACTGCCACGGGTTGGCCCGCGACCATGGAGGGCGCCGTCCGGAGCGGACTGAGTGCGGCCCAGGCCGCACTCGCCGCACTCGGCCGCCACCGCGAACACCCTCTGCAGGAGGCGGCATGACGACCACCACCACGACGGCCGGCACCACCGCCGTCACGAGCACCACGAGCACAGCACGTACAGGAACAAGAGGAGAGCCAGTGAACCCGGGGAATCCGGCTGTCGAGAACACGGATGCCAGTGTGGGCGCAGCCGGAAGGGGCGTGGAGAAGGCGGACACTGTCGCCCTCCTGGAACGCGGCCGGACGATGTCGACCCCGGCGCTCCGC
Organism: Streptomyces sp. NPDC046349; assembly: GCF_055587885.1. NCBI lineage: Bacteria > Bacillati > Actinomycetota > Actinomycetes > Kitasatosporales > Streptomycetaceae > Streptomyces > Streptomyces sp. NPDC046349. Next base: position 394,276 of record NZ_JBVJFK010000007.1, read on the forward strand.
GCGGCCGTGGACCGGCTCGCCGCGCCCATGGACACCGTCGCCGCCTACCACTTCGGCTGGATCGACGCCCAGGGCCACCCGGCCGACGGCGACGGCGGCAAGGCCGTCCGCCCCGCCCTCGCCCTGCTCTCCGCCGAGGCCGCCGGTGCCGCGCCGGAGGTCGGCATCCCCGGCGCCGTCGCCGTCGAGCTCGTGCACAACTTCTCGCTGCTCCACGACGACCTGATGGACGGCGACGAGCAGCGCCGCCACCGCGACACCGTGTGGAAGGTGCACGGACCGGCCCAGGCGATCCTGGTCGGCGACGCCCTCTTCGCCCTCGCCAACGAGGTCCTCCTGGAGCTCGGCACCGTCGAGGCCGGCCGCGCCACCCGCCGCCTGACCACCGCCAGCCGCAAGCTCATCGACGGCCAGGCCCAGGACATCTCCTACGAGCACCGCGAGCGCGTCAGCGTCGAGGAGTGCCTGGAGATGGAGGGCAACAAGACCGGCGCCCTGCTCGCCTGCGCCGTCTCCATCGGCGCCGTGCTCGGCGGCGCGGACGACCGCACGGCCGACAAGCTGGAGGAGTACGGCTACCACCTCGGCCTCGCCTTCCAGGCCGTCGACGACCTGCTCGGCATCTGGGGCGACCCGGAGTCCACCGGCAAGCAGACCTGGAGCGACCTGCGCCAGCGCAAGAAGTCCCTGCCGGTGGTCGCCGCCCTCGCCGCCGGCGGGCCTGCCTCCGAGCGGCTCGCCGAACTGCTCGCCGCCGACGCCAAGAGCAGCGACTTCGAGAACTTCTCGGAGGAGGAGTTCGCGGCCCGCGCGGCGCTCATCGAGGAGGCCGGCGGACGCCGGTGGACCGCGGACGAGGCGCGCCGCCAGCACGCCGTCGCGATCCGGGCCCTGGACGGCGTCGACATGCCCCAGCGGGTGCGCGAACAGCTCGTGGACCTCGCCGACTTCGTCGTCGTACGCAAGAGGTGACCGCCACCCGACAGCGGATATGAATCGCGAGTCGCCGGCCGGCGCCGCCGCCTGAGGGTGGCGCGCGCCGGCCGACGGCAGACCCCAGCACAGCACAGGACACTGTTCTAAGGGGAAGCCATGACAGCGACGACCGACGGCAGCGCGGAGAGCGCCGGCGCCGGCAGCGAATCCACCCCGGGCGCCCCGCCGCCCGGCCCCGCCGGGGCAGCCGCCCCGGGGGCCGATTACGGGCTCGCCGGCCCGCCCGACCCGGCTCCCGCGGCCAGGCCGGTGGCCGGCGGCTCGCCCACCGTGCCGGTGGCGGTCACGGAGCGGATCGCCGCCCCGCCCGACCCGGCCCGGCGCCCCGGCCCGCCGCATTCCTACCGGCAGCCGGGTGCGCGCGGCACCGGGCGCACCGCGGCGGACCTGCCCGCCCCGCCGGCCGGCAGCCCGCGCGAGGTGTACGAGGCCACGGCGCGCGCGACCCGGCACCTCCTGGACCGCCAGGACCCCGCGGGCTGGTGGAAGGGCGATCTGGAGACCAACGTCACCATGGACGCCGAGGACCTGCTGCTGCGGCAGTTCCTCGGCATCCGGGACGAGGCCACCACGTACGCCGCCGCCCTCTTCATCCGCGGCGAGCAGCGCACGGACGGCACCTGGGCCACCTTCCACGGCGGCCCGCCCGAACTCTCCGCGACCGTCGAGGCCTACGTCGCGCTGCGCCTCGCCGGGGATCCGCCGGACTCCCCGCACATGAGCCGCGCCTCGGCCTGGATCCGGGCGAACGGCGGAATCGCCGCCGCCCGCGTCTTCACCCGGATCTGGCTCGCCCTCTTCGGCTGGTGGAGCTGGGACAACCTGCCCGAACTCCCGCCCGAGCTGGTGTTCCTGCCGCCCTGGGTGCCCCTGAACATCTACGACTTCGGCTGCTGGGCCCGCCAGACGATCGTCCCGCTCACCGTGGTCTCCGCGCTGCGCCCGGTCCGCCCGGCCCCCTTCGCCCTCGACGAGCTGCACACCGACGCACGGAACCCCTGCCCCCCACCCCGCCTGGCTCCACTGGCCAGTTGGGACGGTGCCTTCCAGAGGATGGACAAGGCCCTGCACGCCTACCGGCGGTTCGCCCCCCGGCGGCTGCGCAAGGCCGCCATGGACACCGCCGCCCGCTGGATCGTCGAGCGCCAGGAGAACGACGGCTGCTGGGGCGGGATCCAGCCGCCCGCCGTGTACTCCCTCATCGCGCTGCACCTGCTCGGCTACGACCTCGGGCACCCGGTGATGCGCGCGGGGCTGGAGTCCCTGGACCGGTTCGCGGTGCGGCGCGAGGACGGCGCCCGGATGATCGAGGCCTGCCAGTCGCCGGTGTGGGACACCTGCCTCGCCGCCATCGCACTCGCCGACGCGGGCGTGCGTCCCGACCATCCGGCCCTGGTCAAGGCCGCGGACTGGATGCTCGGCGAGGAGATCACCCGCACCGGGGACTGGGCGGTGCGCCGGCCCGGCCTGGCCCCCGGAGGCTGGGCGTTCGAGTTCCACAACGACACCTATCCCGACATCGACGACACCGCCGAAGTCGTCCTCGCCCTGCGCCGGATCAAGCACCCGGACCCGGTCCGGGTCGACGCCGCCATCGCCCGCGGGGTGTCCTGGAACCTCGGCATGCAGTCGAAGGACGGCGCGTGGGGCGCCTTCGACGCCGACAACACCAGCCCCTTCCCGAACAGGCTGCCCTTCTGCGACTTCGGCGAGGTCATCGACCCGCCGTCCGCCGACGTCACCGCCCACGTGGTGGAGATGCTCGCCTTCGAGGGCCGGGCGGGCGACGCCCGCACCCGGCGCGGCATCGCCTGGCTGCTCGACGCACAGGAGCCGGACGGCAGCTGGTTCGGCCGCTGGGGCACCAACTACGTCTACGGCACCGGTTCGGTGGTACCCGCCCTCACCGCGGCCGGCGTCGCGCCGGCACACCCCGCGGTCCGGCGGGCCGTGCGCTGGCTGGAATCCGTCCAGAACGACGACGGCGGCTGGGGGGAGGACCAGCGCTCCTACCAGGACCGCTCGTGGGCAGGGAAGGGCGCCTCCACCCCCTCGCAGACCGCGTGGGCGCTGATGGCGCTGCTGTCGGCCGGGGAACGGGACGGCGAGGCCGTCGAACGGGGCATCGCCCACCTGGTACGGACCCAGCGGGAGGACGGCTCCTGGGACGAGCCCTACTTCACCGGCACCGGCTTCCCGTGGGACTTCTCCATCAACTACCACCTCTACCGCCAGGTGTTCCCGCTGACCGCGCTCGGCCGCTACCTGTACGGGGAACCCTCCGCCCGGGCAGGCTCACCCGCGGGGGGCCCCTGATGTCCGCCGCCGCGGGTGACCGGACAGCCCAGGCCGGCCCGTTGCTGGTCGCGTGCGCCCTGCGCATCGAGCAGGCGGCGCTGCGCAGTGCGGGGCGCGGCTCGCCAGGCGGTACGCACCACGCGCAGGCCGGGGCGTACACCCTCCTGCGCACCGGGATGGGCCCCCGCGCGGCCGAACGGGCCGTCCGCCGGGCCCTGGAGGCGCCCGGGACGGACCGGGCCGCCGTCCTCGCCACCGGTTTCTGCGCCGGCCTCGTCCCCGGCATGAGCCCGGGCGACCTCGTCGTCGCGCAGGAGACCCGCGACCCGCAGGGGACCGTCCCCTGCACCGGGACCGCGCTGCTCGCCGAGGCGCTGGCCCGGGCCGCCCCCGGCCGGACCGTGCACACCGGCCCGCTGACCGGGTCCGACCACGTCGTGCGCGGCCAGGAGCGCGCACAACTGCGCGCCACGGGCGCCGTCGCCGTCGACATGGAGTCCGCCGCGACCCTCTGGGCCGCGGTCCGGGGCGGCGGCCGCGCCGTTGCGGCCGTCCGGGTGATCGTGGACGCCCCGGAGCACGAGCTCGTCCGAATCGGCACGGTGCGCGGGGGAATATCGGCCTTCCGTGTCCTGCGTGCCGTACTGCCCGCTTTTTTCGAATGGCACCGTTCTTCGCTGCTCCCCAGGAGGTGAGCCAGATGGCCATGCCGCTGCGCCAGACCGTCAGGGTCGGGACCTATCTGCTCGAACAGAAGCTCCGCAAGCGCGAGAAGTTCCCGCTGATCGTGGAGCTGGAGCCCCTCTACGCGTGCAACCTGGCCTGCGAGGGGTGCGGGAAGATCCAGCATCCGGCAGGAGTGCTCAAGCAGCGCATGCCGGTGGCCCAGGCGGTCGGGGCCGTGCTGGAGTCCGGTGCGCCGATGGTGTCCATCGCGGGCGGGGAGCCCTTGATGCACCCGCAGATCCACGAGATCGTGCGGCAATTGGTGGCACGGCGGAAGTACGTCTTCCTCTGCACCAACGCGCTGCTCCTGCGCAAGAAGATCGAGAAGTTCACACCCTCCCCGTACTTCGCCTTCGCCGTGCACATCGACGGCCTGCGCGAGCGCCACGACGAGTCGGTGGCCAAGGAGGGCGTTTTCGACGAGGCGGTCGAGGCCATCAAGGAAGCCAAGAGGCGTGGATTCCGGGTGACCACGAACTCCACCTTCTTCAACACCGACACACCGCAGACGATCATCGAGGTCCTCAACTTCCTCAATGACGACCTGCAGGTGGACGAAATGATGATCTCGCCCGCCTACGCCTACGAGAAAGCACCGGACCAGGAGCACTTCCTCGGTGTCGACCAGACCCGCGAACTCTTCAGGAAGGCGTTCGCGGGCGGCAACCGGCGGCGCTGGCGGCTCAACCACTCGCCGCTCTTCCTGGACTTCCTGGAAGGAAAGGCCGATTTCCCCTGCACGGCATGGGCCATTCCGAATTACTCCCTCTTCGGCTGGCAGCGCCCCTGCTATCTGATGAGCGACGGCTACGTGCCGACGTACCGGGAGCTCGTGGAGGAGACCGACTGGAACAAGTACGGCCGCGGAAAGGACCCGCGCTGCGCGAACTGCATGGCGCACTGCGGCTACGAGCCGACCGCCGTCCTCGCCACCATGGGGTCCCTCAAGGAATCCCTGCGGGCCGCCCGGGAGACGGTCGGGGGCAACCGGGACAGGTCGGCATGAGTCCGGCGGAGGGGGAGCGGGGCGGCGGTTTCGACCTCGGCGCCCTGCTGGCGGCGCGCGGCGCGGAGCGGTACGAGCTGCACGCCCGCCACCTCAATCACCAACTCCCCCGGATGCTCCGCACCATCGGCTTCGACAAGGTCTACGAGCGGGCCGAGGGAGCCCACTTCTGGGACGCCGAGGGCAACGACTACCTCGACATGCTCGCCGGCTTCGGGGTGATGGGCCTGGGCCGCCACCACCCCGTCGTCCGGCGGGCCCTGCACGACGTGCTGGACGCCCAGCTCGCCGACCTCACCCGCTTCGACTGCCAGCCGCTGCCCGGGCTGCTGGCCGAGAAGCTCCTCTCCTACAGCCCCCACCTGGACCGCGTCTTCTTCGGCAACAGCGGCACCGAGGCGGTGGAGACGGCCCTGAAGTTCGCCCGGTACGCAACCGGGCGGCCGAGGATCCTCTACTGCGGGCACGCCTTCCACGGGCTGACCGCCGGCTCGCTCTCGGTGAACGGCGAGGACGGGTTCCGGGACGGCTTCGCACCGCTGCTGCCCGACACCGAGGTCGCGCTGGGCGACCTGGCCGCCCTGGAGCGCGAGCTGAAGCACGGCGACGTGGCCGCCTTCGTCGTCGAGCCGATCCAGGGCAAGGGGGTCCTCGCGGCCCCGCCCGGATTCCTGCTCGCCGCGCAGGAGCTGCTGCACCGGCACAAGGCGCTGCTGATCGCGGACGAGGTGCAGACCGGACTGGGGCGTACCGGCGACTTCTACGCGTACCAGCACGAGCCGGGCGTGGAGCCCGACCTGGTGTGCGTGGCCAAGGCGCTGTCGGGCGGCTACGTGCCGGTCGGCGCGACCCTGGGCAAGGATTGGATCTTCAAGAGGGTCTACTCCTCCATGGACCGCGTGCTCGTGCACTCCGCGAGCTTCGGATCCAACGCACAGGCGATGGCGGCAGGGCTGGCGGTGCTGTCCGTCATGGAGGACGAGCACCTCGTGGCCCGCGCCCGGGCGACCGGCGACCTGCTGCGCGGGCGGCTCGCGGCCCTGGTGGACGAGTACGAGCTGCTCCACGAGGTGCGCGGCCGCGGCCTGATGATCGGCATCGAGTTCGGGCGGCCCTCCTCGCTGGGCCTGCGCAGCCGCTGGGCCGTACTCCAGGCGGCCCGCAAGGGCCTCTTCGCGCAGATGGTCGTGGTGCCGCTTCTGCAGAAGCACCGGATCCTCACCCAGGTCTCCGGGGACCACCTGGAGGTGATCAAACTGATTCCGCCCCTGGTGCTGGACGAGCAGGACGTCGACCGGTTCGTCGGCGCCTTCCGCGAGGTCATGGACGAGGCGCACGGCGGGTCCGGTCTGATGTGGGACTTCGGCAGGACCCTGGTGAAGCAGGCCGTCGCGGCGCGCTGACGGCCTGCGTCCCCGGTCCCCGTAACCGGATCAGACCAACAGCCGGTCCCGGAGTTGGTCGAGGGTCTCGGGCTGAAGCCCGAGGCCCTCCGCCAGGTAGCGGTCGACCCCGCCCCAGACCTCGTCGATGGTGTCGAAGGCGGCGATCAGGTACTCGGCGCGTGCGTCGAAGAGCGGCGCGAGCAGCTCCATCACCTCGGGCGAGCGGGCCTCGGCCGAGTCGGAGCTGCGGCGCACCCGGTAGCGGCGGTGCGGGGCGTTGGACTCCAGGTAGTCCGCCACGACGGCCTCGCGCTCGACGCCGAGCGCGAGCAGGGTGACGGCGACGGAGAGGCCGGCCCGGTCCTTGCCGGCCGCGCAGTGCAGGAGGGCGGGGACGCTGTCCTCGGCGAGGGCGTGGACGACCCGGCTGTGCTCGGCGGTGCGGGTCCGGATGATCCCGCGGTAGGAGTTCGCCATCCGGGCCGCGGCCTTGCCGTCGCCCAGGATCGAGCGGAGCTGGTCGAGGTCGCCGTCGCGGACCAGCCGCCAGAACTCCCGGCCGTCCGCCGGGTCCGAGAGCGGGATGTTGACGTTCCGCACGCCCGGCAGTTCGACGTCCGGCCCCTCCAGGGCGTGGTCGGCGCCGTTGCGGAAGTCGAAAATGGTGTGGAGGCCGAGCGAAGCGAGGAACTCTGCATCGGTTTCGGTGGCATGTGCGAGATGTCCGCTTCGGAACAGTCGTCCCGTCCCGACCCTTCGTCCGTCAGAAGTCGGCAATCCGCCCACATCGCGGAAATTGCGCACTCCGGTCAGCTCCGGCTCCTGTATCTGCTGGGTCACGGGAACTCCTCTGCCTTCTCTTGGGGCGTCTGTCCGAATTGAGCTGTTTGGCGCCAACTTGCCATATCCGGAGGCGAGATCGGGCACCGCCCCGTGAGCCAGATCATACGGTGACCGTGAGTGCCTGATCGTCGGAACCGAATGGCCCGGTGGGCACGGCTGTTGGCGGAGCGGAATGGACGGAGGGTGACCGGAATTCCGGCGGTCCCTCATGCCTGTGAATCCGTCAGGGAATTCACGGCTTGTTCGGCACGACCTAAAGGGATTACCTTCGCGATCGATCCGGGTGGATCGCCGAATCCTGCCGCCGCCCGGAAACCGCAACCGAACCATTTCGCGCGGCAGGAGCGGGGGAACCAGGTAAGCCGCTGCGCCGGAGATCTTTTCTCCGGTACGGCTCGGGGTGAAGTCGTTCATGTCCCGTACATGTACGGCCGGACATCTCCAGTCCGAACCCGACAGCTCACCTCGCAGGCGCCGGAGAGGAATGCGTCATGCCTGCAAAGGGTAAGCACCGCCGTCCCAAGTCCCTTTCCATCCGCCGCGGATTCGCGGTCGCAGGCACCGGCGGCGCGGCCCTCGCCCTGCCGCTGATCGGCGCCGCCGGCGCCCACGCCGGCGGAGTGGCGGCGGCCCCCGCCGTCGCACCCGCGGTGGCCCCGCAGGTTCCCACCGCCCTCCAGGCCGCCCCGGCGGCAGCCGTGGAGGCCGCGCAGGCCGCGCCGACCGTCTACACGGTCGTCCCGGGCGACTGCCTCTCCGAGATCGCCGCCGAGCGCAACCTGCCCGGCGGCTGGCAGCGGCTGTACGAGCAGAACCGTGAGGCGGTCGGCAGCGACCCGTCGCTGATCCACCCCGGCCTGAAGCTGACCCTCGGCGGCCGCGGCCAGGCCGCCCCGGTCGACGCCGTCCGCGCCCCGCGCACCGCCCCCGAGGCCGGCGCGAAGGCCGCCCCGAAGGCCCAGTCGAAGCGGGCCGTGCAGCCCGCCGCCCCGCAGACGCAGCGGGAATCCGCTCCCGAGGCACCCGCCGCCCCCGCCGAGGCGCCCGCCGCACAGCCGGCGGCCTCCGGATTCGTGGCCCCGGTCAGCGGCGGCGTCTCCACCCAGTACAAGGTCGCGGGCGCCATGTGGTCCTCCGGCTACCACACCGGCGTCGACTTCATCGCCCCCATGGGCACCACCGTCAAGGCCGTCGGCGCGGGCACCGTGGTCTCCGCGGGCTGGAGCGGCGCGTACGGCAACGAGGTCGTCATCCGGCACGCGGACGGCAAGTACTCGCAGTACGCCCACCTGTCCCAGCTCTCCGTCTCCTCCGGCCAGAGCGTCACCGCCGGCCAGAGCATCGGCCTCTCCGGTTCCACCGGCAATTCGACCGGCCCGCACCTGCACTTCGAGATCCGCACGAGCCCGTCCTACGGCTCGGACATGGACCCGATCGCCTACCTCCGCTCGAAGGGCGCCAGCCTCTGACGGCAACCGCCGACGGGCCGCGGACACGCGTGGGGCCGGGACCCGAGGGGGGTCCCGGCCCCACGTGTACTTATTCCTTACCTCTCACGTGGTACAGATCACGGCCCGTCAACCCCTCATTACGTTGGCGTAGGTTGGTTACGGGAGTGAAGGATGGGCTCTCGTGGCAGCGACGACGACGAAACTCAAGACCATCGGCTCGTACGCGGCGATCGGGGACAGCTTCACAGAGGGCGTGGGGGACCCGGGGCCCGGGGATTCTTTTCTCGGCTGGGCGGACCGGCTCGCCGTGCTCCTGGCCGATCAGCGCGAAGAGCACGACTTCCGGTATGCGAATCTCGCGGTGCGCGGGAAGCTCCTCGACCAGATCGTGGCCGACCAGGTGCCGAGAGCCAAGGCCCTCGCCCCGGACCTCGTCACCTTCTGCGCGGGCGGCAACGACATCATCCGGCCCGGCAGCGACCCCGACGACGTGGCGGAGCGGTTCGAGGCGGCCGTCGCCGACCTCACCGGGGCCGTCGGCCATGTCATGATCACCACCGGCTTCGACACCCGCGGGGTGCCCGTCCTCAAGCACATCCGGGGCAAGGTCGCCACGTACAGCGCACACGTGCGGGCCATCGCCGACCGCTACGACTGCCCGGTGCTCGACCTCTGGTCGCTGAAGTCCGTACAGGACCGGCGCGCCTGGGACGCCGACCGGCTGCACCTCTCGCCCGAGGGCCACACCCGCGTCGCACTGCGCGCCGCACAGGTGCTCGGCCTGGAGGTGCCCGCCGACCCCGATCAGCCGTGGCCGCAGCTGCGCCCGCGCGGCTCGGTGGACACGACCCGCGACAACATCCAGTGGGCCCGCGAGTACCTGGTGCCGTGGATCGGCCGCCGACTGCGCGGCGAGTCCTCCGGCGACCACGTCGAGGCGAAGCGGCCGGACCTGCTGCCGCTGTAGCAGCAGGTGACGGGGCGGGCGGGAGGGGCAGGGGGGAGGAGCAGCCGGAATCCTTCGGGACCGGTGTGCGTTGGGATGGTCGTAGCGATACGACCGCCCCGACCCCATCCTCCCTGGAGGCGCTTTGACCGGCTCCCGTCCCCTCCGTCCGCGGCTGCGCGCCATGCGGCCCGAAGCCTTCGGCGCGGACCCGTCCGGCGCCAGGCTGGAGCGGATCCGCCGCTCGCCGAACTTCGCCGACGGCGTCTTCCAGAACCCGGTCGGGGCCCGGAACAGGCCCTCGGGGTCGATGACGGAGTTCGCGAAGATCTACTTCCACCGCGAGCAGCGGCTCCGGCGCAGCCCGGCTGCGGCCATTCCGGTGCACCCGACCACCCTCGCGGATCTGGCGAAGCCGCCCGCGAGCGGTCTGCGCCTGACCTGGATGGGCCACTCCAGCGTGCTCGCCGAGATCGACGGGCACCGGGTGCTGTTCGACCCGGTGTGGGGCGAGCGCTGCTCCCCCTTCCCCTTCGCCGGCCCCAAGCGGCTGCACCCGGTGCCGGTCCCGCTGGCCGCGCTGGGCCAGGTGGACGTCGTGGTCATCTCGCACGACCACTACGACCACCTCGACCTGCCGACGATCAAGGCGCTGGCCGGTACGGACACGGCCTTCGCCGTCCCCCTCGGGGTCGGCGCGCACCTGGAGCGCTGGGGCGTGTCGGCCGACCGGCTGCACGAGCTCGACTGGAACGAGACCACCCGGATCGCCGGGCTGTCCCTCACGGCGACCCCCGCCCGGCACTTCTGCGGCCGCGGCCTGCGCAATCAGCAGCACACCCTGTGGGCCTCCTGGGTGGTCGCGGGGGGCGAGCACCGGATCTACCACAGCGGCGACACCGGCTACTTCCCCGGCTTCGCGGAGATCGGCGCCGCGCACGGCCCGTTCGACGCCACGATGATCCAGATCGGGGCCTATTCGGAGTACTGGCCCGACATCCACATGACCCCCGAGGAGGGCATGCGCGCCCACCTCGACCTCCAGGGCGGCACCCCGCACGGCACCATGCTGCCGATCCACTGGGGCACCTTCAACCTGGCCCTGCACCCGTGGGAGGAACCGGGCGAGGGCACGCTGGCCGCCGCGGAGGCCGCCGGAGCGGCCGTCGCGCTGCCGATCCCGGGCCAGCCGTTCGAGCCCGGCACCGAGGGGGCGCCCGGCGAGCCGTGGTGGCGGCCGTTCGTCGCCGGGGCGACGGCCGGCGGGCCGGTGGACGGGCCCGGGGCCGTGCCGCCGCACGAGGCCGGCGCAGCAGCGGCGACAGCGGCCCGCGTGGCGTCGTCGGCGGTGAGCGGGCAGGAGAAGCCGGAGTCCGTCGGGTCGTAGCGGGCGAGAGAAGCGGCGGCAGGCCTGTGCCGCCCCCCGCCCGGGCGGGGGGCGGCACAGGTGTTCCCGGGCGGCAGGAGGGTGCCGCCGGGCGGCCGCAGCGCCCTGACCGGCGCATTCGGGCTGCTGTGCGAGCGCTCCACCGGGAGCGGGAAGGACCCCCGCGAAGTTCTCCAACTGGCGGTCCGCGGCGGGATGGTGGGGTCTAGCGTGGGTATTCGGTGATCAACACCGGGCCCCGGGATTCGCTGGGGGCCGGGCCCCACGTACCGAGGACGCCGATGTCCGGACTCCGCGCCGCCCGCCACGCCCCGTCGAGACACGCCGTCACCGGTCCCGGCCGGCAGATACGCCCCCAGCTGGTACGCGCCGCGCTCCTGCCGACCCTCGCCGCCGCACTCAGCGGCGCCGCCGCGGTGATCTTCACCCTCCAGCTCGGCGGCGGAGCCGGCGACCGCGACGCCCGCCTCTGGCCGGTGCTCACCGGCTGCGCCCTGCTCACCGCCGGCGCCCTCGCCGCCGCCCTGCTCGGGGCCCAGCGTGCCGCGAAGGCCGTACGGGACCGGTGCGAGGCGCTGCGCCGCTCCAGCGTGCGCGGCCGCCAGGAGCTGCTGACGGCCGCCGACCGGCTGGAGCGGGGCGAGACGCCGCCCCGGCCGGTCCGGGGCGGGCCGATCGCCACGCTCACCGGGGGCGACCCGGCGGGAGTGGACGAGTTCTGGCTGCTCTCCCAAGAGCTGCGCGGCGCCCGCGAACAGGCCCACACGACCCTGGTACGCCTGGCCGGACCGGCCGCCCCGACCGACAGCGAGCGCAAGGTCGAGGTCTTCGTCAACCTCGCCCGCCGGCTCCAGTCCCTCGTCCACCGCGAGATCTCGCTGCTGGACGACCTGGAGGACACGGTCGAGGACCCGGACCTGCTCAGGGAGCTCTTTCACGTCGACCACCTCGCCACCCGGATCCGCCGCCACGCCGAGAACCTCGCGGTGCTGGGCGGCGCGGCCTCGCGCCGCCAGTGGACCCGGCCGATCGACCTGAGCGAGGTCCTCCGCTCCTCGGTCGCGGAGGTCGAGCAGTACACCCGGGTCAAGGTGGTGCCGCCGGCGGGCGGCAGCGTACGCGGACACGCCGTCGCCGACGTGGTGCACCTGCTGGCCGAACTCGTCGAGAACGCCACGGTGTTCTCCGCCCCCGACACCGATGTGGTGCTGCGCGCCGAGCGGGTCACCGCCGGAATCGCGGTCGAGGTGGAGGACCGGGGACTGGGCATGCCCCCCGAGGAACAGCACCGGATGAACGCGCTGCTCGGGGACCCAGACCAGGTCAGCGTCCGGAGCCTGCTCGCGGACGGGCGGATCGGCCTGTACGTCGTCTCGACCCTGGCCCGGCGGCACGGGATCGCCGTCGAGCTCAAGTCGAACATCTACGGCGGCGTCACCGCCGTGCTGGTGCTGCCGCAGGAGCTGCTGGGCGCGGCCGAGGCGGGCGACGCGGCCGGGGGCTCGCGGCTGACGCCGCCCCTGGAACCGGTCCGCATGCCGCTGCCCCGCCGGGCGGACCCGACCGTCCCCACCCACCGCCCCGAACCCGCACCGGCCCCATGGCCCCCGCCCGAGTCCCGGGGCGCCACCACAGCGGGCACCGGCGGCGGACCGTCGGCCCGGCCGGGGGACCCGACCGCTTCGGCGAGCTGGGCCGACCCCGGCTCGGCGTCGGCATGGCCGGCGGACGGCGGTGCGGTGGGCGAGCCCGCCACCGGGCCGGTTGCCGCGGCCGGGTCGGCAGCCGCCCCCCCGTACGGCCGGGAGCCCGCCCGAGCGGCCGACACCCGGCCGGCATCCGGTGGTGGCGCGGCGGGCGAGCCCGCCACCGGGCCGGTGTCCCGCCCGGGGACTGCGGTCGGACAGTGGGCCGAGCCCGTGACCCGGGCGGAACCCGAGGGCGCTGCGCCGGTCGGGCGGACGGCCCACCGGGGGGCCGGCCCCGCGCCGGGCGACGGCGCGGCCGGCGAGCCCGGGATCGGCCCGGTGCCCGATCCCGGGGCGGACGTGTGGGACGCGTCCGCGACTGCGTCCGGGTTGTGGGACGCAACGAGGGCTGGGGTCACCGGCGGGTCGGCGGCGGATCCACGGGCCGTGACCGGCGGTGGGTCGTCGGGCCGGCCCGAGTCCGGGATCGGGCGGCCGGGTGAGCCCGAGACCTGGTCAGAGCCGGGGCCCGGGCCGCAGGACGCGTCCGTGGCCGGCTCTGCGGCGGACAGGGGGCCGTCGGCCGGGACCGGCTCGGGGGCGGGCGCGTGGGACGCGCCCGGGACCCCGTGCGACCTTGGCGGCGCGGTCGGCGCGGAGTCGGTGCCGACGCATCCATGGGCCGTGACCCGTGGTGGGCCTGGGGCCGCCGCGGGGCCGCGGGCGGTGCCGACAGCGGGACGGGCCTGCGGGGCGGAGCCCGGTTCCGCGTCGGATGCCCGGCCCGCGCCCTCAGGCGATCCCCGCACCGGGGCGGATGCCTGGTCCCCATCCGGCGGTGTGCCCTCAGGCGAGACCTGGGCGGCGGGCTGGTCCGGGGCCGGCGCGGATGCCCGGCCGGGGTCCGGGCTGGGGGAGTCCGCCGGGCGCGATGCGGGCCAACGGCCCGTGCTGCCCCGGCGCCGCGCCCAGCAGCACCTCGCGCCCCAGCTGCGCGGCGCACCCGCCCCGCGGCGCCCCGCGGACGGCGAGCAGCCCGTGCACGACCCCGGCCTCATGGCCGCCTTCCAGCGGGGCTTCGGCCTCGCGCAGTCGGAGAACCAGGCATGAGCCCCAGCACCTCCGGCACCTCCAGCACACCCAGCAACCTCGGCAAGGAGCGCACCACCATGGGCGGCGAAATGGCGACGGAGACCGGCAGCCGGCTCTCGGATCTCGACTGGCTGCTCAGCGGGCTGGTTCAACGCGTGCCGTACACCCGCAGTGCCGTACTGCTCACCGCGGACGGGCTCGTGACCTGCGTCCACGGCATGGACCCCGACAGCGCCGACCACATGGCGGCCCTCGCATCCGGCCTCTACTCACTCGGCCGCAGCGCAGGCGCCCGCTTCAGCGAGGGGGCAGAGGTACGGCAGGTCGTGGTCGAGCTGGACACGGCGCTCGTCTTCGTGTCCGCAGCCGGGTCCGGGACCTGCCTGGCCGTCCTCGCCGACCGGGAGGCCGACGCCGGTGTCCTGGGCTACGAGATGGCGATGCTGGTCAAGAGCGTCCGCCCGTACCTCGCGGCCGCGCCCCGGCGGCCCGCCGCGAACGTGGAGCGATGAGGGCCCACCGCAGGGCGGCGTACGGCACAGGGCGGGGGGACACGCCGTGGCTCGACGGCTCGGCGGGGCGCGTGATGCGCCCGTACACCGCCAGTGGCGGCCGGACCAGACCGGGTATCGCGCTCGACCTGCTGTCGCTGATGACTGCGACCGGCGTGCGCCCGCGCGTCCCGCTCGGGGCCGAGCACACCCACGCGCTGCGGCTGTGCGCCGGTGCGGCGGCGGTCACCGTCGCCGAACTGGCGGGCCAGCTGCGGCTGCCCGCCACGGTGGTCAAGGTGCTGCTGTCCGATCTCATGGACTACGGGGCCGTGATGGCGCAGTCGCCGCGGTTCCCGGGCGGAGGGTCGTTCGCCGCCGATGACCGGTCCCTCCTCCTGGCGGTGCTCGATGGCCTACGCAAACGACTGTGACGCCCCGGTGACGCTGAAGGTGCTGGTCGCGGGGGGATTCGGGGCGGGGAAGACCACCTTCGTGGGGGCGGTGAGCGAGATCGAGCCGCTCAGCACGGAGGAACTGCTCAGCGACCTCGGCGCCGGCGCCGATCCGCTGCACGGGGTGGAGGCCAAGACCACGACGACCGTCGCGCTCGACTTCGGCCGGATCACCCTGGACGACCGCCACGTGCTCTACCTCTTCGGGACGCCCGGCCAGCACCGTTTCTGGTTCCTGTGGGAGGAGCTGTGCGCGGGCGCGCTCGGCGCCGTGGTGCTCGCGGACACGCGCCGCCTCGCGGACTGCTTCCCGGCCGTGGACTTCTTCGAGCGGCGCGGGATCGGCTTCGTCCTCGCCGTCAACGAGTTCGACGGCTGCCACCGCTACACGCCCGACGAGGTCAGGGACGCGGTGGGACTGACGCCCGAGGTACCCGTCGTACGCTGCGACGCGCGTCTGACGAGTTCCGGGACGGTGACGCTCGCCGCCCTGGTCCGTCACCTGCTGTGCACGTCCGCGGCCCGATCGACATCGCCGACATCGCCGACACTGTTACCGGAGCCGGGGGAATGATGCCCTCCTACGAATCGACCGGACACCTGCTGCTCACGCCCGTGGACCGGGAGGCGCCCGCGCGAGCCGTTCGGCTGCGCGAACTGGGGCTGGGGGAGCGGGTGGACACCGAACTGGACGCCTTCGCGCGGCGCGTGGCGGACGTCCTCGGCGCCCCCTGCACGGGGGTGAACTTCGTCGGCGAGGAACGCCAGTTCTTCGCGGGCCTGCACCACGCGCCCGGCGCCCCCGCCGGCGGCTACCCGGCCCGGGTCCTGCCCCGCGACCACGGCTACTGCCCGCACGTGGTGGTGCGCAGGCGCGCGCTGGTGCTGGAGGACGTGCGCGACTTCGCCCGGTTCGCAGGCAACGCGGTGGTGGACGGGAGCGGGGTCCGCTCCTACCTGGGGGCCCCGCTGACCAACCGGCGCGGGATCGTCCTCGGCACGGTGTGCGCGGTGGACGTGGTGCCGCGACGGTGGGGGACGGAGGGGCTCGCCACCGCGAAGGAGCTGGCGGCCGAGCTGGTGGCCGTGCTGCACGAGCGGGAGGACCGGCGCGCATGAGCCCGGTTGTCGGTGGCGGGGGCTACCGTCGTCGTACGAGGATCCGCCCGAGCCGGAGACCGGAGAGGAGTCCCGGGAATGGCCGCCACCGTGGAGCACGTCCGTCTGATCGCACTGTCCCTCCCGGACAGCACGGAGAAGCCGGCATGGGGCATGCCCACCTTCCGCGTGGGCGGGAAGATCTTCGCCGCGCTCGCGGACGACGACACCGCGATCGGGGTGAAATGCCCCAAGGAGGAACGGGCCGAGCTGATCGCGGCGGAACCGGAGAAGTTCTTCATGCGCGCCGGTCACGACGACAACTACGCGTGGATCCGGGTCCGCCTGGCCGCGGTGCAGGACGAGGCCGAACTGCGCTCGATCCTGACCGACTCCTGGCTCCAGGCCGCCCCGAAACGCCTGGTCGCGGCCCATCCGGAGGTGGCGGCCGGCACCGCCTGACCTGATCGCGAACCGGTGCCGGAAAGGCGCGCGCGACCACCCACAGAAATGCGGTATCGTTCTCATGCGCGTTCGGCCGGGGGAAACCCCAGGTCAGCGGGCATCGGGACGTGGCGCAGCTTGGTAGCGCACTTGACTGGGGGTCAAGGGGTCGCAGGTTCAAATCCTGTCGTCCCGACTCGAAAGAGTCGCAGATCAGGGGCCGTTTCGGAGCAATCCGAACCGGCCCTCTGGTCGTTTTCGGGGACCGTGGGGACCGGCGCACTCGACTGATCCGAAGCGCACCTTGACCCGGTCGAGGTGCGCTGCCCGCTCGTATGGCGTCGAGGTGGGTGGAGGTGGCCCAGGTCGTCGCCACCGTCCTCACCGTCTTCGTGATCGGTCCGGGGAGCGCCGGCACCCGGCGCTCCGCCGACGGAAGGGATCCCGGTGCCGGACCGGGGCCGAGCGGTGGCGTTCACCGGCCTGCGGGGAACCGCCCGCGTCGGGGCACCGAGTCCAGGAGGAGCCGGGTGTACGGGTGTTGCGGAGCGTCCAGGACCCGCGAGGCCGGGCCCGTCTCCACGACGTGACCGGACTTGAGCACGAGGACCTCGTCGGCGATGTGCCGGACCACCGCCAGGTCGTGCGTGACGAACAGGTAGCCGATACCCGACGCGCTGCGGATCCGCCCGAGGAGTTCGAGTATCTGTGCCTGGATCGACACGTCGAGCGCGGCGACGGCCTCGTCCAGGACGAGGACCCGGGGCTCCACGGCAAGGGCGCGGGCGATCGCCACGCGCTGCCGCTGGCCGCCGGAGAGGTCACGGGGGAGGGCGGCGGCCTCGCGTGTGCCGAGACCGACCTGGTCCAGGAGTTGGGCGGCCCGGGCGGCGCGGGCCGGCGCGTCGAGAGCCGTGTGGAGGCGCAGCACCTCCTCCAGACATCCGGAGACGGTCACCCGGGGATCGAGCGAGAGGTACGGATCCTGGAAGACCATCTGGATCTCCCGGGCCCTGGCCAGCCGTTCCGCCCGCCGCCGGGGCCGCTCGGAGCGGTCCCGGCCGTCCAGGTGGACGGTCCCGCCGTCCGGGCGCTCCAGGCCGACCAGCATCCGCACCGTGGTCGTCTTGCCGCTGCCCGACTCGCCGACGATCGCGAGGCAGCCCCCGGGCGCCAGGGAGAACGACACGCCGTCGACCGCCGTGTGGTCCCCGTACCGCTTCCGCAGACCCTCGACGACCAGTCTGTCGACGACCGGTTCCTCTTTCGCTGAGGCGGTCACAGCGTGATCCCTTCGTCGGCGCGGTGGCAGGCGGCGAGTCCGTCGCCGTGCCGGGTGAGTGCGGGCTTCTCCTCGGAGCAGCGCGGCAGCGCGTGGGCGCAGCGCGCGGCGAAGGCGCAGCCCGGCGGCGCCTCGGCCAGGGAGACGGGACGCCCGGGGATGGGACGGGGGGCGGGCGCACCCGCCTCGATGCTCGGCGTGCAGGCGAGCAGCCGTGCGGTGTACGGGTGCCGCGGGCGGTCGAACAGCTCGTCGGTGCCGCGCGTCTCCACGATCCGGCCCGCGTACATCACATAGACCCGGTCACACACGGTGGCGGCCAGTTCGAGGTCGTGGGTGACGAAGAGCAGGCCGGCGCCGCGCTCGGCACGCAGCCGGGTGAGGAGTGCGACGATCTCCGCCTGGGTCGTGACGTCCAGGGCGGTGGTCGGCTCGTCGGCGACGATCAGCGCGGGTTCCGCCGCGAGCGCGGCGGCGATGACCACCCGTTGGAGCATGCCGCCGGAGAACTCGTGCGGACGGCGGCGCAGGGCGCCGCGCGGATCCCGGATACCGACCGCGTCGAGGAGGTCAAGGGCCCGCGCGGTCGCGGTGGCGGCCGGAGTCCCGGCCGCGCGCAGCCCTTCGGTGAGGAAGTCGCCGATGCGGCGCAGCGGGTTCACGGATGCACGCGGGTCCTGGTGGACCATCGCGACCTGCCGGGCCCGAAGCCCGGTCAGCTCCGCCCGGCTCATGGTGAGTACGTCCCGGCCGGCGACCCGGACCTCGCCACTGGTGCGTGCGCCGGCGGGCAGCAGCCCGAGGACGCTGCGGCACGCGACCGACTTGCCGGAGCCCGACTCGCCGACGAGGCCGATGCTCTCTCCGGGGCGTACCCGCAGGCCGACTCCGTCGAGGATCGGCCGTGCGGCCCGGTCGCCGGTCAGCCGGACCTCGAGCCCGTCGATCTCCAGGACCGGATCCCTGCCGCCGGCCGCGACCGGACTCGCGCCCCTCTGTTCCCGCTGTTCCTTCACGCGGTTCACCGCCTCCGCCTCGCTATCCGGTCGGCGAGACCCTCGCCGACGATGCCGAACGCCACCACGGCGAGCACGATGCACGCCGAGGGCGCGAGGGCGGGCAGCATCGCCCCCTGCTGGACTGCCGACTGGCCCTCGTTGATCATGGCGCCCCAGTCGGCGGTCGGCGGCTGCACGCCGAAGCCGAGGTAGGAGAGCGCCGCCAGGTCCATCAGCGCGTACCCGAAGTTCATCGCGGACTGGGCGAAGACGGTGGGGGCGATGTTGGGCAGCAGGTGGCGCAGGCAGACGCTCCAGCCGGACCAGCCCTGCACCCGGTAGGACTCGATGTACGGGCGGGCCTTCTCCTGGCGCGCGATGCCGCGGACCAGGCGGCCCACGTACGGGGTGTAGGCCACCGCCATCGCGATCACGGGCGCGGTCATCCCCGGGCCGACGACGGAGACGAGCAGGATGGCGAGCAGGAGTCCGGGGATCGCGAAGGCCATGTCCATCGAGCGGGACAGGACCGCGTCCGCCAGGCCGCCGCGCCAGGCCGCCACCACGCCGAGCAGGGTGCCGGCCAGAGTGGAGATGCCGACGACGAGCAGCGGGCCGAGCAGCCCGGTGAGGGCCCCGTGCATCAGCCTCGACAGGATGTCCCGCCCGGACTGGTCGGTGCCCAGGGGGTGCTCGCCGGTGGTCCCGGCAAGGCTCGCCGAGAGGTCGACGGCTTCGGGGTCGTACGGCGCGAGGACGGGGGCGAGCACGGCGATCAGGACGAGAGCGGCGAGCACCGCGACCGAAGCGGTGAACAGCGGTCCGCGGGCGACGAGGCGCAGTGCGCGCAGCCCGGGCCTGCGGCGCAGGACGGCGGGCTCCGCAGGTGCGGTGGCGGTCATGAGGAGCCTTCCCCGTGGAGCGACAGCCGGGGGTCGATGAGGGGGGCGAGCAGGTCGACCGCGAGGTTGACGAGGACGAAGGCGCCCACACTGAGGAGGGTGATCGCCTGCACGACGGCGAAGTCCTTGGCGGTGACCGACTGTACGAGCAGCGAACCGAGGCCGGGCACGTCGAAGGCGGTCTCGACGATCGAGGTGCTGATGAGGAGTCCGGCGAGCATCGTGCCACCGACGGTGACGACCGGGCCGAGTGCGTTGCGCAGGACGTGGCGACGGACCACGGTCCGCCCCGGGACGCCGCGGGCGCGTGCCACCTCGACGTGTTCCCGGCCGAGTTCGTCGAGCATCGCCGACCGGGTCACCCGGGCGAGCAGCCCCGCGAAGGTCATCGCCAGGGCGACGGCCGGCAGGGTCAGGTGGTACAGCCCTTCGGAGAATCCGACGGGTGTGCCGCCGGGGCCGGGGAACCATCCCAGTCGGACGGAGAACAGGGACACCAGCGCGATCGCGGTCACGAAGGACGGGGTGGCCGTGGCGAGGCCGCTGCCGAGGAGCACCGCGCGGTCCAACGGCCCGGGCCGCAGCGCGGCGAGGACACCTGCCGCCATGCCGATGACGGCGACGAGCAGCGCCGCGTACCCCACGAGCAGGGCAGTGCCGGGCAGTCGGGATCCGACGAGCGCGGAGACGTCCTGGTGGAACTGGGCGGAGCGGCCGAAGTCGCCCTGGAGGACGCCGCCGAGCCACTTCGCGTACTGCACGGTCAGCGGGTCGTCCAGGTGGTACTGGGCGCGCAGGGCCGCCACGGCCTCGGGGGTCGCGGGGCGCCCGTGGAGCAGGAAGGACACCGGGTCGCCGGGGGCCAGGTGGATGCTGCCGAAGACCACGAGGGAGGTCGCGAACAGTACCGCCACCAGGCCGAGGACGCGTCCGAGGAGGTAGCGCGTCATTTCGCCGCGGCCCCGATCGTAGCGGCCCACGGGTAGTACAGCTGGGCGATCCCGGTCGGGGCGCCGGTCACGCGCTTGCCGAGGAAGAGCACATAGGGCGCTTCGTAGACGGGGATGACCGGCAGCTCGCGCATCGCGATCTTCTGGAGTTCGGCGGTCAGCTCCGCGCGCCGGCCCGCGTCGGGTTCGGCGTTGGCCCGGTCGAAGGCGGCGTCGAACTCGGCGTTCGACCAGTTGCCGTAGTTCCCGAAGTCGCCCGTGCGCAGGTACTGGTAGAACTCCAGCGGGTCCGGGGTGTTGTCGTACCCGTTGGTGATGACCAGGTCCAGGCCGGCGCGTGCGCTGGGGTCGACGAAGATGCTGCTGTACGCCTCGGGGGGTACCGACTTCAGCTCGACGTCGAGGCCGATCTCCCGGCCGGCGGCCTGCACGGCGTTGGCGACGACGCTGATCTCGGGGGCGAGCGTGCTGGTGACCAGGGTGATCTTGCGGCCGCCGGCACCGGCCTCCTGGACGAGTTTCTTCGCGGCGTCGATGTCGTGCCGGGGATCGGGCAGGGTGTCATAGAGCGCGGCGGTCTTCTCCGGGGCCAGCGCCCACGCGCCGCGCGCGGCGGGGGCCTTGGCGGGGACGCCGACACCGCCGGCCGCGGCCTTGATGATGTCCTTCCGGTCGAGCGCCAGGGAGAGGGCCTCGCGCACCTTCACGTCGCCGAGCGGCCCGCCGAAGTCGAGCACGGCGAGGTTCGACGCGGCGGTGTTGGGGCCGAAGAGGACGCTGCCCTTGCCGCTGGAACGCAGCCGGCCGATCGTGGCGGGGGCCACCATGTATCCGCCGTCCGCGGTGCCGGAGAGGAAGGCGTTGGTGCGGGCCGCCGGGTCCTCGATGAAGGTGAACTTCACGGCGGCGGACTTGGGTGCGAGCTGGGGGTCCCAGTAGGCGTCGTGCCTCTTCAGGGTGATCTCGGTGCCCTGGGACCAGGTGTCGAGGGCGTACGGACCGGTGCAGTTGACCTTGCCCGCGGGGGTGCCGTAGTCCTTGCCCGCCTCGGCGAGGGTGGCGGCGCTCTCGACGGTGCCGGGGGAGGCGGCCATCAGCTCGTGGAGCAGGATGTCGGGCTTGGTGAGCCGGAGTGTCACCTCCAGCGGTCCGGTCTTCTCGACGGCGTCGACGTTCTTGAACGCCGACGCCCAGGGGGAGCCGGTCCGCGGGTCCATCTGGCGCCGGAGGGAGGCGACCACGTCGTCGGCCGTCATGGTCGTGCCGTCGTGGAACTTCACCCCGGGGCGCAGGGTGTAGACCAGCGTGAGCGGGTCGGGGCGCTCGTACTTCACCGCGAGGCCGGGCTCGATCCTCATGTCGGGCGTGACCCGCATGAGCTGCTCGCACACGTTGGCGAGCACGGTGTTCGGCGGGTAGTCGTACGCGAGGGCGTAGTCCAGCGTGTACGGCTCGGCGTACAGGGACCAGGTGAAGGAGTCCAGCGGGCCCTGGGCGGCCGGCGAGAGCGGAGCGACCTCGAAGTCGGTGCCGCCGGCGGTCTTGGGCGTGGTGGCGCCGGAACAGGCACCGGTGGTGGCCGCGAGGGCGGCGGCGCAGAGGAGAAACACCATGCTTCGGGACATGCGCATGCAGACCCACCCCTTTACGGGTGTAGTGACGGGCGCTGGGGGATGGAGCGAGTATTGATGCGGGAACGTTCCCGCACAAGGCTGTGCGGGAACGGTTTTGCAAAGGTCGCGAGGGTGGCAGCATCAGTCGCATGACCGAAGCCTCACCGCCCGGCGGGCAGCCCTCGCCGCCCCTCCCGCGCGTCCGCCTCGTCGACGTGGCCCGCGAGGCGGGCCTGTCCAAGACGACCGTCTCGGCGGCACTGAACGGCACCGGAAGGCTCTCTCCCGAAGTCCGGGAGAGAGCCCGCGAGGCCGCGCGCAGAATGGGCTACCGGCCCAATGCCACCGCGCGCCGGCTGCGAGCGGGACGGGCCAGATTGATCGGATACGTGGTCGGGGAGTTCGCCGACGCCCCCTGGACCTTCCTGGAGTCGCCGTACTTCGCCCGGCTGACCGCGGCCACCGCGGCGACGTCGCTGCGACGCGGCTACGCCATGGTGCTGCTGCCCGCCGGATCCCTGCAGAGCGAGTGGGCCGATCTGGCACTCGACGCGGTGGTCGTCGCCGACCCCGTCGCCGACGACCCGACCGTCGAGGACCTCCTCGCCGCCCGTATTCCCGTGTTCAGCGACCGCTCCGTCGAGGGGCGGCCCGGGGCCTACTGGGTGGACGTGGACGCGGGCGCCGCCGTGCGCGGGGCCCTCGACCACCTCCGGGAGCAGGGCGCTCGACGTCCCGTCCTCGTGGTGCCGGACAGCACCACCCGTTTCCACAGCGAGGTGTTCGCCGCGCACCGGGAGTGGTGCGCCGCCCACGGCCTGCCGGAACGGGTGGTGCGCGTCCCGGCGCCGGGCAACGGTCCCGTCGTCCGCGCCGTCGAGACCGCCCTCGCGGGTGACACGGCGGCCGGCCCGGCGCGGCCCGACGCCCTCCTGGTCGTGGCGGAGGCGAGTCCGCCGCTCGTCCTGGACGCGGCACGCCGGCTCGGCTACGAGGTCCCCGGCGACCTGCTCCTCGTCTGCGTGAGCGAGGACGTCACCGCCGAGCACACCGAGCCGCCCGTGACCACCCTGAGCCTGCGGCCCGAGGCGATCGCGGAGGCGGGCATCGACATGCTCGTGGCGGTCCTGGAACACGGCGACGGGGGGACGGCGGGGGCGCTCGTCCCGACCCGTCTCGAGGTCCGTGCGTCATCGGTCCGGCCGCCTCAGCCCGAGTGCACGAGCCGGCCGCCGACATAGGTCCGCTCCACCCGGGCCTGCGCGATCTCCTCCGCGGGCGCCGTGAGGACGTCGCGGTCCAGGACGACGAGGTCCGCGAGGTTGCCGACCCGCAGGCTGCCCGCGTCGTCGTGACCGTTCACATGGGCGGCCCCGGCGGTGTAGGCGGCCAGCGCGGTCGGCAGGTCGAGCCGCTGCTCGGGGTAGAAGACCCGGCCGTGGCCCGGCTCGGGATCCCGGCGGTTCACGGCCACGTGAAGGCCCGCCAGCGGATCAGGGCTGCTCACAGGCCAGTCGCTGCCCGCGACGAGGGTCGCGCCGGCGCGCACCAGGTCGCCGAACGGGTACTGCCAGGCGGCACGCTCCGGACCCAGGAACGGGATGGTCAGGTCATCCATCTGGGGCTCGTGGGCCGCCCACAGGGGCTGGATGTTGGCCAGGGCGCCGAGCGGGGCGAAGCGGGAGAGGTCCTCGGGGTGGACGACCTGGAGATGGGCGAGGTGGTGCCGGTTGCCGCGGTGTCCGTTGGCCGCCACCGCCGCCTCGATCGCGTCCAGGGCCTCGCGCACGGCCCGGTCGCCGAGGGCGTGGAAGTGCACCTGGAAGCCCAGGGCGTCGAGCTCCGTCACGTATCCGCGCAGCGCCGCGGGATCGACGAAACTCAGGCCGCTGTTGGCGGTGGCGCAGCCGCAGCCGTCCAGATAGGGGGAGGTCATGGCAGCGGTGAAGTTCTCCGCGACACCGTCCTGCATGATCTTCACCGAGGTGGCGCGGAACCGTCCGGCCCGCAACTTTTCGCGGCGGGCCACCAGTTCGGGGATCTGCTCGGCGCCCCGTGCCCGGTCCCACCACAGCGCCCCGGTCACGCGGGCGGTGAGTGAGCCGTCCCCCGCCGCGGCCAGGTACGCGTCCGAGGGGTCGGGCCGGCCGTTGAGTTCACCGAGCATGGCGTCCTGCCAGCCCGTGATGCCGAGGGAGTGGAGCAGCTTCTGGGCCCGGAGCAGCCCGGCGAGGAGTTCCGCCGGCGTGCTCGTCGGCACCAGCCGGCCGACCAGCGAGGTGGCGCCCTCCTGGAGCATGCCGCTGGGAGTGCCGTCCGGCTCGCGCTCGATCCGGCCGTCGGCGGGATCAGGAGTGGCGGCCGTGATTCCGGCGAGTTCCAGCGCCCGGGTGTTGGCCCAGGCGCCGTGGTGGTCCCGGTTGGACAGGAAGACCGGGCGGTCCGGGACGACGGAGTCGAGCAGGTGGCGGGTCGGCAGTCCACCCTCGAAGCTCTCCATCGACCAGCCGCCACCGGTGATCCACTCGCGGTCGGGATGCGCGTCCGCGTACGCGCGGACCAGAGTCAGGTAGTCGTCCACGCCGACGGTCTCGGTCAGATCGCACTCGGCCAGTTCCACTCCGGCGAAGACCGGGTGGATGTGGGCGTCCTGGAAGCCGGGAAGCAGCAGCTTCCCCGTCAGGTCGACCACCTCGGTGCCGGGCCCCACGAGTTCCCGTACCTCGTCGTGGCCGACGGCCGTGATCCTGTCGCCGGTGACGGCGAGCGAGGTCGCCCGGGTGCGGGCCGGGTCCACCGTGAAGACGGGGCCGCGGGTGAAGACCAGATCGGCTTTGGCCATTCGAAAGCTCCAGAGCGTGAGGCGACGGGGTGGGCGCCATGGAACCGGCAAGGCCGTTTACACGTCAATGATGTTGACGTAAGGTCCCGGCCATGTCCGAACGTGTCATCCCCGAAGGCGGACGCCGGCGCCGCAGGCCCACCAAGCAGGGCGCCGTCCTCTCGGAGCAGCTCATCGTCGAGACGGCGCTGCGGCTGGTGGCCCAGCACGGCGCCGAAGCGCTCTCCGTACGCAGACTGGGCGCCGCGCTCGGCGCCGACCCGAGCGCGCTCTACCGCTACTTCCGCAACACCGACGCCCTCCTGCTCGCCCTCGCGGACGAACTGATCGGGCGGGCGCAGGAGGGCTGGCGGGCAAGCGGAGACTGGCGGGAGGACCTGCGGTCGATGGGCCTGCGGATCCACGCCTGCTACCTCTCCCACCCGCAGGCCGCCGTTCTCGGCGCGTACCGCACCACGGGACTCCCCCACGAGACCCGGGCCGTCGAGCGCATCCTCGGCATCCTCCGCTCGGCGGGATTCCCGGACCCCCTGGCCGTCCGCGCCTACCACGCGTTCGTCGACCAGGCACTGGCGTTCGCCGCCCAGGACGCCGCCGCGCTCGCGCTGCCGAAGGCCGCCCGGGAGGCGGACGAGGCGGTATGGAACTCGGTCTACGGCAGGCTGTCGGCCGACACCCACCCGCACATCGCCGCGGTCTTTCCGGTGCTCGCCGCCGACATGCGCGACAGCGGCTACCCTTTCGCCCTGGAACTGATGCTCAGCGCGCTGGCGGCGCTCCGCCCGGCGGCGACCGGGGCCTGACGCGCCTCCGCCCCGCGGGCGGGCCTCGTCGCGTGCGCCCCGTCAGGACAGGGCCCGCCAGGTCTCGTTGAGCGCCTTGCGGAACGCGTCGGTCTCCTCGGGGCTCAGGCCGGAGGTCATGCGTTCCTCGATACGGCGTGCCGGCTCGGCGTACTCGGCGAGCAGTCGCCGCCCGGGGGCGGCGAGCAGAATGAGGCGTTCGCGGCGGTTGGCCGGATTGGGCTCGCGGCGGATCAGGCCGCGGCTCTCCAGTGCGCGGACCATGTCGGCCATCGACTGGGCGGTGACGAAGGAGTCGCGGGCGAGCTGCGCCGCGGAGATGCCGTCGTGCCGCTCCAGCACCGTCAGGGCGGTGTACTGCAGTGCCGTGACCCCGGCGGGCTTGAGCAGCTCCTCCAGCCTGGCGCGTACCACCAGTTCCGTTCTCTTGATCAGGTAGAGCAGCGAAGTGCTCACGTTCATCCTCCCGTCGTGACGGCCCGCGCGGGCTGCTCGTGCCGCGGCCGGTGCCGTGTCACCGGGGTGGCGGCGCCTCCACACCCTAGGGCATTGACAGGAATCCTGCCGATTCCTCAGACTGCGTTCATCAGGATTCCTGTCGATCCCGGCTCGGGCCGGCGCTTCGGCATTCCTTCTCCCACCACTTCAGAGAGGCACCTCTCATGGATCTTCAGGGCAAGGTCGCCGTCGTCACCGGCAGCGGACGCGGCCTCGGACTGGCATACGCCCAGGCTCTCGCCGCCGCGGGTGCCGCCGTCGTCGTCAACGACGTCGACCAGGACACGGTGGATGCAGCCGCTGCCTCGATCACCTCCCGGGGCGGCGCGGCGACCGGCGTCGTCGCGGCCGTGGGCGACGGCGAGGCGGCCCAGCGGCTCGTGGACGCGGCGGTCGGGGAGTTCGGGCGCCTGGACGTACTCGTCACCAACGCCGGCATCCTGCGCGACCGCGTGCTGTGGAAGATGACCGACGAGGATTTCGACGACGTCGTCCGCGTCCACCTGCGCGGCACGTTCACCTGCGCACGCGCCGCCGCCGTCCGCATGCGCGAGCAGGGCACCGGCGGCCGGCTCGTCCTGATCTCCTCGCCCGCCGGCCAGCGCGGCAACTTCGGCCAGACCAACTACGCAGCCGCCAAGGCCGGCATCGTCGCCATGGCCCGCACCTGGGCCATGGAACTGGGCCGTTCCGGCATCACCGTCAACGCCGTCGTCCCCGTCGCCGCGACCGAGATGACCAGGACCATCCCGGCGTTCGCCCCGGTCATCGAGGAGTCCGAGCGCAGCGGCGAGCCGCTGCCGGACTGGCTGCGCAAGGACGAGGGCCTCGGCAGCGTCGAGGACGTCGCCGGCCTGATCACCTTCCTGGCCTCGGACGCCTCCGGCGCGGTGACCGGGCAGGCCATCGGCATCGGCGGCGACCGGCTGGCGCTGTGGGCGCACCCCAAGGAGAAGGCGGTCGCGTTCGCCGACGGAGGCTGGAGCGGCGACGCCATCGCTGCCGCGTGGCCGGACGGCGTGGGCGCCGAGCCCGAGACCTACGGCATCCCCGCGCCCCAGGCACCGGAGGCGTGAGATGGCCGAGCGCACCCACGAACCCGCACCCGCACTCGACCTCGACGCGCTGACCGCCATCGACGTGCACACCCACGCGGAGGTCTCCAAGGACGGCCACCGGGCCCTCAGCCCCGAGCTGTTCGGCGCGTCCGAGGCCTACTTCAAGGCCCACGGCCACCGGCAGCCCACCATCGACGAGATGGCCGCGCACTACCGCGAACGCCGCATGGCAGCGGTCGTCTTCACCGTCGACGCCGAGCACTCCACCGGCCACCCCCGGATCTCCAACGAGGAGATCGCCGAGAGCTGCGCCGCCCACGCCGACGTCCTGATCCCGTTCGCCAGCGTCGACCCGCACAAGGGCCGTGCGGGCGTCCGCGAGGCCCGGCGCCTGGTGGAGGCGTACGGGGTGCGCGGTTTCAAGTTCCACCCGAGCATCCAGGCGTTCTCCCCGGACGACCGCCTCGCCTACCCGCTGTACGAGGCCATCGAGGAACTCGGCGTACCGGCCCTCTTCCACACCGGCCAGACCGGGATCGGCGCAGGCGTTCCGGGCGGCGGCGGCATCCGGCTGAAGTACTCGAACCCGATGGCCGTCGACGACGTAGCCGTCGACTTCCCCGAGCTGAGGATCGTCCTCGCACACCCGTCCTTCCCCTGGCAGGACGAGGCGCTCGCCGTCGCCACCCACAAGCCGCACGTCTACATCGACCTGTCCGGCTGGTCGCCCAAGTACTTCCCGCCGCAGCTCGTGCGGTACGCCAACACCCTTCTCCAGGACAAGGTCCTGTTCGGCTCCGACTATCCCGTCATCACCCCCGACCGGTGGCTCGCCGACTTCGCCGGACTCGACATCAAGCCCGAGGTCCGCCCGAAGATCCTCAAGGAGAACGCCGCCCGTCTGCTCGGCCTGTCCACCGACTGAAGGAAACGCTCGTGCTGAACCAAGGCATCGGCTCCTGGCCGGCCCGACGGGCCGGGCGGACACCCGACCGGACCGCCGTCGTCCACGGGGACCGCACCCTGACCTACCGGGATCTCCACCGGCGCGTCCAGCGGCTCGCCCACGGCCTGCGGGCCCTGGGCGTGGCGAGCGGCGACCGGATCGCCTACCTGGGCCCCAACCATCCGGCCTTCCTGGAGACGCTGTTCGCCGCCGGAGCGCTCGGCGCGGTCTTCGTCCCGCTCAACACCCGCCTGACCGCCCCGGAGCTCGCGTACAACCTCTCCGACTCGGGCAGCGTCGTCCTCGTCCACGCCCGCGAGCTGGCGGGGGCCGCACGCGCCGCCGCCGTCGAGGCCGGGGTGCGCCACCGCATCGCGCTCGAAGGAGCCGACGGACCGGGCGAGGCCGGCGGCGCCCTCGGGTACGAGGAGTTGCCGGCCAGCGCCGCGGACGGGTCCCTGGACGTGGCCGTGCGCCCCGAGGACCCGTGCATGATCATGTACACCTCGGGGACCACGGGCCGCCCCAAGGGAGCCGTCCTCTCCCACGGCAACATCGTCTGGAACAGCGTCAACGTCCTCGTCGACACCGATCTCACCGCCGACGAGGTCACCCTGGTCACGGCCCCGCTGTTCCACACCGGCGCCCTCAACATGACCTGCCTGCCCACCCTCCTCAAGGGCGGCCGGGTGGTCCTGCTCCCGGCCTTCGACGCCGACCTGGTCCTCGACAGCGTCGAACGCCTGCGCGTCACTTACCTGTTCGGCGTCCCCACGATGTACGACGCCATGGCTGCCCGGCCGAGCTGGGCGAGCACCGACCTCTCCAGCCTGCGTACCCTCAACTGCGGCGGCGCACCCGTCCCGGCCCGCACCATCGCCGCGTACACCGACCGCGGGCTCGCCTTCAGCCAGGGCTACGGCCTGACCGAGGCGTCCCCCGGCGTCCTCTTCCTCGACCGGGAGCAGACGGCGGCCAAGGCCGGCTCCGCGGGCGTCGCGCACTTCTTCACCGACACCCGCATCGTCCGGTCCGACGGCACCGACACCGCACCCGGCGAACGCGGCGAGGTCCTCGTCCAGGGTCCCCACGTCATGACCGGCTACTGGAACCGGCCCGAGGACACGGCGGCCGCCTTCACCGACGGCGACTGGCTGCGCACCGGCGACATCGCCCGGACCGATGCCGACGGCTACGCCTACCTCGTCGACCGGGTCAAGGACATGTTCGTCTCCGGCGGAGAGAACGTCTACCCGGCCGAGGTCGAAGACGCGCTCCTCGACCACCCCGCCGTCGCCGAATGCGCGGTCATCGGCGTCCCCGACCCGGTCTGGGGCGAGGTCGGCCGGGCCGTCGTCGTCCTCAAGCCCGAGTTCCGTGTCGGCGGGGGAGACCTCCTCGGCCACCTGCGGGGCAGGCTCGCCAAGTACAAGATCCCGAAGTCGGTCGTCCTCACGGGCAGCTTGCCCCGTACGGCCTCCGGGAAGATCGTCAAATCCGCTGTCCGCGACACCTTCACCACCGGTCCCGCCGAACTCCCCCCGTCGTGACCGGCCTTCGAGCCCGACGTTCCCCCAGGACGCCTTCAGCGTCGCCCGCCCCATCGAAAGGTTTCCGCATGCCCATCGCCATCGCCGACGGTCTCGACGCACTCACCTCCCTCGGCGGAACCGACCTCGGCCGCACCGAGTGGCTCGAGATCACCCAGGACCGGGTGAACACCTTCGCCGACGCCACCGACGACCACCAGTGGATCCACACGGATCCGGAGAGGGCCGCGGACGGGCCCTTCGGCGGCCCCATCGCCCACGGCTACCTCACCCTCTCCCTGATCATCCCGCTCTTCGGCGAGCTGCTCGGCATCACCGGCACGAAGATGAGCGTCAACTACGGCCTGGACAAGGTCCGCTTCCCCAGCCCCGTGCGCGTCGGCGCGAGAATCCGTCTCCACGGCGCCGTCGGCACGGTGGAGGAGGTCAAGGGCAACGGCGTGCAGATGCCGGTCACCTTCACCGTCGAGATCGAGGGCGGTGACAAGCCGGCCTGCGTCGCCGAGGCCGTCTACCGCCACTACGCCTGACCCGCCCCACGACAGAACGGGCTCACCGCGCCGGCCGGCGCGGTGAGCCCGTTCTGTCGTGTCCCTGCGGCGCCTACGCGCCCGGGGCCGCGGAGAGCTGTGCCTCCAGGGCCGCCAGCGTCCGGTAGCAGGCCATGACCTGGGCGAGGGAGGAGTTCGGTTCGCGGCCCTCGCGGACGGCGGCGACGAACTCGCGGTCCTGGAGCTCGATGCCGTCCATCGACGCGTCGACACCGCTGACGTCGATCGGCTCGTCCTTGCCGGTGGCGAGGTCGTCGTAGCGGGCGAGGTACGTTCCGGTGTCGCCGATGTAGCGGAAGAACGTACCGAGCGGACCGTCGTTGTTGAACGACAGCGACAGGGTGCAGATGGCGCCGTTCGCCGCGCGCAGCTGGATCGACATGTCCATCGCGATGCCCAGCACGGGGTGGACGGGGCCTTGTACCGCGTTGGCCTGCACGATCGGCGAGCCGGTCTGGTACGCGAAGAGGTCGACGGTGTGCGCGGCGTGATGCCACAGCAGGTGGTCGGTCCAGGAGCGCGGCTCGCCGAGTGCGTTGAGGTTCTGCCGGCGGAAGAAGTACGTCTGCACGTCCATCTGCTGGACGGCGAACTCGCCCGCCTCGATCCGCCGGTGTACCCACTGGTGGCTCGGGTTGAAGCGGCGGGTGTGGCCCGCCATCGCGACGAGCCCCGTGCGCTGCTGCGCCTCCAGGCACGCCTCGGCGTCCGCCAGCGAGTCGGCGAGCGGGATCTCGACCTGGACGTGCTTGCCCGCTTCGAGGCAGGCGAGCGTCTGCGCGGCGTGCAGCTGCGTGGGGGTGGCGAGGATGACGGCGTCGACGTCGTCCATCGCCAGCACCTCGTCCAGGGAGGCGACGGCGCGCCCCACGCCCTGCTCCGCGGCGAACTTCTGCGCGCGTTCGAGACTGCTGCTCACGACGGCGGCCACCTCCACGCCCTCGATGCGCCGGAGAGCGGCCGCGTGCTTGGCACCGAAGGCGCCGCCTCCGGCCAGGGCGATCCTGAGGGTTCGGTCGTCGGCCATGTCAGTTCACTCCTTCGGCGGGCTCCTGGGCCCGCGGGTGGTTCTCGAGGATCAGATGGCCGACGGCCGTGTTGGACGCCGGCACATGGTAGAAGCGGTGTGCGACCTCGACCCGCCCGGACCCGTCCACGTCGCTCATCGCCCCGCGGGCGATCAGCCACATCACCAGCTCGATGCCCTCCGAGCCGGCTTCCTCGACGTACTCCAGGTGCGGGACCTGTGCCAGTCCGGCCGGGTCGGCGATCAGCCGGTCGAGGAAGGCGTTGTCCCACTCCCGGTTGATGAGACCGGCACGCGGGCCCTGGAGCTGGTGGCTCATGCCGCCGGTGCCCCAGACCTGGACCTTCAGCGGCCTGTCGTACGACTCGATCGCCTTGCGCAGCGCCTGACCGAGCCGGAAGCACCGGGCGCCCGAGGGCACCGGGTACTGCACCACGTTGACGTGGAAGGGGATGACCTTGCACGGCCACTCCTCGGCGTCCCCGAACATCAGCGACAGCGGGACGGTCAGGCCGTGGTCGACGGTCATCACGTTGGCGAGCGTGAGGTCGAAGTCGTCCCGGACGAGCGAGTGCGCGATGTGCGCGGCCAGGTCGGGGTCTCCCTCGATGCCGGGGACGGGGCGGGGGCCGTACCCCTCGTCGGCTGGGGCGTAGGCCGCGCCGGTGCCGAGGACGAACGTCGGGATCAACGTCAGGTCGAACGCGGACGCGTGGTCGTTGTAGACCAGGAGGATCACGTCGGGCAGGTTCTCCCGCTCCCACGCCTTGGAGAACTCGTACCCCTCGAAGACCGGCTTCCAATAGGGCTCTCCGGTCTTGCCGTGGTCCATCGCCGCGCCGATGGCCGGCACATGAGAAGTGAAGACCGCGCCGGTGACCGTGGCGTGCTCGGCGGGCGGTGCCTGGTCGGCATGCGCCGCCTCCAGGACGGCGTGGTCGATGCGGTTTCCCTCGACGGAGCGGCCGCCGCCGACCATCATGGCGCGGTACTCCGCCTCGGTCATACCGGTCATCGACCCCGCCATCTGCTGGAACGAAAAACCCAGCGTGGCGCCCCACTTGGCAAGGAAGTAGATGTTTCCGCCCTCGTCCACGGCGGCGTTGAGGTCGCGGTCGAGCAGCGCCCGCTTCTGTTCCTCCCGCAGCGGCCACGCGTCCAGGTAGGCGCGCTCGTCGGCGAGGTACAGGGCGCGGTTCTCCGCCGTCATCAGCGACATGCAGAACTGGTTGAGGTGGTAGCCCCTGGCGGACTGTTCGGTGTCGAAGATCGTGGTGCCCGGCACCAGCTTGTAGGTCTTGTCCAGTGACATGGTGGCCTCCGGTCGTGGGCGGGTCAGCCGGCGTCCGGCCAGTACAGACGCATGGGGTTCTCGACGAGGAGCCTGCGCTGCAGGTCCGGCGTCGGTGCGATGTGCGGGACGAAGTCGACGAGCAGACCGTCGTCGGGCATGTGGGCGACGAGGTTCGGGTGCGGCCAGTCCGTGCCCCACAGCACCCGGTCGGGGAACTCCCCGACCACCCGCCGGGCGAACGGGACGACATCGCGGTACGCCTCACGCTCGCCGTCGAGGGCCGGCGGACCGCTCAGCGTCAGCCGCTCCGGGCAGGTGACCTTGCACCAGATGTCGGGCCGGGCCCGCATGAAGTCGAGGAACCTCTCGAACTCCGGGCCGTCCGGGTCCTTGGAGGTGTCCGGCCGGCCCATGTGGTCGACGACCAGCGGCACCGGTACGGACAGGAGGAAGTCGCGCAGGCCGGCCAGGTCGGCGGCCTCGAAGTAGACGACGACGTGCCACCCGTACGGTGCGATCCGCCCGACGACGTCCATCAGGTCCTGTCGCGGGACTGCGTCGACGAGCCGCTTGACGAAGTTGAACCTGACGCCGCGCACCCCCGCCTCGTGCAGCTCGCGCAGTTCCTCATCGCAGACGTCGGGCCGTAGCGTCGCCACGCCCCGGGCCATGCCCTTCGAAGCCCGCAGCGCGTCGACCATCGCGCGGTTGTCGGCGCCGTGGCAGGTCGCCTGGACCACGATGTTCCGGGCGAAGCCCAGGTGGTCGCGGAGCGCGAAGAGCTGGTCCTTCGACGCGTCGCAGGGGGTGTACTTCCGCTCCGGCGCGTACGGGAACTCGGCGCCCGGCCCGAAGACGTGGCAGTGCGCGTCGACGGCGCCCTCGGGCATCCGGAAGCGGGGACGGCTCGGAGCGGCGTACCAGTCCAGCCAGCCGGGAGTCCTCTCGAAGCTCGTCGTCATCGTCGGTCCTCGTAGCGCAGCCCGAGCTCGGCCAGCGGGCCGCGCATGCCGTAGAGGTCCAGGCCGAGTTCGCCCTCGCGGAACCGGGCGCGCTTGCTCTCCTCGTTCGCCTCCCGCCGGGCCGCCGCCTCGGCCACCTCGGCGGCCCGCTCGCGCGGCACCACCACGACACCGTCGCGGTCCGCCACGACGACATCGCCGGGCCGGACGAGGGTGTTGGCGCAGACGACCGGGACGTTGACCGAGCCGAGGGTGGCCTTGACCGTGCCCTTGGCGTTGACCGCCCGGGAGAAGACGGGGAAGTCCATGTCCTCCAGGTCGGCTGTGTCCCGGACGCCGCCGTCGATGACGAGCCCCCGGCAGCCGCGTGCGCGGAAGGAGGTGGCGAGCAGCTCGCCGAAGAAGCCGTCCTCGCTCTCGGTCGTGCAGGCCGCGACCACCACATCACCTTCCTCGATCTGCTCGGCGGCGACGTGCAGCATCCAGTTGTCGCCGGGCTGGAGCAGGACGGTCACCGCCGTTCCGCACAGCCGGGCCTTCGGGTAGACCGGGCGCAGGTAGGGGCGCATCAGGCCGACCCGGCCCATCGCCTCGTGGATGGTCGCGACGCCGAACGCAGACAGGGCGGCGACGTCCTGCGGGTCGGCGCGGGTGATCGCAGTACGGACGACACCGAGCCGGGTGTGTTCCATGAGTCCCTCTCCTGGGTCAGTGGGTCAGTGGCCGGCGGCGGTGAGCCGGGCGGCGAGTCGGGGGTAGACGCGCAGGGCGTTGCCGCAGTAGACGGCGGCGCGCTCCTCGTCCGAGAGGTGCGGGGTGGCGTCGACGTACCGCTTCGTGTCGTCGAAGTGGTGACCGGTGAGCGGGTCGATGTCGCGGACCGCGCCGATCATCTCGCTGGCGAAGAGGACGGACCGGCTGGGGATCACCCGGGTCAGCAGGTCGATGCCGGGCTGGTGGTAGACGCAGGTGTCGAAGAAGACGTTGTCGAACAGCGCTTCCGGGTCCGGCCTGCCGAGGGCCATCGCCAGGCCGCGGAATCGTCCCCAGTGGTACGGGACGGCGCCGCCGCCGTGCGGGACGACGAACCGGAGGGTCGGGAAGTCGGCGAACAGGTCGCCCTGGACGAGCTGCATGAACGCCGTGGTGTCGGCGTTGAGGTAGTGCGCGCCGGTGGTGTGGAAGGCGGGGTTGCACGAGGTGCTGACGTGGATCATCGCCGGGATGTCGTATTCGGCCATCGCCTCGTAGAGCGGGTACCAGCTGCGGTCCGTCAGAGGCGGTGCGGTCCACTTGCCGCCCGAGGGATCCGGGTTGAGGTTGACGCTCACCGCCCCGAGCTCCTCGACCGCGCGGCGCAGTTCCGGCAGGCAGGTCGAGGGGTCGACGCCGGGGGACTGCGGCAGCATCGCGCCCATCGCGAAGCGGCCGGGGTAGAGCGCGGCGACGCGGTGGACGAGGTCGTTGCAGATCCGCGCCCACGCCGAGGACACCGGGAAGTCGCCGATGTGGTGGGCCATGAAGCTGGCCCGAGGGGAGAAGACCGTCAGGTCGCTGCCGCGCTCGTCCATGAGGCGCAGCTGGTTGCCGTCGATCGCCTCCCGCAGGTCCTCGTCCGTGATGACCAGGTCGTCGGGGTCGGGCGCGTCCGAGGAGGAGCCGACCGCCGCCACCTGCCGCTCCCGCCACCGTGCCAGCCGGGGGGGAGCCGTGGTGAAGTGACCATGACAGTCGATGATCATGAGGTCTCCAGGAAGTGGTCGGGGTCAGCTCTGGGAACCGACGGGCCAGCCGGTGTACTGCTCGGCGAGGTAGGCGCGTCCGGCGCGGGTGCCCACCACGTTGTCCAGCTCGCCGAGCTGACGCCTCAGGTCGAACGGCGAACCGCCCGGCGCGGTGTGCAACAACTGGGTCATCCAGTGGGAGAAGTTCTGCGCCCGCCACACCCGCTGCAGGGCGCGTGGCTGGTATGCGTCGAGCGCGGCCGCGCCCGCCGGTCCGAGCGCCCGCAGGAGCACCTCTGCCAGAACCTTCACGTCGTGCAACGCCAGGTTGAGCCCCCGGGCGCCGGTCGGCGGCACGGTATGGGCGGCGTCGCCGGCGAGCGCCATCGAGCCCCAGCGCATCGGCTCCTGCACGAACGAGCGGAACCGCAGAACGGATTTCTCCAGGACCGGCCCCTCCTTGAGCCGGAAGCCGTCCTCGCCGGCCACCCGGGCCTGGAGCGTCTCCCAGATGCGGTCCTCCGGCCAGGCGTCGACGGATTCGTCGGGCGAGCACTGGAAGTACATCCGCTGCACGGTCTCGGTCCGCCGGCTGATCAGCGCGAAGCCGTGCTCGGAGTGGGCGTACACGAGCTCCGGCGCGCTCGGCGGCGCCTCGGTCATGATGCCGAACCAGGCGAAGGGGTACTCCTTGCCGTACCGCACCCGCCGGTCTTCGGGCACGAGGTTGCGGCACATGCTGCGGGATCCGTCCGCGCCGACCACGTAGCGCGCGCGGATCTCGTGCCGGGATCCGTCGGCTGCGGTGTACCGGACCCGTGGAGCGGTGGTCGTGACGTCGAGGGCCTCGGTGTCGCTGACGCCGAAGTGGACCGTGCCGCCGTCGCGTTCCCGCGCGTCGGCCAGATCGATGAACACCTCGGTCTGCGGGTAGAGCCAGACGGACTCGCCGACCAGATCCTTGAAGTCGATCCGGTGCGCCCGGCCGCCGAACCGCAGCTCGGTGCCCTCGTGTTCGCGGCCCTCGCGCAGGATCCGGTCGCCGACACCCGTCTCGACGAGGTCCCGGGCCGCATCGGCCTCCAGGATGCCGGCCCGCTGAGTGGTCTCGATCTCACCCCGGGTGCGGGTGTCGAGCACGATCGTGTCGACTCCGGCCCGCCCCAGCCGGTGCGCCAGCATCAGGCCCGCCGGGCCGGCGCCGATGACTGCGACGGGAACCGAGGCAACGGTGTCGACGACGGCGTCGGCCATGGCATCTCCTGAGCAACGGTGGACGTTCCGAACACGTCGAACGTTGACACCCAGGGCATCGGCCGGTCTCGGGCCTTTCCGTCAGGCGGAAGCAGGCAGTGACATCAGGCAGAGGGGCGGGTACGCCGGCCGAGCTCGTCGGAGATTCCGTACGCGGCCCTCAGCAGCGGTTCGCGCAGGCCGCGCGCACGGCTCGCACCGCGTGCCGTGATCACGATCCCCAGAGTGGCGCTGACAGGACCGTTGCGGCCGATCCGTACCGGGGCTGCCACCGCGACCGTGCTCTGGGAGAGCTGGCGGTCGCTGACGAAGACCTGTTCGCGGCGGATCCGGTCCAACTGCGCCCGCAGCGTCTTCGGGTCGGTGACGGTGTGCGGGGTCCAGGCCCGCAGAGGTGATGCGAGGACCTCCTCCTGGATGTCCGCGGGCGCGTGCGCCAGCAGAACCCGCCCCATCCCGGTGGAGCCGATCGGGAAACGGGTTCCCACCGTCGTCAGCAGCTCCACCGACCGGTGCCCGGCGATCCGCTCGATGAACACGAGCTCCGTGCCTTCACGGACCGCGAGTTGGACGTTCTCGTGCGACGCCTCGTAGAGGTCCTGCATGAACGGCAGCGCCACGTCACGCAGGATCTGGGTGCGCGGGCATCCCGAGGCGATCTCCCACAGCCTCAGCCCGACGTGCCACGACCCGTCCTCCCCGCGCTCCAGCGCTCCCCACGCCGCCAGCTCGGCGACCACTCGGTGCGTCGTGCTCAGGGCCAGGCCGGTGCGTTGGGCGATCTCCGACAGTGTCTGCGAGGTGTGCTCGCGGTCGAAGGCCGCGAGCACCTCGAGGACCTTGCCTGCTGCTGTGCTCCCGGTTGCGCTCACGCGGCCAGTCTCGCAAATCGGCATTGGGCAGCCCGCACCGAGCGCCGTACCATCTGCCGGACACCAAGGAGGCGACGTGAACGCAGTGATCTCCGGGCTGTCCTCGATGGCGACACGACCGCTGCTGGCCGAGCTGTCCGAGCACATCCGGCTCGTGCACGGAATCCCCGTGCGTTTCGAGGCCGCCGGCGGGGTCGAGATCGCCCGGCGGGTGCGCGAGGGCGCCGAGGCCGATCTGCTCGTGCTCGCTGACGGAGCGCTGGCCGCGCTGGAGAAGGAGGGACGTCTCCTGGCAGGCACGGCGCGACCGCTGTGGACCTCCCAGGTCGTCGCCGCCGTGCCGGAGGGCTCACCGGTTCCGGTGCTCGACTCGGAATCCGACCTGCGGGCCGTTCTGCGGTCCGCGAAGAAGATCGCCTACTCCACCGGTCCCAGCGGGACGGACCTGATCCGCCTGATCAGCCGGCTGGGTCTGGCCGATGCGCTCGCCGGCCGGCTCGTCCAGGCACCGCCGGGCGTGCCGGCCGGAAGCCTGCTGTCCTCCGGCCGGGCCGACGTGGCGTTTCAGCAACACAGCGAGCTGATGGACCTGCCGGGCGTGGTCATCGCCGGACCGCTCCCAGGTGACTGCGCGATGAACTCGACATTCGGCGGAGGCGTTCTGTCCTCAGCCTCGCAGCCGGGCCTCGCTCTCGAGGTCCTCGATCTCTTCGGCTCCGACATGGGGTCCAGGACCGCTCGTGCCAGGGGCATGTGGGCTTCGGGGAACAGCCGCAGCGCATGACGCACCGCGTGCCAGGGGCCACGGGCACGGTCGGCACTTCTCGAACAGTACGCCGCGTGCGCGGTGGGCCGCCGCCACTCGTGGCACTGTGGTCCCATGACCATCGAAGTCCGGCCCGCATCGGTCATCGAGGACGTGCGCGCCCTGCTCGGCCCGAAGTCCCCCGAGGCCAACGTCTGCTGGTGCCTCAGCTACCGCGTCCCCTCGAAGCTCAACCAGGAACTGCGCGGTCCGGCCCGGGGCGAGTACGTCGCCGAGCTGTGCCGCAGCGCAACCCCTCCGGGGGTGATCGCCTACGAGGACGGCGAGCCCGTGGGCTGGGCGGCCGTGGCTCCGCGAGCGGACACCTCGTTCGCCCGCAGCCGCACCATCCCGCACGTCGACGACCTGCCGGTGTGGTCGCTGTGGTGCGTCCGGGTACGCCCCGGCCACCGCAGGAAGGGCATCTCGCACGCCCTCATCGCCGGGGCGGTCGAGTTCGCCCGTGGCCACGGCGCACCCGCGGTCGAGGCCTACCCCCTCGACAACGGGGAAGCCCGGGCGGACCTGACGATGGCGTACGCGGGTCTGCGGAAGAACTTCGAACGCGCAGGCTTCGTGCACGCCGCCGACACCTCCTCCGTACTGGCCGGCCACCCCCGGGTCCTGATGCGCCTCGACCTGCGCTGAGCCGACAGGCCGGACGGGGCCGGGGCGACGGGTACGGCGTGGGCGACGGGTACGGACGGCGGCGACGGGCGCGGACGGGGGCGACGGGTGCGGACGGGGACCGAGGGAGGCACCGCCCGCCCCCGCCCGCACCGCCCTGCTAGTGCCGCCGCGCCATCACGGCGTGCGGGGCGGCCCGGCCGGCCGGGCCCTGCGCGGACTCCCAGTCGCGGCGCGGCCGCGCCGCGGGCGCCGGCAGCCTGGACAGGTTGGCGCTGACCATCGCCGCCGTACGGACCGCGGCCTCACCCAGCAGGGCGATCTGCTTGCCGTCCAGCGAGGTCGCCGCCACGGCGGCCACCACCTGCCCCGCATCGGAGAACACCGGCGCGGCCACGCACGACAGCGCACTCACGCACTGCCCGTACTGGAAGGCCATGCCCTGCTCCCTGGCCCGCGCCGCCTCCCGCGACCACGCGGCCCGCGACCACCCCTGCGCCGGACCCGCCTCGGGAGCCGACGCCGTAAGGATCAACTCGGCCGCACTCCCGGGCGGCAGGACGACACCGGGATACAACGCGAACACGTCGTCCACCTCGCTGCGCGTGCTCCCGACCACGAGGGCCTGGCCCGCCTCCGGTACCGACAGGCTGACACTCGACCTGCCGCCGCCGGCAGCGGCGAGTTCCCGCAGGGGCCGCGCCGACGCGGCCCGCAGCGCCCGCGCGGGATGCCACGCCTGCCCCAGCCGGAACGTCCTCGGGCCCAGCCGGTAGCGGCCCGAAACGCTCTGCACCGCACCGAGCGCGACCAGCTGCCCGAGCAGCCGGTGCGCCGTGGCCTTCGGCAGTTCGGCCTCCGTGGCCAACCTCGTCAGGCCGACCTCGTCGCCGTGCGCGAGCACCTCCATGAGTGCGAACGCGCCCTCCAGTACTCCCCGCCCCTCAGTGCCGGATCTGGCCATGAGCGGATCCCCCTTTCGCCCGGACGCCATCGGTCGGATGGTGCCCGTAACTCCCCGTTCGTCCCGGCTCATCAGCAAGAACGGTGGTGCCGTCCTCCGCTTCCGCCGGTCCGTTGAACGGACCCGATCATTGCCCGCAACACCTCGATCGCGCCAGGGTGTTGTCACCCAAGGCCGGGCGGACCGGCCCCTCGCGGGGCACGGAACGTCCGTCCGTCAGGAGCGACAAAAGGAGGATCCGATGAGCGCGATCAAGACCAGCGCCAAGCAGTTCAAGTACGTCATGGGTGCCATGACGGCCGTCTTCTTCGGTTCTTGTTCTGCCAGCTGACGCAGATTCGGGGGGTGGGGGGGGGGGGGGGCCCCCCCCCCCCCCCCCCCCCCCCCCCGGGGGGGGGGGGGGGGGGGGACGGGGAGGGGGGGGGGGCGGGTGGTGGGGGATACGGGTTTTGGTTGAAAAGATAACTACCAGACACTTA